>NZ_JBBOUA010000002.1:0-222349 GCF_038005845.1 Priestia sp. FSL P4-0332
ATTCATTTTTCATTCCCCCAGAAAGTTTTTATTAAGACGCTATGTCTTATACATTTAATTTACCAGACGCTTTTTTATAAAGAATCCGTATATACCGCAATAAGATTTTGTGAATTTCCGCATATGCAAAAAAATACATAAAAGTATAGTATTGAAAAATAAATAGTTCTAATGTACATTTTTACTTATAGTAGTTTAATAACCATTTTCTAGAAAGAGGGTTTTTCTTATGACTAAAACACTATGGAATTTTTTAATGGAGATGAAAAAAAATAATCTTACCTTTGAAAATTATGAGTTATGTCCATCTTTGAATGCCCTGTCACCTGAAGAAAAAGTTGTATTAAATGAATATGCAAGAAGTTTAGTTTTAGAAAACGAGGTTGGAAATGAATGGGTTTAGAAGCGATTTAATTGATCATATTAACCAGCATCTTTCTAGCTATAAGCAAAGTGGAAGAGCAGAAGTAGACCTTCTTGCTCTAAAGCACCTCTCTAAAAGAGGAAAATTATTAAACCAAGAACTTTCAGGATTCTCATGGGGAGAACTATACCTTACTCTCTCTTATTTTTTAAAAAGAAGAAAAATGACAGAAGAAGATTTCGAAAAAGCTTTTGGTATTGAATGTATATTCTTATCTGCCGACATAGTAGATGATATATGTGATCTTGATGATCCGAATCTTCCAACCTTTCAAAATGAAGATCGATATCTTATACTCATTTCTCAATATCTACTGGCAAAAGGCTTCTTCTATCTCAGACCTGTATCAGACTCTTATGAAGACAATTGCCTCTTTAGCCTCATAATGGATTCAGGATGTGGAGAATGGAAAGACCTCCACTTTCGTTTCTCTATAAATAAAAGAGTTATACCTACTGAAGAGGAGTATTTTAAACTGATTAAACAAAAATCCGGTAAATTAACAGAGATAATTTCTCAAGCTATCGATCCTTCACAACTTATATTAAAAAAAATCACTTATTATATAGGCATAGCTGGACAATTGAGAAATGATGCTGCAGACGTGCTAAATGACAAAAAAAGTGATCTTCGAGATTTAAAAGCGTATCTGCCTTTTTTAAAAGCTTATGAGTACAGTTGTGAAGTACAAGATGAATTCTTTCATAAGTTAAAAGATGAAGAAATCATGACCTCTCCTTTAAAAAGACAGTTGATAAGAGAATACATAGAACAATCTGGCTCTATCGATTATTGTCATATCTTATCCAGGTTTTACTATATGAGGGCATTTAAGCTTTTAGAGGAACATTTTAAGCTTTCAAAGAAAGAAATGAACTACTTCAAATCTTTATTTCTACAAAGGAGTCAACAGCATGAACAAGCATAATTTATTAATTTGTTTGCCTTTAGGCACTTTGTACATCATCATTTTTATGGCGAATGGTTATTATTTATATCTAAGCGATTTTAGAAGATTTGTGGATTCGGCAACTTTAAATTCTTTTTATGTAACAAGTGTTATTAGTTTGATATTTTTTAGCATCGGATTATTTAGCTTTTTTAAGAAACAAAAATCCATCGTGATAAAAAATTTCTTCTTATTAACATCTGTCTCTGGTATTGCTATTTCTACTTCTGTTTTGTCCAGTCAGGATATACCAGTTTTTAAAACTATAGAGATCATTAGTGTATTTATGCTCTCTTACTTATTACTAAGTTTCTTCGCCCACTTCCCAGTTTCGACTAAACCTAATTATGTGAAAATTATAATTTTTTCATCATTACTTTTCTCAACCCTGTCATCTGTAGTGTACTTAATTTGCAATTACCTTGGTTATGTAGAGCATTCTAAATTTTTTTACATATACAGAGTTTTATTAATCGGTAACTTGTTCTTTAGTATTGTGGGCTGTATTTTTCTTATCTCTTTACATCTAAAAACTAATTCATTAAAAGTAAGAAATCAGTTATATATCTTGATCTTTGGAATTGTTTTTAGCTTTGGTCCACTTTTTTTATTCAATTTAATACCTGGAATGATTTTTGGAGAATCTCAAATACCTTTTGTCTATTGTTTACCCAGCATTATAGTCTTCCCACTGACAACTTCTTACTTATTAGTAAAGCATGAAATTATTGAAGTTGAATTGGAAATTTCTAAGTGGATTAATATATTGATTTATTACATACTTAACTTTTTGCTTTTTAGTATTTTAATTAAACAATTTATGCACCTTTCTAATAGAGAATTATTTGTCATATGTAGCGTTGGCCTTTTATCTGCATGGGCATCTATTTTCCTTTATAAAATAGGTATTAACACTTTTATACAAAAGAAGACAAAAAATAGAGAGAACACGGACCTGAATGAAATTGAACTTTTCCAAACATTGTCTAAAGAAAAACATGCTAAAAATCTTGCAAAAATTATAGGAAAAGTCATTCATCAGAAGTTCGATATCAATGGTTTATGCATTGTGTGGAATTCTAATAATATATATCATTCATTACATGAGACGGGCATTTTTCAAACCATGAATCAATTTAACTTTCTTAATGAAATAAACAAACTTGAAAAAGATATACTTCTTGTTGAAGATCAAACCCCTAGCATACATATGCATTTTGAAAAATATCACTTAATCTGTTTTCCAATCGCAATAAACCAATTAGTTCAAGGTGTTATTGTTATAGGTGAAAAAAACAACCATACTCTCTTCCAAGGGAAAGAGTTCATTGAGCTTAAAGAACTAATATGTGAATCAGCAGATATACTTTCAAGTGCAGCTATTCTCAATATTAATGACAAACAAATACGTCGAACAAAGACAAGAGTTCAGAACTGGAACCAATTTAATCACCAAGTCATTCAGTCTCTAGAAAAAGAGAGGAAAAGATTGTCCATTTTCTTACACGATGAAATCCTTCAAAGTCTTATTTTGCAATTGAATGAAGTTAGAATAATGCAAACAAAAAGGAATTTCTCAGTAACATTACTAGACGAAATGGATGATCAGCTTGAAGGAATGATTTATAACATTCGAAAGATGTGTCATGACCTCCACCCTATCATCGTGGAGGATTTGGGTCTAGAGCCAAGTTTACAGTCTTTAAAACGAGAATTTGAACTAAATTATAGTATCTTAATTCATGTTCAATTTAATTGTGAGTTCAAAATCATTTCTAAAAATCATGAAATACAAGTTTATCGAATAATAAAAGAGCTGTTAAATAATGCTGTTAAACATTCAAAAGGTAAAAACATTAAGGTTCTTATTTTAGAAGAGAATGGTTTCTACCAGTGCAGCGTAAAAGATGATGGCATAGGATTTGATGTCCCAGACAATTTCTTTGATTTTAGTAAAGGTAACCACCTTGGTTTACTAACTATTCATCGTCAAATTGCTGAATTAAATGGGAGTATGAGAATTTCTTCTGATAAAGGACAAGGTACTTTTGTTACATTTACTATTCCACTGGACTGGGAGGATAAAAATGAGTATACGTACGCTACTAGTGGATGATCATTTACTCGTAATGTTAGGAATCAGAAGATTACTCGAAAGCGAAGAAGACATTGAGATTATAGATACAGTCAGTGATCCCTCGTCTTTAATAGAAGTTGTAGCAACTACATCCCCTGATGTAGTCGTTACAGATGTTCGTATGAAAGAATTTAACGGAATTGAGTTAACAAAAGAACTTTTGTCTAAATTTCCAGAAATAAAAGTTGTCATTTTATCAGGCTATGATCACGAGGAATACTACAATGCAGCATTTAAAGCAGGAGCTAGTGCGTATATTACAAAAGAAAGATCTGCTTTCGATTTAGCAAATGCTATCCGTCAAAGTAATATGGGCTATATACTATTCTCTAAAAACCAGATTAGCACGAAGGACTTTGAAACCCTTACTTCTGCGGAACAAAAGATACTTCTTTTAATTTCCAAAGATAAGACGAATTATGAAATTAGTATGGATCTTTCAATTAGTAAAAGAACAGTAGAATATCATATTTCTTCTATTATTAGAAAGTTAGATGTAGATTCACGAGTAGGAGCAGTAGTAAAAGGCATTAAAAAAGGGTTGATTGAAGATTTTTAAAATTTAGAAATAGATAAAATAGCAGAAAAAGATATATAAATAAATTCAAAACTAGATATTTCTATATCGTAAGTGTGCACGATGAAAGATTTATCAGATGGAATACAGTTAAAGGTGAGCTTAATGAAGATATAGTAGATGACAATTGCCTTGCCTAACTAAAAGAAGAAGATAAATAATTCATTAGAAAAATAGAAAAAATCCCTGGTGCGTTAGGGGGAGCTTTTCTGTTACACATATCTTATTTAAAGAACAAACTCCTCAAGTCATCTTGAGGAGTTTGTTCCAATTAATAATAATTTATTTATTGATGCCATCTCTTGTCTACATACTTCTTGAAAATTTAGATTTAGTTATTTTTTAACTCTTGTTACACTAAAAAGTTTTTCTCCATAATTAACTTTACTAATACCAACTCTTGCAAGTCCACCCACAATAGCAGGAAGGATCCATCCTGACCCTATTTCATACATGGGAAAATATAGAAGGAAATAACTTATTAAAATGTGTAGAACATGCACTTATAAGTCCTACACTGTTTGTTTTATTTAATAATGACAAACGGTGTCTTTTACTTCTTATGGTATACAGACCTATCCTCTACTTACCTTTTAAGAAATTGTTTTATTAAAGACAACCAAATATAAGATTTATAAACATTCAATGTTATTATCTTTTTAAAAATATATATTTAACTGAAAATATAAAAGAAATGTACTCTATACAAAAAAGTAAATATATAAACTTCTTTATAAAAAATAAAGTTTTAATATTTACTCTTTGTGACGACAAATACGAAGTTTTTCTATAACTCTTGTGAGACTAAAAAGGTACACCTATTTAGACAGTTAATAGCCTAATGACAACGCGTCTATTAACTCTCAAAACTAAACCTTTTTAAACCCATAAAAAATAATATACCTTATTATACGTTTTGTCATGGATGGGTACCGTCACATGCCCATCATGTCACTTTGACCTATAAATTGCACTTATTTTAAGTGTTATTTTGCACATTTAACTTTAATACCCGGCTACCTTCACATGAAAAGATTAGTATAATGTATTGAGCTCTCGTTCTTCGTTAGCTTAACGAAGAGGCCTTGATTTTTTCTTGTTTGAGATTATTATTTGCTTTTCGTTTTTAGACAAAATCCTGTCTGCAACCAATCGCTGCTGCTTTTTTCAACCCGTCTTGTCCTCTCTTCATATCTGTCTATGAACGGGGCGGGAGGCTGCCATAAAGAAAGAACGAAAGCCGCGTTTTCCGCGCAGCTTCCGTCCCGATCTTCCGGATAACTAACTCAAATACCGAGTTCGGATAACCCCCATGTGATGAATCTCGTGTCCTGCAATGCCGTACGCGAGGGCACGCGCCGTAATGCTTGCGTTGTTGGCTGTGCCTTTGCGGGACCACGCCTCCGCCGGTAACCCGCGCAGCAGTGTGATCGTCGATTGCCGTACAGCCCGGTAGTCTTCAGCCAACTGCGCGGTTGACCAGCATCCGAAAGGAGGCATGAACAATTCCTGGTCGAAACCGGACAGAGGCGTCTGGTCCCCTCTTGCGAACCGGAGCAGGCGGTAGGTCATGACGCGTTCTCCGTCTGCGATGTGGCCCACGACTTCTTTCAGTGTCCATTTTCCTTCCGCATACCGATACGCGCCATGGCTTTCGGTCAACGATGCCAGCAGTTCTGTCATTTGCTTTTCCTGGGAGAGCAGAATGTCGATGATGTTGCCATCCGGCACCAACCGGATATACTCTCCGATGGCCCAGGCATATTCTTCTTCTGACGGTCTTTGATTCATGCGTAATCACCTCTCTATGAAGTTATAGAAAATTAAAATGCTCTTTCCAATGCTCTACCGCGATTTTTTTGCGAATTTCGTAATTTCAGCATGTATAATGAATTCGCGAAAGGATAAAGCTTTCCTTCCAATAATTGAGTGTAAGCAACCACTTAGTTGGTCGATGGCCGCGCTAAACTTCCCTTTAACTTAATAATAATCATCTCAATTTTTTATAATTTCCATAATAAGTTATTCAATATAATGGCCCGATTATTGAATATGCACAAAACCCGGTTCTGGTGCAAAGGTTGAAGCTATATAAAAGAGGTTTATAAATTCCTATAGGATTTGTTCTTATGCAGCTATTACGAATAGTTGATGAATGAAACTTATTTGATTTTGGACAGACTTCACCTCTTGATAAACCTGTTTCTTTTTCATCATATGCATGACCTCTATTCCAGAAATAATGGCTTTTGCTGTACGAAACGTTTTTAAGCCTAACATCGTAGAAAGGCGCTTCTTAATAAACCTGTGATCCTGCTCTACAATACTATTTAGATATTTAATTTGTCTTATTTGGATGCCTTCAGGCATCTTTTTTTCCTTTTTTAGCTCCTGGATAGCAATGGGATAAGCAGGATTTTTATCTACTGTAATCGTACGAGGTATCGAAACGTGCGAAAAAGCCAAGGCTTTCTTAAAAAAGCGCTTGGCTGCTTGTTTATTTCTTGCTTTGCTTAGATAAAAATCAATCGTATTTCCCTCCGAATCAACGGCACGATAGAGATACATCCATTGTCCTTTTACTTTTACATAGATCTCATCAACCCGCCAAGAATCGTTCGTTAGCTTAAGATGGCGTCGTACTCGCTCATTTAATTCAGGACCATATTGATGAACCCAACGCATAATCGTTGTATGAGCAATACATAATCCACGTTCCTCCATCATTTCTATCAAGTCACGAAAACTTAAATTGTACCGTAGGTAACATCTTACATTTAACAAAATAAGATCAGGCTGATAATGTTTCCATTTGAATACATTTTCCTTTTCCATACCGATCACACACCTTTTTAAGAATAATAGTATCAGTATATCCAAGTTTTAGAGATTGCTTATAAGTAAATTGAAGTATTTGCACCAGAACCAGACTTTTTCTATTTTGTTTTCTTTCAAATAATTCTCAATCTCCCTATTTTTTCTGAATATTTTAACATTTTTATAAATATATGTCTTTGAAATGGTATAATATAGAGAACGTCAGTTCTGGAGGCTTAGTATGCAAATTAAAAAAGTTTATATTTATGTATTTAACACAATGTCAGATTGGGAGTATGGATATTTAATTGCTGAACTAAATTCAGGAAGATATTTCAGACAAGGTTTAGCCCCTTTAAAAGTAATGACAGTAGGAGTTAATAAAGAAATTATTAAAACAATGGGGGGGCTGAGTATACAGCCGGATATTTCTCTTGATGAGTGCACTCTTTTGGATAAAGATCTTTTAATTCTACCGGGAGGAAATACATGGAGTGAGGAGATTCATCAACCTATATTGAAAAAAGTTGGGGAAGTTTTAGAGCTTGGTACTATTGTAGCTGCAATTTGTGGTGCTACTGATGCCCTTGCAAATAGTGGATACTTAGATTCTAGAAAGCATACGCTTAATAACTTAGAATATACAAAAATGGTCTGTCCCAACTATAAAGGGGAGAAGTTGTATGAGGTTGGACCTGTAGTATCCGATAATAACATGATTACTGCTTCAGGAGTAGCACCTCTAGAATTCGCGAGGGACGTATTAAAAAAATTAGATGTATTCGCATCAAATACATTAGATTCATGGTATAGGTTAAATAAAACTCAGAAGTCCGAATACTTTTTTCAGTTAATGAGCTCAATATAGATCCCTAATTATATACAAGGTGGATTACAATAATTTTCTTTTTTATTTTTGTAGATACCTATAATCCGTTTTATGTTAACTAAAGATGTATATCTTACACACCTTAAAAATACAAAAAAACCTATCTCTTTCCAATCCAAAGAGGTAGGTTTTTTCTGCTCTATTGCTGTAAGGATTTTCGCTGATGCCTCACAGCGTCTCGTGTAGTTTGCTCAGAACAGAAAGATTCATGTAAAAAAGAAAAACTTAGTGTTTTCTTATATCCAATATCTTAATAACGTTGTTTAAATGCTTTTCTGATTCTTCTAAACGTTTTTGAGTATTTACTAAAGATTTTTGAACAGATAAAACAGAGGGAACTTTGATATTTTTGGCTTCTGTGCATACTAGATGACCTATACTGTCCTGCCATTGGATCGTACATTTGAAATTCATAAATAACTTGTTGCTTGTTTGCAAAATAAGATATTGGGTTACAGGGTAAGAATTTGTAATCTGTGACAGCATTAATATTGCTTTATTTCGGTCTTCTTTATAAATAATATTCCATATGCTAGAGGTAGATTGAAAATATGAATGAGTTATATTTGAAGAATTTAGAATTGTACCATCTTGCCTAATTTGAAAATAAGGAACAGGAATCCATTTAGCTATATTACTCATATCCATGTTCTAACTCCTTTAAATTAATGAATTTTTTCACTTGGGACAATATGTTTCTAGAGCAGTGACCATGGTAAATTAAGATGTATATAATATACATCTTAATTATCAAAAAAACTACCCTATCTAAAGGTATTCCGAAAATTTTTTTATGTTAACTAAAGTTGTAGACGATATTCATTTCATATGATTAGCTTTTTATAAACAATAAAATATAAACCGCCATGTATATTAATCTATAAATACGATTAGACTAGTAACGTATTCCCCCTATTCCGTTATAGTTGAAAACCCTTTGCTATTTTATAGCAAAGGGTTCTTTTTTTGCCCTTGATAATACTCATAATGAAATTAGCTCAGGTAGCAAATGTGAATATCATGACATAAGGTTAATGAAAGATGAAAATAGCTGTTCCTATAAAATATGTTGTTAATTTAGATGTATAAGAGATTACTAGTTGGGGGACAATAAAAAATAGAAACTTACATATAGGAGGTAAAACTAGTGAGCGAACATAAAAACATTTTTTCTACGTTTGTTAATGAAAATCAATTTGACTTACATTCATACCTTACTTATTTATTCATCAATGAATGCCAGGAAGGTGTAGTAAACGAATTAGAACAGAAACATATAAACCAATAAATTTATAAATAAAAATGTGAAATGAGAGGGTAAATCATAGTGAATGAAAAAATGGTGTAGACGACTTTATCTTTCTGGGAAGAAGGAATAAGTCGTCTATTATACTTGCCTAATCAGGTACGCATAAAACAAGGTATCAGTAAAAATTCTCCTTCTAGTTCCATAACATATCATAATAAAAAAGCCGAAAAGGTAAGCCTCGGCTTTTTGAATCACGCGGTATCTATATAATGTTGTATATCATTAGTAATGGACCTTAATCTTCCCAAACTTCATTCATTAAATCTTCAATTTCTTTTGCCAGTTTTTTTGTTTCAGTTTTATCAATCTTCACTTTATCCCCTGTAATATAAACGACATCTCCAACTTGTGTTTCTTTGGGGAAAATACTCTTAGGGTAATCCTTTGTCGTTCCTTCAATTTCAACAACAGCAAAGCCCTCTTCAAATCGATCAATAATACCTTTTATCTTTTTCATAATTACCTCGATTTTTTAACAGAATAAGATGTTCCATCACCTGTGATAATAATTGTACCACTTTGGTCTGTTCGTAGAATACTTGCTTTAGAGTTTTTTAGTAAGTTCACAACTTGAGAAGTAGCATGTGAATGAAGAAAGAGATCTTATTTGAATCGTATGTCTTGCTGTTTGATATTGAAATAACAATTGTCAGTATAATAGAAAAAGAAATGACCACACATTATGGACATTGATGGCGACAAATTTTTTTCGCTGAAGGTGGAACTCAACTCTGCGATAATCTCCCCTTATTATTCCGATTAAATCTTCTTCAAGATATCTTCACTGATCATGAATTACGCGACCTATTTATATTAGTAAATATAAAAAACACTTTGAATCAACAATCAACTATTTCTCAGGATGATTTTGCCCACCTTAAGTATTTCTCTCACCAACTAAACAAAAAGAAATTCCTCTCATTATCTATCTAACTTTATTCGCAGTGAAAAATCTTAAAAACACTTAAGCATAAATAATAAGAAGTAAATAGGAGTTATATTTTTAAGAACTTAATGAATATGAAAAGCCTACTTGTAGAAGAACAAGTAGGCTTTTCTGCTACGTTAAAGTCTATAAAACATTTACGTATCATTCCCAAGATAATTATAGCATTTCCTATTTATATTTGTAGAAAATCTTCTACTTTTACATCCTTCTTTAACTTTCGCAATCCTTTATTTATTCTGTAGATTGTGGAGTATTTAGGTATGTAGTCTCTATCGTTACAAAGCCTAGATATAGTTGGGCGACTTAACTTTGTTGCCTTTTCGAGTTCTAATTGATTAATATCTTCTTGATTATCTAACCATCTTCCAAATCTTGTTCGCTTCTTTCCTAAGCCTAGAATCATACAGCCATCTCCTTTAAGAAGAAGTATGGACATTATGTAACTTTTTTAATCATTAGAAAAAAAGTTACATATAGGACAAGCAGTAGTTCATATCATAAATTAAGACGTCAGAAAGAGACGTCAACTTAAACTATTAGGAATGGAGCGAATCAAATGACAAAAGAATTAGCAATCTCGCTACTAAGTCGAAAAGACGTCTATTTAACGCTAGAAGGAAAACAGATGTTAGAGGTCATCTTGAAAGAGAAAAACGCGTATGAAGAGAAATAAGAAGTCGAAAAATCAAGTTGACACCTATCGACCAACCGTGCGTTACCATTCTATGTATCGTACATATGTAGATAGTCTGTTTCAATCTACAGAATTAGATCGAAATCAAATTATGAGGTGTGCGCTTTTTACTGCAGCGCACAATCCTGTTTTCTTAGCATTAATGAATCAGTATAAAATGAATGACGTCCCTCTCCCCTCCTCTCCATGGCAGCCTTCTTCCCACCAGTTATGGATGGAACAAGAGCCCAACATCGAAGAGAAAGGAGGAGGAGAACATGATGACCTTGAGCGAAAAGGAACGGCTACAAACACTTCTACGATACTTAGAACATCAACAGATGGCCAATCAATGTCAGAAGCAACTATTCAATCCAAACAGCAGCCTTCTACCAGTGAAAAGGCAGCAGGGCCTGCAAGACGTCAGCAACCGATTGAGAGACGAACAAGGACGTTTCCTACCTTACAATTATCAAACAATGGAGGAATCAAACTTGATTTCAGGTAAAGAAGTAGCATTACAACGAAAACTAAAAATAGAACCGATTGAAGGTTCTTATAATAGTTATGCGGTAAATGAAAAGGAAAAGAGGGATTGGAGTGGGAATATCTATTTAGCTTGTGTGGCAGCGATTTTAGCGATCGCCTTTTTTACCTGACGTCTTTTTAGAATAGTGTCGATATTTTGGTCATAAACATATAGCATGAATACAGTTAAGACCGCCTTATAAACTGATACGTAATGGGCGGTCTTTGTTGTAAATATGATTAAAAACTCCTGGGAAGTGGAAAAACAAGTATAAAGATTCATATAAAATATATCTTTTATATCTTATAATATGGATGACACAGGAGGTATGTAGATGGAAAATAGTCCTCGTTTCGCAGAATTAGTCTCTGATTTTGAAAAACGGTTAGGTGGACATTTAAATGCCAAAGAAAAAGAACTACTTGTATGGATATAAAACAGAAAGTAATAAGTATGTTCAATAATCGACATTTATCCTCTTCACCTTTTTAGAAATTTTCTTATATGTAGCGTAGAATTACCTATACACGATAGGTGACAAACAGAAAAAATCCTACACACTGAGGTGTAGGATTTTTAAATCGTCCCGAATATTAGATTAGAAACAGAGGGTATTCGGTATTGCAAACGAAATGAAAGTTTAACTTTCCATATTATTCTATCAAAAGTATCTTTACTATTGAATATGGCAACATTCTCAATTTGCTACCTGTATCTGGAACAACAAAAGGTAATAAGTTACAATTCACCCTATTGTAGATTAAGTATTAATCGACAAATGCTTGTTTATCCTCTATTTCACCTGGCTTTGAATATGTAACATACGTGCCTGCCATCATGTCATGAAGACTTCTTTTATCTTTACGGAAAACCACCATGAATACACTCACAATTAGCGCAATACCTAATGTAAGACCGTAAACAATGCCGGCTACAAGAACTCGTAATAGCATTGCTCCAATTCCAAGTTTCTTTCCATTGACTTTGACAATTCTAACTCCAACAATTCGTTTCCCTATAGTATATCCATACCATAATATAGGTACAGCAACCGCATAGATGAAACCTATGAGTGAGGTAATGGGATCTTCACCATCAAAGTCTCCTGTAATAAGAAAGCCAATAAGCCCCAAAGGAATACTTACAATAATGCCATCTAACAGATTTCCTAATAGGCGTATCCAAAATCCTGCTGGTTTTGTTACTTGATCCACTTTATATTTCTTCCCTTCTTGTAAATTAACACTTTATCTATCTAAATAGCTCCTCAAATGATGATAACATGATTGAAGAGGAAGGTAAAAAATATAAAATATTTTAAATTTATCCACTAATAATAAAATACATGTCTCTAGTATTGATATTACTAAAGAGATATTCATAGAAAAGAGATAAAAGATTAATTAGGTTTTTTTAATTGTAAATTTCCCTTATTAAAGATAATAACAGCATTATAAGCTTCATATAAGGCATACAAAGGGTAACAAAAAGCCATAAATACAATCATAGTTGGTACCTTTTCAACAACACGAAAATGGCCGGACATGAAACTTTTAACCGCAATTCCTAGGTAAACCAATAAAGGAATGATAATAACAGCTAATAACAATAACCACGGGGTCATTTTGGTTTCCTTCAGTTTTTCTCGACAATGTGGGCATTTCATTGTAAAAGGACTTGAAAAATCTTCGAAATGCTCAACCGTAATAGGTTTTTGACACCCTGGACAAGGTGTTGATTTTTTCATATAAGCTTCTCCTTTTTGAAATGTAAAAGAGTAGAAATAACAGGGTTATTGAATATATAACATTGCTCTTTTAAAAAAAGCTTTAAATAAGTTTAGAGCTCTCTACTTTGATAGGCTCTACACGTTTCATATAGGTAGCTGCCATCAAATCGTGTAAACTTCGCTTATCCTGGCGGAAAACCACCATAAAAAAGCTAATGATAGCAACTATTCCTCTTGTAAGACCATACATAAGACATGGAATGAAGACATGTAAAACCATAGATCCAAAGCCTACATCTCGTTAAGGTTATAGTTAAATCGCTTATATACCTTGTTTTTATGTTGGTGATTCGTTTTCATAATATTGATGATGACATGTTGCTCACTTTTCCAATGTACATCAACGTCATGAATCATAAAAGGTTGAACTCCTTGAAGCTCTTTATATTGATTAAGAGTGCTTCCAGGTTGTCCGTAGTACATTCTAAGAGAATCAGCCTTTTCTTTTTGCTCATAATCAAAGTAATCAGTGGTTTGTTTATACATCTTTTTTACTTCAACAATGTTTTGTTGATTAGGAGATGTGCTGGTTGTAAGTGAGACGCTACGTATCATGTTTGGTTGCTGTTGGCTTTTATCCAAGAAATGGTTCATCACAAATACAAGAAAAATTACTCCAAAGGATAACATGATCCAAAGCCAATTTTTCATGTCGACACTTCCTCTTTTATGATTGAAAATCAAAATGAGTAGATGATCTCATTACAAAATAGCATTTTCTGCTATTTCGTATTCTTAGATAATAACATACTCAAAAACTCTTGGAAGGTCTCAGCAATCTTTGATGTAACTGGATCACACTCATATGATTCTTCGTAATCTAGAAAATCAACAGACGGATTGTTTTTATCATAGTGAAAGTTCAAACATAAATAATCTCCCCATGCTAGCTTCGCAATTGGAATTAATTCAGATCCAATGAGATCTTCATCATAAAAATTCCGGCCTTGTTCTCCTAAAGAAGTTTCGCAGCAACCAATGTCATACACACCATAAGGATGCTCACTGAAGTTTTTAATAATGCCTAAAAAACGTTCAATTTGACATCTCTTATTGATGATTGTTAATGGTGTAGAATCTATTACTGTACATGCGTTATAGTGTTTCAAGAATTCTTTATAGGCATTGGGCAATTGGATGCGAAAAGAAGCCTCTATTTCTGCAATGTCTTGATCCTATGGTAATGGATAAATGATGCTTTCCTTCACAAATCTCCTTGCAATAGGTCATCTTCAAGGAAATACATTACGACTTTTGATATTCATACATAACTGGAACTTTATCCATTTTAACGGTTTTAGCTACAACATAACGACGGTAACCGTCTTTTAAGACATTCGATCCTTTTTCAATCGTCAATGGCTCATCTAAGCGTCCTGTACGTTTCACAAAATCAATGACCTTTTGTGTTTTTTCAGCGTTTGGACGTGTCTTTAAGAATGCTTCAGGTACGATAATGTCATCAAAGTTCAACAGATCCTGTGTTCCTTTAGGTTGGTTCGGTAGTGTTTTCTTTTTAGGCTCAGCCTTTTTTTCTTCTGTAGGCTCTTGCTTTACTTCCGGCTGAACAGCTTTTGTTTCTTTCTTTTCTTCTTTTGGTGCAGGTTGAGAAGTAGTTACCGGTTTTTCTTCCTGTTTAGTAGCAGCAACTTCTTGTTGCGCTGCAAAAGCCTCTTGTTTGGCCTCTTTTTTATCGTTTGATTCATTGCCTTCTTTGTCTTTCTTATTCGGGAGAACGGTAATCTGGAAGCAGATTACGCCTACTTCACCAGGGCATTCATCAATCGGAATGTCTAATGTTGGTTCTCCTTGAATTAAGATTTTTTCATGCATAATACTTTTTTTCGTGAGACCTGTTTTGTTAAAAGCCTTCTTTGCAACAAATACCGTATACGAAATAAACGTACTCTTCTTCAACCCTTTAGGCGCAGATGGTGACCCTTTTTCACGCATATCAAAGGCAACATAGCGATCGTATTCTCGTAATGGTCCTGTGGCTGATCCGGTTAACGTAATTTTATGTGGCATAATGTTCTCCTCCTGCGTAGATATAGATTTATTTATTATTTAGAACAGTGTTCTAAGTAAACATGTCATAATAATAATTCAGCTTATAAGGGGTTTCTTTACTCTTTGCATTTACTCTTATCGTACATATAAACAGAGACTATGCGCATACTTTGAGTATGGACTTGTAGCTCAATGGCAGAGCAGCCAGTCGTATTACACTATACAACTTTGGCGTCTTGCGGGTTCAAATCCTGCCAAGTCCTCGCTATACTTTAACTATTTTTAAACATTAAGAAGCTGGTTCCTTTAATTTAGCATGTTGATGCAATAATTTTTTCTCCTCAGGTGTTAATGCTTGTCCTAAATCTTGTTTCAGTTCCACCATTTCTAATGAACTGTACGTAGAGCAGTGTTCCTGCAGCAAGCATTCCTCTTCTGGTGTAAGCTCTTGTTTTAAGTCTTGCTTTAACTGAATCATTTCAAGCTGTTGTTCTAAAGATATTTCTACTTTTTTTGTACCCTTCTCTTGATCCTGCTCAGCCTTTAACCAATCCGGTAAGATTTCTTTACGGATAATATGTTTTGGTATAAACAATTTTGTTGATGACTCTTCTTTATGTATAACTTCCTCATGAGTTGGATATACTGATGAATAATCCTCGTTTTTATGATTAACCAACTGATAGAATTGGTTTTTAGCAATCTTATAGAGTAATTGGCACATATTATCTAGGGACAAAGGCTTTCCTTTATGATTAGCTTCATGTACATATTTGTCTAATCCAATAATAGATGTATACGCAATTTCATGTACTTGCCCTTTGGTAATATCAATCTCTGTATCTCGTTTGACCGTTTTTGCAGCATTTTGAATGCGAGCATAAAAGTCTTTTAATTGATGACCATACTTACCTGCGTAGACTTGATTGACTTTCTTAGGAACACCTTTGATATAAGTAAATGACTGTGAAGCAGACATTAAATGATTATTTATATGATTTATAGGTAAATCAGGGTTAATAAAGGCATCAGGTGATTTATCGGCCTTTAAGCTTGTTGTATCAACGTTTTCAGCAATTTTAGGATACATCACAGGAAGCGTCACAGGAGTTGTCATTTCTTCTTGTTGGACCGTTTGTATACCTGTTGTATCATGGGCAAAAAAGATTTCTTCGCAAATGTGATTAAAGTTCTTATGGCTTTTAAGAATAAATACATAGCTATCAGGATGAGTACCTGTTGCATCCTCTTTAATGTATCGTGCTACAAGCACAAACGGTGTCGCTTTTAACGAACGTACAAAACGAGAAACCGTACTTTTAGAAACTTTAAATTTCTTCATGAGCGTTTCAGAACGAATGGCTTGGATACCTGTAGCCACTAGGTTATAGATGACATGGTCGAGCATTTCCATTCTTTTTTTAGGAAATTCTTTATGTATGGCTGATTGGTTCTGTTTATAATGAGTACGAATAATTTTCAAAAACTCTTCTTTCTTTTTCCGAAGTGTGGATTTGTTCTTCCATAACCACTTAAACCGTCCGTTGAAGGTGTCTACATCTTTTAAATAGCAGGTCAATATTTTTGTCATTTGTTCATTATCTCCTTTAAGGAACAAAAAAAGACACTGTTTCCCTGGAAAAAGGAAAACAATGTCGTGATTTTGATGAACTAAGCCCTTGAAATAGATAGCTATTTCATATAAAATAAAACCATAAGTTTTATTTTGTAGAAAAACTAACTCTATTAACAAGAGACTTCGACAAGTGTTTTCCCTACTGTTACTAGGGGGAACGGTTTAAGAGTGCTACCAACACGTCTTAAACAGTTGAAGTCTTTTTTCTATTCCGGTCATTTTTGTTAGTTTTATTATAGCGTTAATTAATCTCATAATTCAATAAGAATTAGTAATATATCTCAAAAGATTTAGTTTTACATCTTTTATGAGGTGAAAATCCTATCTATATTTAAATGAATTTATTGTTGAAGGTATTAAGAAAACTCTCTCTGACAACTGCTACAAAAACAATAAAACAGCTTCTAATTACTGGTCAGTAATTAGAAGCTGTTTTATTATTTTGTGAACATTCTTTTCCATATGCTTTTTCCTTGTTCTTTTTGAATTTCGGTCATAGCTGAATGGATAGAATCTAATTTTTTAAGTAATTGATCATTCACTTCTTTTAAACGCTGATTGTCTTGTTCAAGTTTATTCATCTGTTCTTTTATCTCTATAACATCTTTTTTTTCTGCCAAATTTTCAGATGGAAGCGTTAGTTGTTCTTTCTTTTCCATTTTTTTATCCATTTCTTCTATTTTTTTAGCAAGTAATAAAAATGCTTCTTTAAAGGAGTTTTCGTTTGTATCTTCTTCCTCTAAATCCTTGTTAATAATTTTTGTTTGTTCTTCGCTCATTAAATTTGCTTTAATTAATTCTTCACGAATCATTTCATTTGGTGCATGTTTTCCGAATTTCTCTTTTAGTTCAATAATCTTCTCAATTTTTTTATCTTCATCAGTAAATATGTATCTTATTCTTCCAATTCTTTTATGTCGTACTAACCCGACTTCGCACCAGTCCCGTAATTGATGATTTTCTATATTAAATTTTCTAGCAACTTCTGAAATAACCATTGTTTCTTCGCTCATAATTGTACCTCCTTCACAAACGAATTAATCTAACTGAGTTAGTATCCTCTTATATGGAATATTTTTAATAACTTAATTAAGTCTAACTTAATTGGTCCTAACTAATTAAATGCTACTTATTTTGAACCTTGTCTTTATTATTCTAGCAGATTTTACACTTAACTGAATTAGATTTATTATATTTTACGTTATGTAGTTCAATTAAATTTGAACTGAATCCTTTAAAAAACTATAAATGAATTTATAGTTTTTTAAAATATTACAATAAGTTTAATTAAAATGCAATTAAGTTCAACTAAATGCAATTAAGTTCAACTTAATTGCATTTTAATTAAACGGCTCTTTAGTGCCCTTTTAATTTAGTTTGACTTATTTTATTATAAGTTCAACTAAATTAGAGTTGTTTGCAACGAGATGGTTTTGAGTTAACCTTAAGTTTAACTATTGGATTTAAATCAATAATTTAGAAGCAAAAAAGTTATGTGTTAAGTTATTTTTCTCATTTGATCCTCAATCTATTGAGGAGTTTAATAGCTGAGACTACTGTTGATTCTGTTTAGATAATACACTTCTTCTGTAATATGGTGTGAAACATATCTATGGAGGCATCATCATAAAAGCAGTCTTTTTGGCTGAAAAGATGCTTTATCTCGTATTTGTGTACATGCTGAGTAAACTCACCACTTATGTATTGTGAACCGAAATCGTTACGAAGAGGTAATCCCTTTCAGGACTTTTGGGCAGTGTAAGCTTTTTGAAGTGCTTCAATGATCAACTCTGATGTGATTAAACGAGAAAAAATAGCACACAATTTCTTTAGTGTGAATTTAATGAAGATGTTAAACAGCACCAACCGCCTCATATCATAGGGACATACTTAATTTCAGGCAACCATTGTTTAGAGAGGTTTGATAATTTTTTGAAACGCTAGAATGTATTTTACTTTTTCGTGAATATGACCATAGTCTTTTTTTTTGAATATCTAGCTCTTGTTTTAGCTAGAGGTTTTCTAATGAATCTTAGCTAATTCTCTAGGTATTAGAGAGCATTCCTCTGTATTAAAATATGTTAATACATTCACGCAATTATAAATTGTTACTTCTGATCACCATATTCGCTGCTTGATTCTTTAACCAAGTTTCCAGCATGATATAAATACATAATCGTTTTCTTAAAGTCATCATTTTATTTTCTGCCTGTCCACTTATGTTCATTTCCCACACCTCCTCTCAAAGATTATTATAGGGACTCAATTAAATCGTGTCCACGAAACTATAATAAATCCAGTATAGGGCTTTATCCTCCCTATACTCAGGGAATGATCTTTTCTTAAGGAGAGATTTCCCTAATTTTGTCCAATTGTGAAAACTAATCCAGACTCAATTGAATCTGGATTAGTTATTTTATTTGAATGAACATTACTTTAGTAGAGTCAGCTTTTATTGGTGCATTTAGTCTGTATATACCTAATTGGAATTAGTTTAAATTAATTAATTACTAATTGAATGTAAAAGAATATAGACTCGGTAGCTTTTAATCAGACAAGTTGATATGCTGTATTTTAATTAAATTAAACTTCTTTTTTATTGAATTAATTTTAATTTATTTTAGTCTAAATTAGTGATAATTAACTTGGGTTTTAAAAGAGTTAGAGTTAGATTCTTGCAGCAGAAAAAAGAAAATCTAATTGTTTAATTGTATATTAGGATGATCATAAAATTTTAAAAAGTTATTTAGTGAATTAATGAAATGTTTTCAATTTGAAAAGTACATGCCTTTAATTTGTATCAAAAGAATAGAGAAACAGAAACAGGGATATAAAAGATTCACTTTGAGGGTCAAAGCATTCAGCTTCATGAATATAAGCAGAAAACTTTACGTGAAAAGATGAAAAAAATGAATGAAAAGCAACAAGATTTAGCCATGAAGTGAAAAAACACATGTTAACAGTAGGTCAACATGTGTTTTTTTGAGGTTAACAGCAGGTTCACATCACTGTTTTTTTATGTTCACAGTAGGTTCACAAAGGAGAGTTTAGGTCAACAGTAGGTTCACACTTTAGAGGTTTTCGCGATATCACGGTTTTGCTAGGCTCTGCCTAGCCTATCACCCCGTGTGATAGCAAAAACCCCTTATGCTCTTCTCTCTTTTTAGGGGAAAGAGCATTACTACAAAAGAGAGGTCGGATAAAATGGAAATTAAAATTCGATATGTTGATCCAGTAGTAACGGGAAAAACATGGGATAAAACACCCGTTGGCTTTTTTAAAGTAGTGAACAAGATTAAAAATCGTCCTTATTATATAGGACATATTCCTGACGGCGATCCTCGCAATCCGTTAGGAAAACGTTGGTTAGGGTTAAATGCGAACGGTACGTATGGTGGATACATACGGCATTCACGGCAATAACAATGAAAGCAGCATTGGAAAATACGTGAGCCGAGGTTGCGTGAGAATGCACAATGCAGATATTGAAAAGCTTTATGATAAAATTCAAGTGTTGGTACACCAGTTGCGATTAAGTATTCTTATAAAAGCTTTGTGGATCTTACGAACGTATACGGATATAAATTCAAAGGCTACAAGATAAAAAATAATTAATATCTGAGCAACATTCTCATGCGCAAATAGCATGGGAATGTTGCTTTTTATGCGAATAAAAGAATCACTCTGCTCGTTTTCTTTTACACCGGTGCATTTAACCCCTTATTATGGAAGTAGAATAAAAATAAGGAGGATCTACCAAGATGAGAGCAAAAACTGAGAAGGCAAACCGGGTGGTCATGTTTAAATCGATTGGTGAGGTTTATGCACATGAAGTTACGGAGGATATCAAGGTTGGTTTTTTTGCTTGTCCTTCTTGCGGAGTGAAAGTGTATTATCAACAAAATCATTTCTTTTCTCGTGACCATGAACGGAGTTGTGAGTACGTCCAAGAACAAATTAGAAGAAAAGCTTAAAGGGAAAGGGATGACATGTTGTGAAGAATCATGTGTATGAAAATGGGCTACTGATCCAAACCAATAAGAAATTTTCTGCATTAAAACAAAAGCAAAAAGAATGGATTACGAATGAATTAAGGCAACGTTATATAAGTGCTATTTATTACCCTTATACTAAATTACGTCCTAAGAAACGAGACCAAATCTTAGATGAGGTATATGACCTTATTCAGAAAAAAGAAATTTGGGTACCTTATGATGAAGTAGAAAAATACTACTTTAGCAAAATCCCTTCATTTATTCGTAAGAATAAATGAAGGAAGAAATGATAACAGGTAGGTCACAAGATGAACAGGGGTTATAACCAGTAGTCTTAGGGTTACATAAATACGATGGAGACTGTTTGTTTTCACGCAAACTGCTAGGATGTAGGAATATTTGGATAATGAAGCATAACTAGTCAAGATAGAGGAGACGAATAGTATGAAATCAACAGGTATTGTACGAAAAGTAGATGAATTAGGACGTATCGTTATTCCAGTGGAGCTTAGAAAGGTGCTGTCTATTAAAGAAAAAGATCCTATAGAAATTTTTGTTGATGGAGACCACATTATTTTGAAGAATTACATCCCCCATAATGAATGCATTATTACAGGTGAAGTAAGTCCACATAATTGTGAATACGCAAAAGGAGTTGTGTTAAGTCCAAGAGGTGCAGAAATTCTCAAGCATGAGATAGAATGTAGATTTGGTAGTAAGGCTTAATTTACATAGAAATTCATACGTTTTTATTTGATTCCTAGATGTGTTGCTTATGTAAACAAGGTAAGAACCTATAGATTTAATATGAGTAAGGTAAACATCATGTAAAACCTCCAGAATGGATTTCTGGAGATTTTATATAAGTGCTCTTTATTTAACAGCTTCTTTAAATTCTTTTCCTGCTTTAAAACCTGGGACCTTTGTTGCTGGAATCGTCATTTCTTCCCCTGTTTGAGGATTACGTCCTGTACGCTCTGAACGTTCACGCACTTCGAATGTTCCCAATCCTACCAGTTGAACTTTTTCGCCTTTTGAAAGGGTTGTAGAAATCGTTTCAAATAACGAGTCTACAGCTTTTTTTGCATCTTGTTTTGTTAACTCTGACTTTGAAGCAACTGCCTCAATGAATTCAGCTTTTTTCATATGTAACTACCTCATCTCTTTTTATAGGGTATGTAGATTAAGAATATATCATATGTGTTGAGAAAAGTTCAAACGTATGTTCTTTTTAGGTGGAATTAGAGGGAAATACATAACAATAAAAAAGAAGAAATGGAAACCCATTTCTTCTTTACATACACGGTTAGCTAGAATGATTACATTATCGGATGTTACTGCCACCAAGTTGTTGTTCTGCCATTTGCACAAGGCGTTTTGTAATCTCTCCACCTACTGATCCGTTTGCACGTGCAGTTGTATCAGGGCCAAGGTTTACACCAAATTCACTAGCAATTTCATATTTCATTTGATCGATTGCTTGTTGAGCACCATATACTAACAATTCATTTGTGTTGCTATTTTTATTGTTTGCCATTGTATTCAACTCCTTATAGTTTATAACATTAAAATGTGTAGAAGAAAGATCGTTTATTCATAAGATGGAAAATTTTTTAAAAAAGTTGTTTTAGAATATATATATATGTGGTAAACAGATAGTACAGAGCCAATATAAGAATTTTAGAGGCTGCTGTAAAAGGTTAAATACTTAACTTGATGAAGGGACTGGTTTGGTTTTGAAAGACGTAACAGCGACTTCAGCAAATGTATTACCCAAATTGACAAGTAGGTATTGTGATTTAACGAACGGCACTCTCCTTATGAATCGATATACGTAACGAAAGAGCCTCACAAGGGCAAATGAACATGAGAATTATTTTGTTGTAAGAGAGAGCAGCCTGCATCATTTTTTGATGCAGGCTCTTTTTATGTTGAAGCTATAAAGTAAGGTACATAAGGTATTGAATCTGAATATTGTTTGTAGATAAACGTTCTACTTAATTTAAATAATTGTTGATAGATGTAAGGTTTTGTAGATAACTAAGTTGCTCCCACATATTGAATATTTATCCTATATCAAGTAAAATAAGTTGAATATAAGTTCAACTTAAAAAATGAGGTGTTTAGAAATGAAAATTTCACGTTTTAATAAAGATTGCGGGAACTCTGTTGATATGAACATTATGGATGGATATCTATTCGATTTTCCAACGAATGTAGTTGAACTTCAAAAAGAAGCTGCAGATTCTTTTTTTACAGATGCTGTTACGGCTCCAGAAGAATTTAAGAAGCGCATTTTACTTTCTACAACCATTGAGGGTGAAGAGAAAGAGCGTTATTTCTTAGTAGGTGACATTGCAGCAAGTCAATTGCTTGCTAACAATCACATTAATAAATTACATAATAAAATTACAAGTCATATTCCATACATCACCTTTTTAGCTGCCATTGCATACTACCATGCGTTACATGCGAAAGATAAAAAAGACAATACAATTGAAATTGACTATTTTTCTACGATGTTACCAATCTGGCTCCTTAAGAAAGAGAGCACATTTGGGGCGGCTCAAAAAGCTATGGCTAATCGCTTCTTAGGCGACCATACGTTTACCGTGCACACGCCTGGTTTTGAAAATACGTTAAAGGTAGTAGTAGAAGAAAGTGCGTGCTTAAAAGAGGGAGAAAGCGCACGTTTTGCGTTAAAAAAAGACTTAACCCTTGAAAATCGTGAAGATGCCAATGAGTATGCAGAATGTGAAACAGTGATGGTAGACATTGGTGGCGGATCTATTGATGTCGTTATTCTACCGGAAGGGTTGAAAGCTGCGAATAGCCGTGAATCGTTTCAAAGCATCGAAGGAATTCCGTATTTAGCTCATATTGATAAATTGCGTAAAGAGAAATTCCTAGAATTATTTACAGATTTACGTGCCTTTGATCAATTTATTCTTGATAACTACAGCAAGCAAAAGTTTGTATTGAAAAACGAGAATACAGGTGAATCCATTGATTTAACAAGCACAATCAAATCTTCACTACGAGAATATGTGGAAATCTTATTGGCTAAATTAAATGATGTCGCGCCACCACCAGCGAATAAACTGCGTAAGTATGTATACTGCGGAGGGGTAGCTCCTACTCTAGAAGTCGCTATCATGAATAGTATGCGTGAAAAAATTGGAGAAGAACGTACAGAAAAGTATCATAAGGTTCCTCAAGATAGCCGCCATTTAAATTTATTTGGCTTAGAGATTCGTAGTATTGGTTACATTCAAAAGAAGCAAGAAGCAGTGAAGAAAGCCGTTAAATCCTAACAACGTAGGTGATAGGGATGTCAGAGCGTCAAAATGCGTTTACGATTAAGACAAATCGATTGAGTGATGAAGTTTATAATAAACTAGCTACATACGCTAAATCGCGTAAGTTAGGGGATTATATTTCATCTTTAATTCTACGTGATCTAGATGATTCATCTACTGAAAGAAAAGAAATGGAAGACACAAAAACCTACGAAATACTTGAACATATCAAGAATGAATTAGCTGATTTAAAAACATTAGCAAAAACAACAGATTTTGTAGGAAACGATTCCTTCAAAGAAGAAGAGCCTTCAAAGGTTCTCCAACTGAAAGAAGGAAAGATTGCAGATTTAGAAAACATATCCGGCTCATTAGACGATGACGATCTAGAAGAATATAACGATTTTTAAACAGAAAAACCACTAGAATTGCACTGCACCCCAATCCTAGTGGTTTTTCTGTTTTTAAGCTTTATATTGTATACATCTTTAGTTCAATAAATAATGGATTTAGTTAAACAACTAACTTTTCATCCATTACTCATTATCGTCAATATGTGTTGAAATTTGCCAAGTAACACCGAATTTGTCTGTTACTTGGCCATATGATGGACTCCAAAAAGTTTCTTGAAGTGGCATTTCTATTTGCCCACCTTCTTTTAGTTTTTCGAACACTTCTTTTGATTTTTCTACGCTGCCTATGGTGATAGCTATCGTTACTTGTGATCCAATTTGGTATGGTTGGCCTGGGAATGTATCAGAAAGCATTAAATCCGTATCACCAACTTTTAAATGCGCATTCATTACACGATCTATTGCTTCTATAGGAGTAGGGAATTCTGGATTTCCGGGCATTTCTCCGAAAGTCTGAACACCAATAACTTTTGCATTCAATGCCCTCTCGTAAAATTTAACAGCTTCTTGTCCATTACCGTTCATAACTAAATAAGGATAAATTCCTAAAACCATGAAAAACACCTCTTTTAAAATTTTATTTAGATTTCAATAAATTATAGCTAATCAAATTAAAGAACGTAGGTTCGTTTTCGGCGTAACACTTACTACGTATCTATACAACAAATTTATTGTGTTATCCTGCACAGTTAGTTTGATAAGAAAAAAATTGTTTTAAAAAGGTGTGTAATAAAGGATCTAATAAAAAGCAATCTCAAACATTGCTTTCTGTTAACGTTCATGGGTAAGCCAGAGCTAACGCTGTACCTTGTTTACCATGAATACCATAGTAACCTAATTGAGACTATATCAATCCACAATAACTTCTAGTTTAATGATCATGACGACTAGTTAGTTTTCTTTTCAACATTTGCAAACACATCCTGCTATCTTATAAAATAAGGGTAAGAAATAAGAAAGATAGGAAGAGGAATTCATGTCCACAAAATTAGTGAATTTACGAATTGATTTTGCTTTTAAACAATTATTTGGTACCAAAGGTAGCGAGGACATCTTAACAGGTTTTTTAAACGCTGTTTTAGAAAAGTCTCTAGAAGCACCCATTACGTCTCTTCAATTGGAAGACCCACACCTTCACAAGGCTTACGAAGATGACAAGTTATCTATCTTAGATTTACTAGCCACATTGAGTAACGGAACACAGGTGAATATCGAGATTCAACTTCGTAATACGCATGATATGGTCAAGCGTTCTTTGTATTATTGGAGTAAATTATATACGTCACAAATGCAAGAGGGGATGCCTTATCGTGCTTTACGAAAAACCATCACCATTAATTTATTGGATTTCATTTTATTCTCTTCAGATGAAGAATTTCAGACGACAGGTCAACTGTGGGACACAACAAAGCAACGTGTTTTAAGCGATGATATTGAAATTCATTTTGTGGAAATTCCAAAGCTTGTGAAACAGTGGCGGGAAGAAAAAGTCAACCCGTGGGAAAATGCATTCGTTCGTTGGATATTATTATTACCAGCTCATGAAGATGAACATTTAACTCAAACATTGGAGGAGATTGCTATGAATCAAGATCCAATTCTACAAAAAGCGATGCATAAATGGGAAAATATGAGTCATGATTCTTCATTCCGAAGCGCATATGAAGCCCGTGAGAAATTGCTACTTGATGAACAAGCTAAACTAGCCCATGCTCGTGAGGAAGGATTAGAAGAAGGGGTAGAAAAAGGGAAACTTCAATTGATTCGTAGCATGTATGAGAATGGTATGACTTTGGATGATATTGCAAAGTTTACGGGATTAAATATAGAAGAAATAAGAAGAGTAATCGGATAATATAGAGGGTTACAAAAGCTTTGCGAAAGGTTTCGTAAAGCTTTTTTATTTTATAATTGGCTCAAAATAAAATAGTCTAAAAATGCACACCTTTTTAGACGCAGAAAAAACTAATGATAAAAGGTCTATTTAAATCTCTAAACAGACCTTTTTAAACCTATAAAAAAGCATTGAAATTATTGTATATTTTGTTATATACCAAACTATCTAATAAAAAGGGGAACCCGTTCTTTTATTGTTATTTCGCAACTAAAAAAGTACAAACCATATATAAGGGTTTGCGCTTTTTTGGTTTTATAGCTATCGGTAAGCCAATTTACGATAATTGATGTACCCGGTAGCAACTAAGGGTTGCATTGTAGTGCAAATAATGTGCTACAACATTTGTACAAAAGATAAGGCGTAGCCCGGATCAACATACCAAGTATCATAGTGAATCAAGAATCTTAATTTGCCCGGATGGCTAAAGGAACTAATAAAATATCAACTATTACAAAAGGTCTGTCAGGGTAAATGATTAATTGGCACTCTTTTTTATCTCTATAAATAATTCCCCTCTCTATTTATAAGCGCTGGTATTTACTAAGGTGACCTTTACCTTAATAGAGTCAATGGAGTCTGAAGTTAATTCATTAAGCTCTTGGATAGTCCAATGATATCGGTCAAAGCGATAAGCTTTTTCAGATAGATTAAGTACATCAGTATGCAGATCAAGACCTTTTTGAAACGTTCGCTTAATCTGTTTCTGGACTTGGGCTGCGACGATATGTTTTATCTCTGTTTGGGATATTTCTTTTAAGTTTTCTTGAATCGTTACAGGAACTTTTACCGATATCCTATAATGAGGGGTCAATTCGGCTCCCATGACTTTAATTTTAACCCGTGGTCTTTTAACTTTCACGCCTATTTTTTTCTCATTATAGACTAAATAAAGTCTTGTTGTATCCTTATCAAGCCAATTTATTCCTTCTAGTTCGTTTATGTTTAACCAGCCTGTTATTTTCTTGTGAGCGAGAAGGTATCCTCCTGAAATCTTGACAATTGATTTAGGTTTTTCACCTTCTTGCCATTGGCTTTCTTCTACTTTTATAGATGGAATTAACATGGAGCCTACTGGTTGTCTGTATCGTTGAATAAGGTTTTGGTACGTAATGGTTGGAATAAAAGAATCATTTTCCAAAACTTCTCCAGGATTAAACGTAAATGAAAAAGCAGGAGATTTTCCGAAAAAACCATTTAAAGACATGGCTTCTTTTATGTCTTTTTTTATACTGAAAACACCCGTATTGTAACGGATTACTTCCGTACGCCCTGCGTAATCAAGAAATTCATTTAGATGGTGCTTTAACATTGAAGGAGTAAAATAGAGTGTACTGATATGACCAAAGTATAACGGAGAAGGAGAACTCCTTTGAATGTAATCAAACGCTTCTTCTAGGGTATCTCCTTTTCCCGTGCCTACTAAAACCGGAGGTTCTTCAGAAGAAGAAGAACCTCCTTCTTGTCTAGCTACATTTGAAAAGCTAAGTGCTTGAAAATAAACATAATATTGTCCCTTTTTAAAGTCTAACCCTAACGCTGTGATATAAATTTGATGTTGTACTTCTTTCATTCCCCAGCACCCAGATAAACAAAGTAGAAAAACACAACTTGTAATTAACAAAAATTTTTTCATTAAATTACTCCTTTTGACGATCAGAATCGACTGGGGAATAGGCATGATTTCGTTCCTTTAGGTATTTAAAGGGCGCTTTTAAAAAGGTTTTCAGCAAGTCTCCTTTTTCAAGCATCTGAAAACCAACCATATACGGTTGCCCAAAACTTTCTAAACTAGCGAGGTAGAAGAGTACAAAAAAGACCCCTATAAAGAATCCGTATAGCCCTAAGAACGAAGCCAATCCAAAGATGAAAAAACGTAGGATTAAAATGTTTCCCGCCACATTTTGATTGACTAATGTATAACTTGAAATAACTGTAACTGCTCCTATGACAAGTGTGGAAGGGGAGGTAAGCCCTGCTCTAATGGCTGCATCTCCTACAATAAGTCCCCCTAGTACAGCTACCGTCTGCCCTACAGACTTAGGCAATCGTATACCGGCTTCTTTAAACAACTCAAAAAAAACAAGCATAACAAATAACTCTAAAGGACCCGATAGGGGTAAGCCCTGTCTAGATACTGCAACCGTTGCAAGTAAAGGGAATGGAATTTGATCAGGTTGATAAGATGTTAACGCTGTCCACAATCCTGGTAATAAGATAGTCGTTACAAGTGCACTTAATCTTAGGAATCTTGAAATACTGGCATAAAAAAAGCTAAGTTGATTATCTTCCGGACTTTTAATAAGAAACTCTAAATTAACCGGTCCAATTAAGCAACTTGGGCTTCCATCCACTAAAATAGCAAACCGACCTTGGTTAAGGGACTGAACTACATAGTCAGGTCTACCTGAATAATCTAACAGTGGCAAGAGAGAAAACGTTCGATCATATAATAGTTCTTCCACCTGGTAACTGCTACTTATAATGTCCATTTTGATTTCGCTTAATCGACATTTTATTGTATCTAATATATCAGGGCTAATAATGTCATCCATGTAGAGAAGAGTAACATTCGTATTACTTCTTGTACCTAAGGTATATGTTTCTGTAACTAAAGAAAGTGTTTTTAAACGCTGTCGAATAAGTACGGTATTAATTTCTGCACTTTCTACAAATCCGTCTCGGGGCCCACGAATAGATACCTCCATATTTGACTCATCAACGCTTCTTTGAGGAGGGTTTGCAATATTTACCGAGTACATGCTCTCTGATTGACAGTCAAATACTAAGAGTTGGCCCGAGAATATTAATAGTGACAGTTCTTCTTGCAAACGCGAAGAGTATTTAATCTCTACCACTTCAAGAAATTGACTAAGGTTTTCCAAGTATAAGCGTTCTCCCTGATGAAACAGATCAAAAACACGAGGTAGAACAAACTCATAAATGAGTCTGGTCTCTATCATGCCTTTGGCATAAAGCAATAGGATCTCCTGTTTATGCTCTTCATGATCAAAGAGTTTTGAACTGATATGAACATCTGATTGAGAGTCAAACAGATAGTACAAGCCATTCTTTGATAAAATACGTTGGCTTTGCGGGGAAGAAGAATTCATACCTTATTCATCTCCTTTTCACTTTAATTAAGATGAGAAGCATAATAACATAGATACTTAAGGCACCAGCTATAATAGGAAAATAAAAGGTATAGAGCCAATGTGTGAAATCAGCTTGATTCCATGGAAGTAGAGACCCTATCATTAATAGACTATATAGAATAAGAAGAGAAAACTTCTTTTTCTTAAACTGAAATAGTTCATTCGTCAAAAAAACGAATAAGCTAACTCTAATCAGTGCTCCTGTTAGCCATTGAAAGACTGAAAGAAAGTCTACCCGGGTAATATAACGCCCAATAGATAGTAATTTCCATTCCTCGTAGGCTGGGTTATGAATTCTCGCAGCTTCTTCAGCACCAAACTCTGCAATAGCTCCCATTAAAGGTCCTAGTGTCAGCCCAATTAATATGAAACTTAGAAGAACAATCCCTTTAAACGAAAAGGGCTGTTTAGAATAACCTTGGAAAACTAAAAGTAATACGATTTCAAAGATACCTGCACATACATAGATCATTCCTTTTAATGTTGGTTCCAAGCCTTCCTCAATTATCGGAAATAATAATTGATAGTCTTTTTTAGGAATATTGCTTATACCTATAAAAAAGCCCAATAACGTAACAGCTATAAAGAAGAGAGGTGCTAAAATAGCAATTGTTTTTAGTCCCTTTGAAGAGGCATAATAGCAGAGAACACTTCCGCCTACTACAATTATCATACTAGGTACGTCTTTTGCGTAATTAGCTTTAGCCCAGAACAAAGTGTGCTTCATTGTGACAAAGGCTTCGGATAATAAAAGGATAGCCAATAGATACGCTAGAGCCTTCCCTACAGGGATGCTATAATGGTCTTTTAAAAATAGAAATAAAGGCTGTTGCTTTAGAGAACGAGATATAGAATAGATAAGAAAGCTAATCATTAAAATAGGAAAAATACTAAGCAACACGCTTACCCATGAGTCTCTTTTAGCTGCGGTTAAGATGTTCGGTAAAATCAGGACATGAACCATAAATCCTGTAGAAATAATCATTAAAAAATAGCCATGAAGAGGTTTAATTAATCTGTTCATCATAAGCATCCTTTTACACATTTATAGCATTAGTTTGTTTAGGAATCTCCAGACTATACCTATAAAAAGTCCAGAAAAATACGTTAACATAAGAAAAGGAGAAATGGTTTCCCATTTCTCCTCTCCATATCTATGAAGTTTAAAGCAGCCCTTTATCGGCTACTTCTTCCTCCGAGTTGTTGTTCTGCCAATTGTACAAGGCGTTTTGTAATTTCGCCGCCTACTGATCCGTTTGCACCAGCCGTTGTATCAGGACCAAGGTTTACACCAAACTCACTCGCAATTTCATATTTCATTTGATCAATTGCTTGTTGAGCACCATATACTAATAATTCATTTGAATTGCTGGTTTGATTGTTTGCCAGTTTATCCAGCTCCTTTTCTTTTCCCCCAAGGCTTTATATAAGAGATAATGACTAAAGATCCTAAAAGAATAAAACTTATTCCAATACCGATGAATAGCATTTGCCGGTTCTGAAAATAGAGTGGATTTTGTAAAGGTTGCAAGTCACTGGAAAGAATTTTTGGAAATAAATTATATATTACATTGCCAGTAATTGATGACCCCAATAGGATTGCACACATATTACCTATCCATTTTACTAAAACCCAATAATATTTTGTCAGCCCTCCCCAATGAGTACGTAAAGCTAACCATATTCCTGTGAATAAAGAGGCTAATGCACCGGGTATTGTTAAATAATGATCAAAAGAGCTAACAAGTAAAATTCCTACGTAAATCTGTGCTTTTTCAGAAAAGAAGGTCATTGCAACCGTGACTAAAAGCTGCCCAAAAATACCACTGAAATAAATAATGACAGAGAGAACATGAGCGATAAGCCACCATTGTTTCCTCTTACGTGTTAGCTTTTTGGATAATCTTTTAGAAATGAATACACATAATAAAGTTAGCAGGAGAAGTGTTGCTAGTAGTGTGAAAATAAAAACAAACAACTGTTAATCAACCCTCAATTACAATTTTTCAGCAGTATAATGAACAAATTTGCTATTCTTTAAATACTATGTAGCTACTGCTATAAGCTTTCCTATTTAAGCTTATAAATAAAAGAGAACATATACTACCTTATCAGGGAAAGATTAGATGAATATAGAATACAGAATTTGTTTTCTGATGCCAGGGACAGGTCTTTAATTTTATAACAGGGAAAATTATTTTTTCTGTCAATAACGGTTTAAGTTTTTGTATTCTGCAACAAGACTATTCAATACTCATAATGCTACTGTAACAATCCTTATTATGAATAAAAAAGCTTAAACGACTCATATTGAGGGAAAAAATTGAATATGTATAAGTTCCCTTTTTATAACGGCAATTATGTAGCCTTAATTTCACAGTCTTATACTATACCTTAATAAATTAAACAATAATTATAACTATACAAAGGAAAAGAATAAATAAGACTATAACTGAAAGGATTGCTCATGAATTATAAAAAGATCATTATTCGTATACTAGTATTGCTATTTTCATTAACTCAACCGTTGTTTACACTCTTAGTGTCAAGTAATAGCTTTAATGATAATGGGAAAACGGAACCATTCATTACTCCAGCAGGTTATACTTTCGTTATATGGGGGATTATTATAGTTGGATCAGTGTTGTATGGATTTTTACAGATACTTCCTTCTAGCTATAAAGAAAGTCTATATGATGAAATATCAATCTTTAGTATTCTTACTTTTATTGGATTTGATCTATGACTAATATGTGCGAAAGAGCAACTATTAGCTCTTACAGTTTTAATTTTTATTTTTATGGGTACCTTTCTTTTTATTATTTATTGCAAAATTATAGATAATCCCCAAAAAAGAATTTAAAAAAAGAATTGTATACGGTGCATTTTCTCTCTATTTTGGATGGACTACTGTAGCTGTATTTGCAAATATAGCTGCTGCCTTAAGTTTTTATGGACTTCATGTTTATAATTTAACAGGTGTATTATGGCAATTTTTTTATCCTTATATTAGCGACTATTACGTCATATAAAATGTTTAAAGGTTTTCATTATCCTGTGCTTTATTTTTTGACAATCCTTTGGGCCTTTGTAGGTATATTTGTTAACACATTAGGATTAACAAGTGAAATGCTACTTCTCAATATTGTTGTTATACTAGCAACTATTTTTCTTTTAATTACATTTATTATAGGAAAACTAGGAGGTGAATAGTTCAGGCTATACAAATTCATCAAATAAATGGAATTTGTTTTTTCGACGAACTATTCTAATCTAAGCAATTGAAGGTAAAAAATAGCTTCATCCCTTAACCGAGGTAAATTTTCATCTGTTTTCTTACTTTAAATGATAGCAGCTTCAACTAAATCACTCAAATTGATCTTTTCTCATTAAAAAAACCACCTCTTCTTAGAAAAGAGGTAGTTTTTTATAGTTTATTTATTCACCAGTTACATAATAGTCTCTTACTATATAGATTTTCACTTAATTGTTATATCCAATTTGCTTTATAGTCTCTAATATACGTTTTTATACTTATAGGCTGCTTATGTGTAAGTTTTTCAAAATCTTGAGTAATTCCTTTGGCTAAGCCGAGCTTAGTTGGAAAGTGAATACCAATTACTACATTAATGAACGCTTCATTCTCTCCTATCTGAAGCATAAACTCTTTGAACTCTTTCACAGAAGGGTTTTCGTAATGAATGTTAGTTTCTAATACCTCTGTCATGATAGTAGCTACTTCATAAAAGTCAACCGCTTGATCTCCGGTGATTACGTACTTTTGATTATGATGCTTTTGACTATCTCGTATGGTAATGTAAACAACTTCTGCAATATCTCTTGTATCTACAAAACTTGTCTTTCCTTTTCCTGCGGGTATAAAAATTCGGTTCCTTTCTTTTATCTCTTTTCCAAGAAAGTCATTTAAATTTTGCATAAAATATCCTGCACGGATAAAAGTATAAGGAACGTTCAGCTTTTTAAGCATCTTTTCATTTTTAAAATGATGGATAAAGGGTAAAAACTGCACATCTTTTACAGATAAATAAACAATATGATCGACGCCATTCTCTTTTGCTTGATGTAAAAATAATTCAAACTCAATTTGATCACCAGGAGGGTACATGAGAAAGATCTTATTAATATTTTTTAAGGCAGATTCAAATGTAGTGGGATCTGAAAAATCAAGAGCTATAAACTCATACTCATTTCCATATTTTTGTTTAGCCTTTTCTACATTCCTTACTGCGCAACTTATACGCATTCCTTTTCCTTTTAATTTTCGGGCTACTTCAAAGCCTACTTTTCCATTAAATCCGGTAACAAGTGTATTCATTTTATTCCTCCGTTATGAATGCTTTTCATTGTTCTATAAATGAGACGATCCTTAACCACTCCTTTTAGTTTAAGCTACTTCTCAGGTTTAAATGTAACTGACATAACAAAATCATTTCAGTTAATCCATCCTTTATTCCTTTACTTTTCTGTTAAATATGGTAAAATTATCTTTAATTTTATACTACTTATCGAGAGAGGTGGAGGGACTGGCCCTATGAAACCCAGCAACCTTCAAACATTTGTTTGAAAAGGTGCTAATTCCTGCAAAGTTAGTTGCTTTGCAAGATAAGAAACATATTGCAGAATATGTAACCTCTCTATTTTATAAATAGAGAGGTTTTTTGTATGGAAAATACTTTAACTTTAATGTACAGGAGAATAGAGATGCAGACTAAATTAGCGCTAGAAACGTATAAGCAACCTGCAGAATTAGTATCATTTGAAATCACCTCATTCATTTTTAATTTTTACAATCATATCTGGAATCAACATAAGCTAGATCAAATTCCTTCGTATTACGCTGGGGAAGGTGTTCTATATAATAATAAAGAGTTTACAACAAATGATCAGATAAAAGCTGAAATTATCAAAACGTTGTTCCATATGGGAGATAACTCGATACTAATAGACAGCGTAACTTGCAATAAGAGAGGGAGATCAAATGATTGGGATGTAACAGCTAATTGGAGTACAACATTATTAAGTGAAGGGGATAAGACTATACTCGGTACAACACACTTTCAAATTTGTAATGCTAAGATCGTAAGAGAAACCATAACATTTACTAAGGGATTCCTTATGGGTTCTTCTCTCTAAAAATTTCATTATCATTTGATAGAATCTTATCGTATTAATAATCCCTCAATAGACGTGACTTTTTGGAGATAAATAAGTTGAGCTTGAACTATGTAACAGTTGCTGAGTGGGTTAAAAAGGGAACTGATTAAAAATATGCGATACTTTTGCTTTTTACTACAGGGATTTTCGACACTGTATAGAAGTTTAGTTCTAAGGTTTGATCAATTGAAGACGTTAGAAATTTTCTCGTGCAAAATCAAAAAAAGCCTCTAGCTAAATAAAAGAGGCTTTTTTAAACAAATTTTCTTCCTACCCATTTTTCTGTAGTCTCCCTGCAAATAACATAGCAAATGCTAGGAAAAATCTTGTTATAGAGAAGATCATAACTACGGAATTGAGCTCCCCATCGAATCTGTTAACTAAAGGCTAATTAAATAAACTCTATGTGTAAATGGTTCTTAGTTCTATTTGGATAATAATCATTTCGAGAATAAGAATACCAGTATGAATATCCCCTCCTTTCCTCCCGTAAACAATTCCTCCATCTTGATCTGATATACTTAGAAAGTAGTTACTATTTATTAGCAAAGTTCTACATAATCCCTCTACTTACAAAGTGTTGAGTGGTAAGCTAAAAATTTAGTGTATCTAAAAGGAAGTGGAAGATACCGAGCCTTCTTATAATCCATCTTTATAATAAAAATTTTTTATAAAAATAATTAGTTAAGAAAAATGTAAGATTTTCGTTAGAGTTTTGTAAGTTATCCTAGGTATCTTATTGGTAGAAACCAAATAAGGAGGAGATTCTAATGAAAAAATATGTAGCAAGTATTGCAGGAGTAGCTGTACTTTCATGTGCAGGTTTTTTAGGTTTAGGACATGGGGGTCAGGTTTTACAAAAACTTGGTGATGGAAATACTGTAGCACATGCGGCAAGCAATCAAAGTGATTCAAAAGAAATGGAGAAAACACAAGCTCCAGCAAAACCAAAGGGCGGCCTTTCTACACATGTTCTTGATGAGGCAAAGGGTAAACCGGCACCTAATATAAAAGTAAAAGTATACCGTGTGAACGAAGATGGAAAAATGAACTATCTACACACGGCAAAAACGAATAACGAAGGTCGAGTTGATCTATTGCTCTCTCCAAAAGAAATGACAAAAGGAACATATGAAATTCATTTCTTTGTAGGAGACTACTTTGAGAAGCAAGGTACAAAAGCGTCGGATGAGTTTTTAGACGAGATTCCACTTCGTTTTAAAGTAACGAATCCAAAACAGCATTACCACGTGCCAATTGTAGCAGCACCAGGCGGATATAGTACGTATCACGGAAGTTAATATGAAGATTAAAAATAGAGAAAAAAGGGGATACGTAGGTATTCTCTTTTTTTCCTTATTTATTGAACGAATGAAGGTGACGTAATGGCGAAAAAAATTTTAATTGTAGATGACGAAAGCAGCATAAGGGATGTTTGTAGAAGGTATTTACAAAGAGAGGGATATAGTACGTTTCTAGCAGCTGATGGCGTAGATGCTATTACTCAATGGAAAGCACAACAACCAGATTTAATTATTTTAGACTTAATGATGCCTCATAAAACAGGTTGGGAGGTATGCGAAGAAATAAGAGAAATAGATGATGTACCTATTATTATGCTAACAGCTAGAGGGGAAGAGACGGACAGAATTATGGGCCTTACACATGGAGCAGATGATTATGTGACGAAACCTTTTAGCCCTAGAGAACTTGTATTAAGGGTTAAGTCTATTTTTCGTCTCTTAGGAAGAGACAACGTACAAAAAGCTCATCAAGAAACAAAGCAAAATATAATAAAAACAGGCCATTTAGAGGTAAACGAAACGACTAGGAGCGTGTATCTTAACCAACAACCTATTGAATTAACGATGAAAGAATTTGATATGTTATGGTTGTTGCTAACTCATCCCAGACAAGTATTCTCACGTTCACAGCTGTTAGAAAAAGTGTGGGATATAGATTTTGAAGGAGATACGACTACAGTTACTGTGCATATGAGGAGATTGCGTGAGAAAATTGAAAGTGACCCCTCTCATCCCAAAATGCTAAAAACAGTATGGGGAGTAGGATATAAATTTGAGGAGGAGAGTAACCAATGAAAATAAGAACTCAGCTACTTTTAGCTAATCTCGTCAGTATTGGCGTCATTGGTGTTTTCTTGATCTTTAGTTACATTGAGATGGTTCTTCCTCCTAAAGTTTTTAATTTATTAGTTTTAATTACTCTAGTCGCTACCGTACTATCAACTATTGTTCATTTTTATCTAACTCAGCCTATTATTAAATCCATTCAAGATATCTCAGACGGCGCAGAAAAGATTCGGGAAGGAAACTTTAATGATCAGTTAAAGGGAAGTAAAATCGTTGAGTTACATACAATGGCTGTTAACTTTAATGAAATGAATAACCAACTACAAAAAACATTTCAACATCTAACTAAATCTGAATCTTCTCGGAAACAGCTGATTGCTAATATATCACATGATTTACGAACTCCAATCGCATCCATTCAAGCGTTTACAGAAGCCCTTGAAGACGGCGTAGTAGAGGATCAAGAAACCTTTCAACAATATTTACGAACCCTAAATCTTGAGACACAAAGACTGAGCCATTTAATCGATGAGCTCTTTCAATTATCCCAACTAGATATAGAAGGGGTTACGCTTGATAGGCAATCCTATCATCTCGATCAACTTATTCTAGAGACGCTTCAAAATCAGTGGTTTCAAATCGAGAATAAAAAGCTTGAAGTTGATGTTGATTTACCAGAACGATTGATGCCTGTCCTTATAGATTCTGAAAAAATGAAACAGGCCATTATTAATTTATTAGAAAATGCGATCCGTTATTCTCCAATCAAAGGGACCATTAAAATTGTAGGAAGGCAAGACGTAAAAGGATATATGAAGATCTCTATAATAGACGAAGGACCCGGTATTTCTCCAGAAGATATCCCCCATATTTTTGAACGACTATACCGAGGTGAAAAGTCCAGAAATAAAGAAACCGGAGGGTCTGGTCTAGGACTCGCCATTGCGAAGTCTATAATAGAGCTTCATTCAGGTGAAATAGGAGTTGAACAAAATACAAAAGCAGGATGTACGTTTTGGTTTACGATTCCAGAAGGTAAATAAAGAGAGCATCAAATAAAAGTTAATAGAAGTCAAATTCTTTATATGAAAAATTTGACTTCTATTTTTATCAAAAAAGTTAAATAAAATCAAGTAGGTTCCCATACTCTTTCCCAACAATACGGTGGTAAGTATAATAAATGGTAACGTCATCATCCCAACCGCAGCAATGCCAATAAAATTAAAAGAAACAACTAGAGGCCATTAATTATGAATTGAAAATACAGAGCCGACTCCAACACCACCTAGCAATAAACTAAGGACATAAACTGCTAGAGAGTTCTAAGCTGTGCCAAATGTTCACTGTAACTTCTTTTCATGGTAAACATGACGATTTAATAGTCTCTCAATAGTATTCATTGCTTGTTCCTCATCTTTACCGTTGATTAACAAGGTAACTTCCTCTTCATGTCTAATTGCCAGAGACATCACTCCCATAATGCTCTTTCCGTTGACTAATTTTCCTTGTTTAATTAAGGATACTTCGCTATTAAAAGAAGAAGTTTTCTGTATAAACTGGATCGCATTTCGAGCTTGAAGACCTTGTTTAAGATACACAATAACCTTTTTTTCTACCATTGAATTTATCCTCCTCAAAGTTTAGTTTTTTATTGAGTTATCCTTATATCTTGCAATTTATATGCCAGAATATAAAAAATGAAATTTAAGGTAGATAGAGTATCCTGAAAATTATAAAATTAAATTTGGGTGTTTTAGGTTATTTAATAATCATTTAACGAATCAATTTTTAATATTTAAATTTATGTAGCTTAAAGGTATAGAAGAAAGTTGGGATTGCTATGAAAAGAAAATTAGTGTTAATCAGTGGCAGTAAACAGACTAAGTTGATTTTAAATAAACAATTAATAGATCTGTTAGGGGACTATATTTCAATTCATTGTTTTGCTATTGATGAAGGGTTACCAAAGGAAATTGAAGGTGATGTTGTATTATATTCATCAGAAAGCATTGAGGAAGAAGCCAAGGAAATTTTAGCTATTAATAGTCCCAATGAAATTGTAGGAAATAGAACGATTCATTAAGCATATCAGTCAGTTACTAAAGATACCTGTTCATACAAAGGTGTTAATAGTAAATGATGATGACAAAGAAACACTAAAACTAATTGAATCACTCTATCAATTAGGCATAACCATGTTCAATTTATTCCCTTTAAGAAGCAAAAAACATATTATGAGGGCGTAGAAGTGGCAGTTTCTCCAGGAGAATTACATCTTTGCCCTCCATATATTAAAAATGTAATTGATATAGGAGTTAGACTATTTGACATGGCCACCGTTTTTGAAATTATAAAGTCATTTGGGTTTAATCAGTCTAATCATTCAATTATTTGGGATAGATACTTAAGAAACATCATTGAGTTACAAAAAAAATTAATAGAAGCACAAGAAAAAATGAAAACGCTTCATTTTCATGTAAAAAGCGTTGTAAATACAGTAGAGGATGGTATCCTTGCAGTTGATTCTACTCAGAAAATAACATTATTCAACAAAAGGCTAGAAGCTTTATTTCAGTTAGCTTCATCAGATGTAATGAATCACGAAATTAAAGACGTTCTTCCTCAACGAGATGTTGCTGATTTTATTTTATTATCTGAAGAAAAAAGTAAATATTTCATCATAAACGGCTATGAAATCGTTATTTATAAATCTTTAATAAAAGAAGATAATACAATTGTATCAACTTTTAAAAGTGTTAACCAAGCCTTTGAAATAGAAGGAAAAGCACAATTAGAAACAAGAAAAAATGGTTCTTCTGCTAAATATAATTATAGAGATATTATAGGAGAACATAAGTCTCTGACTAACACCATTGCGTTATCAAAGAAGATGGCTCTTACCAATTATCCTATTTTAATTCAAGGTGAAACTGGAACTGGAAAAGAATTATTTGCACAATCTATACATAATTATTCAAACAGAAAAAATGGACCCTTTCTTGCAGTTAATTGCAGTGCCATGACAGATACTCTTTTAGAGAGCGAATTATTTGGTTACGACGAAGGAAGTTTTACTCGGGCCCAAAAAGGAGGAAAGAAAGGTTTTTTCGAAAACGCTAACAACGGAACGATCTTTCTTGATGAAATTGGTGATATCAGTTCACGCTTACAAACTCAACTGCTTAGGGTTCTTCAAGAAAAAGAGATTAGGCGGGTAGGAGGTAGCAGAGTAATTCCTATCGATGTAAGAATAATAACAGCAACTCATAACAACTTGTTAGGTAAAATAAAACAGAATCTATTTAGAGAAGATCTCTATTATCGTTTAAATGTTTTAGGGTTAACACTCCCTCCTTTGCGAGAGAGAAGAGCTGATATTCCCTTACTAATTCATCACTTTATCTCGAAATCTAGAACATGGGCCAATATAGAGAAAGAAGCTATGGATTTACTTATAGAACATGAATGGTTAGGAAATATAAGAGAGTTAAAAGGAGTAGTAGAATACCTACTTACAATAAGTGAAGAAAATGAAATTAAAACTGAGGATGTAGAAAGTAGGTTAGGGAAACAGAAAATAAAAAGTACTTTAAATGATTTTGAAAATGAATCCTTTGACCTGTTAGAACTACAAGAAAATAGGGCTATCCTAGAGGCTATAAAAGAGTGTAATGAAAATGGAAAAGCAGCAAGTAGAGATTGGATAACCTTCAATCTAAGAGATATAAGCTTTATTCTTACAAATCAACAGGTTAGAAAGCGTTTAGACTTACTAGAAGTTAAGGAATATATTATAAAGCGTAGAGGGAGAGCAGGAACAAAGATAACAGAAAAAGGGTTAAACTATCTTTATTACTTAAAAGCAAAGCAAAATTGCATAATAAATAAATCTATCTATTAATTTACTAATTAAAGGGAAACTTCAAATTTGAAGTTTCCCTTTTTCATCATAACTAATAGTATATATTTACTCATTATAGAGAAGTGAATTACCTGATATTCCAGGGTTAGTCATCTCATAAGGATCTAAAATAAGATCAAGTTCATTTTCTGTCAAAACATCATACTGCAGGCACAAATCACGTACGGATTTCCCTTCTACTATTGCTTGTCGAGCTATTCTTGCAGCTACTTCATAACCAATATGAGGATTAACGGCTGTTATTATTCCGACACTCCTCTCAACATATTCTTTTAATTGTTCTTCATTAGCTTGAATGTCTTTAAGGCAATATGTTGTAAATACTGAAAAAGCATTATCCATTATTCTAATTGACTGAAGTAAGTTAAAGACAAGAACTGGTTCCATCACATTTAGTTCAAGCTGGCCAGCTTCAGAGGCTAAGGAAATTGTATGATCATTTCCTATAACTTGAAAAGCAACCTGATTAATCATTTCCGGCATTACGGGATTAACTTTACCTGGCATAATAGAAGAACCAGGTTGACGTGCAGGTAAAGTAATTTCAGTTAGCCCTGCACGAGGGCCTGATGCCATTAAGCGTAAGTCATTAGATATCTTCGACATATTTACCATACAAATTTTTAGTGTGGATGACACTAGTGTATAAGCATCCGTGTTTTGAGTCGCATCTACAAGGTGCTCGGCATTAATCAGTGGTAATTTACTTATGAGAGCTAAATGTTCTACTACACTTTTAATATAATATGGATCTGCATTTAAACCTGTTCCTACGGCTGTAGCTCCCATATTCACCTCGTATAAATTCTCATATGATTGCTCAATTCTTTTAATATCCCGTTTAATTACACGTGCATATGCTTTGAATTCTTGACCGAGCCTTATTGGGACAGCATCTTGTAAATGAGTTCGTCCCATTTTAATAATAGAATCAAATTGTATTGCTTTTTTATTAAATTCATCATGCATATTGTTCATAGTAATAAGTAAACGATTTAATAAATTAAGAGTTGCAATGTGAATAGCAGTAGGAAAGACATCGTTTGTTGATTGAGACATATTTACATGACTATTAGGGCTTAAATGAACATACATCCCCTTTTCATGCCCAAGCAATTCAAGAGCACGATTACAGATAACTTCGTTAGTATTCATATTAAGTGAGGTTCCAGCTCCACCTTGAATGGGGTCGACTATAAACTGTTCATCCATCTTTCCGTCTATTACTTCTTCTGCAGCTTTTACAATTACTTCGCCTAGCCCTTCGTAAAGTCTCTTTACGTCCATATTAGCTAGGGCTGCAGCTTTTTTTACCATTCCAAGTGCTTTAATAAGTTCTTTATCAATGGGATAACCTGTAATTGGGAAATTTTCAACTGCACGCAAAGTTTGGATTCCATAATATGCACTTCTAGGAACTTCTTTTATTCCTAAAAAATCTTTTTCAATTCTAATTTCTACTTTTTTTTCTTCATTTAAATTTAACATAATCCTCTTCTCCTCCTAAATCCTTCATTGCTATTAAACTTTTACATGCAATTTCTGCGCCAACGTTTCAGTGTTTATACATTAAGAAGCAGGTTTACCTTTAGGTAAACCTGCTTCTTAATGTATAAAGGAATTGCTTATGATTTACAATTTAATTATGGCTGATTCCCTCCGTAAACATTGCCTGTAGAAGAATTAATAACACCATTGTTTACATTTAACGTATAAGATAAGCCGCCAGCTCCTGTCCAAGTTGAAAGGTTAAAGGTACTGCCATTAAACAATTTATAGACAGAGATATTATTAAATGTAAGAGGAGTACCACTTACACACGTAGTAGGAGCTTGATTGGTTTTAGCCATATAGACAGCTGCATTTGTAGCTCCAGGCTGTGTGACGACTTTTGCTGACCCATCTTTTTCAACAAGAAGAGCTGATTGTTCATTAACAGCAATTCCTTTTGCGCTTGTTCCCGTTTCTTCTCCATCTTGAATGTCACGTGCTAAAAATGTTAAGAATCTCCCCATTCGGTCTCTTTGTTCAAAATGGGTATCTGTTTGGATATTATTATTATTTGGTGTTTGTACTAGATAGTCTGTAAATGAAATAAGTGAACTGTATGGATTTCTAAGGGCTGTTGGAGAATCTAAAGTTGTGGAACCTGCTGAGATAGAATCATAAATATGATCGCCCTGAATCATCGTGCCTGCACTTGTACCACCAAAAGGAATACCTTGTGCAATGCGGTTATTTAAAGCCGTAAGTGCTGAAGAACCTTTCAGAAAATCTACATAATCAGCCTGATTTCCTCCAGCAAAAAAGATTCCTTCTGCTTTATTAATTTTATCTATGAGAGAAGAGTTTGATCCTGCACTTGCTAAATCATTCACAACAATTGTACTCACAGAATTAAGTGGCTTACCAATAGATTTTGCTAAGTCAAAAATATATTGATTATACGCATCTGTCCCTGTAGCACGTATAACTAGAAAATCCCCACCGTTTGCCTTTTGGATCATCCATTTAAAAGCCTCGTCTACATCCGTGCTTCCACCCATATACACTTGTCCAAACGTGGTACTAGCTGTTTTATCAGTCGAACTTCCTACTGTATAAAGTGTATAAGGTGAAGATGCAGCAGAAGTAGAGGCTGGTAAAGAAGGTAAAATAAGACTTGTAGCAAGTACTGCACAAGCTAATACTCGTTTGCCAATTCGTTTGTTACTTTTTATTTTTTTCATAATATTCCTCCTTGATAATTTAAGATGTCATAACTACTGTCTTGCAAGATTTATACCATATATTAAAAGACTGTAATATCGCCAATACCTTAACTATTTAAGGTGTTTATTTTTATTATATGGTTGTTTATGGTTAGTAATAAGGTTGTTAAATAGCCAATGTAGTGTAAGAAAACATGGAAAAGTCACTTTTAAAAGAATCTTAAATCCTGTATTAGAACTAAAATTGCTATGCTGGACTTATTCTTTATATATTTTTTAATCTGCTTGTATTTTTCACTTTAAAGCATTAAATTAAATGTGTACTTCAATAAAGGGAGGGAGAAGATTATGGTTAATCAAGTAGAAGATTATACAATGAAAGAGGCCGTATTCTTCAGTTTGAAAATGATGCAAATGAGTAAAGCTTTATGGAGAGCTGTAGAGGAAGATGTGGAGGTATTAACTAAACCTTATGGAATTAATGTCAATGAATACTATATCATGGGTCTTGTTAACGATTTAGGAAAACCGTCAATTTCTAAAATAGCAGCTCTAGGATCTATGCATATTTCTACAGCATTTAACTTTTCTAAAAAACTACAAAGAAGGGGGTATGTGAAACTACTGAAAGAAGAGCATGATAAGAGAAATACCTATATTATCCTCACACAAGAAGGCACAAACTTGTTGTTAGATATTTTACATAGTTACAATCCAGAACAGACGAACATACATAAAGGTATTTCTGCTTTAAAAGAAGCATATGGTATATATCCAGAACTTTTAGAATTAGAGGCGGTGATCCGTTTAATCTATGGTAGAGATTTAATTAATGTGGCTAACAACTCCCTCCAAAGTGTAAGAGAAAGTTTAATTGAACAAGAGGGCTTATTCCGAAAAAATAAAAAAGAAATTGCGAGTAAACCTATATAATCAATAGATTAAATATTATAAATAATCTTAATAATAAAATGCCATAAAAGATAAAACGATTATTGCTAAGAAAAAAGAATAAATCAGTACACAGAGGACAAACTAAACAAGATGTGATGGCACATCTACTCCAAGTTCAAAAAACGGGAACAGAAAAAACTTCCTCTTCCGACGGGAAGTTTTTTTAATTTTTATACTTTAAACAATATAAAAAGATACTACTTATTGATAAGCATTTTCTTTCCATGTCTTTAAATATATAAATAAATCTCTTTCCCCTTCCACAAGCATCTCTAAACTTTTTTCACCTTTTCTGATATCTATTTTTTCGTACATCCTTAGGAATAGTTAATTGTCCAAAACGATGTATTTTGCTTGCGTGCGGAACATTGACCTATATTCATCCTTTGCTTATGTAATAAATCACATAATATAATTGCAAGTCATATTCCATATATCACCCTTTGGAGGGGCTGGGGAGATACTTATGAGGAGAAGAGGAGCCTCTATCAAATGGATTATCCTATGATAAGGAATTATAATCATAGATAAGAGTTACATATACCAGAGAAAACAACCGTCTAAAGACAGTCGTTTTTCCTGATTTTTAGGGAATATATCTAATACAAAATTAGTTAACATAAAACATATTATTGGTAACTTCTACAATCTCTTTTCATGTAGCATATTACCTTTTTTATAAGTAAAGAAATGGTGTCCTTTTTGCTTCAATAAAACAGGTAGGTATTGAGGCACTTTTTCCGGTATGCCAAGATTATTTGGATTCAGTATCCAATCAATTTCCTTCCAATCTAAAATACCTTCTCGGATCATTTGCGGAGTATTATTCTTAAAGTCCCTGTTCAATTCTCCTAAAAAAACATGTATCCCATCAACTATACCCTCTGGGGTCTCCCATGTTATTACTCCTTGGGATACAAAACTATCTAATTGAATACCTGTTTCCTCCCACACTTCACGAATTGCAGCTTCTTCGGGAGATTCACCATTTTCGATTTTGCCTCCCACGCCGTTCCACAATCCCATAATCGGTGCTTTTTCTCGATTTAACATAAGGATTTTATTTCCTTTTTTAATAAAACAAACTGTATATTTGAATTTCATTTTGTAACATCCTTTCATTAATCTATCTACGATTATCATAAAAAAACTAAACTTTATGTATATTACATACAATTTCAATTCACATAATCACTCTTTTCGGAAAACATCAAAAAAAGAACCCTTGCAAAATTAGGGTTCTTTTTTGTCGTATGCAGCCTTTTGCAACCACATAGCTACTTAAGCCCAATTAATTGTCATTGTAAGTTGTTTTTAACATGTAATAATAAATTTATCAATTCCCAAATAACTAATACAACTCCTAATATTAATAAAAACAAATAAATTGAAGAGAAAAGTTGTTGTATCAATTTCACATCATTTTGCTCCTTTAATTAAATAAGTCCCGTATCACTTACATCTTTTATAAAACAAGTCTTTTTATGAACAATATGAAGTAGAAAAACAACCTCATGACTTATTTTTCTTTCTATTCACCTTGTAGTTTCACCTTGTAGAAGGTGAAGGATAGAAGGTGAATAGAGAATAGTAGTAGCGCAATAGACAAGTGTTGACGTAGTGAAAGTAATACTAATTTGATTCCAACTTTTTGATTAAACTTATATATCATAAAAGTCCAACCACCCGAGTATAGGGAAGACGCTAAAAAGTTAGCTAGCAGGTATTTTTTTAGCGAAAACTTTAGAATTCCAGCTATATAATGAATGGGGTGCCGAACTCCCGGGACAAAAAAAGCTAACATAATCGCCCAAGCTCCAAAACGATCAAGTAGCTGTTCGGCTTTTTGTAACCATTTTTTCGCCATCCATTTTTCAATTAGAGGAACCTGTCTAAAGAATCTTCCAACTAAAAAGAACGATAGAAGGGCTATAAAGAGTGTAATCCAAGACGACATCCAAACCATATAAGGATTGATTCTCTTAGAAGCCCAGATACCGACTTGAGTTAGCATTATGATATCATCAGAAATAGGCGTAAACATAATTTCTAATGCTAATCTAATTAGTTCATAAATCCTCATAGATGGTCTCTTTCTCCTTTGTATCAGGAGGCAAAGGCAAGGTAACATAAATTATTATTCTATTTCCTTCACTTTCTGCCCATATCTCTCCTTCGTGTAAATCTACAATTCGTTTAGCAATTGCAAGTCCGATGCCTGATCCTGAAACAGTACTGGAACGTGCTTTATCTATTCGGTAAAATCGCTCAAATAACTTATCTAACTCCTCTGGTTCAATATAATGGGTTTCGTTAGAAATACTAACAATAACTTGATTTAGAGATTTCTGTAATGCGATTTTCACATCAGATGACTTATAACTATATTTTTCAGCATTAGAAAGCAAGTTATCAAAAACACGTACCATCTTCTCAATATCTATAGAAACAAGGGTAGGTTTATCAGGAATTGTTAGATGTACACGTAGGTCCTGACTTTCAAAGATAGGTGTATACTCTCCTACTAGCTGATATAGTACTCCATTCAAATCTACCTGTTGAAATTGCGCCTCTACATCCGATAAAGATAGTTTGGTATACTCAAACAATTCATCAACTAGATTTTTAAATTTCAATGAAATATTGTAAGTTGTTTCTATATAATGTTGGCGCTCTTGTTCATTGTTATATTGTTGATCCTTGACCAACCTCAAATAGCCAATAATAGACGTCAAAGGTGTTCGTAAATCATGAGAAAGGTTGGTCATTAATTCATTCTTTGCTTGTTCAACTTCACGTTCTCTCTCAAATCGTTGTCTCAGCTGTTCTGTCATCCAATTAATATTTGTCGCTAATGAAGAGAGCTCATTTTTTCCTTTTACAGGAATAGAGTATGTCCAATCTTTTTTGACAATCCTGCGAATCCCCTGCTCAATTTGTTTAATATATCGTGTAATAGGATTCATACATAAAATAAACAAAAGAATAAAAATAAGAACACTACAGCCAAAAGCTATATATATTTGCCGATTATATTGAGCTGGATTAATTGTTAGTTTTGAGGTGGATGAGTCCATAATGAGATAGCCAAGTCCATCTCGAAATGAGACTGGAGAGATAAAAGAAGAGTAGGTGGTATTCGACACCCTATTATTACTAGAGTAAAGCGTTAGTTTTTCTCTAAGCATATCTCTGACGTTTTTAGTATGTATATGAATATTATTTGTACGAAAAATAACATCTCCTTTAGCATTAGCCACTAAAAAATCCAATGCAGGGTGGGTATTATTTATAGGTTTTATTGTCGAAGCAATAACGTTTATGTTATCTGATTTAATATTTTTCGTTTGGAGTTGATCCGTTAATTGAAAAAGAATTTTCTCTTTCTTCTCTTCTTTTTTTTGTTGCTCTTCGAACGTATTCAATGCTGAATACTTAAAGATAATAATAAAAAATGCAATAACAGCAACTGTTAAACAGATGAGGAAAATGAGAAATAGCCTCATATTTAAACGTATAGGAGGAAACGAAACTCTTTGTTTTTTTGGAATAATACGCAGGCTTCTCATGATTTATATCCCACCCCCCATACAGTTTGAATATAGATTGGTCTCTTGGGGTTTTCTTCTATTTTATCTCGAATCTTTGTAATATGAACCATCACCGTATTGTCAGATTTATAAAAAGGCTCATTCCAGACGGATTCGTAAATTTGTTCAATACTAAATACTTGTCCTTTATTACGTAGTAACAGAGCTAAGATGTCAAACTCTTTAGGAGTTAAACGGACTTCTCTATTCCCCACAAATAATTGTCTTAGATTTTCATCTAACTTTAAATCCCCTTTTTGGAGAATATGAGTGGAGTTTTCTCTTTCAGATATCATATAATAGCGACGAAGTTGAGATTTAATACGTGCCATCAGCTCTAAAGGATTAAAAGGCTTGGTTACATAATCTTCTGCTCCACTTGCTAGCCCATGAATTTTATCCATATCTTCTGTTTTGGCTGATAGAAAAATGATGGGCATGTGGTACTTCTGTCTAATTTTTAAACATGCTTCTATTCCATTTACTCCTGGCATCATAACATCTAGGAGGATAAGATCAACTTTTTTCTCTTTTAATATATCCATTGCAATTAACGCGTCAGAAGCTTCTAAGACCTCATATCCTTCATTTTTTAAATAAATAGAAATAAGGTTTCTTATTTCTATTTCATCATCTACAATAAGTACTGTTTTCTCTGACATTTCGCTTCACTCTTTCTATTCTCTAATTGAGCAGGTAACACAACTGTTTGTCTGATAAATAGTTATTACATCATAGTATATGGTATAAATCTTGCTACTATAGCTAAACAAAATCAATGCAGCCATTTAACAACTACAAATAAACACATAAGCCGGCGGAACATTCCAATATACCCGTTCAAAATCAATGTTATCAAAAAAAGAAGAAAAAAAGGAGCGCTTTACTTTCGAGTACTGAAACGTAATAAACTTTCCTTCTTTCCCCAATACATGGGCTGTCTCCTGTAGTATAAAACTAGATATTGATGACGGTAAACTTGTGAAAGGAAGCCCTGATACGATACAGTCCACTTTTACTATTCCATATTTGTTTAAATATTGTTTTATATTTTCAGCAGAGCCATGAATAATATATACATTCTCTACGTGGGCATACTTTTCTTTTAACATCTGATAAAAAGTTTCATTTGCTTCTATTGCAAGGAAGATTGTATCAGGATGTTTATGCTGAATAATCTCGTCTGTAAACACACCTGTGCCCGGCCCATATTCGACAATACATGTTACTTTTTCAAAAGGAATCGGTTTAACCATCTCCTTGGCTAATTGTTTAGAGCTTGGCATGACAGCTCCAACTGTTCGTGGATGTCGAATATATTCTTGGATGAAATGAATAGCATTCATGTAATTTCCCTCTCTTTTCTATATTATTGTGTGCAATTCTTACTTTATCTTGCAAACCTTAATATAGAACGAGGAAAAATCTTAACAATTCTTAAGAAACTCTTATGTATCATTAATAAGTGTTTAGTTAAGCTAACTTCAGAAAAATTCACACTATCGCAATTACCTTATTTTACCTGGTAATCAATCTATAAACCTTCCCTAATTAGTAAAAACTATTAGTATGAAATTCTTTAACCTATTGAAAGAGAGAGCAGCAGAAGGCGTGAAGATTAAGCTTTCTGTGGATCGTTTTGGAGGAAATGATATGTCCCGAACACTTGTAAATGATCTTAAGAAAAACGGAGTTGAATTTACATTTAGTCGAAAAGCCAGCATGCAGCACTTTTTTTATAGTATTAATCATCGGAATCATCGAAAGTTTGTCGTAGTGGATGGAAAAGAAGCCTACCTCGGAGGTTTTAATATAGGAGAAGAATATTTAGGAAACCATAAAAAATTAGGCTATTGGCGTGACTATCATCTACGGATAAAAGGAGAAGGTGTTTTTGAAATTGAACAACAATTTCTGAAAGATTGGGAAGAAGATACAGGACAGCGCCTTTCTCCTCAACATGTTCATACCTCTGACTCTAACAGAGCGAACTATCAACTGCTATTTTCAACTGGGGAAGAACTTGAGCAAAAGGTAATTAAGCTAATTAATTGTGCCAGAACAAAGCTTACCATTGCTACCCCTTATTTTATTCCGAGTGAACGTTTAATGGATGCGCTTATTTCGGCAAAAGAAAAAGGCGTTTCAATTGATATTTTACTGCCGGACAATACCGATGCCTGGTTTACTAAACCACCTAGTTATCCTAAAACAGAGAAACTATTAAGCAAAGGCATTCGAATTTTCTTATATGAAAAAGGTTTTTTTCACGGAAAAGTAGTGATCATTGATCATACAGTAGCCAATATCAGCACAGCCAATTGGGACCCACGAAGTTTTTATTTAAACGATGAAGCTAGCTGTATCATTTATGATCGTGAGATAATTGCCTACGTAGAACGAGAAATTAATGAAGATAAAGCAAATAGTCGCAGATTAACCAAAAGAGTAATAGATGAAATACCTAAATGGGAACGTTCTCTCTAAAAAACACCGGAATGGATTTATTATTATTTTTGATAAAATACTCCAATTAGGTTTTTGATAAATAGTTCATTAAAAAAGAGAGCACTACTTTGTTGTAGTAGCTCTCTTTTTGACTTCAAAAAAACTTTAAGAAAGCATAATACAACTCGTTCGCATAAGTATACTTTTGTGAACGTTATTTACTTTATGGGGAAAAAATACATTAGAGATATGCAATAAAAAAGATGTTTTAAACCGTCTCTTTTTAGTTAACATACCTATTTACAAATTTAATATTCTGGCGTATAGTACCTAACGTACATATATAATCTTGCTATTTTTATACCTTTTATCGCTTAATCTGTAAGGAGTGGGGGACCCATTTTTGTGCTTTTGCACTAGGGGTGAATCTTTCTGGAAAGAAAGTAGGGCTACTTTGAAGGCCCGAATCCGACAGCTAACCTCATAAGCGTTTTTAGAGAGGGGTTGCTTTTATTTGTCCTGAAAAGAACACTAAGCAGAACCTTAGTGTTCTTTTTTGTGTTTTTTTTCTGCCATAGGGAATGATAAAAGTAAAATAATACAGTAAATGGTAAAGGTTTCAGGAGGAATTTAGATGAGTTATTCATCCATAAAGCGCTTGTTAATTGGCAGGCCACTTAAATCAAAAGAGTTAGGCGAACAAAAATTAAATAAGGTCAAGGCCCTAGCTATTCTTTCATCTGATGCACTTTCATCCGTGGCGTACGGCCCAGAACAAGTCTTAATCGTGCTTGCCACCATTGGAATGATCGCATTTTGGTACTCCATCCCAATTGGTATTGGGGTACTTATTCTTTTAACGGCACTTATTCTTTCGTATCGCCAAATTATTTATGCGTACCCAGAAGGGGGAGGGGCGTATGTTGTATCGAAATATAATCTCGGAGAAAATGCAGGTCTTATTGCCGGAGGATCTTTATTAGTAGACTATATTTTAACCGTGTCTGTAAGTATTTCCTCTGGAACTGATGCGTTAACGTCTGCTTTTCCTGTCCTTCATGACTACAAGGTCATCATCGCTTGCTTATTGGTTATTTTTATTATGATTTTGAACCTAAGAGGGGTAACAGAATCTGCGTCAGCATTAGCGTATCCTGTTTATCTGTTTGTTCTTGCACTACTTCTCTTAATAGGTGTAGGAATGTGGAAAGTAGCGACTGGTCAGGTATCTCCTAATGTTCATCCTGCTATTGGAACTGCAGTGCCAGGAATCAGCTTATTTTTACTACTACGCGCTTTTTCATCAGGGTGTTCAGCCCTTACAGGCGTAGAAGCTATTTCAAATGCTGTAACAAACTTTAGACAACCGGCTGCAAGAAATGCAGTACGTACGCTTGTTGCAATGGGTATTATTTTAGCTATTTTGTTTTCAGGTGTCATGTTCTTGGCTTATTGGTTTGGAATTGTGCCTAAAGCAGAGGAGACGGTTGTTTCCCAGCTTGCTTCCCAAGTATTTGGACGAAATGGTTTCTATTATTTTGCTCAAGGTACGACGGCTTTAATTCTAGTGTTGGCTGCCAATACAGGCTTTTCAGCTTTCCCTTTACTGGCTGTCAATTTAGCTGTAGATAAGTATATTCCGCGTATGTTTACGATGCGAGGAGATCGCTTGGGTTATTCAAATGGGATTGTGACACTCGGAATTGCCTCTATTGCGCTCATCATAGCGTTTCAAGGTAATACAGAACGGTTAATTCCTTTATATGCGGTTGGAGTATTTATTCCATTTACGCTATCTCAAACAGGCATGATTGTAAAATGGCTTAAAGAAAAGCCAGCTGGCTGGCAAGGGAAATTAGTGACCAATTTTATAGGAGCTTTGATCAGCTTCACTGTGCTACTTATTTTCTTTACAACGAAATTCTCGCAAGTATGGGCTGTTTTAATCTTTTTACCTCTTATCGTTTATCTGTTCCACCGTATTAAGAACCATTATGAAGAGGTAGGAAAGCAACTCCGTATCAAGCCGGGAGATAAAGAAGCAGTAGCTATAGAAGGAAATGTAGTCATTATACCAGTTGCAGGTTTAACAAGAGCTGTCGAGAATTCCATTAACTATGCAAAAATTATTGGCGACACAGTGATTGCTGTCCATGTGGCATTTGACCGTGAAAGTGAAAAGAGGATGGAAGAGATATGGAACGAACGATATCCGGATATACGCTTAGTTACCTTCTACTCACAATATCGAAGCTTAGTTGGACCTCTTTTACGCTTTATTGATCGTGTAGAAGAGCGAGCTGATGATAGTCATATGGCTGTCACGGTTTTAATTCCACAATTTATCACAAGGAAAAGCTGGCATAATGCATTGCATAACCAATCAAGCTTATTACTAAGGGCACATCTTCTTTATCGAAGAAACGTTATCGTGACAACGTTACCTTATAAATTCAAAAAATAAATTGGATAAATAGCCCATTGACATAAGTTGATGGGCTTTGTCTTTCTTTCCTATATAAACCATTAGTCTAACTATCTTCTTCTTACCTTTAGTGTAGAAACATTTTTATTAACTCAAACATAATAAATCAACATATTAATCTTTCGTTCCTAATATATCTGTATTTGGAGGCTCATATCCCATCATTCGTAACTTGGATACAATTTGTCCTTTATGATGAAATTCATGAGTAATCGTGTGCATAAGCAACTTATTAGGCGTAATTGATATTATTTCTGGTTCTTCTCTCCAAGGGATCTTTCTTTCGATTCGTTCATTTAATTGGTTCCCATATAGTTTATATACCTCATTTACAATAGAATCCACCTGTTCAAATCGTCCTTTTATTTTGTTGAAATTGAAATTATGTAGTTCCTTTCTAGGTGTAAGAGGTTTCTCTTTCTTTAATAAAACAAATGAGCCAAGCCAAGCATAATAACAATCTGCTATATGTACCAATGTGTTCCTTACACTTTGCCAAGCAAATCTGTTTTGTTGATTCAAACCATTTGGTTCTAACTCCTTACAAAAGTCTAACAGCGTTCCTCGAGTCTTTCGAACCCACGTATATTGATATTGATGCATCGATACACCTACCTTCAAAGAATAAATATCACCTATTCTATATTGCTTAAGTCAAAGTTAAAAAGTTGAAGCTAAACGCAAAGTGGCAACTTCTCTCTTTATTTTATGCATAGGTTTTAATATTGAGGACTTTAATTTTTGAATTTACATCTATTAGGCGTTCAGCTGCAAACTCTTGGCAAGAAGGCGATTTTTCTGAACGTAAACATAACCACAATGTAAAAAAGTTTAATTTTATACATATGTTGTAACTTGTCTGAAATAGTCCTGTCATAAAGATATGTTATGATTTAGGGGCACTATACAACTAAATAAAGAATATAAGTAACTTACCATTTCATCAATATCTATATTTTTTTCAACATGTTTAGTCCTCTAATCCTCATCTATTAGAGGGCTTTTACTTTTTTGGATAAAAGGAGGGAAATCCTTGCCATATATACAACAAGAAAAACTACATGCAATTAAAGAAACAATTTTACAACGAAAAGAAAAGTTAGCTGAAAATAAAAGACTAGATCTTGCAACGTCTCATAATATCTATACAGAGTTGACTACTTTTCGCTTGGACCTTCTTACAACTTATGCCGGTTCTCTTTTGATGGAAAAAGAGGCAGCAAATGAAGTCATGGAACAGTGGGGAAACAATATGGCTAATTTATTAGTCAATCATGGACTACCATTAAACCTAGCTTTAGAGGAGATTAGCTATTACCGAGATGTAATCGGAGAAATAATAAAAGAAGAAGCAAAGAATAATGATTTTTCCCTCGATGCTTTTTACCAAATCATTTCTCACTTTAATAGCATTGTAGATAATGCCATCCAATTCGTAAGTAAGTCGTATGTAAAAGATTACACTGAAAAAATAAATTATGCTCAATATGCCATTGATGAATTATCTGTTCCCGTTGTTCGTATGACAGAAGATATAGGCATCCTTCCTTTAGTAGGTGATTTAGATACCAAACGGGCACAATATTTGATGGAGAGTGCCTTAGAGAAAGGAAGCCAATATAAATTAGAATGGCTTATTATTGATTTATCAGCAGTTCCTATTATTGATACGATGGTAGCAGATCAATTATTTAAAGTAATAGCTGGGCTACAGTTATTAGGAATTGAAGTCGTCATCAGTGGGATACGTCCAGAAATCGCTCAAACCATGGTGAATTTAGGAATAAAAGTTGAGGAAGTTAGAAGTTTCTCTAGTTTACATCAAGCTGTTCAGTATACGAACTCATTTACAGGATCTTTAATGTGAATATTTTTATGGATTATGAGCAAACTACTCAAGATGCTGAGAAGTATCTCCAATCTATAATCTCATTAACCTACAGAAAGACTCCTTAAGGAAATAGGGAGTTTTTCTGCTTTTCAATTTGTATATCGTAACTGCTTAAAAAGAGAAAAAACCTACTGCGGAAGAAAGTAGGTTTTTTCTGTTACATAATTAAATTTTATGAGTGATGCCCCATTGCATCCTGAGTAGTTTACTCAATATGTAAAAAAATTAATCACTTATATAAAAAGGGAGAAAACAATCCGTGGGAGTTAGATTGTTTTTTTAAAAGAAAAGATCAGGCCGGTAGCTCCTTAGTGTATTTTATGTTTCTTACTTTCTATTCTTTAAGCCTAGAGTTGATGTAGGTTGACATCAGATTTCTTAAGCTTTGCTCTATTTTTGAAGAAAGCTACAGTAAGGAGCAAAAGAGGAAGTATGACTTGAAAATGTATATTTAAAGAAAATGGTAGTATTTTAAGCGCGTCTTGTATAAGTTCCTCATAATTATTTGCTAAGCTTAGAGAATAAAGTAGAAGAACAAGTCCTAAGGGAAAGCATATCTTAGATGGAGATTTAACTTTGAATAAATTTGCTGTACCTATTACAGTAGCATAGAAAAACAAACTTATTTTAAAAAATCCTCCAATAACTGCTGTGAGCATGAAAAACACGTCAAGACGCTCTAAAAAATCAGCCACCTGAATACTTTCTACTGTACTTAGAAGAGGAAACTGTGAGCGAGCAGTAAGACTTACTCCCAATACACTGACATTTATAATCATGGTAATCATTAAATTGATGCCTGTTAATCCAATAGCGCTTAATCCAATTCCTTTTCTCATATTTTTCACGTATGGTAAAATCATCAAGAATACAACCGTTTCTCCAAATGGAAAATATATATTTTGAGTCAGAGCAACTTTTAGAGGAAGCCAAATCCCTTCTTCTAATACAGGTTGTAAATTTGTAAAATCAATTATACCGGCACATACAATAAGAATAAATCCAGAAATAGAAGATAGGTAGAACAAAATAAACAGAAGTTGACTGGATCTTGCCAAAACTTCGATTCCTTTGCTCACGGTATAGATAACAACAAGCACCAGTAAGGCATTTACAATAAATAAAGGAGTATCTGGATAGGCAAATGTCAATAACATGTCCCCAAAATCTCGGATTACTCTGGAAGCAATGTTTGCAAAGTAAAAAATGTAAAGAAATGAAATAAAACGACCAATCCATTTTCCCATGATTTTTTGTGTGAATTCGACAAGTAATAAGTCAGGATAGTAACGATAGAGTTGATAGTAGACTAAAAATAAAAGTAAACCGCCTATCATCCCAAACATAATGGAAAGCCAAGCATCTTGCTTAGCATCTATAGCAATAGGAAGAATAAAGGCACTTCCAAATTCAAACAATATCATTAAGGTAAATAGTTGACTTCCACTAATCTTTGCTTTCTCCACTAAATAATTACCTCTTTCCGATGGCTATCTTATTAACTAGAAGTTACTTTGATAACATTTCTTTTCCTCATTAGGTTTATATAAAAATTGGTTCTATGTGTCTAAGATACCCAAAAATGATTTTTTCTTGCACAATTTGCAAGTATGTAAATCTTCATCTATATACTTGAATGAATGATAAAACATTTAATATAAATAATTAATTTTATTACTTATAAATAAGGACACCAAATGGAGAATCATTTTGCATACTCAAAGCTGAAAATCCTCTTGATATACGTGGGGGTTGGTTCCTCTAAGGCGCATTATGGTAACTTAAGTTATATATGATATGCAGTCTAAAAAACAAAAAACCACTGGACCTATACAGTGTTTTTTTTGTTCGCCTAATGCAGAAAATAAACAAAATATATTGCGTATACAATGTTTTGTCATTGTTAGATACATTTACGTATAGAAAATGAAACATCTTGTAGCATTATTGACACATTGTTTCTCAAAAATAGGATTAATTTTGTTTTAATCTAAGGTTATTACTTCTTATAATTAACGTTATGTAAATTAGTTTTATATATCATATATCTTATAATTAAACAAAACATCCTTAGGATTGGACAAAAACAACTCTTTTTTTTCTGCTATTATCAATAAGATAACATTTAATGCAACACATTAATGAAAGGTAGACTAACTTATAAAGATGGCGAGGAATGATTGTGGCAATAATTGAAGATTTTTTGAAGTTAGATATAAGGATTGGTACTATTATTAAAGCAGAACTATTTTCTGAAACACGAAAGCCTGCAATAAAGTTAGCAATTGATTTTGGAGAGATTGGAATCAAACATTCTTCAGCCCAAATTACGCGCAGATATGAGACAGAACAACTTATAGGTCGTCAAGTAGTAGCAGTAGTAAACTTTCCTCCTATGCGTATTGCAGGCTTTAAATCGGAAGTGTTGGTAGTTGGTGGCGTTTCAGAAGAAGGGGATGTCGTCCTATTAAAGCCCGATGAACCTGTTAAAAATGGTACGCCAGTTGCTTAGTGTGAGGTTTGTATACATTCATTCCTCGCACGCTCTTTTAAACAAGAGACGTTAGGTTTTAATTGTGTATTTTAAAAGAGAAAGATCCATAATAGAAATTAATAAACACTAGAGACTATTAATTATTGGTTTTTTTAAATTTAAAGTACGCATATGTACTTAATATGACAGCTACCATCACTATACAAGCAAGAGGAAATAGAATTGTATTGATAAAATGATCATAAAACCAATTATACAGAAAAATCACCTCACATAATTTCAATCTATTACGATAAATAAGTACTAAGCTTATAACTATTTAATGAGTGGAAAAATTTATATCACCCAAAAGTGAGCAAACGAACTTGTCGTGTATCATGCTTTCTGTTGCTTTCTATTTTTAAAGAATGCAACAAGAAAAAGCAGAACAGGAATAATCGCGAGGAAGGGAATTTGTAAAAAAAACATCTCTACTCCTATTCCTTCATGAAGGTGCTCTTGAAAATTTCTAGAAATCATTAGAGACATAAAAAGAACAATTAATCCAATAGGATAGGACAATCGTGAAGGTGATTTAATTTTAAATAAGGTGGCTGTAGCTATCATAGAAGCATAAAACAGTACACTAATTTTAGAGAAACCACCAATGACTAAAGCAAGCATAAAAAACACATCAAGACGTTCTAAAAAATCTGCTACTTGGATGCTTTGTACAGTGCTAAGAAGAGGAAACTGTGAACGTGCAGTCAAATCAACTCCTAGTACACTAATGTTAATAAGCATGGTAATGGTTAGATTGATTCCACTTAATCCTGTGGCACATAACATGGTTACTTTAGCCTTTTTAGGATTGTTCAAATAAGGTAAAATCATTGTAAACACAATTGCTTCACCAAAAGGGAAATACAAAGTTTGAATAAAAACAACTTTTAAAACTGGTAAAATTCCGTCTTCAAGTATTGGTTGTAAGTTTTTAAAGTCAATTAATCCTGAACACACAATTAGGAGAAAACCTGTGACAGCAAGGACGTACATAAATATAAAAAATAACTCTCCTGATCGAGCTACTACTTCTATCCCTTTTTGAACCGTATAAATGATAACTAGAATCAGTAAAGCATTTGCAATGAATAAAGGAGTATCAGAGTAGGAAAACGTCAACAACATCTCACCAATGTCACGTAAAACCCTTGCCACATCATAGATAAAATAGGAGATATAAAGAAAGGCTAGTACGCTTCCTATTGCTTTACCCAAGATTTTTTGCATATATTCTGTAGGCAGAAGATCTGGATAATACGAGTAAAGTTTATAATAAATTACAAATAGAACTAAGCTACCAAGCATTCCAAGTAAGATAGCCAACCATGCGTCCTGTTTTGCTTCCATTGCCACAGGTAACAACAAGGAAGTGCCTAGTTCAAACAGAACCATTAAGATAAAGAGTTGACTAGCACTAATTTTGGCTTTTTCCATTCAACTGCCTCCTTTTGGATTTTATTAAAGCTATCTCCTGTTTTTTTGAATTGTTCTTTAACCTACTTGTCACTTAAAATCTTTTGAACATTATGTAGTAGAGATTAGATTGATTTTAGGGGTCATTCTGGACTAAAAGTATTATTTGTACAGGCAAGGTTTTAGTAGAGTTTTCACTGATAATGCCAATATTCCATATAAAAATTAACTAGTTCAATGTATTTTTCCCATGCTTTTTCCTATTTTTAATGAAAGCTACAAGAAGAAGAAAAAGGGGAACGATTCCAAGAAGAGGGATATGTATAACACGCATTGCTACCTTTAGTCCTTCATAGTTATGTTCTTGTAGGTTACTCGCGATGGTAATGGACAAAAAGAGAACAATTAGACCTAAAGGATACGATAACTGTGAAGGTGATTTAACCTTGAATAAATGTGCTGTTCCTATGACAGCTGCGTAAAATAATACACAGATTTTAAAAAAGATAGTGATGATTAAGGCAAGCATAAAAAATACATCAAGCCGTTCTAAAAAATTAGCTACTTGGATGCTCTCAATTGTGCTAAGAAGTGGGTATTGTGAACGTGCAGTTAAATCAACACCTAGTACAGAGACATTAATAAGCATGGTAATAATTAAATTGATTCCACTTAATCCTGATGCACATAGCATGGTCACCTTTGCCTTCTTAGGATTACTTAAATACGGCAAAATCATGGTAAATACAATGACTTCTGTAAATGGGAAATACAAAGTTTGAGTAAATACCACTTTTAGGACAGGGAATAAGCCTTCTTCCAAAATAGGTTGTAAATTTTTAATCTCAATTAAACCAGAAGAAACAATTAAGATAAAGCCAGCAACCGCAAGGACATACATAAAAATAAACAGCAATTCTCCTGATCGAGCTATGACCTCAATTCCTTTTCTAATTGTGTAAATAATGACAAGCATTAATAATGCATTCGCGATGAATAAAGGCGTGTCAGGATAGGCAAAAGTTAACAGCATCTCACCAAAATCACGTAGAACCCTTGAGGCATCATACATAAAGTAAAGAATGTAAACAAATGCTAGTACGGTGCCCATCACTTTACCTAAGATTTTTTGCATATATTCTGTAGGTAAAAGGTCAGGGTAATATGTATAAAGCCTATGATAGACTAATAAGAGAACGAAACTGAATACCATTCCAAGCAGAATCGCAAGCCAAGCGTCTTGTTTTGCACCTATCGCAAGAGGTACCAGTAAAGCACTACCCAGTTCGAATAGGATCATTAAGATAAAGAGCTGACTAGAACTAATCTTAGCTTTTTCCATTCAATTGAGACCTCCTTTTTGGTTTTATTAAAGCGACCTTCTGTTTTTTTGAATCGCTCTTTAACCTTTTCATCACCTACGATCTTCTGAACGTTATGTAGTAGATATGAAATTTGCTTTAAAGGTAACTCTAATGTAGAGAGAATTTTTTTGCAGGTAATTACCTTATTAGGAAATGTTGCTATAAAGACAATATTTTATATGAAAACTAGCTAGTCAAACATGTTTGCCCCCATGGTCCTTCCTTTTTTGTAAGAAAGCTATAAAAAGAAGGATAGGAGGAATTATTATGAATAGAGGAATATGTAGAATAAACTTGGCTATATATAATCCTTCATGGAGGTGTTCTTGGAAATTACTCGCGATTGTGATAGATAGAAATAGAATAACAATACCTAAAGGATACGCTAGCTTTGAAGGTGATTTAATTTTGAATAAGTTAGCTGTTCCTATAGTGGCTGCATAAAATAATATGGTAACCTTAAAAAAAATGCCAATCACCATAGCAAGCATAAAAAATACATCAAGCCGTTCTAAAAAATCTGCTACTTGGATGCTCGCAACTGTACTAAGAAGTGGAAATTGGGAACGAGCAGTTAGATTAACACCAATTACACTGATATTAATGAGCATCGTAATAACTAAATTGATTCCACTTAATCCCGTTGCACATAGCATGGTCACCTTTGCTTTCTTCGAGTTATTTAGATACGGCAAAATCATTGTAAATACGATAGCTTCGGTAAATGGAAAATATAAGGTTTCAGACGCTGCAACCTTTACCGTTGGTAATATTCCTTCTTCCAAAACAGGTTGTAAATTCTTGAAATCAATTAAACCAGAAGAAACAATTAAGATAAAGCCAGCAACCGCAAGAACATACATAAAAATAAAAAGCAATTCTCCTGATCGAGCTATAACCTCAATTCCTTTTCTAATGGTATAAATAATGACAAGCATTAATAATGCATTCGCGATGAATAAAGGCGTGTCAGGATAGGCAAAAGTTAACAGCATTTCACCAAAATCACGTAGAACCCTTGAGGCATCATACATAAAATAAAGAATGTAAACAAAAGCCAGTACGGTGCCCATCACTTTACCTAAGATTTTTTGCATATATTCTGTGGGTAAGAGGTTGGGATAATACGTATAAAGTTTATGATAAACTAAAAATAAAACAAAGCTTCCTAGCATGCCCAGCAGAATCGCAAGCCATGCATCCTGTTTAGCTCTTATGGCAAGAGGTACCAGTAAAGCACTCCCCAGCTCAAACAGAACCATTAAAATAAAGAGCTGACTGGCACTAATTTTTGCTTTCTCCATTTGACTGGCACCCTCTTTTCCTTACTTTTGATTCTCTTTTACCCCTGAAAGAAACGATTTATTTCGTAAGCCAGCTCGACGTACATAGGCTTCCACTGTAATATCTACATCTAACTTTGGAAAGTACACATCATTCCATTCCGTTTTTAATTTCCTAAATTGATTTGGTCTCGTACGGTGAACTACTTCGCCAAATCCCAAAATATCCGTTTTGTTTTTTTGCGCACGTTCAATAGCTGTCTTGAGCTCTTTTTTAATTTCTTTCCTTACGGATTGTTCGATTTTTGTAATGACCTTTGGATTGGTGATATCAACAGGTACCTCCATGTCACCGATATCTCCTTCAACACGTGTATGAACAGAAATATGAGGTTTCCCATTCTTCACTTGGGCAGATACACTTGTTTTTTGTCGTACAGTTTGATAAGCAATAGCTTCTTTCTTTCCTGCCCAATTAATATTAATATCCGTTCCTTGGATTTTGTCGAGAATCCATACCGTTCCTCTTGCTGATTCTTTATACAGCCAATCCACTAATTTTCCTTGCTTTAAAACAGCAATTCCCGAAGCTCGAAGCGTCGCTTCAGGTGCACTTTCTTGAAGGTTATCCAGCTTTTGTGCTTGCTGGGGATTCCCATCTAGACGAAATCCTGATACGACAGTTCCTCTTCCGGGAGATTCAAGGCTCTTCATCACGTCTTGAAGCGATGTTTTTACATTCTCTCCCCATTTTCTTTCCGTAAATTCTAAGGTTTTTAGCACTTTATTCGCTGGAATCTTATCAACTGGCGTTAACGTTTTCACAAGATCAGCTGCGGACGAATGGTTGGCAATCACGAGGGTGGAAGTATTTCGAAATTCTGGATCTCGATCAAACGCATCCACTAATGTATTAATTCCTTCTTCTTTGGCCAGTTTTTCACCAACCACGACCAAGTTTGTATGCGCATAATACAATCGTCGAGAAATTCTGCCCGAAGCCCGTCTACTTGCTTCGACTACATTGTCTCCTGAAGCTGAATAAATGGTAATAGGAGGGCTCTGGGTACCACCACCACCTCCTTGCATACCTCCTGCCACATTCCCTGGATTAATAATTTGGAGCGTTATGTGATATCTTCCATCTTTTGTTTTATCGACGCCCAGAGCTGCCACGATGGCAAGGTCAGTTAACTCCTTTTTACTCCAACAACTTGTGAGCAAGATGGTTATCGTCATCATCAACAAAAGAAAAAATCCCTTACGCTTCATTGTTGTCACCTTCTTCAAGCTCCCGATTTACCATACCACGAGATGCAGGAGGATGTGGGTATTGATTTGCTCCTTCTCGAACCGTATTAGCAGTAATTAATCGTGGTCTTTGTCTCAGCGTCCACCACGGTAATCTTACGATAGTATCTCCATTATTTACGGGGATGAAGGGAGCAAATGGGGCCATATAGGGTACTCCAAATGAACGTAAGCTGCATAGATGGACAACCATCATTAAAAGACACAAAATGATGCCGTAGAAACCAAATGTTGCTGCACCAATCATAAACAAAAAACGAATTAAGCGAGCTGAAATCGCCATATCAAAAGAAGGTGTGGCAAAACTAGCAATGGCTGTGATCGATACAATGATAACCATTGCTGGTGACACAATACTTGCTTGAACGGCTGCTTGACCAATTACAAGGGCCCCGACAATGGATACTGCTGAACCAATGGCTTTGGGTAAGCGTATCCCTGCTTCTCGTAAGATTTCAAAAGTTAATTCCATTAGTAGAGCTTCCACAAATGCTGGGAAAGGAACAGCTTCCCTTTGTGCCGCAATGGCTACAATCAGCGTTGTGGGCACCATTTCCTGGTGGAAGGTTGTAACGGCGACATAGGTAGCAGGTGCAATTAAAGAAATCATAAACATAAAAATACGCAAAAGACGAATCGAGGTTGCAATGTCGAACCGGGCATAATAATCTTCAGCCGATTGGAAAAATTGCATAAATATAGCTGGCGCAATAAGTACAAAAGGGGTCCCATCCACAAATATAGCAATTCGTCCCTCTAACAGGTTTCCAGCTACAACATCAGGTCTTTCCGTGTTATACATAGTTGGAAAAGGGGTGAATGTTTGATCCTCTATTAGTTGTTCAATATAACCTGATTCCAAAATGCTATCGATATCAATTCGGTGCAATCGCTGACGAATCTCTTTAACGACTTTATCATTAGCGATGCCATGTATGTACATAATTGTTACATCTGTTTTTGTTACACGTCCGACTTTTAAAGACTCCATCCATAAATCGGGGGTCTTAATAATACGGCGTACCATGGCTGTATTGGTCCCCAGAGACTCGGTAAATGCTCCTTTTGGCCCTCTTACCACCATTTGGGTAGTTGATTCCGAAATGGAACGTTTTTCTCCACCTTTGGTGCTAGCACTCAGTGCTCGGTCTACTCCGTCTATTAAAATAAGAGTATCGCCTGCCATTAAAGATGCAAACAGGTCATCCAAGTTAGTGACGGAAGATATATTTCCAATTGTCATCATATCTTCAGAAAGCAGGTCTAACGCAGTGTGCTGATTTATTTCTCCTTTATGATCATCCTTCATCATAGATTGCAGTAGATACTCTTGAATCGACTGATTGTCTACAATTCCATCTACATAGACAATGGCTGTTTTAATATCGGAATTGCTCCCCATTTTTATCTCACGAATAACAACATCTGAACTATTTCCCGTTTTCTTTTTAATGTTATTAAGGTTTCCTGATAATGAAACTTCTATCTGTTCTATTGGATAATCAGTAGTTTGATTCTCACCATTCTGTTGTCGTTTCTTTTTGGGTTTTCGATCTTTAAAAAACGAAGGCATAGATTCAAGCACCCTTCTATAATTTTTTATTATTTTAACCATATTAATGTATTTTATGTAAAAATTAACAATAAATATTTATGTATCATCATAGAAAAAAGAGAAGACCCTATTAAATGGAGCGTGATAAATATGAAAATCATGGGTATTAGTCTTTTAATGATGGGATGCTTAATGGGTTTTTCTTTAGGCATCGATATTCTTCAAGGGTTTGATGTTTCTCAGGCGTTGTATAACGCCGTGAGTCCTTTTCGGGTAATGGAGGTTGCCGAATTATTTGTGCTCTTTTTTCTTCTTTTTCTTTTTTTTGCTGAATCTTTATATCTTTTTATGAAGAAGAAAAATCAAAGCAAGTAATTACATACTCTTATAAATGGTTATTTTTTCAAATAGGAAATAAAAATAATAGGAATGTAGTTCAAGCTATCCGTTTCAATCGGTTCTTTCATTAATCAAGATTCACATAAAATAATCCATCATCTAGATTATTTAGTTGATTTTTTATCCATTTTCTTACATTATTCATTCTGGAATCAAAAGCCATTTGAAAAAGACCCGTTAACTGAAAATTAGTGAAATGATTTCTTTTTAATTTGAGAAAAGCCTCGTGATAGGAAGAGAAATGAAGCTGTTTGAATAAGAAATCATCCATTGCCTCTCGAATATATTCTTCATTTTTCCAACAATTCATGGGAACATGAGCAAATTGCCAAGGCCTAAAGACACCAGGATAAATAGCTTCAACTATTTGAAAAGGGGAATAGCCTAAAAGAGTAAAGGCGCCACCTAAACCATGTTGTTTAAAAAAATGAAAATTAACTTGAAAGGGGATTTCTTCCATCGGAATCTTCATTTTTTCCTCTATTACATATCTTACCGCCTCAATGGCCCTTCTCTTTCCTTCTTCTCCGTCCCAATATTTATCAGGAGTTTGTTGAAACTCCCAAGGTTTAAATTTTCCTGGGTAAGCATTATCTATGACTTCATAATAATTCCATCCATATAGCATGGCAGGGGGTCTAAGACGATGAGACCATAATGTGTTTGCTCCTACTTGAAAAGGGATTTCAACGATGGAGATCGATAAGTGTTGTTCAAGTAAGTAGCATGTCATGTAGCGCATATATTTTTTCCCTTCATTACCTACAAAAAAATAATTAGGAAATCGTTTTCTCCTCTTTTCTAGAACATCTTTATAAACTTCAATGACTTGTTCTCTTTTCACTATCGAAAGCCCCTTTTAAGAAATTATATTTTATTATTATTGTGTATAATAATGGCATTTATATGCAAGTAAGGCTAAATCTCTATGAAATACATATTAAAAAGACAAGAAAAGCTACTGATTCTTTATCAGTAGCTTTCCTTGATATATGTTGTCAACTCGCAACAATGAGGATTTCCAAATAGACGCTTTATAGCGTCTTGAGTAGTTTCCTCCACTTATCGAGTGTTTATTCTTCATGAAGGAAACATTCCTTCTAATTACAAGAGTTTCCGCCTTTATATAGAAAATAACCTTAAGGTTTCATTAAAAATATGATACTGACTTCTAGAGAACTTATTTATAAAAGTTTTACTAGACGGTCAGGCCTTCAGGACTGGTCCCTCCTTGTTACCTAACGTAATTTCCGCACCGTCTTTTGTTTACTGTTTTCGTTTTTGCTACAGACGTTATAGGTCGTGCATTTTTTAGTGTAAAACTTCTTTCTCCTTACACTCGTTGTAAGCCTTCGACAATGATAATTAGAGAGACAGTTTAGAAAATTTAACAAAAGAAGAATTGCACAGCTTAAATAAGGTCGAATCAATTAAGCATCTTCAGGAGAAGAAACTGTTATACGCTAAGAAGTTAATGTATTTGCGGACTGGTATCAAGAGGAATTAATTCGTATAATAAAAGAAAATTAGTAGCAATACCATGGCGAGTGAGGGGGTGAGCGAATTATGAGTCTACGAGAAGAACTATTGGCACAGGAATATGACGAAAGAACAAAGCCGAGAGGATTCGTATACTTTACAGACGCTGACGGCCAAGTTGTCGCTAAGACTTGCCGTAAATGCCGCGAATTAAAACAGGCCGAGAACTATCATTATAAAAGCGATGGATTCGGTCAACTTGGTCCATACTGCAAGGTTTGCGTTTCGGATCGGGATCGAGAGTATTACGTTACAAATAGAGAGCGAGTAAAACGAGTTAAAAATGCTTATTACCATAGAAAAAGGTCCAAGCAACTTTCTCTGAATTTATTCAGGAATAGCGAGTAGGGTGATGGCGGCCAACAAGGTCGCTTTTTGTTTATATACTGATAAATCGTTTGAAATCTCCTTGTTGATCAAGTCTAAAATTTCCTAGCGTTGTCATTAACGGTAGCACTATCGATAATGATTCTATAGAGTAGAAGAATAATGGCGTCTTTTTCATCGTTAAGCTATCATTTATGACTATGTTATTTAATACAGATATTGTTCAGTTATAATGAAGTAACATAAACAGATTCGTTGTAGTCATATTACTTCCATTTAGAATAAACGTAGATGGTATTACATAAGAATAAGGCATGATCTCTACTGAAATAGCAAGATTAACAGGAATTCCAGAAGAAATAATTTAAAAGCTACTTCAGCAAGAATCAATTTACTAATCCATGATAAAGCTTAAGCAGTGTAATTTTTTTTATAATCAGCGAGTTTATTCTTTATTTCTGGTTAAAAAAGCGATATAAATTGAACATACATAGAGATGCCTAAATCTAAAAAGTAGACAATTGACCGTATATATTCTATAAAAATGTAGTTAACTTAATAAGTTACCAAACTCAATTTATAATCTCTTTTTAGGGTTATTGACGTCTTTTCACAAATAAAAGCAAGCTTCTTCAAAGTAAGCTTGCTTTGCTTATCCTTATTCTTATCCTTATCCTTATTCTTATCCTTATCCTTATTCTTATTCTCTTCTAAAATCATACTTGTCTTTCTCAACATCCAATGTATGACCATTTATAGTTACTGTACGATTATTTTCCCACGATACTGTATCTTTTTCTTCGTCATATCCCCAGTAAATATTTTTTGATTCCTTATTTTTATTATTACTGACTTCTCCTCTAAGAGTATAACTCGTAGTAGCACCACCATTGGCTCTGTAAAGCTCTACTTTATACGTATTATTTGGTGAATTAAGTGAATAGAACAAAAGAACGAAAGCGCTTTATTTATATTTTTATCATGTTAAAATACTTAAATTGTTTTAACCCGATTAACATATGTAATTTCTTTCTTGAGTAGAGCAAGCTACCTTTTTCTATTTGGAGGTAGCTCTTTTTATTGTAAAGAACGTCCGGTTTAATTATTTACTTGACCTAATGGAAATCATAAACACAAAGCATAGAAAAGCAACGTTCTCTTATACAGCCTTCATAAAATTACCGGTTTTGATAGATGAAAATGTGGAATATCAAACGTAAGATTATTTTAAAATGAAGGGAAGACAGGTATGTTTGGATGGAGTGATATGCCGAAATTATTATTTTCTTTTTTAATTGTCATTCCACTTGTGTCTGTTATTCACCAACTGGGGCACTCACTTATGGCTATTATTTTAGGAGGAAGGGTCGATTTTACCATTGGACAAGGGAAAACGATTTTTAAGTGGAAAAAAATTAAAATAAAATCTATTTATTTTTTGCACTCCTTTTGTATTTATGAAAAATTAAAGTATGATAACAGGTTTACTCATGCTTGTGTTTATGCTGGAGGTACCATAGCTAATTTAGCGTCTATCCTTCTTGTGTATGGTTTAATTATGTTGGGTGTTCTCTCAAAGAATCTCTTTTCTTACCAATTTGTTTATTTCTCTATTTATTATATTGTTTTCTCGCTCTTACCCTTTGAATATTCAGAAACGAGTTTAAGTGATGGGCGAGCTATCTATGATGCATTGAGATATGGAAAGATAACGTGTAATCCGGATTAACAAAGGAAAAGTGGCTAATTAAAACTGTACGTCCACAACGTGTATTAATGCGGCAACGGTACTGAAATAGATACTGATTAGTAATCAAGTCGTAATTCTTTAGATACTATGATGCAGCTACTGCAGTAAGCTTGTCTGTCCACTCAAAAAATAACAAGGAGCCCTTACTGCAGTAGGTAAGGGGTAGATGGTCATAGAATATGTGCTGGGTTTTTATATGCTGAGGGTTGTCCTAATCGCTTATCTTTTTCACGAAACAGTCGAGAAATGAGAAGGTATCCTTTTATATAAGAGAAAAGCTCTAATCAGGAAAAAAATAACAAGGTTAATGAGTTTTAGTGAGGGGTAAAGTCAACTAAACAATTTAAAAGGAGGGAAGTATTAATGGAGATTCTATGGATGCTAATTGTAGGTGGAATTATTGGGTGGCTCGCTGGTTTAATTACAGGACGCGACGTTCCTGGAGGTATTATTGGTAATATTATCGCTGGTTTTATTGGTTCTTGGCTAGGTGGCCTTATCTTGGGAAGTTGGGGGCCAGTCATTGGCGGTTTTGCAATCATCCCAGCAATTATTGGATCAATCATTTTAGTATTAATTGTAAGCTTTCTTTTAAGAAAAATGGGTCAAAAAAAGAATCATGGTCATCATGTATAAAAATTGAAAAAACTTAAATGGGAGTGACTAAAAATGAGAGAAGAAAATAATTCTATGCTATATGATTTTGTTGAAGGTAATCAATTTGAACTAGATTCTTATCTTACTTATTTGTTCGATCAAATTAATAATGATAGCGAAATTTTGTCAGAAGATTAATGAGATTACAGGTATTTTATTATAAAGAAACAGACAAAAAAATAATAAATCAGAATATAGTATAAGCGACCTTAGTAACTTTGTTTACAGTATATAGGGTCGCTTATTATTATGGGAAATATTCGAAAATAAAGTACAGATATGCTTCTTTACTGCAGTAGGTCAGGAGTAAACGGCCCTAGAATATGCGCTTTTTTTATAGGTTGGGTATTAGCTTCCTCACTTAAACTGAAGTATCTATTACTCAACCTTATTGAACATAAACAAAAGGCCCCTTTAAATTCTGAAGGGCCTGGTTATTATATATTTACATTTTATATACTCTTCTTCATGCCACATTCTCTACATTCACGTAAGAAAACGCCACCTTTTACGGAGCTTTTGAAGTAAGCTGAGTTACAGTTATCGCAACGGCCACTAACCTTATCTGGAAATTCCACGTAGTCATACATTTTTTCAAGATCGATTTTTTGCTCTTTTATTTCTTCCAGGTTGATCACTCTTTTCTATTTGACTTTTATTAGACTAACACAATTAGGTCTATATAAAAGGTGTATGTTAAAATTACTTTGGTTTTTCCACTAGTTGCATCTGAAAAATTTGTTTTTCTTGAATACCTGCTCTTTGGAGTTCCTCTTTAAATGATTCTCCTTCTTTTAGTTTAATGATTCTCTTTGAACCGTCACGTAACGTGTATACTCTGAAATTGTACATGAATGTACCTCCACCCAAATAAGTGATTCCTGCATACGATTTCTTGAGGAACTAAGCTAAGCGAACATCGATTAGCTCGCTTAATCTCATTTTATTCTTTAATTCAAATACGTCATCAATAAAAATAAATAAATCCCCAAGAGAATCAACAAACTGAATGAATCCTGTCTCTGTTATGCAATGACCTTGCTTATAGTATTTCTTAAAGGCATAGACTATTTCACGCTACGGAAGGTTAATATTTAAGTAACAGTTCTTCGTTATTAAAATATTATTCACTTCTATGAGACCTGTCTAAATAAAATGTACGCGAAATGAATAATAATTTTCTTGATTTATCTGTTGCATATAAATATAATGTAACTGAAGTACGCAAAAAGAGAACATGAAATTAAAAATAGACTTTTCGTTATTATCATTTTTTTGATTCCATTCATTACCTATATACAAGAAACGCATGTTTATTATAATGAGATTACAGTATGAAGAGATTAAAGGAGATACCCCAACTTAATGCTGCAGTTTCGTTAATTAAGTTGCACATGGAATAAATCCTAAATTCCTTTAGCTTTCGGAGAAGATATATGTAGTTACTACGATTGAGATTTTTTGAAAGCGATATCATTTCATTCGAAGAAAAACATTTTAAGAGATTTAATTATTTTAACAAGTTATAGAGATATCTAGTGTTATTGCTACCTTATCTCTAGACACTAGATAAAGAAGAAGATATTTCTTTATCTGAAATGAGGGAATAATAGATTAGAATATTATTGTCTGACATTCATATAAATCTAGAAGTGACTGTTACTAAATTCATATGGATGTTAGACAATAAACAGGATTTCAAAAAGGTTAAAAGGATAATAGAAAATCTCTTTATAAACGATACTATATGCTCAGGTATATAAGGTGAGTCGAAAAAGTGTATTTTTACAATGAAGATTTTGAAAACGCTTTACTGAAGGGGGGAGTTAATTTCAAATCATATTATTACCATTTATTTTAAAGATTCTTCACATATTGGACTTATTTTTAATTATTGTCTTTTTTATAGACGCTAGCCTAAGCATAGGCTCTCTTTAAGTGTTTTAATGAACCGCAAATTGAAAGGGGTTACAACTATGAAGAAATTGGGATTAGCTACACAAATATTTATTGGACTTGCGTTCGGTATTGCTATAGGCGCTATTTTTTATGGAAATAATACAGTGATGGCCATTCTTCAACCTTTAGGAGATATTTTTCTTCACCTAATTAAAATGATTGTTATTCCTATCGTTGTATCCGCACTCATCGTATCTATAGCTGGTGTAGGTGACATTAAAAAGTTAGGAAGACTAGGTGGAAAAACCATTCTTTATTTTGAAATTGTTACTACAATTGCATTAGCAGTGGGTTTATTAGCTGCAAATTTATTCCATCCAGGTAGTGGTATAGATATGGGGAACCTTGAGAAAGGTGATATATCCAAATATGAAGAAACATCTAAAACAACTGAGAGTACAGGTGTAGCAGCTCAAATCGTTCATATTATCCCAACTAATATATTCCAATCGTTGACTGAAGGGAATTTATTAGCGATTATCTTTTTCTCAGTCTTATTTGGTCTAGGAGTTGCAGCAATTGGAGAAAAAGGCAAACCAGTTTTAAACTTTTTTGAAGGCGTACTAGAATCCATGTTTTGGATGACAAACTTAGTTATGAAATTCGCTCCATTTGGCGTATTTGCTTTAATTGGTTTGAATGTCGCGAAGTTTGGAATCGGTTCATTAATCCCTTTAGGAAAGTTAGTACTCGTTATATATCTGACCATGATTTTCTTTGTTTTTGTAGTATTAGGTATTATTGCAAAAATGGCTGGAACTAATGTTTTAGTCCTTATAAAAATCTTAAAAGATGAGTTAATTTTAGCGTTTACAACCGCAAGCTCTGAAGCAGTATTGCCAAGGTTAATGACTAAAATGGAGAACTTTGGTTGTCCGAAAGCTGTCACATCATTTGTTATTCCGACAGGATATACCTTTAACCTTGATGGGTCATCCATTTACCAAGCCATTGCTGCCCTTTTCATTGCACAAATGTATGGGATTCATTTATCTTTCATAGAACAAATTACACTTTTACTTGTATTGATGTTGACTTCTAAGGGAATGGCAGGAGTTGCAGGAGCATCATTTGTTGTTGTATTAACAACACTGGGCTCAATGGGATTACCTCTAGAAGGTATGGCATTCATTGCTGGTATTGATCGCATTTTAGATATGCTTCGTACATCTGTCAACGTAGTAGGTAACGCATTAGCTGCTATTGTGATGTCTAAGTGGGAAGGCGGATTCGATAAAGAAAAAGCAAAGCATTATACAGATTCTATTAGAAAATCGGACGTAGCATAAAAAATTTCTTTTTATGTAAAGAAGGAGATCAATATTATGGCAAATATAGAAATACCAGAAAAACAAAATGTAAGAATTGAAAAAGATTTCTTAGGAACAAAAGAAGTTCCTACTTATGCTTATTATGGGATTCAAACTTTACGTGCAGTTGAAAACTTCCCAATAACAGGATATCAAATTCACCCAGAGCTTATTAAAGCATTAGGAATCGTTAAAAAGGCTGCTGCTCTTGCTAATATGGATGTTAAACGCTTATATGAAGGTTTAGGAAGTGTAATTGTTAAAGCAGCAGATGAAGTTATTGAAGGAAAAAAAGATGAGTATTTCATTGTTGATCCAATACAGGGTGGTGCCGGTACTTCAATAAATATGAATACAAATGAGGTTATTGCAAATCGGGCTTTAGAATTGCTTGGTCATCCAAAAGGATCCTATTCGGAATTAAGTCCAAATAGTCATGTGAATATGTCGCAATCTACAAATGATGTATTCCCAACAGCGATTCATATAGCAACGCTCAATTTATTAGAAAAGCTCTTAAAAACGATGAGCGAGATGCAATCCGTATTTCAAGAAAAAGCCCAACAATTTGACCACATTATAAAAATGGGACGTACTCACTTACAAGATGCTGTTCCAATCAGACTTGGTCAAGAGTTTGAAGCTTATAGTCGTGTTTTAGAGCGTGATATGAAACGTATTAAACAATCATTTGACCACTTATATGAAGTCAACATGGGAGCCACAGCCGTAGGAACAGGTTTAAACGCAGATCCTCGTTATATTGAATGTGTTGTGAGACATCTAGCTCATATTAGTGAGTTACCATTACGAGGTGCCGACCATCTTGTTGATGCTACTCAGAATACCGATGCTTATACAGAAGTCTCTGCTAGCTTAAAAGTTTGCATGATTAATATGTCTAAAATTGCGAATGATATCCGATTAATGGCATCTGGCCCTCGTGCAGGATTAGCTGAACTTATTTTACCAGCTCGTCAACCTGGTTCATCCATTATGCCTGGAAAGGTCAATCCTGTCATGCCTGAAATGATTAATCAAGTAGCTTTTCAAGTTATAGGTAATGATCATACAATTTGTCTGGCATCAGAGGCAGGTCAACTTGAACTAAATGTGATGGAGCCTGTTCTTGTGTTTAACTTGCTTCAGTCAATCAGTATTATGAATAACGCATTCCATGTCTTCACAAACCATTGTCTAAGAGGCATTGAAGCAAATGAGGGACGTTTAAAAGAGTATGTAGAAAAAAGTGTAGGGATTATTACAGCCGTAAATCCCCATATCGGATATGAAGTAGCAGCACGAATTGCTAGAGAGGCTATTTTAAATGGAAAGTCGGTACGAGAACTATGTTTGCAATATGACGTGTTGACTGAGGAGGAACTTGAATTAATTTTGAATCCCTATGAAATGACGAACCCAGGTATATCTGGCAGCTCTCTTTTTGACAGAAATTAATTTTTAAAAGCGTACTCCATATTAAGTTTATCGTATAAGCCACCTACTTTGGATATCCCTAGGTGGCTTATTTTCTGTATACACATCAAAAAATACCACCTAAATGCTTTTCTTCATGCCACACTCTCGACATTCACGTAGAAAAATGCCACCTTTTACAGAACTTTTGAAGTAGGATGAATTGCAGTGATCGCATCTTCCACTCACCTTATCCGGGTATTCGACATAGTCATACACTTTATCAAGATCGATTTCTTGCTACTCTTTCTCTTCTATATAGTAAGAAAGCAGTCCTTGAATAGTTAAAGGACTGCTTTTTTACTTTATTCTATGACTAAGCTAACTCTTTCTTCTTCGTTCTCATGTGAAAAATAATTTTAAATCTGTATAGCAGAAAGGAATTTATAGAAAAACTGTTAGGATTTATTTTCTTTAAATATGATTTTTCTTTTCTCCTGTTTAATCCGTTTTAACCGTAGTTCTATCTTTTTATCTAACGCTCTATACAGTATTTCGCTAGTTGCGCATATTAAAAATAAGATTAGAGTAATAATTGCAGCCTGTGGTACATGAAAATAGAAACAAAGTACGACTACAAGTAGGGACATAACGTAAATGGAGTTGGTTACCCATCTTCTACTTCTATGAGCTTCTAGGTTTCTCTCAAGTAATTCTTTTTGCCCTTCTTCTTTTTTTGTATCTTTTAAATGATGGTATGTAGAATTCATCGCTTTTTCTCCCCCATGAAAACTAATTGTAAATTATCTCTGTATTAAATATCCTATATGTTTCAATTAAGGAAAAATATGAGGTTTTTCCTTTTTCATATTATATACGAACGAATGTTCTTTTTCAATAAAAACTCTAAAGTTTTCCCGATTATTGGCTATTGCCTCTACTTCATCTTTCTACATTTTATAATTCAAGGGTCATTTACATAGTCATCCGTATCAAGTTTTAAATAGAAACCCACTGGGTACATGATATACACAATAAGGATGGAATAAAATGTGAAAAGAAGTTTTCGTTTAATTAAAATTTAAGGAGATGAAAAAATGAGAACGAGAAAACGAGTTGCAGGGACTTTTCATTCGAAGCAAGAAGCGATCCATGCAATTAAGGGGTTAAAATGTCAAGGATATCGTGAAACAGATATATTGGTAGTAGCAAAGGATAGAAGTAAAACACTACAGTTAGGAGCCGAAACACATGTAATGATAGAAGCTGGAACGCCAGCTGTAAGTTCATTGGCAGGCGTGATGGTCGATAGCTTTCTTACCATGATGACAGGTGGAATGGCTACTACACAACCTGATGGTCTAACTTCAAAACTTGTTAGAATGGGTATTCAAAGTTTTACTGCAAAACAGTGTGAAAGGGATGTAAAGGAAGGGAAAATCCTTGTCCTAATTGATGTGGATGAATCTCAAACAATTCCTTCATATACTACAGTTAGGGAGTCGCCATACGAGACAGAGGGGCATAGGTCAGTGCAACTTCGTGAAGAGCAACTCGAGGTAAGGAAAGAACGTGTTCAAACTGGGGAAGTACAACTTCGTAAGGAAATTGTAGAAGAACTACGAACTATCCAGGTTCCGGTTATGCGTGAGGAAGTCTACGTAGAACGTCGACCGATTATAGACGGTGAGTATGATGGTAGCCCATTGACAGAGAACGAGATCATTCGTATTCCTATTATGGAGGAGCAAATTGAAGTAACTAAGAGAGCTGCGGTTGTGGAAGAAGTGATCATTGGTAAGCGTAAAATTCAAGAGATTAAAGAGATGAAGGATACTGTCCGAAAGGAAAAAGCACAAATTGAACAGTCAGAGCTTCCTGTGGTTCATGAACTTGCTGACTCTGAAATCTATCAGAACATGGATAATCACGTTGATCAAAGTTATCAAGAAGTTGCTGCTGCAATTGCCTCTGATGCTCCAAAAGAGGAAAAAGTTAAACTTTCACCCAACAAGAAACAAGAAGCTCAACTTAAAGTGACAACTTCTCCTGTTATTAAAGAGATTGAAGAGATTGAAAAGGTTACAGCCTCAGTAAACAATCAGAAACCAGAAAGTCAAATTAAAGACACGGATATTACGACTTCTGAAAAAGGGAAAAACAATGAGAAATCAACAAACAAGCAAAAGAAATAAGTATATCTCCTCTATAGTTTATAATAGAGGGAATAATTGAGAAGATTTAAGGAAGGGCTGCCTAGCTGTATTGGCAGCTTTTTTTATTTCCCTTTAAATTAACATAAGTAATGTTCCTAAAATCAAAAAAGAACCAAAATAACTCATTAAAATGAGCATAACCAGGCAATAAAATAAAAGAAATGACTTTCATTACTGGGGGTCATTTCTTTTATTCCTAAAAGTCTTGGAGATTATATCAAATTCCAACAGGCATTCTCACTAAATTCTAGAAATATTACTTATCAAAATAACGTATAAATATTTCCAATTATGATAAAAGAAGGTGATTAAATGGAACGAAAGAAATTTATTGAACACATTGATAAGTTAATAGAACAATCTGATGCGTGGAGAAAGGATGCGGAGAAAAGAGAAGACTGGAACAGTGCATGTTTTTACCAAGGCGAGGTCAAAGCTTATGAGAGAGTAAAGAGATTGGTTAATCAACAGTTACATGCATAAATAAAAATTACAACCCTAACTCAGAAATGAGTAGGGTTGTAATTTTTATTTTTCTAGTTTCCATAAGTTTGATTATAGGAAGTAGACTTTTCAATCTATTACTTTGCTAAAAACGTTCGTAAAACTACATGTATTTTAAAGAACGTTCGTAAATTATTTTTAAATTTAAACGAACGTCGAGAATGATAAATTTTTTATACAAACTCAAAGTCCGTAAAAGTATACTTTTATGAACGATATATTTTGTGTTATTGTTAAATTTATACAAATAATCCTATTTTAAATTTGGGTTTAAATATTATATCTATAATTGCATAAAAAAACCTATTCCCTGGTGCTGTGATGTGGGAATAGGCTCAATGAGTTAAGATGACATTTCGAAAAATCTCCAATTAACATGCCTTTTTTATTTTACAACAAATCAAAGTAGAAAACGATTACATTTTTGTTTTAAACACAAAAAATTCGTAGCTTAGAAAGGATGGCGGACTCGTTGGAGTTTGGTTTCAAGAACCAATATGCACGCGTATATTATTTTTCCTTTATCAATTCCCCTATCCCTATTTACATAATAAAAAGAAAAGTTACTGATAAAGGATCAGTAGCTTTTCTTTTTATTATGTATCTTATCAGATTCAGCTCCATCCGTATATAAATCCCATTATTATACATAATAATAAACAAATATACTTTCTTAAAAGGGGCTTTCGATAGTGAATAGAGAACAAGTCATTGATATTTATCAAGATGTTCTAGAAAAGAAAAGAAAACGTTTTCCTAACTATTTCTTTGTAGGTAATGAAGGAAAAAAATATATGCGCTATATGACATGCTATCTACTTGAGCAACGATTATCGATTCCTATTCACGAGATTCCTCTACAGGTAACGGCAGGCACTTTATGGTCTAACCGTCTTAAACCACCTGCTATGCTTTATGAATGGAATTATTACGAAGTCATTGATAACGCTTATCCAGGAAGATTTAAAGCTTGGCAGTTTCAACAAGTTCCTGATAAATATTGGGATGGAGACGAAGGAAAAAAACGAGCTATTGAAGCAGTAAAGTACGTAATAGAGGAAAAACTAAAAATCCCTCTTAAAGAGATTCCTATTCAGGTTAATATTCACTTTTTTAGTCAACATAGTCTGAGAGGTGTCTTTTCCCTGTTCGGCCAATCCCCTTTTCAAGTAGTAGAGGCTGTTTATCCTGGAGTCTTTAAACCTTGGCAATTTGCTCATGTTCCCATGAATTGTTGGAAAAATGAAGAATACGTTCGGGAGGCAATGGTCGATTTTTTATTCAGACAGCTTCATTTCTCTTCTTATGAGGAGGCTTTTCTCAAATTAAAAGGAAGTCATTTCACCGATTTTCAGTTAACTGGTCTCTTTCAAATGGCGTTTGATTCCAGAATGAACAATGTGAAGGAGTGGATAAAAAACCAATTAATGAATATAGACAATGAATTATCTTATGTGAATCTTGATTAATAAAAGAACCAATTGAAACGAATAGCCTGAACTACATCTCTATTATTTCCATTTCCTTTTTTCAAAAAGCGATTTATAAGTATGCAGTTACTTGCTTTGATTCCTCTTCTTTATAAAAAGATACGCAGATTCAGCAAAAAAAAGAAAAAGAAGAAAAAAGAGCACAAATAATTCGGCAACTTCCATTACTCGAAAAGGACTCACGGCGTTGTACAACGCCTGAGAAACATCAAATCCTTGAAGAATATCAATGCCTAAAGAAAATCCCATTAAGCATCCCATCATTAAAAGGCTAATACCTATGATTTTCATATCAATCACGCTCCATTTAATAGGTTTTTCTTTTTCTTCTATGATGATACATAAATATTTATTGTTAATTTTTACATAAAAAGTTTCTATATGGTTAAATTAATAAAAATTTAAAGAAGGGTGCTTAAATCTATGCCTTCGTTTTTTAAAGATCGCAAACCAAAAAAGAAACGATCACAGGGTGAAGAGAATCAAACTCCTGATCATCAAATAGAACGGATACAAGTTTCATTATCAGACAACCTTAACATGATTAAGCAGAAAACCGGAAATAGTTCAGATGTCGTTATTCGTGAGATAAAAATGGGAGGGGATTCCGACATAAAAACAGCGATTGTCTATGTAGATGGAATTGTAGACAATCAGTCGATTCAAGAGTATTTACTGCAATCTATGATGAAGGATGATCATAAAGAAGAATTAAATCAGTACAATGCGATAGACCTACTTTCTAAAGATATAATGACAATTGGAAATATATCTTCCGTCACTAACTTGGATGACCTTTTTGCATCTTTAATGGCAGGCGATACTCTTATTTTAATAGACGGAGTAGACCGAGCACTGAGTGCTAGCACCAAAGGTGGAGAAAAACGTTCCATTTCGGAATCAACTACCCAAATGGTGGTAAGAGGGCCAAAAGGAGCATTTACCGAGTCTCTTGGGACCAATACAGCTATGGTACGCCGCATCATTAAAACCCCTGATTTATGGATGGAGTCTTTAAAAGTGGGACGCGTAACAAAGACAGATGTGACATTTATGTACATACATGGCATTGCCAATGATAAAGTCGTTAAAGAGATTCGTCAGCGATTGAAGCGAATTGATATTGATAGCATTTTGGAATCAGGTTATATTGAACAACTAATAGAGGATCAAACATTCACCCCTTTTCCCACTATCTACAATACGGAAAGACCTGATGTTGTAGCTGGAAACTTGTTAGAAGGGCGGATTGCTATATTTGTGGATGGAACCCCCTTTGTACTGATTGCGCCTGCTTTGTTCATGCAATTCTTCCAATCGGCTGAAGATTATTATGCGCGTTTTGACATTGCAACTTCAATTCGTCTTTTACGTATTTTTATGTTTATGATTTCGCTTATTGCGCCTGCTACTTATGTCGCTGTTACAACCTTCCATCAGGAAATGGTGCCAACTACGCTCATTGTAGCTATTGCGGCACAAAGGGAAGCAGTTCCTTTTCCAGCATTCGTGGAAGCTTTACTCATGGAATTAACTTTTGAAATTTTACGGGAAGCAGGGATACGCTTACCCAAAGCCATTGGTTCAGCCGTATCCATTGTCGGGGCCCTTGTAATTGGCCAAGCAGCCGTTCAAGCAAGTATTGTGTCACCAGCAATGGTTATTATTGTATCAATCACAGCCATTGCGAGTTTTGCCACACCATCTTTTGATATGGCGATTTCGGCCCGTTTAATTCGTTTTTTGTTTATGATTGGTGCAGCAACATTTGGTTTCTACGGCATTATTCTGTGCCTTCTAATGATGGTTGTTCATCTATGCAGTTTACGTTCTTTTGGGGTACCCTACATGGCTCCATTTGCTCCCTTCATCCCTGTAAACAATGGAGATACCGTTATAAGATTACCGTGGTGGACACTGAGACAAAGACCGCGATTAATTACTACTAATACGGTTCGAGAAGGGGGAAATCAAAACCCGCATCCTCCTGCATCTCGTGGTATGGTTAATCGGGACCTTGAAGAAGGTGACAATAATGAAGCGTAAAGCAGTTTTTCTTTTATTGATGATGACAATGACGTTCTTGCTCACAAGTTGTTGGAGTAAAAAGGAGTTAACTGACCTTGCCATCGTGGCAGCTCTGGGCGTCGATAAAACAAAAGATGGAAGATATCACATAACGCTCCAAATTATTAATCCAGGGAATGTGGCAGGAGGTATGCAAGGAGGTGGTGGTGGTACCCAGAGCCCTCCTATTACCATTTATTCAGCTTCAGGAGACAATGTAGTCGAAGCAAGTAGACGGGCTTCGGGCAGAATTTCTCGACGATTGTATTATGCTCATACAAACTTGGTCGTGGTTGGTGAAAAACTGGCCAAAGAAGAAGGAATTAATACATTAGTGGATGCGTTTGATCGAGATCCAGAATTTCGAAATACTTCCACCCTCGTGATTGCCAACCATTCGTCCGCAGCTGATCTTGTGAAAACGTTAACACCAGTTGATAAGATTCCAGCGAATAAAGTGCTAAAAACCTTAGAATTTACGGAAAGAAAATGGGGAGAGGATGTAAAAACATCGCTTCAAGAGGTGATGAAGAGCCTTGAATCTCCCGGAAGAGGAACTGTCGTATCAGGATTTCGTCTAGATGGGAATCCCCAGCAAGCACAAAAGCTGGATAACCTTCAAGAAAGTGCACCTGGAGCGACGCTTCGAGCTTCGGGAATTGCTGTTTTAAAACAGGGAAAATTGGTAGATTGGCTGTATGGAAAACCAGCAAGAGGAACGGTATGGATTCTCGATAAAATCCAAGGAACCGATATTAATATTGATTGGGAAGGAAGGAAAGAAGCTATTGCTTATCAAGCTGTACGCCAAAAAACAAGTGTGTCGGCTCAAGTAAAAAATGGACAACCTCATATTTCTGTTCATACGCGTGTTGAAGGAGACATCAGTGAAATGGAGGTACCTGTTGATATCACCAATCCAAAGATCATTACAAAAATCGAACAATCCGTGAGGAAAGAAATTAAACAAGAGCTAAAGACAGCTATTGAACGTGCGCAAAAAAACAAAACGGATATTTTGGGATTTGGCGAAGTAGTTCATCGTACTAGACCAAATCAATTTAAGAAATTAAAAACGGAATGGAATGATGTATACTTTCCGAAGTTAGATGTAGATATTACGGTGGAAGCCTATGTACGTCGCGCCGGCTTACGAAACAAATCGTTTCTTTCAGGTTTAAAAGAAAATCAAAAGTAAGGAAAAGGAGGTGCCAGTTAAATGGAGAAAGCAAAAATTAGTGCCAGTCAGCTCTTTATTTTAATGGTACTATTTGAGCTGGGGAGTGCTTTACTGGTACCTCTTGCAATAGATGCAAAACAAGATGCGTGGCTTGCGATTCTGCTTGGAATGGTATTCAGTTTCGTTTTATTATTAGTCTATCATAGGCTTTATACCTATTATCCCGATCTTTTGCCTACAGAATATATGCAAAGGATTCTAGGAAAAGTACTTGGAACCGTACTAGCCTTTGTTTACATTCTTTATTTTATGTACGATGCCTCAAGAGTTCTACGCGATTTTGGTGAGATGCTGTTAACCTTTGCCTATCCGGACACACCTTTATTCATCGCGAATGCATTATTAATGCTTGTCATTATTTATACCATTAGAAAAGGAATTGAGGTCATAGCTCGATCAGGAGAACTGCTTTTTATTTTTATGTATGTTCTTGCGATTGCTGGTTTTATCTTAATTGTATCTTCTGGATTAATCGAGATAAAAAATTTACAACCTATTTTGGAAGAAGGTTTATTCCCTGTTCTAAAAGTGGTATTTACTCAAACGTTGTATTTTCCATTTACAGAAGTCATTGTATTTACGATGATCTTACCCTATTTAGACAACCCCAAGAAAGCAAAGGTAACTATGTTATGCGCAACAGGATTAAGTGGAATCAATTTAATTATTACCATGCTTATTAATGTCTGTGTACTCGGGGTTGATTTAACTGCACGTTCCCAATACCCACTTCTTAGTACAATTGAGAGCATCCAAGTAGCTAATTTTTTAGAACGTCTTGATGTATTTTTTATGCTCGCATTAATCATCACGATTTTCTTTAAAATCTGTGTATTATTTTACGCAGCTGTCGTAGGAACTGCTAGTTTATTTAAGATTAAATCCCCTTCACGATTATCATATCCTTTGGGGCTAATCATTCTCTTTTTGTCTATTACCATTGCGAGCAATCTTCAAGAGCATAACCATGAAGGACTAAAGGTGGCCATGTTTGTTATACATATTCCTCTTCTTGCAATTGTTCCTCCTTTTCTTCTTCTTGTTGCTTTCTTTAAAAACAGGAAGAAGCATGGAGAAAACACATTGAACTAGCTAATTTTCATATGTAATATTATCATTCTTGTTAAATTCTTTAGTAAAGTTCTTACCCGTGGAAAGAATACTTTTAGCCTAGAATTAACCTTAAAGCAAATCTACTATCTATTACATAATGTTCGAAAAATCGGAAGTGGTGAAAACAATAAAGAGTAATCCAAGAAAAGTAAAATATTCCCTTGAATATAGTTGAAAAGGAAGGCGTATTGAATGGAAAAAGCTAAAATTAGTGCCAGCCAGCTTTTTATCTTAATGGTTTTGTTTGAGCTGGGTACTACTTTATTGTTACCTATTGCCATGGACGCAAAACAAGACTCTTGGCTTGCGATTCTGCTTGGAACAGTATTCAGTTTTGTTCTGTTTCTAGTCTATAATAAACTTTACTCGTACTATCCAGATATTTTACCTACAGAGTACATGCAAAAAATCTTAGGTAAAGCAGTAGGAAGCGTACTGGCCTTTCTTTATATCTTTTATTTTATCTATAATGTAGCAAGGGTTCTACGTGATATCGGTGAGATGCTGTTAACCTTTGCTTATCCTGATACCCCTTTGTTCATTGCGAATGCTTTATTGATCCTTGTTATTATTTATACAGTTCGCAAAGGTATCGAAGTAATAGCCCGATCAGGAGAAATCTTTTTTATAATCATGTATATCCTAGCCATTACTGGCTTTATTCTGATTGTATGTTCGGGGTTAATCGATATTACGAACTTACAACCAGTACTTGAAGAAGGGATATTCCCACCCTTGAAAGTTGTTTTTACTCAAATCTTGTATTTTCCTTTTAGTGAAGCAATTGTGTTTACAATGATTTTACCGTATTTAAAAAACCCGAAGAAGGCCAAAGTGACCATGTTATGTGCATCAGGATTAGCTGGTATCAACTTGACTATTGCCATGCTTATTAACATTAGTGTACTTGGGGTTGATTTGACTGAACGTTCCCAATTCCCTCTTCTTAGTACCATACAGAGTATCCAGGTAGCAAACTTTTTAGAACGTCTTGATGTATTTTTTATGATTGCTTTAGTTACCGGTGGTTTCTTTAAGATAAGCGTGTTGCTTTATGCGGCTGTCATAGGGACGGCCAACTTATTTAAGATCAAATCATCTTCACGACTTTCATACCCTATAGGACTTATGATTCTATTTATGTCAATGACGATTTCTAGTAATTTTCAAGAACACATCCATGAAGGATTGGGGATAGAGATGTTTGTTTTGTATATTCCCCTTTCTGCGATCATTCCTCCTCTGCTGCTTCTTGTTGCTTTCTTGAAAAATAGAAAGGACCATAAGCAATAAAAGGTTTATTTGCATTATTCCCTTCAAATATGAGGTGGTTCTTACAATCTGTTAACCCCCTCTAAGACAAGGATTATTAGGGGGAATTTAAACTATTTGAGGTGATTTTTATGTATACCTGGTTTTATGATCATTTTGTTAACACTATCCTGTTTCCTCTTACTTGTATAGTGATGGTAGCCATCACGTTAAGTGCATATGCATACTTTAAATTGAGGAAAACAAGTAATCAATAGTCTGTAGGAAGTGTTGATTTTTAATATCGATCTTTCTTCCCCCTTTAAAAAAGCTAAATATGTTTAGTTTTACTTTTCGTCATATCATTAAGTAAAACTAAACATATTTTATTAAAAATAGTGTTATTGATTTTACTCCAACACTAATAGATGCGAATAAGCCACGTACTTTCATACCTTTAACAAAAGATAGTCTCTTCTCTGGTTGAAAACGATGCATTACATAAAAGTAACCGTTCTCGGATAGGTAAGCTGAAATTTTTTCATCTATAATAGTCTGCATATCTTCCACCTTATTTGGGATACAATAAAATTTGACCTATCGGGCGACATTTTATCGACACAAGAAGTAATAAAGAACTTACCTAGCTAGGAATATTCTATACAAAGATGGAGGAAGGTATTATGAAAGGAAAGGATATTCATCCTGGGTTTCTTATTCTAGGAACGATCATTGTCCAAATGGGACTAGGAACAATTTACACATGGAGCTTATTCAACCAGCCCTTAGTTAATAAATTCAATTGGGAGCTCAGTTCAGTAGCTATAACTTTCTCTATAACAAGTTTTGCCTTAGCTTTTGCTACTTTATTTGCAGGAAAGCTACAGGAAAAATGGGGAATTCGCAAATTAATCGCTTTATCTGGATTTATTCTTGGGCTAGGATTAATTCTTACTTCACAAGTTTCCACCTTACTAATGCTTTATTTACTGGCGGGTGTTATCGTAGGTTTTGCAGATGGCACGGCCTATATTACATCTTTATCTAATTTAATTAAATGGTTTCCTAATCGAAAAGGACTGATTTCTGGAGTTTCTGTATCTGCATATGGATTAGGGAGTTTAGTTTTCAAATACATAAATGCAACTCTGATTGATACTGTAGGCATTTCTCAAACCTTCTTCTATTGGGGCATAATCGTTGTGATAATGGTAGTTGGAGGCTCTCTACTTCTAAGAGAAGCTATTGTAGTGGAAACACCAATTAATGCGGAGAATGCAGAGAATAAACGAGATTATACAGTTAAAGAAATGTTAGCAACAAAAGAGGTTTATTTCCTTTTCATTATGTTCTTTACAGCATGTATGAGTGGTCTATATCTTATTAGCATTGTTAAAGACATAGGTGTTCAATTAGCTGGTTTAAATGTTGCCGTAGCTGCTAATGCAGTAGCTATGATTGCTATTTTTAATACAGTCGGTCGCCTCATACTTGGTTCACTATCTGATAAGGTTAGTCGTTTAAAAGTCATTGCCTCTACTTTTTTCATTACAGCTATAGCTGTTCTCACGCTGAGCTTTGTTCAGTTAAACTATGGGGTTTTCTTCATTTGTGTTGCAGCTATTGCCTTTTGTTTTGGTGGCAATATTACAGTGTTTCCTGCTATTGTGGGTGATTTTTTTGGTTTGAAAAACCATAGTAAAAACTATGGAATTGTTTATCAAGGCTTTGGCTTAGGTGCACTTGCTGGCTCTTTCATTGCAGCATTTCTAGGAGGATTCAAACCAACCTTTATTGTCATAGGAACTCTTTGCGTTCTTTCGCTCATCATAGCTATATTTATTAAACCACCTAATCATTCAAAAAGGGAAAATGAATTAGAAGATATCTCAAAGGCTAAATTAGTTTAATAATGATTCTAGGAAGTAAATAGAGCACACATCTGTTAATTGACAACGGATGTGTGCTTTTTCTTTTCATATAGCTATACTTTGTTGAACACTCCTTAAGCACCAATGGAGTGCTTTTTTAATTTGTTCTGGAAAAATCCATTGCGTAAAGTAAATTTTTTACAAACTAAAGGGTTTAAGACTTGCAAGCAAGAATTTTCCTTATAAGTAATCTTAAATTAGATGATAAGGAGGGAAAAAATGATAATAGGCGATGAAAAGTTTGGGATTCGAGAGCTTTTGGAATCGGATAAACTTTTTTTGGTAAAGTGGCTAAACGATCCTCTGATACTTCAATATTATGAAGGGCGTGACAACCCTCATGATACTGAAATGGTTAATCAAAATTTCTATCAACAAGAGGATAATGTTACGTGCTGCATCATAGAGTTTGAACAAAAAGCTATTGGTTATATTCAATTCTATCCCTTAGATTCTCAAGAGAAAAAAGAATATGGATATGACGACTTAGATGATATATATGGAACAGATCAGTTTATTGGGGAGATAGATTATTGGGACAAAGGAATTGGAACACGTTTAATGAAATTAATGATTGATCACCTAATGTATAAGAAGCATTCAGAAAAAATTGTACTGGACCCACAAGCATGGAACCAAAGAGCAATAGCATGTTATGAGAAATGTGGCTTTAAGAAGGTTAAATACCTTCCCAAGCATGAATATCATGAGGGGGAACTTAGAGACTGTTGGTTAATGGAGTATAGTAGATAGAGCGTATAGACTTAGTATTCTATGCGCTTTTTAATTACAATAATACGTCTTACGTTAAGTGAATTTTTTCTAGAGGAAGACAGACTCGTCCTCTAGAAAATAAAAAGAAAGTTTTTTTATTGGAATTCATTTTAAATTTGGAGGATTACATATGTCATTTGAAAAATGTAAGTACATTACCTCTCTTTTATATGATTTTGACAAACCTTGGTTTTTTGCTGGCGGTTGGGCTATTGATCTTTTTATTGGCAGGGAGACAAGAAACCACTCAGATATAGAAATTGCATTATACCGAAAAGACCAATTAGAAATAAAGGCCTATTTAAAAGAATGGGATTTTAAAAAGGTCGTTAAGGGTGAGTTCTACCTCTGGAAAAATGAATTCTTAGAGCTCCCTATTCATGAAATACATGCTTTCAATAATCGAAATAAAGATATTATGGAGATACTCCTTAATGAAACAACTGAAGGTAACTGGTTATTTAGAAGGAATTTTAAAATATCATATCCTCTCAATTCATTATGGAGTTACTCTAACGAAGGTATGCCATACTTAAATCCTGAAATTACTCTTTTATATAAAACAAAGAATACAAGGAAGAAAGATCACGATGATTTTATTACTGTTAAAGACTTTCTTAGTGAAAAACAAAAAGAATGGCTTAAGAATGCAATCATATTACAAGAGCCAAACCATAGATGGATTGATTTATTATAGTAATTGAAAAAGGATTGCTACTAAGGGTGAGCTGAAGGTATATCTCAAAACTGGGGGGCATTGGCATGTTAGGATTAGAACGTGGTTTAGTAAAACTCGAACCTTATAATGATAAATGGAGTAAGTTATTTGACGAAGAGAGGGAATTGTTATCTTCTCAATTAAAGGAACTTATTATGGCAATTGAACATATGGGAAGTACGTCTATTGAGGGCGTCTTCGCTAAACCGATCATTGATATTGCAATTGGTGTTAGTTCTTTGGATAAGGTTATAAAAATAAGAGAAAAAGTAAAGGGAATTGGATACTTTAAGGTTCCCGTAAGTATAGATGGCAAGCACGTATTTGCAAAGAATAAAGAAAATAAGATCACTCATTTTTTACATATAATGATATATAATCAGGGATTATGGAGGGATCAAATTTCCTTCAGAGATTATTTAAGGTCCTTTCCAGATGCAAAGATGGAGTATGTAAAACTAAAGGGAGAACTTGCAAATAAATATCCTAATGATGGTGTTTCATACACAAATGAAAAGAAGAAATTTGTGGACAACATATTAAAAAGGGAAAAGGAATTGGAATGAAAGAAATTACTTCTATTAGGATTGATCCAGCAATAAAAAGGCTGTTATCTTATGCGACTTCAGAAGAGAAAATTGATGAAGAATATAATAAATACATTTGTTCGCCAAACCGAAAATTATATAGTGGTGGAGTTAATGGAAAAATAATTAGTTGTATAGGAGTTGAAATTCTTAATTCCAGAGATGGTGTAATAAAACACATTGCTGTTTTACCAAAAGAAAGAGGAAGTGGAATGGGAAGTAGCATGATTAGATTTATCTGTAAGGAATATAATCTAAATTCGATTTCGGCTGAGACTGATAAAGATGCAGTATTGTTTTATGATAACTTTGGTTTTCGCATAACTAGCTTGGGTGAAAAGTATCCTGGAGTGGAACGCTTTTTATGTGAGCTTGATTTGAAATGAATTCTTTAAGGTGACTTAGTGCCAGTAATGTCTGTTATGGTAACTTGCAAATAATGATAGTAGTAAAACTAGGCATATTGATTTTTTAAAAGGAGGGATCCTTCTTGTTAGAAAATTACCTTGGTAAAGAGGTAGTTGTAAAAGTAGACAGACCTTTGGGGTCGAAGCATCCAACGTATAATTATATTTATCCTTTGAATTATGGTTACATCCCTGGAACAAAGGCTGCCGATGGCGAAGAGGTTGATGCTTATATATTAGGGGAAGCTCATTCTTTAGACCAATATAAAGGCATTGTAATAGGGATAGTACGCAGAAAAAACGATATAGAAGATAAGCTTATTGTATCTAATAAAAGCTTTTCTTTAGAAGAGATTAAACAAGCCGTACATTTTCAGGAGCAGTACTTTAATACTGAAATTATTATGAACAGAGGCTTCTTATAAGGAGTCTTTTTTTATTAATACCGATAAAATTATATAAGTAAACAAGAACTTACTTTTGTTCTTTTTATTGTTTTATCATTTACACTTAGTGACTGTACGCATGTACATATATAAAATATAGTGCTGAGTTATAATTTGTCCAATCAAAAGGTAAGCAAAATAAAAAGCCACCCAGTATTTGCAGGACAGGTGGCTTTTTACTATAAAATGCATGTGCAGATACATAATATCACATTTTTTCCATATATACTATATTTTTCCTTACGAGCATATGTATAAAAGGTGCACTTCTTATACATTAGTTTCTCAACCACCTACTGAGAAAGCGTTGATAAATCAAGGATGTATAAAAAGCTGCATACTCCGGAAAAAGAACCCTTGTCAGAGTCCTTCTGCCATACGGGTTCTTTTTGTGGTGTCTTCCGGAAAGAGGTATTATGTTAACTTGTTTTGTATATGGTATGCAGTTCTATTATGTACGAGTCTTAAAGTAGTTTCGGATCTTTAAACAATATTGTAAATACTCATTGCAATAATAGTTTGGACCACTGAAATGATACTTAGCTGTATAAAAGAACTATTTCTTTTAGTAATATACGTATCGTATAAAATATTGACAATAAAGAAGCAAATGAGGCCTATAATAGTTTCGATTATAAACATTTTTCTACCCCTCCATTTTTAAATATTCACCATTAGATTTAACTGACTTCTACCTCCATATAACGGATACCAAAAAAGGTGTAATATATAACGCGATAATTTTTTATTGATTTTTGTTTCACACTGTTCCAATCGTGTCCATTCGGTTTCGCTTGATAAGCTTGCACCATAAATTTATCTAGTGGTCTAAGTGACCATTTTCTGAAATCCCCTTCAAGTTGTGCTACCTTTTTCTCTTCTTCTGGTGAACTTAAATAGCGTGCTTCATTACTTGTTACTCTCGGTATACTGATAGCTAAAATAATAATAACCCCAATGAAGATGACCCAATTCAACAAGCGTTTTTCCATCTTGGATATTTCTCCCTTTTTTATTTCATTATATTATATCTATCTATATACGACTAATATATTATGTCAATTAAATTAGTAAAGCTTCTTCGTCATATCTGTGCCGATAAATGACATTATGGTAACTAAGATTTTATAAGGTATGTACAGTCTTTATTAGGATTAATTACAACAAGAATCGATTGTGTAGATATCTTATAATTAGCAATCCTATATAAACAATAAGAACTGAAAAGAAAAAGGGGATTTTAAAGAAATAAATGTCACTTACATTTTCTAACATACCAAAGCTAATGGTAAACTTATGGGGATAGTCCACTGCATAATCTCCGTAAATTCTCATTAAATCTTGTTGAGCAAATGGAAAAGGATAACCAAACATTGCTACGCTTAGCTCTTCGCGTTCATCAATAGTAACTGGCATGAGGATAGAAATAAGAACTAAAAATACGCTTACAAACAAGAGATACAGCCATATAAATAGTCTATCTAGTAACTTACTCATTATTTTTGACCCCCTATCACCTTTGGCAGTTCCTTATAAAATGATATATAGGATCATTAAATTCTATTCATGTGTTTTGCTTCTGATAATATGGATTATGGTAACTGGATTGGTATATTATATTCATTCTGAATCAATACATAAATTTTGATATAATGTAATTATTAGGTAAGTGATAGTTAGGAGTGCTGTATTTGCATTTAAATTATATTGGGATGTTAGTAGGACTAATAATAGCTTTAATAAATATTTTTGATCCCCAATTTGAAGGGTTTATGCGTTGGGTTATTGTTAGTGTTGGATTATTAGCATGTATACTTCATTTAAAAATAATTTTAGGGAAAAAACGTAATAAAGCAGTTAAGGAAAATGGAACAAGGAGTTAAAAGTTAGAAAAAGGATTATCTATGGGACATAAAGTTCCCTTTGTGGTACCTAGAAATGGTTTTATGGTGCGACAAGAAGTCGCTTTCTTACAGTGTAGCTAACGCTACTCATCTAGACGCAGAGATGATCTCCATCCGAAACGGCATTCTTGGTAACGAGTCTGTCGGTTGCATGAGGAAATGTGGAAACAGAGGACAAATGCATGGTCCGGAATACTGCTAGGAGAAGATAGGTATGGTAAACGAAAGTGAAGGTTTATAAGCTTCGTCACAGTTAGCTCAAGATAATGCATATTCTTGCTTGGGTCTTGGTAAGAGGAAAAGTAGAATCATAAAGCTACTCTAATGCGTCCCGCATCTTGCCCGGAGTAAAGAACCTGCCTACCCCCATCGAATCTGGAGGAAGTGAAACTTGGTAAGCCCTACGTCATCTGCATAAGCAGTAGGATGACTGCAAAGTCAAACAATGTGACAGAGGGTATGGGATATGAGAAAAAGCTAAGGCCGTTACCCTGAAAAGGAACAGGAAAGCAGAATCATTGTATAACTGGACGGATACTGTCGGCTTTACAGACAAGGACAGGCTCGAAAGAGCGCCCACTTCTCATTGGTCTTCAACACGAAAATAAATTTGTGGCTATCTTCTAACGAAAAGGAGCGTGCTGTTATGAATACCTCTCTACGAGCGTCGGCGCACGTCTCGCATAAAGATTGGTACTCTATTGATTGGAGTATGATACAAAAATATGTAGCGAAGTTACGACAAAGAATTTATCGTGCCGAACAACAAAATCAACAAAGAAAAGTAAGGAAACTTCAACGTTTACTCCTTCGGAGTAAAGCAAATCTACTGCTTTCTATTCGCAGAGTAACACAACAAAATAACGGTAAGCGAACACCCGGTGTAGATGGCTATACTGCCTCAAAACCAAATGAACGTATCAATCTGTACAAACAACTAGTTCAATGCAATGTCTTTCGACATCGTCCAAAACCAGCAAAAAGAACATTTATTCCGAAGAAAAACGGAAAGCTACGACCTTTGGGCATTCCTACGATACGAGATCGAGTCTATCAAAACGTATTAAAAAACGCACTCGAACCCCAATGGGAGTTTAAGTTTGAGCCCACTTCCTATGGTTTTCGTCCTAAACGAAGTACACACGATGCTATAAGTAATCTTTTTAATAAGCTTAACACCAATAGTAAGAAAAAGTGGGTGTTTGAGGGAGATTTCTTAGGATGTTTCGATCATCTTAACCATAATTGGATAATGGAACAAACATCTATGTTTCCGGGGAGCACTCTCATTAAAAGGTGGCTTAATATGGGATACATAGAGCAGGATATGCTTCGTATGACAACAGAAGGAACCCCTCAAGGGGGAATTGTGTCTCCCCTTCTAGCTAATATCGCCTTATGTGGTATGGAAGAAGAGATTGGTATTGTTTATAAAAAGACTTACAAACCAAACGGAGGATACGCAATTGATCCAAAATGTAAGATAGGGCGTGTTCTCTACGCAGATGATTGTGTGCCACGAAAGCAAACACTAAGTGCTTGAAAAGCACTCTAGCAAGCTATGCTGCACTTAAGATGAGAGAAGGCCTCTCGCAATCGCTATACAGGTAGAGGTTGCAAACCACCCTAAGGTGCTATAGTCAAAAGCTATGGTATTGAGCGTTAGGGAAAAGGCAGAGCAAGACTCTGTCAGGTGTGTATTAAGGAGACGAAAGCCATTGAACCACTGACGAAGTATCGAAAGCGTATTGACGTCATCAAAACTGAGGGGGAGTCGTTAACTTAGGATAAGTTCGGAGGAAACCTGTTTACTGTCCGTTCGGTGACCGGTATAAAGGTGGCGTGAACTTAATATAGGCTTTAGTGTGGAACGTGGGAACCTACGACATGGATGCTAAGGGAGAGATTACAAGTGGAAGCCCCACAAGAATCAGAGTACCAATGCCATGTATAGGGGCGGAATAACTCGTAGTAGCAAGGAAGTCTCCTAACGGAGATGGAGCAAAGGGGTTATGTTATTCGGTTTTATTAACAAGTCAACCATCTAAGTGGGAGGAACTTATGGATAAAACAAAGCCATATGCTATATCAAAAAAGGTAGTTTATGAAGCCTTTCTAAGAGTAAAAGCGAACAAAGGGTCAGCAGGAATTGATGAAGAATCAATAGAAGAATTCGAAATGAATCTAAAGGATAATCTCTATAAACTATGGAACAGGATGTCCTCAGGAAGTTATTTTCCTCCGGCAGTTAAAGCTGTAGAAACACCGAAGAAAACTGGAGGTACGAGAGTATTAGGTATCCCAACAGTTACGGATAGAATTGCACAAATGGTGGTGAAATTGTATTTCGAACCTTCTGTGGAACCATTCTTCCATGAGGACTCCTATGGGTATAGACCTAGGAAAAGTGCTATTCAAGCAATAGAGATTACTCGCAAGAGGTGTTGGAAATATAACTGGGTTCTAGAATTCGATATAAAAGGTTTATTTGACAACATTGACCATCAGTTACTGATGAGAGCAGTAGAAAAGCATACCAAAACAAAATGGGTAAAGTTATACATCGAAAGATGGTTAAAGGCACCTTTTCACACGAAAGAAGGTGTAAAAGAGCGTACATCTGGCACGCCTCAAGGTGGAATTATAAGTCCAGTATTAGCAAATTTATTTCTTCATTACACGTTTGATAAATGGATGTCTATTAATCATCTAAACAATCCGTTCGCTAGGTATGCGGATGACGCAGTCATCCACTGTAGGACAGAAAGTGAAGCAAGAAAGCTGCTTAAATCCCTAAATAGGAGAATGAATGACTGTAAGCTTGAGCTACATCCAACTAAAACCAGAATTGTATACTGTAAGGATGAGGATAGAAAAGGAAACTATGAAACCATAGCGTTTGATTTTCTAGGGTATACGTTCAGACCAAGACTGGTAAAGAACAGATGGGGAAAACACTTTGTGGGCTTTACACCTGCCATTAGTAATAAATCTAAGAAATCAATTCGGCAAAACGTAAGGGAATGGAAACTACAATTAAAAGCAGAAAAGGACCTTACGGACCTATCAAATATGTTTAACTCAAAAATTAGAGGTTGGATTAATTACTATGGGAAATTCTACAAATCCGAGATGTACTCAACATTAAGGCATGTTAATAAAGCCTTAATTATGTGGGCAAGAAAGAAATATAAAAGGCTCACACGCCATAAGAAAAAGGCAGAATACTTTTTGGGTAGAATTGCAAAACAGAATCCCAGACTTTTTAAACACTGGGAATTAGGCATCAAGCCTACGGCTGAATAATGGGAGCCGGATGAGCTGAGAGGTTCACGTCCGGTTCTGAGAGGGGCTGCTGGGGAGGTTCCAGTGGTCTACTTGCCTCGTCATCGTAACGGAAACGAAGGAACAAGCTGAAAGTATGTATGGGAAACTCACCCCTTACCTACGAAAACGAGGAATTACACTTAGCATGGATAAAACTAGAGTTACACATATTGAGGGCGGGTTTGATTTTCTTGGCTTCTCGCTGCGTCAATACAATACGGGACAAGGAAAGAAGTTATTTATCAAACCTAGCAGAGACAGCATTAAAAAGGCTAGAAACAAGATAAAAGATACGTTCTCTGTGATGAGAGGACGACCAGTAAAAGAACTAATACGTGTTTTAAACCCGATTATTCGTGGCTACGGCCAGTATTGGAAACATGTCGTATCTAAAAAGACTTACAGCTATATGGACAATTATATTTTCCTAAAAGTGAGAAAACATCTTAAACAACTGCATCCAAAGAAGTCGAGAAAATGGATTAGCAAGCGTTATTTTAAGAAGCCCCACCACGGTGGAAATAATAAATGGATTCTCACATGTCCACTTACTAACATTCAATTGTTAAAGATGTCCTGGATTAAGATAGAACGACATGTCATGGTAGCCTACAAAAACAGCCCAGATGATCCGAGTCTAAAAGAGTATTGGGAAAAACGAGACCGTAAGGTCTTTAACAATGAAAATACATTCGATAGGATGAAACTTGCAAGAAAACAAGGATATCGTTGTGCATTGTGTAAGCAGACTCTACAAAATGGAGAAAAAGTTACAGTGCGAAACCTAGAGGTTTCTACAGGTCAATTTGCTAAATTAGTACATGTACCATGTATTAAATAAGTTGTTCGGATAAAAAGAAGGCTTGAGCCGTATGACGGGAAATCTGTCACGTGCGGTTCTTAGGGGGGCGGGCGCTCGTGAGAGTGCCTGCCTACCCGACTTAAGTAAATAGTAAAGTATTTATTGAAAATAATTAGTTTAACCATTTACTCTTACTGACGACAAAGAGGGCGATTTTTCTACATGATTCATTTACATAATATAACTTACCTAACTTTATAAATTAGTATGGATACTCTCTGTTAGGCAACTTACTCTCCTCCATTTCTATACCCTCAATAGCTTTATTAGTAAATATTAACCTATTATTTGGACTTAAAAACCTAATATTCTTCTAAAAAATCACTCTTTTAGAGTGACTTAAATTACACAAATGTTAATGTATTCTTAACCTGTAAGAAAGCAAGTAAAAAAACGCTTAAATAATTTTTTAAGCGTTTTTTTTATTATTTTACATTATTTAGCTGGTCGATATTGTTCGGAGACGATGAAATCATCTTCTACTAGGATATATGGATGTGTTTCCAACAAAATCGTTTTCAGATATTCTGGCATTCGCTCACCTTTGTACGCGCAGATTAACGGAAACGATAGCTGATTTACAGCCTCATCCACTATTTTTTCAAAATCTTCTATTAGATGTAAAGGATCTTTCATAGTGGTCCACTCTACATGTGCCCATGATCTAAAAGAGATTTTATTTTCTACATAAGGTTGTATCATTTTATTAAAGTAACTCTCGATTGAGGGAGGATGATAACTCCCACTTGAATAATAAAAATCAAAGTTATTTATACAGTGTACCAGTTTCATTTGATCTTTTGTTAATAGCGTGTCCAGTTGTTTTTTTATGAGGGGATAAATACGGTCATTTTCAATAAGAATAATGTAGTCTCCAGCGTAAATACCGTCTTTTATGTAATCTACAACTTGGTTAATGTAATTTTCCATTTTATTATAGGAATACAGTACATGAACATTCTTTTGATCTTTAAACAACTGATTTATTTTATTTTTCAAAAAATCATCCTTTCTCTTTGTACCCCTTAATTATATTAGTGTTCTTTGTATGGAGTAAATAGTGGATTTTTTAGTGAATTGAGCAAGATAAAATTAAACAATTATATTATTTCTATTCGATTTTGAAAAGGTGTATTACTTTCCCAATAAACGAACAAAAAATCTACCTCATTTTACAACCATTGGATGGATTGAGGTAGATTTTTTCTGAAATATTTTATAGAATATGCTGATCAATAAATCCTAACATATTTTTATAACAGGGACATTTCAGACAAGTTACAGCATATGTATAAAAGGCTGCATAATTATAATTTAGTTATAAGTATTGATTTATTGCGTGATTCACAAAGAGAATTGGCTGGGAATTTAATGATTAAATGCGTATTCAGATCTTATACTTTTTACGCTAAATGTAAAGAGGCGGGGTAATTTTACAAACTTTTTTATAGTGACCGTTATATATAATAAGTTACTCTATCCTGCTGATTCAATAAGAGAGTTTGTATATGTCACAGCTTGATGCAGACTAGAGAACGTTTTAATACTATTCATTTCTATTCCTAAATTGACCATAGTTTGAGCTATTTCTGGACGGATACCACTAAGAACAACGTTGATTCCTATTAGTCTCAAAGCTGCGATGACTTTAAAAACCTGGTCCGCGACCATGGTGTCAATAATAGGGACAGCTGACAAGTCAATAATGAGCAATTTTAAATGATACTCACTACCTTTTGTTAATGCATTTTCCATCAAAATTTGTGCTCTTTTTGTATCTAGATCTCCTACTAGAGGGAGGATGCCAATTTCTTCAGTCATACGAACAATAGGTACGGAAAGCTCATCAATAGCATATTGGGCATGTTTAATTTTATTCGTATAATCTTGGATGTAAGATTTACTCAACCATTGTGCAGAATGGTCTACAATCATGTTAAAATGCGAAATAATCTCATAGAAAGCGTTAAGAGAGAAATTTTTATCATCTGCTTCTTCCCTAATAATTTCTCCAATCGTATACCTATAAAAGCTAATTTCGTTTAAGGCTACTTCTAATGGCAGTTCGAGATCCACTAATAAGTTAGAAACGTCTTGGCCCCATTCGGAGATCACTTCAGCAGCACTATCTTTGTCTAAATCGATCGAGTCAGCATAAACTGTCAGAAGGTTGCTGCGAAATGCTGTCAAGTCTGTGCCAGTTCTATGAATATTGGTAAAATCTTGTCTTTTTCTTTCAACAAGTTCTTTCCTACGTTTAATAATACTTTCTTTTATAGGCTGTAAATACTCATTTTTTTTAAGCTGCATATCATCTATCTCCTTTCGTTTTATTTATATAAAGAGATAAAACACCTAACATTTATTCTTATTTAAATAAAAAAAGCACTCTAACTTTTATAAGTTAGAGTGCTTTTACATTATATCACACTTTATTGATACCTGTGAGTGAGTTTATACATATTACTATTACTGATAAAAGTAATTATGTTAACTACGTTGTATATAATATTCTTGTCTTACACGTACCTTACTCATTGTTTAGATCTCTCAGGGTGTCTTAAGTAGTTTGCTTAAAATATGAAAAGTTATTTAATGCTCACTGTTCGTTTTATTTACCTTGAAGAAAAAGCAGGGCCGATTTAACCGTATTAAATGTGTTTAGATTGTTAAAGGTAACTTGAAGGTCACCCATCTTTCTTGCAAGTGAAGGGTTGATCCCTGTAATAATAACCGTTGTACCTGTAAGAGAAATCAAGTTATTTAAATTATAGATACAATTTACTACGAATGTATCTATTTCAAGTAAGCCAGAAAAATCGACAATGAAATAATCATCTTTAGCTTCAGATATATACATTGACACTTGCTCCATTAAAGCGTCATATCTCTGTTCACTTAATACCCCAATAATAGGTAACACCGATATTCCGTCTTTAATAGGAACGATAGGGGTAGAGAGTTGAGTGATTTGCTCATGAAAATCGTTAATTAAATTCCCTAGTTTTACTTTCTCTGTAATATCTTTCTGTACGCCAACAAAATATAACTTTTCGTTCATCCACATGGGGTCTATAAATAATTCGTTCCAAAACGGCCTGTTGTCTTTTGTATAATTCAAGATTTGTACGTTGATGGACGTCTGGTTTGAAATCCCTCTTTTAATATCCTTTATAGTAGCTGGATTAGTTTCTTTCCCTTGAAGAAAACGACAATTATGCCCTATAATTTCCTCCATTTTATATCCTGTTATGTCAGCAAAACCTTTATTTGCATAGACAATTGGATTATCTAAAAGTGAGGCATCCGTAACTATTACACCGGCTCTGGTAAAATCTAATGCTTTTTCTAGAAAAGAAAATTTTGCTACACCACTTTCCTCTGAAATCATAATATCACCTCTTTTCTTTTTTATATTTCCTATCCGTATAGAATATATAAAGGATAGACTAAAAGCTATTTATAATAGGTAAATAAAAAATTGATTTATGATACAGATTAAAGAAGGTACTATTACTATTGTACGTGTTGCTTGTTGATGGAGTATATTATTGCGTATAATGCTTCTGCAGCAGTGTCAACGTCAAAATAAGTGGAAGTGTTTTTAGTAAGAATCGTATTAATTTGAAAAGCCTTAGATACTTTACAATAAGAAAACTCTACAAATCGAGGGATAGTATGAGTTATGTTACTGTCTTCATAGTAGAGTAAAGTTTTAAGTGTTTCTTTAATTTCAAGTAAAGTCATGGATTAACAAGCTCCTTTCTATTATAAGGAGACTTTAGAAGGCAAAGAAGCCAAATAATGAAATTCCTACCTTCACCCTATCATTACTCATAGAATAATGATAGGGATTTCATTAAATGTATTTATTATTTAATAATGGTATTGTTATGTAGAACTACTTATTTAAAAAATCAAACTAAAAATCTCAATGACTCTATAAGAAACAAAAAAGTCCTTTGCTTTCAAAGCTAAGGATTTTCAAATTTATCGAATAGGGGGAATACGTTATTAGTCCGGCCAGATTTGTAGATTCATATACATATAACTTTAAAAATAAATATGATGATCGACTCTGTTTATAGAAAATAACTTTATATAAGTTCTGTTGTTATTTGAGTAAATATTAGATTATTTATCATATTATTAAGGTTTTACTTTTTATTTATTGAATCTGTAATTTTTCATAAACCATAATAAATGTTCGTTTTATCCTGAAAACCGTTCGTAAATGTCGTATGTTAGATTAAAGGCGTTCGTATAATATTTCTATACATAAACGAACATCAATAAGCGTTCGCCAAATGAAATTGGAGTTTGTTCGTAAAGGTACACAAATACGAACGTTTATTTTACGAACTGTCTGTTTGTGATCATTTTTGTATTGATTGTTTATCTAATAATTGCATAGGAAAAATATTACGCTCTGTGATGTCTGACAACTTCAGCTCCTCTTGATGAGAGCGATCCTTCACCTTTTTTATAGTTTTTATTGTTTCATCTCTTAACGCAAATTCTTCTTACATTGCCATTCCATTTCCTCCTTTAATTTAAAACGTTCCTTTTATAATAGTATGCGAACTATTTTAGACTAATGGTCAAAACAGCTTTATAAAGCACAAATAAGGCAACGGAATAACCTGTTGCCTTTTAAATAACAGATGATTTTAGGATATTAGTCTAGGACCCGTACACGTACTGCTTCTAGACCCTTTTGACCTGTTTCTACGTCAAAAGAAACCTTTTGACCTTCTCTCAGGTCTGCATAACCATTTCCTTCAATAGAGCGATAAGAAACAAAAATCTCAGTTTCATCTTCTGTTGTAATAAAACCATATCCTTTATTAAAATTGTACCACTTAATTGTTCCATTTTGTCTTCCCATATAATCTTCCTCCTAAATTATCAGTCTTTTTATATTTTATAATATTTGTATCATATCGAGGGAATTAATGGGAAAAATTGAATTGTGTCATTATTATTAAGTATGGTTTTTCTAATCTATAAAATTAACGTAAATTCATTTTCCTTAATACACCGCCCGTAAAAGCATACAATTACAATAAAAAATATAATACAAAAACGCTTTAACTATTATAGTTAAAGCGTTTTTGTTTACTTACAGTTGTTATGAATTTTGTATTACACAAAACATTGTGATTTAGAATCATACTAACATAGCTGCTATTTTATTAAAACGAATAATACAAATTTTGTAATTTAAATCCTGAAATTGTTTTATATAATTAAGTTATATGTGCCTCATAAGACAGCTACAGTTACAGCCTTAGTTTCCACGATTTGGTGAAAATGATGGAAGAATGAGAATTATTTATGGCTCACATAACGATTATGCACGGGGTGCATCAATCTGGCCCCAAATTAGATGAACGTGTACGATGTCACCTTAAGCCAACAAACGATTATTGGCGAGTCGATATTTGGATTAGCTTTATAATTTAGCAATTTAAAGAAAACGGGTGCTCTATGTTTCTAAGAATAGGTTTTTTCACCAGAACCACTTGACTTATAGGAACAAAAGTATTACTATCTTTTTAATTGCTTAGTACTAAGAAAAATATTGAAGGTTGAAATATAAATCACTAGTCAATTGGACTACCAAAGGCTCTAAAAGTTCTCTTATTTATGAACTTTTGGAGCTTTTTTAATGGTAGTAAGTAAAATTTTAATTCAAATAAGTTAATAAAAAAGGGTCTGATACAAACTTCGGATTTTTTCAAAATACGAATGAAAACATACAACCAAATTCCAAGTATTAAATTTTTATAATAATTTGAATTTATTATGGCAATTCGGGAGGATTTTCATCTGGGATTGAAAAAGAGAAAGTGAGGTTTGAGTAATATGTCAAAATATCAGTTAACTCTGGCAAATCGAAGTATCGAATGGGGAACACAGTTTGATATCAATCCTCTTGTCGGTCAATTTGCTGAAAAATCGATAAAATCACATGAGGAAAATGGAAGTTTCGATTGGGATCTTCCAAGTGGAGTGTACCGAGCTAAAGATATTGTCCGTGAATTGAACATTCTTTTGGAAGCCATAATGGTTCAACTTGGAGAAGCAGCAGATTCGAAAGCGATGTTAGACAATCTTGAGGCTAATTTAGCAATCTCCGGGCGAGAATCAGTTTTGCCTCTTGGCCAGCTTTCTCTTAATGATACGTCCGGAATAGAACTTACTAAACAAGCAAAAAGTATAGGTGAAACTCTAACACGTTGGGCAAGTGAATTCAACTCACAGCAGCTAGCATTAAAAGAGTATGGTGAGGCAGTTCTTAACAATTTGAACTTTAGAAGCCACTGTGATAATCATCCATGGACGCCTAAGGTAGCCAATTTACTTTTGGGATCAGCAGGTAGTCCAACTGTCATGCAATTGTTTAATGAATACCTGCATCAGCTAGTGCTTTTAAGAGACGCACTCATTCCGTTCGAGAATTGGGAAGAGATACCCATTAAAATCGATGAAAGAAATAGTGTCAAGGGATTAAGATTTATGGAGCAAGCACACAGTGAATTTTTATATAAATTATTGGGAAAGAGAATGTCTCATAAGGCACTAGTTAAATTCGCTCAAAGCGTATTAAGTTCTGAGCTGACAACAGTAGGATATGGATTTCAGTATCACCTGGGTACCATACTTCCTGCAAGTTTGGGAGCTCTTCCAGCAACGGCGCCTAGATACCTTCTCTACTGGCACCCAGTGTGGACAATTGTGGATGATAATTTTGATGTTTCCATTCCTATCACTTTCAACTATGAATTTCCAGACTACCTTTCTGCACCTCGCAGCAATGCAGGTGACGGACAAGTTGCCTCTGAATTAGATGTTTTAAACCAGGAGCTTGAGAACGTCTATAAAGCGCAAATTCTAACAACTGGTAATCAACAAAGTGCTGTTCTTAAATACCATATCCAACTTGGTTCCAATGACTTTGTGGTTGATCTTGGTCAGATATTTAGAGGCCAGCGATTTATGTATCGGCCAGCGACGAATTCTAAGTCAGTTTCAGGAGCACATTCTGAGAAACCAGCAGATTTCAAAGAGCATCACGTATGGGGTATTTTGGAAACTCCGGGTTTAATAACGAACGAGTCTGGTAATCATCTTATTTCTGCAAGGGGCAATTATCTAATACTCTGGGCGTTGTTGGGCAAGCTGTACCCTGAGAATGTAATCATTCTTAATAGCCTTAGTGAAGAAGAGTTTAAGGCAGCTAATATTACAGGTAAGGGGTTTGGTGCGAAATTCTTAATTCATTAATCTAGATAATGTTGTATATCGTAGTCATCTTAAAAAACAGAAAAACCTATCTCTTTCCAGTCAAAGGAGGTAGGTTTTTTCTGCTACATTTATTTAGCCAAAGGATTGAAGCCTTACAACTTCTTGAGTAGTTTGCTCAAATCATTAAACATTATCCTTAAGAAATACAAAATAACCCATATTTCCACTTATAACTACAGGGATTTTCGACTTTATAGAGAAGTATTAGTTTTAAGATTTGATCAAACATATGATAGTAACTGCTAGAGATCTTATTTATAAAAATAAGTTGGGGGATATCATATCAGTGTCGAATGAGAAAAGGTTATCACCAAATGAAGTCCAATGGATATTTCTTATGAAAGAAGCTAAAGATTTAGGTTTATTAATTAAGGATGTTAGGAGTTTTATAGTACAGAATCAAAAGAAGCCTCTTTCTAGATAAAAGAGGCTTTTTTAAATTGATTATTTCCTATAAGGCTCATTATGTTACTAAATGAAAGGACTCATAAACTGAGTCAATTGTGATTTAGGTTGCCCTCCAATTTTGTATTTTACTATTTTTCCGTTTTTAAAAAGAATGAGCGTTGGGAACACGTCAACAGGAAACTTCTTAACTACATTCTTTTCTTCTTTACCGTTGATTTCTACTACCTTAATATCTTTTCCTATATGTTTCTCTAAGGCTTCTAAGTTTGTTCGAGTAGTTTGAGATTCTTCATTCTCTGGGTTTGAAAAATAAGCTAATGTTATACCTTCTTTTATAAGGGTGAAAAAGTTTTCATTTGTTCCTTTTAAAATGGTCATTTTAATCCCTCAAATCACTAATTAGTTTAGAATGAAAATTTTAACCATGTTTTATTTACTGTCTTGCTGATGATTGGCATTATGAGAACTTAAATAAATGTAGTGTTTTTCAAGATGAAGAACATCTAAAAAAGTAGTATAATAAGATGGAATGTTAACCTTAACCAAGTACATTCATTCGGACTAGGGAAAGTCTTTCTCATCTGAGAAAGACTTTTTCGTTTTTTCTTTAATTTTGATAAATAGAAAAGCTACCTAGTGGTTGCAATTGGTAGCTCATTAGAGAATTTGTCTTTGAATACAAATAATAACATGTTTTATTCGTGTACTTCAAACGCTTTGCCCCACTAGATATCTAATGGGGCTATTTATGGTTGGTTCTTCCTATAATTTTGATTATGTGAACTAATTTTGCATGTGATATACATTTTTTACCTCATTTTTTACTGTGTAATAATTCCCTTAGGATATTATTCTAGGACCCGTACCATTTCTGCTTGCATACCTCTTTGGCCATTCACTACTACAAAAGTAACCTTTTGCCCTTCTTTTAAGCTTTTAATAACAACCCCTTCAGTCCCTTTAGTCCGTTCAATAGCTGTAAAATGGACAAAAAGATCAGGTCCACTTTCTGGTGTAATAAAGCCAAATCCTTTCTCATCATTGAACCACTTAACTGTTCCAACTTGTCTTTCTGCCATATAAATCTTCCTCCTAAAGTATCAGTATTTTTTTGTTTCGATAATGGTGAATATGTTAGCTGAATTTGTATATTATATACATGCTTTATTGGTGAATATTCTTATTGCCTTTTCCTTTTAAAGCTTCCACTACAGATATGATTATTAGGGAGAGAAGTGATGAGATGAAAGCAGTAAAACTAATTGCTCCTACTCCCATACCAGTCCATCCTCCGATAAAGAAACTTACTATAAAAACAATAACACTCAGTATTCCTACTATTAGAGGTACTTCATATTTTAGGGTAGAGTTCTTTCTGCCAATTATATATGACAGTATGATTAAGATAGCGATCATGATTATGGAAATTATGTACAAATTATCCGTTATTAACCTCCTTTTAGTTTACGATATACATATTATCATAATCTTCTAAGGCTTATCGAATGAATATCTGGTTTATTTCCGATAATACCTGTTACGTTAACTAGCTATACGTTGTCCACCTTGCCCATTTAATTATGTTCCAGTGAGGAAGGGTTTCTCCAATTTTTAAGGAATTAATTATCAGTAGCAATAAACTTAACGAGGTATCTAGAGTAGTGAAATAAATGGAAAATAAAATTAATTATTGTTACATGTAAATATAGGTGTTTATTCTGAAAGGGGCTGGGACTATGAGTGTTTCTATCTTAACTAATTTAATGAGAAAAAGAGTATCTAAAAAGGACAAAGGGGAGTTCAACCAATGGACAGAAATAAATTCTCATCAATTGCCCACAGTAAACATTTATTTAGTAACCCGATAAGTGAAACTAAAATCAATAGAATTATAGATTTTCTTCAGTTAGAACCTCCTGCAAAAGTGTTAGATATCGGGGCTGGGAAGTGTGAACTGTTAATACGTTTAGTTAAAAAATATGGTATTGAAGCAACAGCCGTAGAGTTATATGAAGGTTCTATTTTAGAGGCAAAGCAACAGGCCCAAAAAAGAATCCCTGAAGAAAAAATTACGTACATTGTAAAAGATGCCAAACAAGTGGTAAGTGAATACGTCAATCATTTTGATGTAGGAATTTGTGTTGGTTCTACTCATGCTTTGGGTAGTCTGGAATTAACGTTACAATCTCTTAAAAGAAATGTTAAAAAGGGCGGCTTTATTCTAGTAGGAGAAGGATACTGGAAGAAGAAACCTAGTCAGGCATATTTAGAAGCACTTGGTGGAGCAGATGAGTCAGAATTAAAAGAACACCATGAGAATGTTTTTATGGGAGAAAGTATGGGGCTCGTGCCGATTTGGTCAGTTGTTGCAAGTGACGATGATTGGGATGAATATGAAGGACTATATGCTATGTCTATGGAAAAATATTGTTATGAAAACCCGAACGACCCTGATTGTAACAGTATGTTAAATAAAATTAGGTCATGGAAACGTACTTACCTTACATGGGGTAGAGATACTTTAGGATTTGGTCTCTATCTTTTTCAAAATCAATAAATTTTAACGGAACCTGAAATCACTTCCATTATGGAACAGGGAATTTCAGGTTTTATATTTTCTGTAATCACATTATGATAACTAACTACTTGTACGTTATACATATTTCTTTCATCAACTAACAAGCCAAAATATTTGAAGAAGGAATTAAAAAATATAAACAGAAATAAGCATTTATTATTAATATGGTTAATTACGGAAAATAAAGACCGGATATGATTAATCACCTGATAAAAAATTACACCTACCATGTATGGTCTCTAAAACAATATTATTGAATATTAAAGTCATTTAATTTATTTAATAAAGATTATTTAATAAGAAAGGTGAACTAGATATGAAACTTGAAACTAATCGACTAATACTGAAAACCGTTGATCTTAATCTAATCGAGGCGGCAGCCCAACGTAATACACAAGCAATCGAAGCTTTAGGATACAAAACCAACGGCGAATGGCCCGGCCATGATTTTTTTGAAGCTTTACCTTACTTTCGAGAGCTCCTTCTTAAAAACAATGGTACTAAAGGATTTGACTCATGGATTATTGTGTCGAAGAACCACAATGAAACAGTTGGAGGCATTGGATTTTTTGGAGACCCAGATCCAAATGGTATGATTGAAATCGGTTTTGCTACTAATAAAAGCCACTGCCGCAAAGGTTATTGTTTTGAAGCCGCCCAAAAATTATTAGAGTGGGCCTCAAGTCAAGATTCAGTTAAATGTATTCGTGCTAGATGTGATCCTGACAATATCGCTTTTAAAAAAGTATTAACGAAATTGGGATTCCAAATTGACTATAGAGATACAGAATTGATTTATTGGAAATATCGTAGGGTCATATAATAGTCTCATTATTAATGACATATTTGATTAATCGTTAGAAGAAGTTAAGGTAGATTCAAAGAAATATAAAAAATTTTCATACGTTACTTCAAAGTTCTTTAAAAGGTAATGTTTTTTTACGTGAATATAGAAAACACAGTATGGAGAAGATTAACTAAGCATAAATGATGAAGAAGGATATCTAAGAACACTATGGAATGATAGTATACCTGTATGTTAGAGGTGGATGGATGAAACTAAGAGTAGCAAAAAAAGAAGAACATAAATTTACTGAAAGTTTTGTATATGAGATATTCAAAAACACCAGTTACTCAGACGGAATAGTTGAAAAAGCTTTAGTAAAAGAGATTCGAGAAAAACAATATTATATTCCTCAGCTTGATTTGGTTGTTGAGGAAGGTGGAGAAATTATAGGACACCTTATCCTTTCAAAACTACCAATCAGTGCTAAGTACGAAGATGAAATATTGATGTTATCACCTGTTTCAGTAGCCATCGATAAACAGCAACAAGGTGTTGGTGCGTATATGATACAAGAAGGTATTAGATTAGCTATTGAAATGGATTATAAGGGAATTATTGTGGAAGGAGATTATCGATACTATCGACGTTTCGGATTTAGAACTTCAACTGAATTTGATATACATGCGTCCAGTAAAAATCCTCCACCTTCTAAGGAGAATTTGATGGTTATGGTACTATGTGAAAAGAGGATAAAGAACATTTCAGGAGAAGTAGATTATTCAATTTATAATGCATTAGCACATTGAAAACATTACGTTTTTTATGAGTTCTCATATCAGAAGAATTCCATTAGAAAAGAGAAGAGTTTTTCTTCTCTTTTTTATTTATTCCTATAAGAGCCGTATTATGGTAACTAAAATTAATATATGATTTTGTATACTTTGAATGTATTATAAGGAATGTAAATGGAGGTAGTTTATGTTCTTTAAAAAATTATGGAATAATAAAAACTGTAAGCATGATACATATAAATTAGAAGCCGATTTTTCCACAGATCCTATTTGGTGCAATAAATGTGGAGAAAACCTTGATATTGAGGATTTCTCATTGTCTAATATTCTCCAAGAAGAACTTGAGTGCTGGGTTAGTGATTATGGGGATTGGATCGATTTTGGTAATGATTCTTTAAAGGAAAAAGGAATTGAAATGGAAAACGAGCATAATAAAAAAGGTTTAGAGCTCTTACGAAAGATAAAAGAAGAACTAGGAGGAGATTACCCTATTGTATTTAGTCCTTCTAAGTCTAGAGAGCTATATCAAGGTGTAAAAAAATAAGACTGGTATGGTTTACGAAGGGTGGAGTTTGATATAGACAAAATGAAGTTAATTAACAATTTAAAACAACTTGAAGTTGAATTGTATCACCCCTTTCCTCACGACGATGTTGATAAAATGAAAAATGAATTCAATGAAAAGTTTCGAGAAGATGATGTACTAACTGCGGATCTAGACAGTTATTGGGCCAATATAGCTGGGAGTTTAAGCTATGTTTTAAAAGGCAAAACGAAAAAAATTCCTCAACATCAAATAAATGAATTAAGGTTGACCTTCTTTGAAGTTTTTCCTCAATATTCTTTTTTAGAAAAAGAAATCTTTAGGTACCCAACTTTTTATGAAGAATATAAAATTTATGAGAAAACCAGATTGTTTATGTTAAGTTATTTATTTAATACAAGCCAACAAAAAAAGCGCTGATAAATTAATTTATCAGCGCTTCTTTTGTTCTTAGGGATAGTATGATCTCTATTAGAAATTTAATTAAAGCAGGTTACTGTAATAAAAAGATGTATAATAACTCTATATATCTATTATTTTTCATATATTTTCTTTATTTGTAGTGCTATATTGATATTAAAAAGGAAAAGGTATACATTTTATGATAAAGAAAAGAAAAAAGATTTTTGCTGTTGTTATCATCGCACTGTTATTAGGCAGTTATTTCAAGCTAGCTTATACTCCATCTCCGGATGTTGAGGGATTTCCTATACCTCGCGAAGCTCACTTAGTAAAAACAACTGTAGGTGAGGACTATATCACTGAAAAATATAAATGGTTTATTGCATCTGAGGCAGGAAGTATTCCTCCTTGGTACGAAGTAAGCATTTGGTTGTGGGGATGGAGAAAGGGAGAAACAATGGGGGCAGATCAAGTTTATAAAAAAGGATCTAGGGAAGTTGATCTATCTACTTTTGATAATGAATTTTACCTTAGTAAATAAAATAAAGGTATGGAAAAGGACTTAATATGACTAAAGGCTCCTTAAGAGGAGTCTTTTTTATTAGCGATAACGTTTGTCATGTGAACTAACTTTGTGGTTTTTTGTAATTTCATCAAATATTTGTACTGAAATTGAAGGAGTAAAGAATGAAAAAAATCGGATACATATTTGTGGGCTTATTGCTGTTAGTTGGTACAATCTATTTTTTGTTTTTTCATGAACGAAGAGGAATAGATACCGTATATTTAATCCCGAATGGTTATACAGGTTGTGTTGGCGTCTTTTATGATGTAGAAGGCAAGCCACCTTTAAAAGTCCAAAATGAGAAAATTATTCATAAAATTTCTAAGGATGGAAAGCTAAAAACGTCTTCCCCAGAATCTTTTGGTTGGTATTCTAGGGTAGATTCAGGTTGGCATAACTCAGAATATTATTATGTAGATGATCAAGGGAAAAAAGTGAAGAAATTAAATTGGGAAAAGGATATTAATTGGGAAATGACTGCTGAAGATGATTACAACGGAAACTATTTTACCTTTTTTGTGGGTGGAAAAGATGATGCTAGTACACCTCAACCCGAATGTTTCAGTCAGTAAATTTAAATTAGTGTTTTTATATTCTTCTACCGATAAGTTACATTATGGTAACTAACTTTCTATAGAGTATACAGTTAATTTTGTCACTTTCTTCTTTTTCTTGGTTTATAGTCTTTCATAAAAGATCTAGCTGCTTGATTCTCCGGATCTACTTCTAATATGGATTCAGCTGTTTCCAGACTTTCTTCACGAGTTAATAATTCTTCTGGAAGATCAGGACAGATATAAAGAAATAGCAACATCTCTTTATGACCTATATTAGTTGGATTTAATCTTAAAGCTTCTCTAGTATGATATAAAGCGCCTTTGTATGCTCCTTCTATGCGACATAGGGGGTTAGCAAGAACGTCGCACGCTAAAGAATGAAGATCTTCACTTTCTTGTTGAATAAGAAGATGACAAATGAATGTATAGTATATAAGATCGTAATCGTCCTCAAATGCCCACAATATAATTTGCTCTTCAAATTTTGAGAACTTCATTTGTTTAACTTGCTTATTTGCTTCCTGAAAATTAGCATTTAGAATATATTCCCTAAGTGAATTTTTCATTCTTATTCCCCTATACTCTTTTTAGAAATTATAGCATAGGGACAATGTAAACTATTAAAAGGTACCTAGAAAAAAACATTATGTTAATTAGAAACTATATGATACGCAGGGTCGACTAATATACTAAAGAGATTAACCATTACAACGGATGGTGTAGAGACAATGAAAGTAAAATACTTCATATTAGACACCTCTAATTCTTTTCTTTAGTAAACTGACCTTAAAAAAGATGTAATAAGGTGTAGAAAAACAACAAATGGTATAATGACATGAACTATTTATATTATAAAAGGAGGAATTAAGATGGGAAAAGTTTTATTCCTTAATTATCCTGGAGAAGGTCACGTCAATCCTACCATTGCATTAGTGGAAGAACTCCTAAAAAAGGGTGAAGAGGTTGTCTATTACTGTGTAGAGGAATATAGAAATAAAATTGAGAAAACGGGAGCTACATTTCGTCCTTATAAAAATTTTACACGCAATGGAGATCTAGTGAAAAAAATGGCGAAAAGAATGGACCCTCTTGAAATGCTATTATATATGGTACGCTCTGCGGATACAGTCATAGAAGGTGTTCTAGAGGACATAGGAGCTGAAAAATACGACTACGTTATTTATGATAATAATTTCGCCGCAGGATGGATGATTGCTGATATATTGAATATACCTAAAATATCCTCTTGTACAACGTTTGCTATTGATGAAGAGGTCTTTTCGAACGTGATGAAAAGTCGAGGAGAAATTAATAAGACACCTCCAACATATCAAGAACTTGAAGAGATATTAAAAAAATGGAGACAAAAATATGGTATAACAATCAACGATAATCATAAGCTGATGTCTTGCCCTGGCGATATTACTCTTGTATATACTTCAAGATCATATCAACCTCGTGCTGAAAAGTTTGATAACTCTTTTATTTTTGTTGGTCCTTCTATTGCGCCTCGAAAAGATGTAGAAACTCTTTCATTAAAAAATATTCCTGGTAATAAGCTTATCTTTATTTCAATGGGAACAATATTTAACCAGCAACCTGAGTTATATACTACCTGCTTTGAAGCATTCCAAGAAATACAGGCTACAGTTATACTATCAGTAGGGAAACAGACGGACATTAGCCAATTTAAAGATATTCCATCTAATTTCATTATACGTAATTATGTACCTCAGTTAGAAATATTAGAACAAACAGATGTTTTTATTACTCATGGTGGAATGAATAGTACGAGTGAAGGGCTTTATTTTGGAGTTCCTCTTGTGGTTATGCCTGTTGTGGGCGATCAGCTAATAGTGGCTAATCGGATTGAAGAATTAGGAGCTGGTCTACAACTTAATCGTCAAGAATTAGATGCTATTACCTTACGAAATACAACAGAACAAGTGCTATCGAACTCTTCATTTAGAGAAAAAAGCTTGGAAATTGGAAAATCGTTAAGGGATTCTGGAGGATACAAAAAGGCAGTAGAAGCCATTTTAAAATTTAAAAAGGAAGCTAAAATAGAAGGTCTTATTTAATTTTATCAGATTTTTAACCCTAACATTTAAATCAGTCTAAAAAGAAAAATTAATGAAGATAGAAAAGAAGTCTCAATGGGAGACTTCTTTTACTTACTGTCTATATTATACATTAGGTTACCAAAGCCCCTTTATTCTATGCAGGATAGAGGGGGCTTTTGTTCCTGTAATACGTTTTATGTTAACTAAACTTGATATAGGATTTTATATACTCTGAGTGTATTATAAGGAATGTAGATGGAGGTAGTTTATGTTCTTTAAAAAATTATTTGGTACTCGAACTTGTAAACATAATACGTATAAACTAGAAGCTGACCTTTCAGTAGACCCTATCTGGTGCAATGAATGTGGGGAAAATCTAGATATTGAGGATTTCACTTTATCTGGAAGTCTTCAAGAAGAGCTAGAGCATTGGGTTAGTGAATATGGAGAGTGGATTGATTTTAATACTGATACCTTAAAGAGAAAAGGAATCGAAATGGAAAACGAACATAATAAAGAGGGGCTAGATTTATTGGAAAAAATCAAAGAGGAGCTAGGCGTAGATTACCCTATTGTATTTAGCCCTTCTACATCTGGAAAACTATATCAAGATTCAAAAGAAAAATAGTTTATAAAGAGGAAATTTATGAAACCAAAAGATTTACTAAAATCATACATTGAGACCGATCTTCTTCACTTGTTGGAGCCTTTAGGCTTTAGATATGCTAAAAGTGGCCCAAAATTCTCTAGAAAGTCAGGGGTATTTACCTTAAGTTTATCTTTTTGCATAAGTCAGTATAGCTCACAAGATGAATGTGTTTTTTGGAGCGTGTGGGATGTATCGTCAAAATATTATGAAAAATGGTATGAGCAAGTATGGGATACCAAGTTAATCGACAATATAGTTGTTGCTAGTTCAGATTGGAATATTCCTAATTGGTTGGAAAATGATGAGGATCATTTTACACTTTACAATACGGAGTCAGATAAAAAAGAGTTTAAAAAATTTGTCCATAAGGTGATAAATGTAGGTATTCCTTATTACGAACAAATTATTGATTGGAATACAGCAGCAGATTTAGCCCTGCACGAGCCCGATGTATTTTATGACAAAGTCTGTGATTTTTATTTAATGGCCAATGAAAAAAAGAAAGCAAGAGATATTCTTAAACATGGCATGGAACAAGCTACAGATGAGAACTACGAAGATTTAAAAGGAAGAATGGACAAGTACTTTAATTAAAGACTAGGTTAAACAACATTATTGTTTTCAGTGTAAAAGTTAGAGTTAACCAATAAATTCGGTCAACTCTAACTTTGTTATGATACCTCGAAAGGCTAATAAATTATAATAGCCCTAGTTTTCTATTCTGATGAAACATTTCTCATAAATTTCTATAGTATCTATTTGTAGATTATTTAAATCAATTTTCAAATTACCCTCGTACTCTTCCTCTTCTTCTCCCAACCAGCATATATAGATTTCACAATAATCACCTTTTGGAAGTAATTTTTTTAGAAGATCACATAAATAGAGGAAAGTTTTTTGTGATTTTTCGTAGTTATGTGGAGAGTGAAACTTATGATATTCGTTCATTTCCCAAATTGGATTCTCTTTTTCAGCAACTTCATAGAGATAAGGTGTAGTAAAATATTTCTGCTGAACTACCTTACGATTTTCTTCATCTGAGAAAACATAGTCAAATTCAACCTCATCTTCCGTATAATATTCATTAAGTTTTACTGCAAAATTTAAACCAATGTAGGTTGCAATGCTCATTTTCATTAACTCCTCATTATTACTTCCTGCGATTCCAAGATCTTATGTTTAATCCTGGATAATTGTATCATAGTTTTTTGTTTTAATTTTATTTATGGGTTAGGTATTAAACCTTTTTATATTGTTTAACTATAATAAAACTAACTCAATCTTATAAGTAAATATTAAATTAATTATTAAATAATAAAAGTTTTATCATTTACTCTAACTGACGACAAATACGCAGTTTTTCTATAGGGTATTAAATGATAAAATCACCTTTTATAAGTACAATAAGGTTTATTACAAATGTTGAATCGATTTTTTATTATTGGCTTTTTCACCGTCTAAATATGTGTATCCTTTTGGATGATTTATGTTGAACATCGTTAACAATTGATTAAGTATTTTATACTCAGTAGATCACTCTTACAAAATAAGTACAACATTCAACCCTAGAGGCTGGAGAGACAAATAAAAACAGCCATAAAATTGGCTGCTTTTATTTTAATCCAAATATTTCATCTCTTAGAACCTTCACATATATGTATTTATAAAATAGAAAACCAATTCCAGAACCAATTGTGTTTAGTAGTAGGTCATCTACATCAAAGCTTCTATATGTAAATCCTATAATTGAAGAAATAGTAAACTGTGATGATTCAATAAGAAGAGAGACTAAAAATCCTATAAGTACAATTGTCTTACATTTTGTTAGTTTAGGAAACAAAATTGGAATAAAAATTCCCAAAGGAAACAATAGGATAAGGTTTCCACCTAGTTGATGAATCATTGACATAATGAAATTTCCATCTATCGCTCCAATAATAGATTTTAAAGGAATCAAGTTATTTACTTCATTATCTCCACTACTAATTCGATATTGGATTAAATTATCATCTACAGGCATAGGAAATAATGTTACAGATATTAAACCTATTAAATAAAAGATTGATAATAATAACATAAAAACCTTTTCGAATTTATATTTCTTTTTCAAGACTATACGATTAAACAAAAGAATTAATATAACAATACCTAAAAACCACGAACCATAAATGAAAGGAAACATTTCTGTTAGCATTCTATTTTAACACCTACCATATACAAGATTATAAATTCTTTGGATTAATTGTTGTCAATATACCCATATCCTCCAGTACCTAGAGAAGTAGCAGATTTTTTAAATATCATGTAAAAGCTACCTTTTGTACCATTTGAATAAACTCGGGAAGTCGTTCCATTTTTACTAAACGTTTTAGCATCTAAGAAAGTAGATTTTCCGCCACTCTTTAGTCTGTATAATTCAATTGTAAAGTTACCTGCTTCGCCATATGTATCAGCTGTAGTAGTGATTTTTACATCTTTACCACCTAAAGCGTAGCTTCTTGATGTTAACTGATGTTTAAATTCAAAATTAAAATCAGGAGTTGATGCTGCACTTGCAGCAACTGGAGATAAAAGTGTTGTGGCTAAAGCAGTTGATAGAATAATTTTCTTTAATTTCATTAATTGCACCTCTTATAGAATAAATTTCCTTATAACAATATAACAATTAGAGATGCATGTAAACATGTATTTTATATTTTAGAAAAAGAAGAAAATTTTGTTTAATCTATTCTGTAAGCGATTTATCATATGGGAGAGTAAGAGATGGTGGATTTTTAGATGTGGTTATAAATTATATTAAAATAATTTTCTGGATTTAAAATCTTCAATTATAAAATGTGAAATTTATCTTTCTACAAAGAATATACATACAGAAAATGAATTTTTATATGCTTTTCTTTCAAAAATCTAGAGGAAGAGACTTATTAGATTAAGAACATATAAAGAGCTGTATGCTTTAGAAAGAGAAATTATGGTAACTAATTCACGTGAATCCAAATTGTTAAATTAAAGATTAATTTCTATATATTATGTTATACTTCTAAACATGTATTATGATTGTAGAGGAGTTTTCAATTGAAACGTAGAGAGATTTTTTCATGGATCAAATCAATTATTATTGCTTGTATCTTGGCTTTTGTTGTAAGGGAGTACGTACTTGCTCCTATCGTGGTGAACGGCGAGTCTATGATGCCTACTTTAAAAAATAATGAACATATTATTCTTAATGAAATAGGTAAAAATAAGGCAGCCAATATAAAAAGGTTTGATATTATCGTTTTTCATGCTACAAAGGAAAAAGATTATATTAAAAGAGTCATTGGTTTACCAGGTGATCATATAGAATATCGCAATGATACGTTATATATAAACGGCAAAAAATATGAGGAACCTTATTTAGATCAATATAAAAAAGAAATCGTAACAGGTCCATTAACTGAGGATTTTAAACTTGAAGAGTATACAGGTAATAAAACAGTTCCAGAAGGCCAGTTATTTGTTATGGGGGACAATAGAATGTATAGCCTAGATAGTAGATCTCCTAGAGTAGGAACAATATCCGTAGATAAGATTGTAGGAAAAGCGAAATTAGCTTATTGGCCTTTAAAAGAGTTCCAATGGATTAAGTAACTTCCTTAAAAGTTCCCTTATCAGAGGGAGCTTTTTTATTAGTTCCTGTAAATCACATTATGTTAACTGCTAATGTATGTCTCATATACAAAATTCAATTTATTTAATCTTATATATTCTGCTACTATTCCTATCTTACTTAAGGCTCTTCTATGTTATAATTATAACTTCGTTTACATTTATGGTTAATAAATGATAATTAATCACATAATGGTAATTTCATTTAATGGTAGGAGTGTTGTATGAAGTACGTAGAAGTTGTCACAGAAAGTAGAGTAAGAACAATCTCTTTAGTGCTACTACTTGTCTTTATGAGTTTAGGGTGGTATCTAGATAGTTCTTTTTGGTACAAGGCAGTCATCATGGTTGTCTCAATTGCATTTATCTTACATAGTTTACATTATTATTTGACAGGACGAAATAAAACAGTAGGTACTATGGCTATAGTAGCAAGTTCAGCCTTTGGTTTGTTTAATTTATTGAGAACTTTTCTCTAAAATCATATGTTTTATACTGCAAGAAATGAGGATATTTCAATGTTTAAAAAGGTTTTAAGGTGTTATGACTACAAGCTTATTATAGCTTTAGTTATCTTAAGTATGATTGGTTTAATTATGGTTTATAGTGCTAGTATGGTAACAGCTATTGCTCGATATGGATTCACGGGTGATTACTTTTATCAAAAACAAAAGCTTGCACTTATAGCAGGTTTTTTCTTTTTTTGTGTTACAGCTTTTATTCCTTATAAGATATATCAAGAAAAAAAAGTGTTGAAACTTGCATTAGGAGGAGTAACTACACTTCTAGTTCTGGTGCTTGTATTTGGACATACAGCAGGAAATGCCACAAGTTGGCTTGTACTTGGTCCAATTAGAATACAACCATTAGAATTAACAAAACTTGTAATTATTGTGTATTTATCAGCTGTTTTTACAAATAAGCAGCAATATATAAATGACTTAAAGCGTGCTATTATTCCACCTATTCTTATCGTCTTCTTTCTTTGCTTTTTAATTGCAATGCAGCCTGACTATGGAGGGATTCTCCTTATTTTAGGAATGGTTGCAGCTATTGTCTTATGTTCTGGTATTTCTAAAAAATCAATGTTAAAGATTGCGATGTTAGGAGTAGTAGGAATAGGAGTTATGCTTTTTGTTTTATTAGTAACTGGCCATATTGCTACAGTCTTTTCGCCAGTACGTATTTCTCGTTTTACAGGATTCTTACATCCATTTGAAAATCAACAAGGCGACGGTTACCAACTTGTTAACTCCTATTTGGCTATAGGAACCGGGGGACTACAAGGATTAGGCCTAGGACAAGGTGTGCAAAAAGCTGGTTATCTACCCGAATCTCATACGGATTTTATCATGGCAATTATTGCAGAGGAATTAGGTTTCTGGGGAGTACTTATTGTCCTGGGATTATTGTTTTTTATCATTGTAAAAGGGTTAAGAATAGCACAAAAGTGTAAAGAACCGTTTGGAGCATTATTAGCTATAGGTATTTCAGTTATGATTGGCATTCAAGTATTTGTTAATCTCGGCGCAGTAACTGGTATCTTACCTATTACAGGTGTAACTTTACCATTTGTGAGTTACGGTGGATCTTCCCTCACTTTGTTAATGTTGTCTATGGGAGTACTAACTAATATCTCTATGTTTAATAAGTTCGAAGAAAAGTATAAGAATGAATTAGTTAGGCAAAGTAAGTTAAAAAGCGTTTAAATTGAGTAAACAAGGCATCTTATTTCATAGGATGCCTTGTTTCGTTTCTGATAAAGTACATTATGTTAACTAACCTTGTATATGGTATACATTATAAAAAATAAAATATTTTTTTAAAAAAATGAAGATAGTGAAACTTTTCGTGTGTTGAGACGACTCTAATTAATGAAAGGAGTGGTAATACTGTGAAACATGATATACATACAGTAAAAAAAGCAATTAGTGGAGACGCTAAGGCTTTTGAAGAATTACTTTTCCAAGAAGAGAAAATGCTTTATTATAAAGCTCTTTCTTATGTTGGAACAAAGGAAGATGCTCTTGATGTCATACAAGAAACAGCATGTAAAGCCTTTTTGGCGATAGGTAAATTGAGAGAACCAGAGTATTTTTCAACTTGGCTATTTAAAATTCTTATACGAGAGTGTTACAAGCTATTAAAGAAACGGGAACAAATCGTACCTTACGAAGAGCATGAATTGTTAAAGAGGTTAGATGAGAAACAAGAAAGAGAAATTGAATCTTTTCATTTAAGTGAGGCATTATCTAAGCTTAATTCATCTTATCAAACATCTATTATCTTATTTTACTATCACGATCTATCCATTCAGGATATTTCGGATGTGATGGAAAAACCAATTGGTACAGTAAAAACGTATCTACGTAGAGCAAAGAAAAAATTGAGAAGTGAATTAGAAAGGAGCTATAAATTAAATGAAAGAATCTCGTGAGCAGGTAGAAAAATTTCCTAAAGAACAGGTTAGATTAGCTATTCAAGCAGGTCTTAGCCAAGCAGAATCACAAATGAATAGCAACAAGATAAGTTATAAATATAGCCATAAAATTAGCAATAAAAAAAGAAAAGGCTTATATGCTATGTCTAGTGTGGCAGTCGCTTTTGGACTATTAGTTGCTTCTTCTTATCAATCTCCAGCTCTAGCAAGCACCTTGTCTCAAATACCTGTTATCGGTTCTATTTTTGCAGATTCTAATTATGTTGGTTTGAAACAAGCTCAGAAAAATGGATTAGTCAGCCAAGTTGGAGAGACACAGACTGTCAATGGAATCTCTGTGACGCTTGAAGAAATTTTATACGACCAAAGTGGCATTAGACTTAGTTACATTATAAAATCAGACAAAAAATTAGAAGAATACTATTGCGGTAGTGGAATGGATTATACTGTGAATGGGAAGACAATTGGTGGATCGGGTGGATATGAAGAAAAAGTCCAATCTCCTACAACTCGAACCGCCATTCAGGAAATAAACATATCTAAAGATATGCCAAATGCTTTTGAGCTTGGATTAATCCTGCATGGACAAAACGGAGAAACGTGGTATTTCTCAAATCCAGTCAAAAAAATTAAAGATGTTAAGAAGGTTCCAATACATTATTCACAAAATGTAGACGGCATTGGCCTTAATATTGATGACTTATCCTTCAGTAAAACGGGGACTAGTATATCTTATGAGAGTTCTGAAAAAGGAGAGGACTTCGAAGCAAGTAGAGCTGGAAATATAGAACTTAAAATAGTTGATCAAGATGGTAAAAAGATTAAGAGTTATTCAGGTGGAGCAGAAGGTAGACAAGTAAAAGATAAACTAGTGTTTACCAGTAATAAAAAGTTTGACCCACTCAGCTCAAATGTTACCGAATTGACTGTTACTCCTTATTTATTCCTTCCGTCACAAGGTGGAGGAGTGGAGTACGATGAAAATGGTGAGTCAAAAGAGATAGGATTTAAGGGTGGTTCTTCAAAACCTGTTAAATTCAAATCTTTTAAAGTAAAGATACCTCAGTAATTATACGCAGCTTTTAAGAAATAATTTTTAGTTCTTAAAAGCTGCATTAATTATAGGAACGGAACTCATTGTCCCTTTGCGCTACAAAAGGGTTAGTGAGTTCTGTTCCTATAATACCTGTTATGTAAACTGAAAATGAATATAATAGACAAAGGGTATTTTGTTTAAAACTAAGGAGATCAGTATGAAAAAAAGAATTAAATCTGAATTAGGGATATTAGTAGGGTCTAAGTTAAGCAATATTGGCAGAGCATCTAATCTGTTTTGGCTTGAATTTGGAGAAGCTTTATCTGTAATTAGAAGAGGAAGAACTCAAGAATTAGCTGAATATGTTTTACATATTCAATGCTCATGGCGTATTACCAAAAGTAATAAAATTTTAGTAGCCTCACGGGATTTCTATTCTCCAAGAACAGGATTAGATGGTGAAGACGAGCATTTCGAATGGGATGTGCAAGGAAATAATCGATTTGATGAAAGAACTGAATACTTTATAAAAAGCTTAAAAGAACCATTAACTGTAAAAAGTATTGATTCAGACGAAATTGGAGGACTAAAGGTTATTTTGTCTAATGGCTTTACATTAAACGTATTTCCGGATATTTCAGAGGACGATGAATACAGTGAGTTTTGGAGATTCTTTACTCGTGGTAAGGATAGTTTCCATTTTGTCGTTGCAGGTAATGGGATTGAGAAGGATTTTAACTAAGAAATACATAAAACAAAAATGGTCCCTTTACTAAGTACCGTTTTTGTTTCACTACCTATAATTTACATTATATTAACTACACTTATATAGGAGAATTAAATATGGATTCTAGACAGCTATTTTTACGAGAAATACATAACATTATCAAGGAATACTCAGAGGTGGGAGAACAATTAAAGCAACCTTCCAAAGAATTATCATGGGAGGAATTTAATTTAACTAAAAATGAAATAAGTGCTTTAGACGCTCAGAAATTCACCGACCAAAGCATTAGTGCAATTGAAAAAATCGTCAGAGATAATATTATGGGTGCTTTTCATAGTGCTTTTTGTTTACTAGATGGTGTGAGTGACCCTGTATCAGAAAATGAGGAAGACGTATGGGTTGGGTTAAAGTTAGAAGAAAAACAAGAAGATGAAGAAAATGAAGAATTTTTACATGACGAACTGTATAGTTCATATTGGGACTGGCACGAGTCAAATAATAAAGACAAATAAAGTTATAACAAAAACCTTTGTTGGAGAACTAAAATGATTACAGATTCTTTAAAAAGAGAAACGGGAAAAAAACTGAAGGTATTGATAGATCAACTCGTTGAAGGTAATATAGAGAACATTGTTTCTTCTGGTTTTTCTGAACTAACTGAGGCAGAGATTAGAGAAGAATTGCAATACTACCCTGGTAAAATGAATTTACCTCCAAATGCAGCATATCAGAATTGGGGAGAGGAAATAGATATATATGAGATAGGATATAAGCCCCCTCCTAACTATGAAGGAACCATTAATTTATACTACGATGGAGAACAAAGTGATTTAACTTTAAAATTCAATATATATGTGGAAAACAATGATGAAATTTTAATTAAAATACGTGACTTAGATGTAATGTGAAAACAAAAGGTCCTTCATTAAAAGGACCTTTTGTGCTGCCTATCGTGATTATGTTAATTAAAAATGTATGTTCTATTCGTCTTTATTTTTAATTTTAGCCAAGTGTTTTTCTTGCATCTTTCTAAAGATTCTTTCATATTTGTCTAACTTTTCCTTATCTCTTTGATAATTTAAAAGAGGCTTTCTTTTACCGACTACCATAGTATTAAGCTCATAAATTGGGTAAGTTAATTTGAAATAAGGCTCAAATTTATTGCAATGTGTATTAGGCAATAGGACAGAAAGCATCGCAAATTCTTCAGTTGGAAATTGATTAGACGTTTTAAAGATCTCCAAGCCTTTTAGAACTGAAATAGGTTCTAAAGATTCATCCATTACTCTAATATTAGACAATGCTAAATACTCTAGGTTTTGAAGAGATTTTAGTGGTTGTAGATTCTCTATTTTCAATTGATTCGAATCGTTCCCTTCTAAATTTAATATCTTTAGGTTAGATCCATGTTTTAAATATTGAATATTAGTAAGTTTAGAAAACCCTCTAATTAATAAAGATTCTAAAAATGGATTAGCTTTTAAATCCCACAACTCCTGAGCTCTTGTATTAGATTCTAATCCAAGAATTTTTAGATTTGTTAAGTTTTCTAGCCCAGATAAATCCTCTACTCTCATACCATAGATATAGAGGGATTCAGGGTTAATTAACTCGATGAGTTTATCGAATTCCCTTTGGTTCACAAACTCAATCCATAATTTTTTTATTCTAGACAGTTCTGTAAGTTTTGAAAGGTTTTTTGTATCGCCTCTAATCAAAAGTTCTGTTGCTGATGTCTCTACATTTTTTAAGTCATATGTAATATCAGGTCTTTTATTATCATGAAATACATATTCTACATGTTTCTTTTCTAAATCCATACATTCTCACTTTCGCTCCACAAAGTATTTGATTATTACTATTTATTAAAGCACATAATTAATGAGTAAAACATGCTTTTGTACCGATAATACATTTTTGATAAATTAGAGATGAATAAGATATACATAACTAATAGAATTATAGTATCTTAATAAAGCTGAATAGATTATAGATTAATTGAGGAGCATGAAACATGTTTAATTTTAGAAAAAAAGAGAAGAAATTTTATTTAGATGCAAGCCAAATCAAACAACTCATTGATTCATATGAAGGGTGTATTGCAACTGATAGGATTACAGTAGATGGTTGCAAGGTTGGTTATATGTATAGAGAAGAACCCTATGAATATAACGAAGCAGATAGTGGTTGGAGATTTCTTTCTGGAGATGAAGATGATCGTTATATGGATAATTCTAAAAATCATGGTGTTTATCTGGTAAATACAATATGCAATTATGATCCAGATATAATGCCGTTTCTTGATGCAAAACCGGGTACTGCATATATTCGTGATGAAAAAGGTAATTTCATTCTTGATGAAGAATAGATACTGGCTGCCGAAAATCTGAATTGTAGTAATAAGAAATAAATAGAATATACATAAGATAATAAGAAAAAGAGGTATCATAATGAGAGAAATTTATTCAATTAGGATTGATCCTACCATAAAAAAGCTATTATCTTATGCAACTTCAGAAGAGAAGATTGATGCAGAATACAAGAAATACATTTGTTTACCGAATCGAAAATTATATAGTGCCGAGGTAAATGGAGAAATAGTTAGCTGTATAGGAGTTGAATTTCATAATTCCAAGGAAGTTGTGATAAAGCATATATCTGTTTTACCAAAGGAAAGAAGTAGTGGAATAGGAAGTAGCATGATTAGATTTATTTGTAAGGAATATAATCTAAATTCTATTTCGGCCGAGACAGATAAAGATGCAGTAATGTTTTATTCTAACTTTGGCTTTCATGTAACAAGCTTAGGTGAAAAGTACCCTAGAGTGGAACGTTTTTTATGTATATTTGATGTCAAATGAGTCACCTTAAGGTGGTTTAGTCCCGATAATTAGTATTGCGTAAACTTACCTATAATAAATTACATTTAATAAAAAAAGAATCCTTTGTCCATATAGACAAAGGATTTTCAAATTTATTGGAATAGGGGGAATACGTTATTAGTTTGGCCAGATTTGTAGATTCATATACATATGCCTTTAAAAATAAATATTGTAATTGATTTTTTTAGGAGAAATAACCTTGTCTATGTTTCGTAATTCGGTAAGTAAATATTAAAGCATTTATTATATTGTTTAAGTTTTACCATTTACACTTAGTGGCGACAAATTGTAGGTTTTTCTACAATATATAAAAGCTAAAATTTGTTTTTATAAAATACGTTTAGTTTGACTTAACAATATAGTGAAAAGGAAAACTAATCATAATCAGAATTATGTAAACTAAAAAACTTCAAAAATGAATTTCACTCGTTAAAGTGTAAAATCCTATTTAGCTTCTTTGTTTTATTTTCATTCATCTCAAATCAACTGGAAACCACATCACTAATTCCTCACATTGTTAGCTCGACTCTTAGAGGACCCATCTGCATGAATCGTAACACAGCCGATTGTAAGTGATAGAAATCTTATTTTTCGTCCGTATTAACAACCTCCAAAATACTAATAAGTATTCATCTCATTATTAATATGATGCGTTATTAAGAAATGTATGTTCAAAAACTGAAAAGTGGAGAATAGATTTAAGTCTACCCTCCACTTCATGCCATTTTTTCCTATAAGTTAAAAAATTATATCCTTATCTCTTTCACTACATAGGCAAACCAAAAGACAATAGTAATTATTGAAGAGAAAAACAACTGAGGGTAAGTTAGAAATATAGGCATTGCAACTGCTACAACAACTACTACGACTGATCCGGTTATTCTTTTTTTAGAAAACTTATATGCTAAATAGCCTAATAGAATACTAATTCCTATTACAAAAAGACTGAAAAAAATGGTAGTCATTATCAGAAACTCCTTTACCTTTTATTTGAATATATGTTATTATTTAACACTGTAAACATATATATGTTAATTTACTATAAGTAGGAGGAGATTTCAAGAATGAAGAAGGTTGTTACATTTTTAGTTGCACTTGGTCTAGTTATTCCGAGTACAATGACTTCAGCAGAATCAAACTCAAAAGACGACGTCGATTATGACAAAATCGCAGCACACATGAAGGAAGACGGATCTTCGCAAGAAGATATCGATAATGTTATTAAAAAAATCAAAAATGGTGAAGAGTTAGATGCAGATAAGCCTGAAAATCAAAAAAAGTTAACTTTATCTAAAGCACAGCTACATTCTACTTTGACAGAAGGCGATGAAGACTCAGAAGATGACGAAAACGATTCTTTTAGTATCACAGATGCTGAGCCTACAAAAAAATTCACTTTTGATGATGGATCCTATGTGAAGCTATCAATTGAAGTTGTTGATGAAGATGCAGATTCAGTTAAATCATTAGGTGGAAACATGTCTACTATGGCTACAAACGAAAAAACAATTAAGGTTACTGGTAAAAGTACTTGGGGAGATGCTTGGTATAAAGCTAAGATTTATTTAAGTGATAGTCCAGTAGGGAATGACTATATCTCAAAGGTATACGACAGAAACATTCACACCTACTTTGGCACTTATTCAGATCCAAGCTTGAAAATCTCTAGAAAGTATGAAGTTCGTAGCAAAAGTATAAGTGCTAAATCTTACCTATTCTATAAATATACTAATATGACTAATTTTAGTTCGAAAACAAAGTATTTGAAAATGCATGTCGGAGATGCTATCAACGATAAATATGGTATTTATGTTTCGTACACAGATGGAAAAGCTAGTTACAAATAAATATTAGAACAAAGAGAGGATAGACATGAAATTCTATCTTCTCTTTTTATTTCTTTGTTATAATTACTTCTTTTCCTCATAAGCCCTTACCTTATTGTAAAACGTCGCTTTTTTCATGCCCATTTCCTTCATAAATGCGACAGCCGTAATTGTTCCAGACTTCCATTCTTTATATAACCTATCCCATTCTTTAGGAAAAGCAATGATGGGACGTCCCAAATGTTTTCCTTTTGCCTTAGCAACGGCTATTCCTTCTCGTTGGCGCTGTAAGATGGTTTCTCGTTCCTGTTCCGCCATAGATGTATAAACCTCTATAATGAATCAATGTAACACCATAATAAATATAGTATTATATATTTTTGCTACAACAATATTAGAGGTTCCAGAGATTCATTATAAAGACAACTTGACTTATGGGAATAAAAGTATTATTATTTTTTTAAATTGCTTTAGTACTAAAAAAATATTGAAAATTGAAATACAAATTACTAGTCGATTGGACTACCAAAGGCTCTAAAAGTTCTCTTATTTATGAACTTTTAGAGCTTTTTTAATGGTAGTACGTAAAGTTTCAGTTCAAATAGGTTAATAAAAGTGATCTGGTGCAAACTTTCAATTTTTTCGAAATACGAACGGAAACATACAACTAATTCTAAATAGTACATTTGTATAATAATGTGAGTTTATTATGGAATTTCGAGAAGATTGAAAAAGAGAAAGTGAGGTTTAAATACTATGTCAAAGTATCAGTTAACTCTTGAAAACCGAAGCATTGAATGGGGAACTCAGTTTGATATCGGTCCTCTTATAGGCCAGTTTACTGAAAAAACCATAAAATCACATGAGAAAAAAGGAAGTTTCGATTGGAATCTTCCGAGTGGGGTGTACCGTGCTAAAGATATTGTCCGTGAATTGAACCCTCTTTTAGAAGCCATAATTGTTCAACTTGGAGAAGCTGCAGATTCGAAAGCGTTGTTAGAGAATCTTGAGGCTAATTTAGCAATCTCCGGGAGAGAATCAGTTTTGCCTCTTGGTCAACTTTCTCTTAATGATATGTGTGGAATAGAACTTACTGAGCAAGCAAAAAGTATAGGTGAAACTTTAACACGTTGGGCAAGTGAATTCAACTCACAGCAGCGAGCATTAAAAGAGTATGGTGAGGTAGTTCTCAACAGTTTAAACTTTAGAAGCCACTGTGATAATCACCCATGGACGCCTAAGGTAGCCAATTTACTTTTGGGATCGGCGGGTGGTCCGGCTGTCATGCAATTGTTTAATGAGTACCTACATCAGCTAGTGCTTTTAAGAGACGCACTAATTCCGTTCAAGAATTGGGAAGAGATACCCATTAAAATTGATGAAATAAATAATGCCAAGGGATTAAGATTTATGGAGCAAGCGCACACTGAATTTTTATCTAAACTGTTAGGAAAGAGAATGTCTCATAAGGCACTGGTTCAATTCGCTCAAAGCGTATTAAGTTCTGGTCTGACAACAGTTGGATATGGATTTCAGTATCACCTAGGAACCATACTTCCGGCAAGTTTGGGAGCTTTTCCAACAACGGCTTCTAGATATCTCCTCTATTGGCACCCAGTGTGGACAATTGTAGATGATAATTTTGATGTCTCTATTCCTGTCTCCTTCAACTATGAATTTCAAGACTACCTTTCTGCACCTCGCAGCAATGCGGGTGACGGACGAGTTGTCTTTCAACTAGATGTGCCAAATCAGGAACTTGAGAACGTCCATAAAGCGCAACTTTTAACAGCTGGTGATCAGAAAAATGTTGTTATCCAATACCGTATCCAACTAGGTTCCAATGACTTTGTGGTTGATCTTGGTCAGGTATTTAGAGGCCAGAGATTTATGTATCGTCCAACTATGAATTCTAAGTCAGTTTCAGGAGCACATTCTGAGAAAAAAGCGCATTTCAAAGAGCATCATGCAAGGGATATTTTAGAAACACCAGGTTTAATAACGAACGAGTTCGGTACACATTTTATTTCTGCTAGGGGAAATCATCTTATACTATGGGCGTTATTGGGTAAGCTTTATCCTGAGAATGTAATCATCCTTAATAGCCTTAGTGAAGAAGAGTTTGAGGCAGCTAATAGTACAGGTAAGGGATTTGGTGCGAAATTCTTAATCCATTAACCTATATAATAAAGAAGATATTCGGTTCTGGTGCAAGAAATGTTAGTTAGAAACATAGAGTAGCAGTTTCTTCTACATTTCTTGCATCAGAACCACTTTTTCTATGCTTATCATGGATTTCTTCCTCCTTCTTATTGTGTATTGGTTAATTTTTAGTATATAAAATGGATATAGATAATCTAACCTTTTTTTAATTAACTAGTCTTAAATATTTACAAAATTAATTCATAACGGAGTTATTGAGTAAAATAGTTAACGATAATTTCTAGGTATGTATATTAAAATACATACCTTTATCAAAACAAACATTAAAATAAAAATAGAAAATGTTATACAATGTGAAAGCTATTAATTGATTGGAATATTTAGTGATTTTATTATTATACCAGAAGGAATTATTAATGTATTTTATAAAAATATAATTCAATTATTACCTACAATGTAGAAAAACGTTGTATTTGTCGTCATTTTGAGTAAATAATAAAACTATTATTTTTATAAGTTATTTTATACATTTACTTCTTTGTATAAAATACAATGATTATGTATTTAAAGTTGAAAATATTTCACTAAAAATATATAAACATTAAGTGTTTTTGAATTTTATGTTGAAGTTAGAAGGAATAAATCGATTTTCTAAAAGGAAAGTAGAAGATAGATTGGTATATGATAAAAGGCAAAAGTCTCTATTTTCCGTAAATAAGTGTAATTAATAAAACATTAATCTTTAAAAGCTAATTTTTATCCTTTCTCTAATAAATAAAATTAATTGTTAATCACCATTATTTCTCATTAATCAATTAGTTATTAATTATGTGGTCATATCTTTTTTTTTCTAATTGAAGAAATATGAAAAATATCTAAAAGGAATATAGGAACGTAATCATGCATATTACTCTATATCTCACTTCATCTATCAACCTTGCATAAAAAAACGGCAAAAGGGAATACTGTTTGCAAAAGAGAAAAGATAAAGGGGTTGACGTTTTATGGAAAATAATATGCTTAATGAAATGGACCGAATTGATCCAAATTTACGTGATGAAATGTTGGCTGAACTGTTTTTGAATCAAATGATGAATGACTTCAAAAGAAGTAAGATTCTCGAGGAAATTGATCAGTCCTTAAAGAATAAAGATAAGGAAGCTTTTTTACGTTTAGCAGAGAAGCTTAAAACTGTGTCTTAATAAAATACGCATCATATAATAGAAGAAATTGGTCAAAAAGAAGCCTTTGCAGTTCCTGCAAAGGCTTTAATACTGCGCTTAAACGTGAAGCTCAGTTAGGGAATTTCTACATGGTAGACTAGTCAAAAGAATTTAATTAATTGTCCTTCATGCATCAATTTTGTCCAATAATGAAATACAGCTAATTTTTGAAAAGTATTTTTTCTAAATCGGCAATGCTCCCGTTAATGTATAAACAGCGAGGTATATAAATAGAATTGGCCAAGCATATTTTATATATGTTTTTTGAAAGTCTATAAAGTTTGTTTCAGTCGAAGCAACTAACATATATAGAGCTGGAATAACCGGTGAAATTAAACGAAATGCCTGTCCCACCATGGAAGCTACCGCAGCTTCACCAGCAGAAATTCCATATTGACCCATAACATCTGATATAACTCCGGCTATTCCAAAGTAGAAGGCATCTTGTGGTAAAAATGTAATTGCAGGTGCTGCAATCAACGCGTAAATTGGTGCCATATTTGATCCTAATGATTCCGGAATAATAGCTGTAATAGATGTTGCCAAAGCACTTGACATCCCACTACCTGTTAAAACACCAGAAAAAACGCCAGCAGCCAAGGTTGCCAAAGCTGGTGCTAAAGCATCTGCTGCTAAAGCATCGAGTCGTTCGTTGATAAGACTTGATGACTTATAGTTTACCGTAAGTGCAATTGCTGCACCTATACTAAACAAAACACCGCCATGTGCAACATCCATCACGAGCATAACTAAAATAACAAGCGTTAAAATCAAATTAAAAGCATATAACTTGGGTCTCTTTAATTCAGGATCTTTTAGACGAATAGCGTTTAACATACTTTCCATTTGCTCTGGGGAAATGTCTTTAGCAGTTTTAGGATCAAAGTTTAAGCGTTTTCTTTCTTTTATACCAATAAAATAAGCCATACAAATTGCAAATACTTCAGCAACTAGCATACCTGGTAATAAGTCTGCGAACAATTCACTAATACTTACGCCCATTGCTGTGCTTGCAGCTATTGTTGGGCCTCCCCATGGTAACTGATTAAAAATTCCAATAGGCGTAACAATAATTACGGCTAAATAAATTAGTTTAATATTCATTTGTTTATAGAGTTGAAGGAAGGCAGCCACACAAATAATAATAGTGGTAGTAGTATCACCATTCATAGTGACTACTGTCGCAGTTAAAACTGTTGCCATTGTAACTTTCAATGGGTCACCTTTTGCTTTTTTAATAAAGAATTCGCATAAAGGATCAAACAAACCGACATTAAGCATCAAACCAAAGTACAACACCGCAAATAAAATAACAATCGCAGGTGAAATAACACCCATAGAAACCTTTCCTGTTTCTTCATTTACACTAAATAAAACACCATCTTTAATCCATTCAAAGAGATCCAAAAAGGAGGCACCCGTTACAAAGGTTGCAATTGCTCCAAAAACAAATGGAACAATTGTTAATGCCCCGAATACAGATAACTTATTTTTTGAGAGAAGTACAATGAATACAATAATCATTAATAATGCTAGGAATGTTAACATATAAACCAGCTCCCGTAAAAAGTATGAAATTAAATTATTTGTAATTTTGAATAGTTAAGTGTTACTAGGTTAGTAAGTTATACATATGTCAATCTTTTATCCAGAACCTTATTAGAAGGATTAACTTTTAATGGGGTTCTAGGTTTTTATTCATTTGCTTGACGAAACTAACTCATTAAAAATGGAAGCGTATACAAAATGGTTATTACTTAAGAAATTACGAAAAGATAAATCATGTCATGTAGGAGATAAATTGGCAGGGAAATGTTGCTCAAAGGATCTCTTTTTACCTACACCTCCATTTCCTTAGTTTTTTAAAAGCATAACTGATAATATTAATCCTTATATTTCTAAGTTAGATTTTATGTTAATGTATACATTAGTGTCAACATAATTTTTAGAATATTTAACTTTTTAAAGTGTGGTAATTATACTAAATTTATACTTTCTATATATAATAGGATTTATAGATGGATGAGCATATCGTATTAAAATTTATTGTGTTAAAGTAAATCAAAACTATTGACTTTAATGTATACGTTATTTAATAATTAACTCATAAGATATTTACATGAAAGAGATGCAGATAGTGGTAGAAGCCCTATCAATGATTGAAAAATGTGTTTTGCGTCTAGCCATTATCTCTGATGAGGAATTTGAAAAGTGGTAAACAGTACTGTTACATGTACTGGCTGATTTAGTTCAGGCATCAGGAGAGAACTTTTTTTGAAAGCGATTTCTTGTTGTGGGGTGGTGATTATTACTTAGAAAGTTGGCGTAGGGTGGATGAGAAATGATTAAAAAAACTTAAATATGATTTTATTATTTGTAGGTTCACTCAAGTTAGCTAAAGCAATCAATATAGCTGAAGTAGGGAGGTATCGCAGATTCTACCCCTGGAGTTTTAGGAATCACCAATCTGCTTCTCTTTCTACCCAAAAAATTAAAGATAAAAAAGGAGAGTTATTATGAGCGTTATTATGGATAAGATACAGCAAAAAGAAAAGATGACTAATTTGATGGCAAAGTTTGTATCTCTTGTCAGTTATAAGCTTCCTGATGATGTAGAAAATAAACTAAAAGAGCTAAGTGAAGATGAGAATAACAAGCTTGCAAAAACTATATATAAAACTATGTTTGAAAATCAAAAGCTAGCTTACGAGTTAAAGAGACCTTCATGTCAGGATACAGGTGTTCTTCAGTTTTTTGTTAAATGCGGACAGAACTTCCCTTTGATTGGGCAGTTAGATAGTATTCTGAAGGATAGTGTGTATAAATCAACTCAAGAGACGCCATTGAGACACAACTCTGTAGAAACATTTGATGAATATAATACAGGAAAGAACATTGGTGACGGTTCACCAAGTATCTTCTGGGAAATTGAAGAAGATAGTGACAAAGTGGAAATCTATACTTATATGGCAGGAGGAGGCTGTACTCTACCTGGAGTGGCAACGGTTCTAATGCCGGGTGAAGGCTATGAAGGTGTGGTAAAGTTTGTGCTTGATCGGATGACTAGTTATGGAATTAACGCATGTCCTCCACTTCTTGTAGGTGTAGGGGTCGGTACTTCCGTTGAGACAGCTGCCATGAACTCTAAAAAAGCTCTTATGAGACCTGTTGGAAGTCATAACGAAAATGAAAATGCTGCTAAGATGGAAAGACTTCTTGAAGATGGAATTAACGCTATCGGTCTTGGACCACAAGGACTTAAAGGAGCTAAATCTGTCATGGGCGTAAATGTTGTAAACACGGCAAGACATCCTTCTACGATTGGAGTTGCAGTGAATACAGGCTGCTGGTCCCATAGACGAGGAAAGATTACCTTTGACAGTAATTTGGACTATGAAATCAGTACTCACGAGGGGGTAACACTATGAGTAAAAAAGTATTAACCACACCTATAAAGGACCAGGATCTTAAGGGCATAAAAATTGGAGACATTATCTACCTAACAGGGACACTGGTTACTTGCCGAGATGTTGCCCACAGGAGACTTATAGAAGAAAAAATTCCTTTACCTGTAGATCTTAAGGGCAATGCTATTTTTCACGCTGGACCGATTGTTAGAGATCTAGGAAATGAAGAGTATGAAATTGTTTCTATCGGTCCCACAACGAGTATGAGAATGGAGAAGTTTGAAAAGGAATTTATTGAAGAAACAGGCGTTAAACTCATTGTCGGAAAAGGTGGAATGGGTAAGAATACAGAGGAAGGATGCAAAACTCATAAAGCACTTCATCTTGTCTTCCCAGCTGGAAATGCTGTTTATGCAGCAACAAAGGTTGAGCAAATCAGAGAAGTACATTGGAAAGACCTTGGTATGCCTGAATCCCTTTGGGTTTGTGAAGTAAATGAATTTGGTCCTCTTATTGTGTCTATTGATGCGGAAGGAAATAACATCTTTGAAGAAAATAAGGTAGAGTTTAATAAAAAGAAAGAAGAACAATACAAGTTAATCAGTGAGCAGGTAAGGTTCATCAAATAAGTTATGAAGTTGGTGTGAGTATGCAGGTACTACAAAAAACACAAACGATAGTTCGCTATCAGCGACATAACAGGGAAGTATATTACGGGATTGTTGCAGGTGATGAAATTGTACAATTGTCTAGTAACTTTACTGAAATTGTAAACGATAAATTGAAATATGATGGATCAAGAGTTAAATATAATGATGTAAAGATTTTGGAGCCAGTAATACCCTCAAAAATTGTTAATTTTGGCTGGACATATGCTGAACATGCAAAAGAAACTGGGGGGAGAGCCAACCTGAAAGAACCGTTTTTATTTTTAAAACCGACGTCTTCGGTAATCCCAGATCAGGGAGAAATCATCCTCCCCTCAAGTGATTTAACCAAGCAAGTGGAAATGGAGGGGGAAGTGGCACTCATTATTGGTAAACGCGGCAAAAATATAAAAGAAGAGGAAGCATTAGAATATGTTTTTGGCTGTACTGTATTTAATGATGTGACTGCAAGAGATCTCACAAAAGCTGATCCTCAGTTTACACGTGGCAAAGGTTTTGATACGTTTGGCCCGTTGGGTCCGTGTATTGTAAAAGGTGTAGATCCTACTAATTTAAAAATCGTTACAACTTTAAACGGTAAAGTTGTACAAGAAGGTAATACTAATCAGATGTCACTTTCAATTCCTTTCCTTATCAGTTGGATTTCACAGGTTATGACATTAGAGCCGGGTGATGTTTTGGCGACTGGTTCCCCTTCTGGAAGTCGTCCAATGAAGTCAGGAGATACTGTGGTTGTTGAAGTAGAACAGATTGGTAAGCTTTGTAACTACGTAAAATAGAAAATATTATAATGAAACCTAATGGTTACTAACCCACCTTTAGGTTAGTTGCTGATAAACATCATACCATAACTGGTTTATTAATATTAAGTATGTCTTTCCAACGAAAAAAGCTGTAGTTGATTTCGAAGAAATCTCTACAGCTTTCTTTTTATTATTTAGGGATAGAGCGAATCGCCTCTAGGATTTCATTGCGGGCTCTATGACGATGGGATTGTAACAGCGTTCGCACTGCTCCAGGTTCGTTAGCTCTCATGGCTGCTAAAATGGCTTTATGTTCTATTACTGAATGAGTGGGTTTTGGTCGAAGACCGATGGTATATAAGCGCGCTCGATAGAGTTGATCAGACTGGCTATCTACAATTCCTCTCAAGCGTTGATTCTCCGCCAAATCAACAATAAAATTATGAAATTGGTCATCTAATTCTGTCCATTCCAATAGATTATCTAACTCTAGGGCCTTTTCTTGCTCTTGGATGAGTTGTTCAAGATGGTTTAACTCTGTAGCAGTGACTTTTGGAGTAGCAAGGTATCCTGCAACGCCATCAAGGGCTTCTACAACTTCGTAAATTTGTTGAAGGTCATCTGCCACAAGTGGAGCTACAATAAATCCTCGGCGTGGAATTAAACGTACCCAACCTTCTGTTTCTAAACGAACAAGAGATTCTCGTACTGGAGTCCTGCTCATACCTAGAATTTCAGCCATTTCTCTTTCTAATACAGTTTGACCTGGTTCAAGCTTGAGATGGCGTATTGCATGTCTAATAGCTAAATAAGCACGTTGTGGTAAGCGTGATTCATCATTCGTATCTAATGTTGATAAAAATGAACGAACGGATGAGAAAAGGGGTGACTCCTCTTGCGTACCTTGTTTGAACTCAGGGGTTTGAGGTGTTGATGGTTTATTCATTTGTATTCCCTCACTCCGAAAAACGTTAAATTTGATATCACTATAAAAAAGTGTAAAAGCAATGCACAAAAAGATTTGTTAATTTATAAATAAAATCATAACAAATGAGATTTATATTGCAAACTCTAAAAGTAATATTTACGAGCTATTTTCATCCTGAATTAAAACAGAATTAAATATACCGTCCATAAAAGTATACGTTTGTAGTTAACATAAAACAATTTAACGGAATCAAAAAAAGACATTCAATTAAGATGTCTTTTTTGTTGGAGATAAGAAATTATCCAACTAGTAACAAAAGTAACAGGAAATATAAGGAGAATCCTAATGACAAATAATAATTCAGGAAGTGGCAACAATCCGCCACCAGCTGGTACAAATCCCCCGCCCCCGCAGGCTTACAGACGTAAGGAAAGTCACATCAAAAGAGAAACAGACTTTACGAAAACAGGGGATAGCTCAAAAAGTAAGTGAAGTAATGTGTAAAAAAAAACGGTGCTTGTACCGTTTTTTTATTTTTAAAAACATTTTGTTGTTCAGTTACTTAAGAAACAACGATACTTGCTATTTGTTCATTTCTATAATCATAGCAATAACCGTTATGACCCATCCAATAACCAGCAATACAGGTAGTGCAAGCGTTAAAATGAAATCCAAATTATCAAGTTCCTGTTTCTCTTTTAAATCATTCATGTTAAATACATCCTTTCCCTGTATAAGCCTAATTATGAACCAAATCCCTCTCCAATGTGTAACAACAAAGCGAAGCCTGCTAATATTAGGTTAAAAGACACTCCTAGAATAATAAAATAGGAAATTCTTGAGCAAACGGCAAATGCCACTCCGAGTACAGCTAAAATAGTTAAAACCGTATCCATTTGATTATTAAACGCGCTTGGACCTCTGTGTATTAAAACATAAAGGCAGCCTGCTAAAAATGTAACGACTGATAGATACCCACTTATAGTCTTCAATAGAGTTCCTCCAGTCTGGCATAACAGCAAGTAGCCAACTAGTTTATTTTTGTGATTCCTTATATTTAAGTGTTTTCAAATCGTAACGAGCAATTTCTTCCTTGTTTCGGTAAAGGACTAGATCTCCTTCTCTTGCTTTTTTTCTAAGCTTTTCAAGCTTATCTTTTGGTGGAGAAAGAGGGACAGCGTCATTCTTTTCGTTAGCACCTAACTCATAATCTAAGTTAATATGACCTTTACCTTTATCGTTAAAATCGTTAATTCCAATACCTGTTCCTAAGCCTTCTTTCGTATGAGCAAATACATTGTACCCTAGTACTTCTTTTGAAGTGGAAACTAAGGAGTCATTCGGAATAACTTTAACATCCATCTCCGAGTTAGGTTTGTGTAATTGCTTACGACCGTTCTTATAAATGTCCATTGAATAATAAAGTGAGTTACTTACGATTTGTTTTGTTTTACCGTTCTCATCTTTTCCTTCTGTACTGCCTGTTAGTTTTGCATCGTTGACAATGGACACGTCAAAATTTTTAATACTAAAAGGTCCTTCTTCTTTTTTTACTGAAGAACAACCTGCCAACCCTCCGATTGCTAACATGCCAGTTAAGACACATACCATAATACGCATTTAATTTCCTCCGTTCGTAGCTGTTGCGTTTACTATATATATATGTATTGAATAAGCGATTCATAAGCAGTTACGCTTATTTTTCAATAGGTTTTAAGTCTTCTAATGAATAGCGAGCAATTTCTTTTTTATCTCGTGTTAACACGAGTGTCCCATGTCTCGCTACTTTTGCTAGTTTCTTAAGTTCTTTATCCGGTGGCGCTAGAGGAATATAATTATTTTTAACCGTTGCTCCTACTTCATAATCGACACTTACTTTTCCTAATTTTGTAGCATCGAAACCTACCATGCCCATGCCATATCCATATTTGTCGTGGTTCTTCTTAAAAATGTCCACGCCAACAATATCTTTAGATGCTTTTTTTAGGTCTGGATCAGGAATGATAGTTGCTTCAAGAACATCCTTGTCCTTTTTAAATTTGTCGCGGTCTCCGTTTTGTTTCATCTTAAACTCGTAATATAGTGCTTTGTTCTTTACATCAACCTTTTTTCCACTGTTGTCTTTCGCAAAAGTTTGGCCAATAAGATGAAAGTTATCTGTAATGGCTACATTTACGTTTTTTACTGTATAATCTGGTTGCTTCTCGCTTGTTGAATTGGAGCAAGCTGCTAAGGATGTTGCTAGAAATATACTAACTAACACTATTGCTATTTTCTTCATGTTGTCACCTCTAGATTATTTTACCATATAAGGAATTTAGATGGGGGTTTAATAAAATTATAAAAACTATAAATCTATATAGTTTTATAGTGATATAAACATATTTTTAAAGAGTTTTATGGAATGTCTTTTAATACATAAAAAACATGTGTTAGGAGGGGAAATTATGACGGATATTCATACTACCGATAATGTGTTTTATGGTGCGACATTCTAGGTACTCTTAGTAGCCTGAAAGTCTAACTCAACCACTGGTTTATATAGGAGTTTACTAAAAACAACTAATATTATGATGATTGTCTTCCTAACTTCGTCTATATTGGGAATGAAGGAGGAGAGACAAATGAATTTAGGAGATAAATTAAAAGAACTTCGAAAAGAACATAATTACTCTCAACAACAATTAGCAGAAAAACTACATGTAACTGCACAGGCTATTTCAAAATGGGAAAACAATAAATCAGTTCCAGATATAATCAACCTTGTCCAGTTAAGTGAAGCATACGGTATTAGCCTAGATTATCTAATAAAATCAGATAAACAGTTACAGAAGAAGCTATCTATCAACAATATTCGTTTAAAAATTTTTAACTTTTTTGTAGTAGCTTTTATTTTAGTTATGATCTTAACCTTTAGTATCTTGATAAAAGCTCAGTTTTTTATGTCTAATCATAGCTTAGGTGGATGGCTATTTGTAAGTTTGGGATTTTTATTTATTATCTTTTCGTTTTTAAGCCTGTATTGCTATATAGTAAAGAAAAAGTATTTTATATTCCTTTGGAGTGCTTTTTTAACGTTAGGCTGCATCGTATTTGTAGGGCTGTTTTATGACTATATTATGCAATTACTATTTCCCTTATAAAGTGGTTGTAATTAATGAATACCATATACAAAATCAGTTAACATAATGTTAATTATCGGCATTCTTATTATGATTTTTATAAAATTCGATCCACCTACAATGTTATAATAAGATTCTTACAAATATAGAAAATATATGAATAAGTGGGTGGTAATGATGGATAACAAAAGAAAATACTTTAAATACAATGAACAAGATATTCTTGAGATACTGTCTGAGTACCTTTATACAAACTCTAACTCTGAAACTATAAGCTCAAAAGCAATATTACTTGGTGAGACTGCGAAAGATTTAAGATTAGTTGCAGTTATAGGCGATGGTGAAGATGAAGAGCTTTTTGAAACGGATTTAGAGGAAATCGATAAGAAAATAGATTTTAATGGTTCACATTAAAAATACACTCTAGTTAACGTAATACCAATTATAGGAAGAAATCTAACAACGAACGATTACGAGTTTAATTAGAATAATGTATTAGTGGTATACCAACAGATATAATATAATGAAATAAAAAGGGAGAAATATCCAAAATGAAAAAACGCTTGTTGAATTGGAGCATTATCATTGGAATTACTACTATTTTGGCTATTGGTATACCACGAACAATAAGTAATGAAGCAGAGGGTTTGAGTTCGCCAGAAGAAGAAAAAAAGGTAGAACAACTTGAAGGAGATTTCCGAAAATGGTCACTTAGACCACTGGACAAATTTATGGTGCAAAGTTACCAAGCTAAATCGAATGGACATCAGTGGAACACCGTAGAGCAAAAATCAATTGAAAATTATCGCGTCACATATTACACCTTTTTTGGCATACGTTACATGGAAGTAGAAGTTAGTTAAATCTAATAAATATATATAAACATAAAGATAAGAAGCCGTGGGAACAAGTAGTTCCTACGGCTTCTTATCTTTATGTTGCCCCCAAAACTGCAACTATTGTGATTGATAAAACAGTGCTTAATAACAAAGAGATGATCCAGTCTTTTTTATCTGTCATTTTCAAAAGTATATTTAAGGTTGAACTAATCGCAAGCAGAAAAAGAAAAACGAATAAAGTCATAATAAATTCCATTTCCTCATCTCCTTTTTTCCTTATAATTACATTTTATCACATTAGAAAGATAGAAAAGTGAATGAATACAATATTCATTGCTAGTTTAGTCGGGTAGGCAGGCACTCTCACGAGCGCCCGCCCCCCTAAGAACCGCACGTGACAGATTTCCCGTCATACGGCTCAAGCCTTCTTTTTATCCGAACAACTTATTTAATACATGGTACATGTACTAATTTAGCAAATTGACCTGTAGAAACCTCTAGGTTTCGCACTGTAACTTTTTCTCCATTTTGTAGAGTCTGCTTACACAATGCACAACGATATCCTTGTTTTCTTGCAAGTTTCATCCTATCGAATGTATTTTCATTGTTAAAGACCTTACGGTCTCGTTTTTCCCAATACTCTTTTAGACTCGGATCATCTGGGCTGTTTTTGTAGGCTACCATGACATGTCGTTCTATCTTAATCCAGGACATCTTTAACAATTGAATGTTAGTAAGTGGACATGTGAGAATCCATTTATTATTTCCACCGTGGTGGGGCTTCTTAAAATAACGCTTGCTAATCCATTTTCTCGACTTCTTTGGATGCAGTTGTTTAAGATGTTTTCTCACTTTTAGGAAAATATAATTGTCCATATAGCTGTAAGTCTTTTTAGATACGACATGTTTCCAATACTGGCCGTAGCCACGAATAATCGGGTTTAAAACACGTATTAGTTCTTTTACTGGTCGTCCTCTCATCACAGAGAACGTATCTTTTATCTTGTTTCTAGCCTTTTTAATGCTGTCTCTGCTAGGTTTGATAAATAACTTCTTTCCTTGTCCCGTATTGTATTGACGCAGCGAGAAGCCAAGAAAATCAAACCCGCCCTCAATATGTGTAACTCTAGTTTTATCCATGCTAAGTGTAATTCCTCGTTTTCGTAGGTAAGGGGTGAGTTTCCCATACATACTTTCAGCTTGTTCCTTCGTTTCCGTTACGATGACGAAATCATCTGCGTAGAGAACACGCCCTATCTTACATTTTGGATCAATTGCGTATCCTCCGTTTGGTTTGTAAGTCTTTTTATAAACAATACCAATCTCTTCTTCCATACCACATAAGGCGATATTAGCTAGAAGGGGAGACACAATTCCCCCTTGAGGGGTTCCTTCTGTTGTCATACGAAGCATATCCTGCTCTATGTATCCCATATTAAGCCACCTTTTAATGAGAGTGCTCCCCGGAAACATAGATGTTTGTTCCATTATCCAATTATGGTTAAGATGATCGAAACATCCTAAGAAATCTCCCTCAAACACCCACTTTTTCTTACTATTGGTGTTAAGCTTATTAAAAAGATTACTTATAGCATCGTGTGTACTTCGTTTAGGACGAAAACCATAGGAAGTGGGCTCAAACTTAAACTCCCATTGGGGTTCGAGTGCGTTTTTTAATACGTTTTGATAGACTCGATCTCGTATCGTAGGAATGCCCAAAGGTCGTAGCTTTCCGTTTTTCTTCGGAATAAATGTTCTTTTTGCTGGTTTTGGACGATGTCGAAAGACATTGCATTGAACTAGTTGTTTGTACAGATTGATACGTTCATTTGGTTTTGAGGCAGTATAGCCATCTACACCGGGTGTTCGCTTACCGTTATTTTGTTGTGTTACTCTGCGAATAGAAAGCAGTAGATTTGCTTTACTCCGAAGGAGTAAACGTTGAAGTTTCCTTACTTTTCTTTGTTGATTTTGTTGTTCGGCACGATAAATTCTTTGTCGTAACTTCGCTACATATTTTTGTATCATACTCCAATCAATAGAGTACCAATCTTTATGCGAGACGTGCGCCGACGCTCGTAGAGAGGTATTCATAACAGCACGCTCCTTTTCGTTAGAAGATAGCCACAAATTTATTTTCGTGTTGAAGACCAATGAGAAGTGGGCGCTCTTTCGAGCCTGTCCTTGTCTGTAAAGCCGACAGTATCCGTCCAGTTATACAATGATTCTGCTTTCCTGTTCCTTTTCAGGGTAACGGCCTTAGCTTTTTCTCATATCCCATACCCTCTGTCACATTGTTTGACTTTGCAGTCATCCTACTGCTTATGCAGATGACGTAGGGCTTACCAAGTTTCACTTCCTCCAGATTCGATGGGGGTAGGCAGGTTCTTTACTCCGGGCAAGATGCGGGACGCATTAGAGTAGCTTTATGATTCTACTTTTCCTCTTACCAAGACCCAAGCAAGAATATGCATTATCTTGAGCTAACTGTGACGAAGCTTATAAACCTTCACTTTCGTTTACCATACCTATCTTCTCCTAGCAGTATTCCGGACCATGCATTTGTCCTCTGTTTCCACATTTCCTCATGCAACCGACAGACTCGTTACCAAGAATGCCGTTTCGGATGGAGATCATCTCTGCGTCTAGATGAGTAGCGTTAGCTACACTGTAAGAAAGCGACTTCTTGTCGCACCATAAAGTCTCTTCTAGGAAGTTAAATATTATGTAGTTAATTGTTTAATCCAGGAAGAAGACAGAAACTCAGGAGCAAAAGCGAAACGACTTGTCTTGAAAAAAGCTCGCAAAGATTATGAAGAATTGCAAAGTGAAGCTAAATATGGACGTGAAAATCTAAAAGAACTGGGCTATAAAGGACAACAAGGTTTATAACAACAACAAAGCCGTATGAACACAATGGAGAAAACAGTCGTCCCATGGTTAGAAAAAGAAATAAAAACATATGAGAGCAACATAAACGCTCTAAATAACCTTTTTAATGCTATTCACCAAGCTACTTGTAGTCAAGAGCAAGCACAACAAAGACATCAATTGAGAAGAATGAGAAGCACAAATATAAATAAATCGAAAAACCAAGGACTAGATTTTAGCCGTTAAATAGTTAAACGAAAAATAGCCTTAAGGCAATTAGAAACAACTTAAAGTTGTTATTGCTCCTAGGAGATACTCTTTATATGTTAAAATTCGGTGATTTTAGACTCTATAGATGAATTTCTTTAAGTCTTAAGAATTACAATAAAATTCCTGATTTTTGAACATTTCTAGTAATTTATTTTCAAATTAACAGGAATGCAACTCACCCTTATTAATATCTGGTAGGATAATACATATAAAGTATATTTTAGGGGTTGGGGGATTTTATAGAGATGCGATTTATGAAAAAAATTAGACTTTCCGTATTTACGACTTTAACTGCTGGTATATTACTTACATCTACTGCTTTTGGAACACATTTAAATGCGAATGCAGCAGAAAATACGGAACTTTCTAAAGCAGAGCAAGAAGAACTTAATACCGTATTAGAGCATTTAGAATTTAATAAGGACGATAATCAAATTACGATTGTTAATGAAGATGAATTAAAAGATGATCTTAATGATTCTACAGTTTACAATCAATTAGAAAGTTCAGTTGAACAGCTCAATAACATTTTAAAGTATGTAAATTTCGATGAAGATGAAAATCAAGTAGTCATTGAGGATAAGGACAAGGTAAAGGCTGACCTTGATTCTACGGCATATAATCAGTTAACAGCTACAGTTAAACAATTTAATGAGATTATAGATAGTCCAGAGGGTAAAGAGTTACAAGAACAAATCTTTAAAGAATTAGGTGAGAGTAAATCATCTTCAAATACAGTTTCTATTCAAGGAATTAGTGGTTGTGGAGCAGCTTCAATTGCCGGTTTTGCTCATACTGCTGCTTTCAGTGGGCTAATGACTGTTGCTGGAGTAAGTGGACCAGCAGGTTGGGTTATTGGAACCGGAGTTGGTGCTGTATGGTTAGGTGCTAGTGCTGCTGCTGGCTGTTTATCATAATAAGGTGGTGATTACATGAATCCTGATAACACTTTTAAAGAGTTTTTAGGCGGTAAAATAGATCTATTTGCAAGAGGATCTTTTCAGATGTTTACTTTTTTGATTCTATTCTCTCCACTTTTCACACATACGTTTAAGGAAAATGTTTTACTTTATGTGATGTTTTCTTTACTCATTACGATTAATAATTTAGGAGTAGAATTCTTTACTATCAAAAAAAGAGGCCCTGAACCTAAAAAATATATGCTTCTTTTTCTGAGTATTAGTTTGCCTATTGATATTTTGTTACTATGCTTATTCTATGTTTTAGGTTAACTGATTAAAGAAGCCATCTATTAACTAATAGATGGCCTTTTTTTACCACAATGTCTATTACAGTAACAGAAAAACCAACCTTTAGAGCTCACAGGTTGGTTTTTCTGGTTTTTAGATTTTATATCTTATACATTTTTGTAGTTAACATAAAACGTATTATCGGTATAAAGATTATGTTTATAGTAAAAGAAAACAGGGCCTTGATAATCAAGGCCCTGTTTATCATCACGTACTTCTTTTAAATAAATATATACTGTAGACTAACAATAAAATTACTAAAGATAAGGATATCCAATAAATACTCATTAGACTATTCGGAAAATAAGTAATAGCTCCATATAAAAGAAAAGCAGCTATCAGGAAAAAACAAATGAAGCGACCTAAATAACGTATCGAAAAGCGAACAACCTCTCTCACTTAATTTCCTCCTCCAAACAACATTATCTATATTTTACCAAATAATCTTACTAAAGATTACATGCAGTACAATTTTAGATTTACATAATCCACATTATAGGCACCAAAACAAACAGCTTTGAGTTAACTCAAAGCTGTTTGTTTATCTGCATTTCCTCTATACAATTATTAAGAGTTTCTTTATCAATTCCATTCACGTTAAAATATTTTTCTTTATAAAGAGATATTATGGCCTTATATAAGACATCCCTTTTTATTTCACTGTGTCCATAATTTTTTACAAACAAATTAAGGGGAAATGAAGGTTCGCCTTTATGTAAAGGGGGCTGTTTGTAATCAATAAAGTTAATGTAATTATATTTATTTCTCTCAAAAAACTTATTTCTTTTAAAACAGTCTTTTTTTTCACTATCAGTATGGACCATTTCTATTGTTTCTGTTTCTAACATTATTTTATCTATACACTTAAAACCTGCTTTAATGGCATCTTCATTTAATAGACCTTCAATTTTTCTAAGTGTTTTAGAACCTAATCCTCGACTTCTTGTATAAGGATCTGTAACGATATAAACTATAAATCCCGTATTAACATCAGCTAAAAAGTGTCCAGTTGTAAAAGACACTACTTTCCCATCCTCAATTCCTACCAAAAAACGAAAAGTATTTGGAAAGCTAGTTTTGGAATATTCTAAGCTACGAAGAAAAATATCCTTTGATTCCCTTACTTCTATCGGAAAAGTCTCTTCATGTAATTTCATCACATGTTCAAAGTATTTTGTATTTCCTTTAGTAATCTCAAACCATTCTAACGACACATAATCACCATACCTTTATTCCCTAAAATATAATAAGTTAAATTTACCATATTTTGTTTATTTTGTATCGTTATCTTTGTTGAGCGCTCTGTATATGATATACAAAGCTAGTTTACATAATGTCTCTTCAAGGAACCAAGCAAGCAAAAGAACCCTTGGGGCAGTAAGATTCCACCAAGGATTCTTTTTCCGGAATATGCAGCTTTTTATACATCGTTGATATGACTACATTCTTTGAATAGTTGAAAGAAACGAAAATGTATAAAAAGCGCACCTTTTATACATATGCTAGTACACCAAAAAAATAGTCCTTATGGCAAAAATGTGCTATTGTTTACTTGCGGTTATATTTTGGTACTTTATAATTAGCAATCCTAATAAAAGGCTATCTCATTCTATGAGATAGCTTTTTACTTTTATTTTTTATAGCATGCTTTCAGTAAATTCAAGTAAAGTAATAAAAACAATAAGCCCTATTATAGTCCCTAAAATTAGGGAAATAATATTAACCCACCATCTATTATTTGACTTGAGAAACCATAAGCCAGCAAGTATTATAAATAAATATTTTGCAACAGTCTCATTTACATGTAAAACTTCAGGTAAAAAGATGACTGATAAATAAAGACCCACAGCTATTATTAAAGAGCTTTTAATCAAAATCAGCAAATAGGTATCCTCCGTTAAATATTTTTAAATATAAATTTTATAACCTATATTGCGTTAGGTTGTTTGCTCAACACATTAGTCACTGCTTATTGCATATGAGATTGATTGTATTATGTCAATAATTTCTCTCTTATAGGCTCTAACTTTTTGAATTTCTTATGATAAGATTTCCGTTGTAATAAACTCTCCACTAGCTTAAGAGCATCCTCTTTTCTATTGGCTTTTACATAGCTCTCAATAACTTCTATAAATTGTTCATCATATGGAAATTTCTCTTCTTGAACCAGTTCAAAAGCTTTATCAAAACAAAGACTAGCATTGTTATAATCCTTCAAATAAAGGTATGTTCCTCCATTTCCAGCATATAGTCCCGCGTGCTCGGCATTGTTCAACCCTTTAAGCTTTAGACCTTCATTTCTAATTTCAAGTGCTTTCCCATAATCTTTTTCCGTTTCGGCAATAATAGCCGCATTATGAAAGTGCTTAAACTTTGTTCGTTTTTTCTTAGGACGAGTGATCCTAAAGATAATCCAAATGACAATTAAGTCTCTTATTACTGAGGAGACGTCATAACCAAGGTTCTCAAGGCTATACTTTGTTACAGTCCTATAGATTAAACGGACCACATCATAAATAAGAGAGAAATATAGCATATAAAGAAGAAATTTTTTCAATTCGTTCCCGACTTTCTATTATTAAGTTCCTTTATTATACATGATGTATGGTAAAATGAGTCGATAATATGGCAAATGAAGAAATTTATGGAACTTAATCATTCTACTAAACTACTAATGTCACTAAAAGATTGAATGCGAGGAAATAAGCATGAATGACTACCCTAGAACAGGTTTAAGATTAAGGAGTGAGCCTGGCGTAGACCCTGAAGTAAGAATAGCGTGCATTAACTTTTGTAAATGGTTAAGGATGCAAATGGAGTTTCCTATTCGAGTTGTTATTTACCTAAAAAAAGATGATCAAATTAAGAACCGGACAACAAAGGAGATGGTAACAGCTACTTTCTTTGCTCCCTACGAAAAAGATGTTGAACCATATATCCGCATTGCTACTGGGGATTATAAAGATTTGATTAGAGAAAGAGGAAAAATAGATGCCTTGTATGCGATGTTAGACAGCATTGCCCATGAACTTTGTCATTATCAACAGTGGTTGGAAGATAAGGAATTAGAGGAGGAAGAAGCTGAAGAGAAAGGGGCTCAACTAGTTGATGAATATGCCGAAAACATTGATTCAATTTTAGATTTCTAACCATCTTCACTAACTTTTTATGAAGGCTTGAAGTACCTAGAATATACACTAATTGGACGGGAGGAGATAGAATGAACCCAACTATTGTAGATGCACTCATAAAGAAGCTTTCCTTACTCAATTCAAACAAGGAATATGTTGAATTAGCAGTTGATTTAAACGACATTTACGAAAGTAGTAATAAACTTGATCGATTGATTACAGACACTCTTAGTTCTTCACTAGACCAAGAGAAGCTAATAGAGCAATTAATTGAAATAGAGGTCGAGCTTGATCATATTAATTGGCATTATAAAAGCTTGAAAAAGGAACTAAAACAATTACTTAACACTTAAAGCGAAAGAAGGTAAAGATTTTGAAAAAAGAATTTTATCAGGGAGATAGTTTTTGGAGCGACGATAGTGAATATAAGCGTATAGATTACCCGATAAATGATGAAATCATAAAGCAAGCTGAAGTTATTTTAGGTGTTAAGTTACCTAGTTCATTACTGGATTTAATGAAAATAAGAAATGGTGGGGGATTAAACTACCCGTACTTTATGTTACCTGATGGAGATGCAGAAAGTATTCCTTATGGAGGCAGGGCAAGCATTAGTACAATTGATCCTATACATTTCGAAAATGATGATATAAGTATCTTGTCTTCCAAAGAACTATTGGAAGAAGTCAAACTCAAGGGTGAATTTGTGGTTTTGTGGACGGATTTTCACTATTGGGTTGTGTTGGATTATCGTAATAGATTTCAAGATCCTGCTGTTATGTATATCGCAGAAAACTTCTCAGCTTCAACAGACGATACTACAGAATGGGAGTATATCAAAATAGCAGACACTTTTGATGATTTTCTAAAGCAATTATTTCGTGTACCCCCATTAGATCCAAAGCAATTAAAAAGCAGTTATAGACGTAAATAATTAATAAGCTAAGTTGGACTTGTAGAAACTACATATTTTGCTCCGAAATAGCACGGCTTTATTTTAGTAAGCAATAGAAAATCACTTCGATTTAATGTCCTTTTTCAACCTATAATAAGAGCTATTATTAACCTGTATGATATAATTAACAAAAATAGGAAGTTAGGAAGGGGTAGACCTATTGTTTGGAGGAATGATACTTGGCATTGTTATAGTATTAATTATATTTTTCGCTATGGCTAAAACAATAAAAGATACTCAAAAAGCCAATGATAAAAAGAGGCGTTAAATCCATATATATGCTATCCATATTTTGTACCTTCTCATAACAAAAAGGAGAAAATAACTAAAATGAAAAAATACTTATGGAATTATGGTATTCTCGTTGGAATCATTATATTTCTAGCTGTTGGTATACCACGAATAACAAGTAATGAAGTAGCATCTTTACACTCTCCAGAAGAAAAAAAGAAAGTGGAACAACTTCAAGAAAGTTTTCGAAAATGGTCACTTAAACCACTGGATAAATTAATGGTGCAAAGTTACGAGGCTAAACCGAATGGGCATGAATGGGACAGTGTCGCAAAAAAATCAATTGAAAATTATCGGGTTACATATTACACTTTTTTTGGAATCCGTTATATGGAAGTAGAAGTGAGTTGAATGTAACTTAACGATAGTACGTGAAACGGAAACAAAAATCCCTTAGAAACAAATTTTCTAGGGATTTTAATTGCCATTGTTGTTGTCATAAAACCATATTTCCTACATCAAAGCTAAAAAATAGTTATTTTTCTCCAATGAAGGAATGGGAAATGCTTTACATGAAGCTTGCCATATTCGGATTTATAGCTATGTAATGCGGCATCCAGCAATCTGAATTCTCAGTACCAATTTCATGACCATTTGAACAGACTCTGTTCATACCGTCTAATCCATCTAAACCGCAGCATCCGTTTAAACGATCTCCATCTGGATGATGCTTAGAATTGATTAGGTCCTTCATATTTATAATAATTGTACCTTTTTTATCAACTTCATCATCTTCACCAACGATCAAGAAATAACCTTGAGGGATATAGTCTAAAGGAGTATGATCTTCTCCAATTTCTTCGTTAAGTAAGCTTAAATCCCGTAGTTCTGTTAATACGTTAGAAATTTCTATTTCACAACTTTTACAAACTAACTTCAATATAGTAAAACCCCTTTAACTAGTTTATATTCAAGCACAACACTTATAAATATGATGCTTTTCCAATAATTTGTCTACTTAAGTGGTTTTCTATTTAGAAATTCATATTACTTTGTTTCTTATATGAAATTTCCGTTTAGTCTACTTTATACTACACATACTTCCAATAACAAAAATTATCGGTTCTTTAACTTTAAGGAAACATTCATAGACCTACAACATCATCTTTAATTTGAAAAAGAGTTCGCAAAAGTATACCTTTACGGACTTTTCTTTTTCATAGAAACTCTATCATCTTTATCGTTCACATAAGTTAAAAAACAAATTACGAACGTCCTTTGGTAGGTAAACACTTTTACGAACATTTTGATAGAGTGATAGGACTATAATTGAAAACTAGTGCAATAATTTAATTTAGGCTAAACTAATCGATGGACCCCATTAAATATGACTGTTAAAAGTTAGTTTGGAAATTTCTTTTAACAAGTAAATAAAAAAGCTTTTTGCTTCCTTTAGAATTTATAATTATGAAATAAAAATGCGGTTAGCAGGAGAGTTATAAATATATATTAAATACTATTTGATTTCTTACTGTATCTATCAAACTCATATAAAAATGTTCGAAAAAGACAAAAGAAAAAGAAGCCTTGATATATCAAGACTTCTTTTTAATAATATTTTAATTTATCTCTTTACAAAGGTCGTTAAAATAGTCTCAATTCTTTTTAGTACACAATAATTTTAAGAGGAGAATAGAAATTTATTACTATCTATTCACTAAGTCGAAATATGCAATAATTCCGTCCTTCTCAGAAGAGAATAAACTAATTGGCTAACAATTATCCCGAACTGATAATGATTTTGTAATTATAATTTCACCCTATTAATGTGACATCCTCTTAAAAATGAAAGTTAGCTTTCGTACTCCCAGATTGCATATCGATTAATTATTTTAGCTGATTCACTCCAATTACTTCTTCCACAATGTAAAATCAATTTCTTTAATCTTTCTTCTATCTTTTTAATATTGAAATCATTCATTATAAAAAAACCACGTCCAAGTTCTATATCAGCCGTTTCGAGCATTGTATTTAACCTCAATGGACTAACAGCATAAATAGTAAATATTTCTGCAGAATCTTCATCATTTTTTATACCAATATCAGCTTCTAATTCAATCCAAAAATCTTGTGGGTCATCACCCCAAACTTCATCAATAGAAGTTAAATTAAATAATTCCAAACTTAACATTTATTAAATTACACCTCACTATCTAAAGTTCAAATGAGCATTTCTTATTTTATATTTCTTTTTACTTATCTCGTGTCTACCATACTCTTCAAAGTTGGCTTGGTGTACCCCACGTTTCTTCTTGTAATGTAACCTGAACGTTTTAGTACCATCTTTACTGCTATAACCTATTACTTTTCCTTTTTTCATCATAGGTTTAGCACCATGTCCTACCCATGCCTGGCCAGCTTTTTTAGCAACTCTTTTACTTACTCTCCCTACATTGATAGTAGTATTACCTTTTCCTTGCTTAGCAGCCATTAAAACTCTAATAATTTTCCTTGTTTCTCTAGCTTTATATATTCTGTAAGCAATTTTTCCAGCCTTATATCCTCCACCGCCGATAAGTCCTAGACCAGCAGCAACAGCTACTTTTTTCCATCCCTTACCTGATTTATATGCCTTGTACCCATCATAAGCTGCAAATCCTGCATTAACTGCTAACCACACAAAATGGCCATCTGGATCTACGTGCATGACAGGATTGTTATCTGCATAAGTATATCCATTTTGAGTAATTGGGTCATCATCATCGCCTGGATCTGGGTCAGCTGAAATGAAGACAGCTTGCTCTGGATTATAATAACGAGCAATTAGATAATACATACCCGTTTCATCATCTTGCATGTAACCTGCATAAGTAAATGGGTTTTTAATATCTGTTTGACCAGATACCACTTGCTTTTTCGCATTTCCCCATGCATCGTACGTATATTTTACCACAGCAGCTCCACTGTCATCAGTCATTGCTACGACATCACCATGTGGGTTGTAGTGATAATAATACGATTTTCCACCTGTTTGCATGGATAGACGTACGCCATCCATCGAGTAAACATAAGAGCGTAGGACGTTGCCATTTCCGTCTGTTTCATATAATGGGTTGATACTATCGCCATCATAGTAGAAACGCGTAATCGTACCGTTGACATTTTTCTCAATACGACGATCATCATCATCATATTTGTATGTCGCAAAGGCTTTGGTTTCGCCTTTTTTAGTAATAGATGTTAATTGATCAGCTGCATTCCATGTGTATGTGTATTTACCATCTTCTAGACGATTACCATTCTCATCATATTTAATTGTATCATTACCAAATTTGACAAGTTCATTTCCGATATTAAACTCGGCATTCGTTTGAACAGCTGATTTTCCTGGCTCTGTTACTTTAACCGATGTTCGATTTCCAAAACCATTATAACTATATTCTTTTACCGTTCCATCTGGTAGCGTTTCTTTTAGTAATTGATCCAAAGAATCATAAACATAAGATGTTGTACCATCGACTGAACCATCTGCTTTATAAGATGTAATCTCTGTACGGTTATCATTTTCATCATATTTGTATGACTCTGATAGAATGCTATCGTTATTGGTGTTACCAATGTCCAATGACATTACTTTTCCTGTCACGTCATACGTAAAGGCTGAACCAGCATAATTGCCAGCTGTGTAAGCACGCACGTTGCCTTTTTCATCATAATCAAAAAGGTACGTTTTACCTTTTGAATCTTTTACAACCGTGTTTTGATCTAACGCATTATACTCATAAGTGTTCTCATTTGTAGTACCACCTTGAGAGAATTTTGATTTGACAATTTTGGTCGAATCTTTTTTGTATTCCCAGCCAAATGTGCCACCACGGTCTGCCATGCTCGTAATTTGTCCAGCTTTATCATAAGCTTTTGTGCGAACACTACCATTTACAGAGTCCGTTACTTTCGTTTCATTCCCATTCTTACGGTGAGAATGTGATAAATCACTGACGAACTCGCGAATGTACGCTTCGATAGCTTTACGGCTTAGAAATGAGTCGGGTCTGAAAAGATGACTTGGTTTAAGGAAACAAAGGTAATCGAAGATGCCCTAATTCTTACACTGTTATAGGCGGTGGAGCAAACTACGGAGTAGAGTGAGCACCTAAGTATAATTAATGATAGCTGAAAAGGAACGTCGGAAGCTACCAACGTATAGTGTGAAATAAAACTAGGCAGGCATGTCGAGTTAGAGGGGAAAATTCCGTAAGGATATAACTCTCTTTAATGGTAGATGAAAGTAGTGGCACGACCGATGAAGGTTATGTAATAGAACTGGAGGAACAGCCACGAGGCAATAACTAAGGTTAAAACATGATTTCACTAAATCCTAGCATGGATTCTGGTAGGACTAAAAAGGTCACTGAATTTCAAAGGACGGTGACAAACCATGAATAAACACTCAGTAGGAAAAAGGCTTAAAGACAAAAGTATCCGAAACTCAGAATACTACAGTATGACAGAGACTTTCGATAACTTGTATCAGAGGGCTAAGAACAAAGAAAACTTTCGACAACTAATGAAAATAATCGTTTCTGAAAAGAATATCCTACTAACCTATCGAAATATTAAGCGAAATAAAGGAAGTAGAACACCATCAGTCGATAAGATTACCATTAAAACTGTCGAAAAAATGTCCCAAGAAAGTTTTGTTAAGTCTGTTAAAATGCGATTTAAAAATTACACACCAGGTAAAGTTAGGCGTAAGGAAATTCCAAAACCAAACGGAAAAAACAGACCTCTTGGCATACCATCGTTTTGGGATAGACTTATCCAACAATGTATCCTGCAAGTTCTGGAACCGATATGTGAAGCACACTTTTGCCCTAGGAGCTATGGATTCAGACCTAATCGGTCTGCCGAACAAGCTATTGCAGATTCAGTTAGAAAGATTAATCGGCAGGATTTAACTTTCGTGGTAGATGTCGATATTAAAGGCTTTTTCGATGAAGTAAACCATGTAAAGCTAATGCGACAATTATGGACATTGGGAATACGAGATAAACAACTGTTAGTAATTATACGAAAGATACTCAAAGCCCCAATTATAATGACTGATGGTTCAACCATATATCCTACAAAAGGAACACCGCAAGGTGGAATATTAAGTCCACTGCTCGCCAACATCAATCTGAATGAATTTGATTGGTGGATAAGCCGACAATGGGAAACGTTTGTGGTAAAAGAGAGGACGCCCAAGCTAACAAAGCAAGGAGCGCAAAACCGTTCACACGAGAATGTCGAACTTAAAAAAACCAGACTAAAACCAATGTACATAGTGAGGTATGCAGATGACTTCAAAATATTTACGAATATAAGAAGCAACGCCGAAAAGATTTACAAAGCGTGTAAACGATGGCTCGAGGAAAGATTGAAACTTCCTATCTCTGAAGAAAAGTCCAAAGTGACGAACCTAAAAAGGGAAAGAAGCGAATTTCTTGGCTTTACCTTAAAGGCGACCAAGAAAGGTAAGCGTCTTTCCACGGGGAAAACCAAATACGTGGCAGAGACTCATGTATCACCAAAAGCTATCAAAATTCAAATAGCTAAATTAACAGACCAAATCAAAAAGTTACAAAAATCAGCAAGCCATCGAGAGATAATTAGGAATATTGGAAAGTACAACAGTATGGTGATTGGAGCGCACAACTACTATTGCATTGCCACCCATGTAAGTCGAGATTTTCATTGGCCCGGAAGAAACTTAACTAGGAAAATGTACAACCGGCTTCCAAGAGCTAGCAAAGCAGATACCTTCGGTTTCTCAAGGGTAGGTAAATATAGTGGCAAAGATAAAGGAATTATTCCCTATCTCGGATCAAAAACCATAAGATTCTACATGAAAAAACCAATTCTTCCTTTTGCGTATGTTCTGCATAAGAATCCTATGAGCAAACGTATAGCTATTAATAAGTACACACCAGAAGGACGAAAACTAATCCATAAAGGACTGGAAAACGTGACCGAAGCAGAATTAAGGTGGCTAAGGGAACATCCAGTAATTAATGACAGAGCAACAATTGAGTTCAATGATAATCGAATCTCCCTATTCGTTGCACAAAACGGAAAATGTGGGGTTATGAATGAAAAGCTTGAACTGACAGACATGCATTGTCATCACAAACAATTATGGAGTGAAACGCAGGACGACAACTACGCAAATCTTATTCTCGTAAAATCAGAAATTCACAAGCTGATACATCTAACTAATGAACCTCTGGCCAAAAAGCTAGTGGACAAACTAAAAATGACAGATAAACAAATCGAGAAATTAAATAAACTGCGATTTCTTGTGAAAAACAATTTAATCTGTACTAACAAAACTTACTATGAACAACTAACTTTGTTCTAATGAACTAAACCAATAAAGTGTTTATGACTTAGTAGAAATCAAACTTAGGAATTGCTGGAGCGCCGTGTGAGGTGAAAGTCTCACGCACGGTGTGGAACGGGGGAAAGCCCAAAAGAGAATGGAATCATACCAGATTTTACACTTAGTAGGCTACCTATCGTTATCTTCGGTTTCATCTGTCATACGGGGGTTAGATCCGTTGAAAACAAGGCTTGCTGTTGTAGGAGATATCAAACGGTCGGGATCTGTTGTCTTAGCTGCCACACCTTTATTAAAGAAAGAAGGGATCAAAACAGGAAGTCGCCTCTTTGAAATTCCTAAAAGGAAAGATATCCATGTGGTGAATCCATCCATGGAGAGATACATCAAGGCTTCGAACTATATTTCGAGTTTGGTGTTACAGTATGTGGCTCCTGAGGATTTTCATGCGTATAGCATTGATGAGTTGTTCATTGATGCAACGGCTTCTTTACATTTATTTGCTCAAACACCAGAAGAGTTAGCTCATCGAATTATCAATGAAATTTATCGAAAGACCTTTCTTACAGCTACCGCAGGAATCGGTCCTAATCTTTTATTGGCTAAAGTCAGCTTAGATCATGAAGCGAAGCACAGTCCCACAGGGGTTACTTATTGGCGATATGAAGATATTCCCTTTAAATTATGGGCGATTCATCCAATGAAGGATTTCTGGGGGATCTCGTCAGCTACCGAAAGACGCTTAAACCGTTTAGGCATCCATACTATAAAAGAACTCGCTCTTTCTTCGAAGGAGATGTTACAAAAAGAATTTGGCATCATGGGAGAGGAACTTCACCAACATGCGAATGGGATTGATTTTAGTCGCATTTCCGATGTGTACATCCCTAGTTCCCGTTCCTTTGGGAAAAGTCAGATTCTCTTTCGAGATTACACAAGCCGAAAAGAAGTGGAGTTATTACTATTGGAGCTATTGGACGATGTTTGTTTTCGTTTACGCATGCATCAAGTGGTGGCTCAAACGATCCATTTATCCATTGGCTATAGCAAACAAACAGGTGGAGGCTTCTCAAGACAAAAGAAAATGGGGAGAGCTTCGAACTTAAGCCAAGATATTTTCCCCTATTGTTTAACCATATTGCATACTTTTGATAGTGGAATGCCGATTCGCTTCATTGGGATTTCGTTATCCAATACTAGCATTGAAAAAGAGGAGCAAATGAGCTTATTTGAAGATATCGATCAGCGAGAAAGAGCCTATGCTCTTGCCAAAACGATAGATGAAATCCGGCTGCGTTATGGGAAGAATAGTGTTCTACGAGCTTCAAGCTATTTGGAGCATTCAACAGCTCGTTATCGAAACGGCCTTATAGGAGGCCATCAAGCCTAAAGGAGGATTATATCATGAATCACGATAGAGGAATGAAAAAATGGCGCCCGTTTGCGAGTATGCCCGAACAATACATAGGATTACAGGAATTCATAAACAAGCAAGTAGAAGTACCTCAACCTCTTTTAACAGAAGAGCAAATGGAACAAATCAATTTCACCTTGATTGAAGCCTTACATACAAATAAACAAGTTTATCTTACATACTACAAAAAGGGACAATGTATTACAGAAAAGGGATTCATCCAATTTGTTGATTTCCTGGGGAATTTGTTTGTTTTTATCGATGAAGTATTTGAATTAAAAAACAAAATGAAGTTAAGTGAACTAATTGATGTTCGTTTTACATAATATGATTCCACCTTCAATTTTTGTGGTAATCTAATAAAAGTCAATTAGAAAAGAGTGATCAACATGGAAGAGAAACAGCAGCAAGAAATCGATCTTACTAAAGTTTATGATTACGCTTTACTTCAAGAGTTCTGTAAAAGGTGGCATTTTCTTACGTGAATGCCGCGAATGCGGAATGAAGAAGAGTATATAATCGTGTTTTCACTCTTAAAGCATTATTATATAAAATAAGAGCCTGACTAGTTATAGCCAGGCTTCGATAATTAATCATATCTTAGTTCTGTATAGTGCAAGACTTCTGGGTCACTATCAAAGAAGCGTCTGAGCAGAGAATCCCATTTCTTGAATTTAGCACTCCCCACGAAGCTATCCAGATGATCGTGTAAACTATTCCAATGAACAACGAGTATAAAATGAGTTGGCTTCTCTTTATTTCGAAGCAGTTTGTGAGATAAGTGCCCCTCAGAACTGCTTAAAATAGGGAATGCTTCGTTAATTGTCTGTACAAATTCTTCCACTAACTCTTCTTTGCTGGTCAACAATGCATGTTCGATAATCATTCGTTCATTAACCCCTTATTTTTTCAAGAAACGTTTTACTCCCTCAACAGCATAATCATGATCAAGCTGAGGGGTAAGTCCTGCTACTGTTACAGTTCCAATTACGCCTACGTCTTTAATACGAATAGGGAAAGAGCCGCCTACAGCTTGATAATCTGATGATTGAAGAAGAGAGCTTTCATCATGAGTCGTTCCTTGCTCTGCGAATCTTGCTCCAATATAATGTGAGCTTCTGTTGTAATGATCCACTGTGCGTTTTTTTCGATATAGCCAGAATACATTTTCTTCAGATGTACCATCCATTAAGTGGGTGAATAAAGGTACTCGATTACGTTCAATGTGGATAGCTACTGCTTTATTATTTTCTTTTGCATAATCAATTAATGTCATACCAAGATTTAAAGCATCTTCGTTTGTAAATGTTTCAAATTGTAATTCATTTTCTACGTTTTCTAGTTGTTGTAAGTTCATTAATAAACTCTCCCTTAAAATAATTTTTGTTTTTTATCTAATTTATAATTCAGTACGGATAGAAGAAATGCGAATGCCACCATAATGGCACCAATCCATGCCGTATCTAAATACGTTAAATAGTCTACTGCTACTCCACCTAAGGTAGATCCTGCAGCAATCCCTACATTAAAAGCTGATATATTTAATGCAGAGGCAATATCTTTTGCAGAAGGTACTAATTTTTCAGCAAGCGTTACAATGTACGCTTGAACTCCTGAAGACATCATAAATGCAAATAAACCTAGCAAAACAATAGATAAAATACTTAATCCTTTACTAGGTAGTAGTACCATTTGTAATAAAAGTACGATTCCTTGAAATAAAAATACAAAACGTAACGATTTAACAGGATGCTCGTTGGCCATTTTTCCACCTATTATGTTTCCAATTGCCACGGCAACCCCATAAACTAAAAGTAATAATGAAATAGATCCTGATGAATACCCACTAATTTCTTGGAGAATAGGGGCGAGATAGGTAAACAAAGCAAAGGTTCCACCAAATCCTAGGGCAGTCATTAATAATGCCAGTAGAATACGTTTATTTTTCACAAGTTGCCCTACATCTTTTAGAGTAGGAGGATTTGTTTGTCTGTTCACTTTATCAACGGCAAATATATTTACAATTAGCCCAATAATGCCGAGTACAGCTACCGCACCGAATGTAGCGCGCCAACCAAAGTGTTGTCCAATATAAGTCCCCATTGGAACACCTGCTATGGTTGCTAGTGTTAACCCAGTAAACATAATTGAAATAGCTGTTCCTTTTTTGTTTTCTGGTACGATATCGGCAGCGACTGTAGCTGCAATAGCAAAAAATACACCATGAGCGATAGCAGTAATAACCCTTGAAATCATTAATAATTGATATGTTTCAGCAATGGCTGACATTGCATTACCCAATATAAAAACCATCATTAAGATGAGTAAAAAGCCTTTTTTAGGAATGCGCCCTGTAATAACTGTTACAATCGGAGTTCCAACAGCTATTGCTACTGCATAACCAGAAATTAAAGTACCAGCTTTTGTCACAGAGATAGATAGATCATCAGCAACTGTTTGAAGTAAGCCAACAATGACGAACTCGGTTGTTCCAATAGCAAAGGCACTAATAGCCAAAGAAAATAAAGCAATGTAGACTTTTGTTGACATTTCTTTCATCTTACCTCTCCCCCATATTTTTCATGTTTTCTATCAAAGCATTTTTGATATACGTGAACTACATTGAATAAGTTTTTTACTAAAAGTCTTATCTAATTTTTTATTTAAACGAAGTGCTGGACCAGATATCGCCACAGCTGAAACCACATTCCCCTCAAAGATGACCGGGGCAGCAATACAGCGTAGGCCTATTTCTGTCTCTTCGTCATCTACTGCGTATCCTTGCTTACGAATGACCTTTAGGTGCTCTTTTAATAAATGCAAGTCTGCAAATGTATTTTTGGTATTTTGCACTAATGTCAGTTCTTTAAGGACACCTTCGAGTTTGCTTTTGTCTAAAAAGGCTAATATGACTTTTCCAAGAGCGCTTAGGTGTACAGGAGCCCGGTCACCAACCTCTGAGTGTGCCCTCATAGAATGGGGGCCATCAACAACTTGTGCTGTGACTACATCCGTTCCATAAAGGATTCCAACATAGGCTGTTTCCCCAACTTCTCTACTCAACTCATGTAAAGGTGGAACCGATAACCAATTTGCTTTTGAGTTATAGGAAGTAGATAAAGATCCCACTTTATTAGTAAGGCTATAGGAATTATCAATTTTTTTGATATAGCCCATTATTTCAAGCGTATATAACAAACGGAAAGCTGTTGATTTATTAAATGAGAATGTTTGTATAACTTCACGAAGTGTCATATTTTTTTCTTGCAAAGCATCTAAAATTAGAAGTCCTTTTTTCAGTGTAGCTACTTCGTATTGCTTCAATGGATTCACCTCTTTTTCTTACGTTGTTCATAATAAAAGGCTGAGAAATAAAAATCAAAAAAAGAAAAAAAGTTTCTATATTTGAAACAGAAACTTAAAAATAACGATTGTATGAAGAAATGTTTACCTTCTTAAACGTAGTATTCAAAAATATGGAATGAATTATTTAGTATTGAAAGAATTATTAAGGTTGAGCTTACTTGTACATAAATTCGACAAAGAAGTAAAAAATAATGAAAAGAGAAGGTAAATACCTTCTCTTTTCTAATTTAATCTTATTTTCACTCTTTTTAAAACTTGAAGCATTTGATTCACCAAGCTTCCACTGATCCTACTTACGTTCTACTTTAGCTGTTGAGACATCTTTCGCTCTCTCATCCATTTCATGAAAAAGATAGGACACTAGGCAACTCCCAGCATATAAAACCTGAATACATCTTACACCAATACTTACTCCTCACATACTGCAGTAGGGTTTCTTTTTTATTTTTCACGTGGACAGGCAAGCTTACTGAAGTAGCTACATGGTATCTAAAGAATCATAGCTCCAGGTATCTATTTCAGTAGCGTTACCCCGTTAAAATCGGTTTTTTTTATTCTTATAATGAGACATTATGTTAACTATCTTTGTATATCATATACAATCTGAAAACAAAAAAACGAACAGAGGTTAACCCGTTCGTTTTTTTGTTTTATTTTAATGTTTCATTATTATCTTTAAAGATTAAAAATAAAGCTAACAACATAAAGACCAAACCAATGAATCTTGAAGAATCAAAGTGAACAATTTCCCCACCGAATAATCCAAATTGATCAATAATAAAACCTGCGACAACCTGACCTACAATAGCTGTTAAGTTTGTTGCAGTAACCCCAATTTTAGGAACAGCTAATATAGTCAAAAACATATAACCTACCCCTAGGAAAACAGCAAGTAGTTGCCAAGTTGGTGCTTGAGCTATAGCTAATAAATTACCTTTACCAAAGAAGATTAGCCATAATGCCATAAATAAAGTTCCCGTTAGAAATGTAACAAGGGCTGTTTCTAACGTCCCTAACTTATTACTTAATTTACCGTTAATAGATGATTGAGCACTTAAAGTAACTCCTCCGAGAAATGTAATAATAACTGTTATGATACTCATGAAACTTCCTCCTAGTATATAAAGATTAGTGCTACCAACATAAACACGATAGCTAGAGATCTTTTTTTAGTGATTGACTTTTTTTCACTGCCCAACCAACCAAAGTGTTCAATAATCATGCTCATAATCATCTGACCTACGACTATGGCTATCATAGATATACCTACTCCTACTTTAGGAATTCCAAATACAAGAACGGTTAAATATATTAACCCTAACAAACCTCCTAGTAAGTACCATTTAGGAACTTTAAAAGTATGAGTTAGATTACCTTTACCGAAAAATAATACAATTAACGTGAGTAGAATTGTACCTACAAAAAAGTTATAAAAGCTACTCTCGAACTGACCAATAATTTTACCAAGCTCTCCATAAATAGCACCTTCCATACTTAATGCAATTCCTGAGAATAGTGCTACCAAATAAAATATTGTTTTCTTCATAATAACCTCCAATAAATTAAATATCTAAATATATAGATATAAAGATTAAAAATATAATGATACAAAAGAACACTTTAAATCAGTTCTTTTATATCATTAGCAAATTTTTTAATTGCTTCTTCATTTCTTCTGTAATAAGTCCACTTACCATGCCTTTCGGATTCTAACAAACCTGCATCTTGTAATGTGGAAAGGTAAGAAGAGATAGTTGATTGAGAAAGGCCAGATTTTTCTTGAATATCTCCAACACATACACCACCCTTATCACTCAAAGTTTTTGATAATAAAGCTGTAGGTTTATCAAAATGTTTTAAAGGCTCTTTTAACCAATCGAGTATCTCTAATCTAGTTGGATTCGATAATGCTTTGAAAACTTTAGGATTAATATTCATAAGTAACATTATATCTATTTTTTTCGATATGTCAATAAGCTCTGTTTTTTAGTTCTTCTTTTAAATATTATAGTGTATTTCTGGTATTTCTTTGTAATATCCCAATAAGATGAAAAATAATAAATAATTGCTGTATGTGATACTTCCAACTATCTACAATGTAATTGTTCTACATATTATAAGCTGCAAAAAGCTCTTGATAAAAGAGCTTTTTGGTTCCTGTAAGAGGTATTATGTAAACTTGTTTTGTATATGATATACATATTTAATTTCTATAAAAAGGGTAGTTTGCTTAGATAACTTCTGTTAAATTAAAGTAATTAAGGTATATAAAGTTATGTAAGGGGCATTTCATGAAGAAGAAAAGTGGTTTAAAATCATTTTGGAATCTTAGTATTATCGCAACTATAATTTTTGCTTTTATTCCAAAGATTGGTATTAGGGTTGAAGGACCTTATCATTATTTTGGCTTTCCTGCTGATTGTTTAATATATTATAAAGGTCCAAGATTAACTCCTGATATAATAGGCATCGTATTTAATATTGCTTTCTTTTATTTTGTTTTCTTTATTTTAAACAAAATATTTAACAAGATTTTAAGAAGTACTATAAGGTAATGAGGAAAGGAGCACATTAAGTGCTCCTTTTGATTCCTGTAATTTTGATTATGTTAACTAGAAATGTATGGGGTATACAAATAGTTTTCTAGTGAGAAGAAACCGTTTTAAATGCATATTTCAATATAATTGAACTAAGTCCAAAGGGTACTGAGCAGCTTAGACCAAGAATAAGAAATGTTTTAAACATCAGGAAAACACTTATGCCATCACCTAACGAAAATAGTAACAACACAACTGAAGTACCTATAACTCCAGAAAGGACGTACAGTAGGAGTTCAATTAAAACTTTATATTTCTTTATATCTCTTATGATTGTGTCAACCATAAGAGATAATGGGATACCAAATACTAAAACAAATGGAATAATGATAAATCCAGTCACCAATTGACCAATAAAATCATTAAAATCCATATATCCACCTTCTAAGAATAAAGCTGAAAAAACTAAACTACCGCAGATAGATGAAATAATTACTGGTATAACCTTTGTTTTCATAAATGTAGTCTCCCAATAAAGTTTTATTATTTATATTAGCACTTTAAGTAAATAAACACTCTGTTTTTATTTGCTGCCGATAAAAAACATTATGGTAACTAGCTTTGAGTATGGTATACAGCTTAAAGAAATAAAAAAAACTACCAATCGGAAAGAGATAGTTTTTCTATAGCGCAAATGGAATCGTGCTGATGCTTCATTGCATCTCGAATAGTTTGCTCAAGATATTAGAGTTATTATTTATTTTTTATTGTTTTTCTTTTGCAATTTCTTTTCTATTAGGAGCAAGTGGTGGCTGTTCTAGCCACTTGTTTTTCACCATAATATCAAACCAGTTTTTGGTGATTACTAGACTTTTTAGAATGGCTTTTTCATAAGCTACACCAAGGTCTGTTCTCATGGCTGATGCTAGACCTGTCCCGTGATATATTTGTGCAGTTTGAGTCAAGAAACCAATATGATACAACATTAATTTATCCGAAAAAGGAGAGTCTTTTGACGTTGTAACTTCTGATTCCCACGACATTGGAACTGGCAAATTATCCTTGTGCATAATTTTTGTTAAGGCTTGTATGTTTTCATCAGCCGTTTTTTCAGAATGCTCCAAGAACTCTCTTACCTCTTTCGATTCAGTGACTTGACTGAATCCGATTGAAAGAGCTTTAGCCATAATGCTCTTTTTAATGTTAAGAGAACTACTGATCATTTCGGTAGCAGATAAAACTCTACCTTTTCCGAAGAATCCATCAGAAAAATCTTTGGTAGATATAAATTCAGGGCTCTCGTTAGGATAGAAATAGGGGTCTCTTTGGAATTTTCCTTTTTCAAGCAATAACTCAATGGTTAAATCGTACATATTTTTTGCATCATTATCACATGAATTGTAAAATTCCCGTAAGTCCTTTCTAACAGAAACACTTAAAGAAGTTGTATGTCCCAACAAACCATGCACAGTCATAAGATGCAAATAATTTAAGCAGAATGTGTCAGAAAACAATCTCTCTGCACTTTTATTAAGGTCGGACTCAGTAAATCCAATTGGAACGGGAAATCCATCTTTCTCAAGGAAGGAAACAATCTGCTTCTTTTGCTTTTCGAAGGTCTCAAGGGCAATTAAAAAAAGGTTTTTTATTGATTCGTCTTCAATAATAGAAAACATATACCTATTTACTATATCAGTCATTGTTCCGTTTACATACTCCCCCCAAAGTGTTCCTATTTCAGAAGATGTAAGTTTTAAATTATCATTTTTCATTTTCTCACCTCTTGCGTATTATTTACTAATTTATTAATAGATATGAATTATTTCTTGAATTAATGGGACTTGAGTTAAAGAAGGACAATGAGAAATCACATATCCTTAATGCCACGTATTGAATATATCTAATACAGAAAAAGGGAAGCTCACATTTATGAGCTTTCCTTTTAGTTTATAGGTTCCTGTAATGTCTGTTATGTTAACTACTTTTGTATACACAACTAAAAAAACAGAAAAACCAACCTTTAAGTCCCTGAAGATTGTTTTTTCTCACTACTTTATCCAAAGATACTTCACGGCATCTTGAGTAGTTTGCGTAAAGGTTGCAATATCCTCTTGCATAGATATTTAATGCGTTCCGAAAAAATCAATCATGATAACTAAAAATGTACACGTTTACGGACAAGATAGTGAAATCCGTTATAAGATGTTAAAATAAGTATTATTTTTAACCAAATAAAAAGCCACCTAGCGTGAGGTAGCTTACTTTTTACTCTATATTATTTTGAATTAGCTTTGCTTCTTTCTTCTTAAACTAAAGATCAAAGAAATAATGCCTAATACTAATGCAATAATGGAAAGAGTAGTAGGAAGTGTAACATTTGAGTCATTGTTAGTTGCTTCATTAGTAACAGTAGTTTCGTTAGTAGCTGATGCATGAGAATCTCCTTCTGCTCCATTCCCTTTTACTACTGTTGTAATAGATGCAGGTGTATCTGCATCAGCTGGCCCTTCCCATGCTACTGTTGATCCATCTTTATATGTTTGATAAGCCTTCCAAACAATCTTCTTAGCATTATCGCCTACTTTTCCTTGCATATTGAATTCCCCAAACTCTGTAGGTGACAAACCTGCATCAGTAGCTGTCCATGTCACACTTGTAATCAAACCTGAAGAGTCTTTTTGAAGTTCATATTTCCACCCTTCTTTAGGCTCGAATCGAGATATTTCTACATCTTTTGGAATCTCAATTTTCACTTTTGTAGTTGGGATCTCTTTTTCAGTTGGAACGCGTACAGTAAACTTTTCATAAGAGCCTTGTGTCGCTTCCTGAGGATATACGACAACATGTGCACTTGCTGTTCCCGCAAATGCAATCGTTGAAAGAACTAATGCAGATAAAAGAGTTGTTACTTGTTTTTTCATTTCTTTTCCTTCTTTCTAAAATCATTATTTAACATCATAAACAACGATGTCCTTATAGATCACAATCTCATCTAGGTTTGATGTCACAAGCCGTACGGCCATTTGCCATCTTCCCGCATAAGGAATGACAAGGTTGTTTGTTTCATACATCTTATACTGTACTTGTTGTTTCTTCTGACTTTCGTCTTTATTTACTTTTAAGGGCACATCAATTGGTGCAAGTTCTCCTTTGTCCTTAGGAGAAAGTGCGATGTCTATCGATTGAATGGAAGATCCATCCTGTGGTAAAGATGCTTTTACCCAGAGAGAGCCCCTGCCAGGAGATAAGGTTGACGTTTTTACGAGAAACTCTATGTCTTGCTTATTTTCTTTCCATACCAAGGGTTCATTCTGTGGAACGGGGTTTAAGTGTGTAATCGTTCCTATAATTAATACAATAATCAGCATAAAACTTATATCAGAAATTAAAAACTTTGCAAGGCTTGGCGAATCATTCTTTCGGAGATGTTCTCTAATGAGTATCCCTACACCAGCTACTAACATGACCATAAATATTTTAGCTAACAATAACAGTCCCCATGTGGTTTTAAAGAGTGCTGTTATATCTGGAAGAAGCTTTAATGTATAAAGAACACCTGACAGGATTAATAGTATAAGGCTCACAAAGGCTATCCGAGAAAAAATCGGAAGAAAAGCTAGAGCTTGTTCTCTCTCCTTACGCCAAATCATGAAAAGGTAAACCAACCCAGATGCCCATAAAGAGGCTGTAATCAAATGTATGAAGTCTAGAATGATTGTATAAGCTGGTATACCTGATGCTACAGCGTGACCATTTAAGGTAGTAGCTACTAACAGCAAACCTACCCATATAAAATCAAGCCACTTATTCTTTAGTAGGAAGAGAAAACCTACACATGCAAGAAGAATACAAGTCATCCATGACCAACCAGTAGAAGAATGCATGACAAATGTTTTTATTTGGGAAAGGCTGGAACCTTTTAATAGCGCAGTACTTTGAACTCCTATACTAACCAGTAAAAAAATGATATAACCAACTTGGAGATACCTTACATTCGTTTTATACTTTTGTTTTTGTTGATCTGATTGATAAGGAACATACCATTTCCATAGAACAAAGCCAACTAACCATAATAAAGCCAGATAATAGAATGTCTGCACTAAAGAAAATCCTATATTATAAAAAGAACTCTGCTTACCGTTTTCGCCTTGATCACTAGTATCATTTGTAATAGCTTGATCTATTTTTTCTCCTACAGAAAAGACGTACGTTCCTTGTACAGGATGGCTATCTGCAGAAATGACTGAATAGCTAACGGTGTAAATACCTTTTTTGGAAGACGGTACATCTAGGGAAATGGTTTGGTGAGTTGGATTCATTGTTGCTTTCTTAGTAGTAATAAGCTTCCCTTCATCATTGCGTACTTGAAGACTAAAAACACCTTCTCCTAGTCGTTCATTAAACGTCAATGACACCTTATCAGGCATTTGCTTTAGTTGACTTCCTTCTTTCGGTGATGCATCCAAAAGGACTGCGTGTGCTGATACATTAAGAGGAGCACCTAAAGCAAAAAAAGATATGGATAGGAGTAGAGCTATCTTTTTTAACATACATTTTTCACCTATATATTCTTAATTTTTTACTATTCATTCTTAGTATAAGTTTAGCCTTAAACAAAGAAAATCACTCAGTAGAGTGATTTTCTTTAAATAGTAGACAAAAATATTGAACATTTTAGAACAAATGAGAAGCAACACAATGAAGTAGAAAAGCTTTTTTAGGTATTAGGTTCCTGGAACATGAATTATGGTAACTAGAGATACATGTTCTATAATATGTGATTTATGTAAATTTAAATTCAAATGAAGTTGACATAAATTACGTATTTCATGCAAACTAGTAAGAGTAACTAGAAAAGGGGAGATTATTTGAAACCAAGAAACTGGGATACTTGTACAAGTTTTCATCATGGGTATTCCAATCGCACAAGCCATTAAAATCAGCTTAATCTATATTCCTGGTGATCTTATAGAGGCTCTTTTAGCCTCATATCTCGTATACAAACTTCAAAAATCGCCAGTACTATATCATGTCACCTTAAAAAAGCGCAAGTCACAATAGTGCCTTGCTTCTTACAAAAAGATATGTTCAAAGACAGTTATACTTATAAGGAACAGTTATAGTGAAAGTAAGGAGAATTAAAATATGTATGATATCACAATTGTTGGCTCAGGTGTAAGCAGTATCTTTTTGGCTTACACCTTGTTACAAAGCGATCAAAAGATTTTAATCCTCGAAAAAGGAAAACCATTGGAACAAAGAGATTGTGCATCAGATCACGGTGAACCATGTCATTGTGACTTATGTGAAAAATATTTTGGCTTTGCCGGCTTAGGAAAGTCCGAAGGGAAATTTAATTATACGAGTAACTTCGGCGGAGAGTTGGCACAAAAGATAGGGAAAGAACATGCCATGCAAGCGATGAGAGAAGTGGATGACATTCTCTACTTGTTTGGAGGTAAAGAAATTGCAAAGTATTCTACAGTAGATGCCCATCTTGCAAAGAAAGCTCAATCATGTGGATTACAGATGTTAACAACAGAAGTGAGACACTTAGGCACTTCTCTTTCAACACAAATTTTTCAGAGAATGTATGACATGCTGTCTCACAAGATTGAAATTCGATTTGAGGTAGATATCACAGAGATAAAAAAAGAGGCACATTCTTTTATAATTACTACAAATCAGGGAATGATACACTCACATAAAGTCGTACTTGCGACAGGTCGTTCCGGTACAGAATGGTTACAAAGACAATATTCTATGCTAGGTGTCAACCAAGGTACAACCCGATTAGATTTAGGCGTGCGAGTGGAGATGAAAGAGCAGCAGCTTCGGTCTATCTTGCAAGATACCTTTGAGACCAAACTTTCTTATACACATGAGGATCTTGTGTCTACCACATATTGTATGAATCCACGAGGAAGAATTATTCGTAAACATCAAGAAGGGTTTGTTATGCCAGATGGTCAAAACTTTCGAGAGAAAGCGAACGGCACTTCGAATCTAAATTTCACTTTATTCACTTCCCGTTACTTCTCTACTCTTGTGGATGCCAATGCGCATGCACAAAAAGTGATTGGAAGCATTAATGACAATAGAGAGCGCATTATTGTGCAACGTTTAGGAGATTTACGGGCAGGTCAGCCGACAACAGTGAAACAGATGGAGGTCAATCGTATTTTTCCTACCCTGCAAGCAGAGTGTGGAGATCTCACTGCACACGTCCCTTCCCTATATATACATATTTTGCAGGAATTTCTACAGTGCCTAGAAGCATTTATCGGCGAAACAATTGATGAGGATACGCTACTCTACGGGATGGATGGGAAGTTTTATTCTCCTATCATAGAAACAACTACACATTTTGAAACGAGTGTATCTGGTTTGTATCTCGTTGGAGATTGTTCAGGTATTACACACTCTTTATCACAGGCGTCGGCAAGTGGAATCTATGTAGGACACCACCTATGTGATAGTGGTAGTCACAGGTAAACAGAATGAGCATTAGAAAACTGTTGGGTTCTGTGCTTATTCTTAATAGGCAGGGTCTCAAGGAATCTACCCTAATATTGATTTAGTCTAGAAAAAGCAAATTTATAGCATTAAGTCATTATTTATATAAAACAGCCTAAATTCTAAGTGTTTAATACAAAGAATTTAGGCTGTTTCTTAAAAGTCGTAAATATTTAATGATTACTTTCACTAGGAATAAAATTAACTTCAAGGTACATAAATTTAATGAGTTAATATTAAGTGTTTTATCATTTATAGTTATTAGCGACAAATGGTTCGTTTCCCTTCTTATCATATACCATTCTATCTTCTGCCCCTATTTTAAGAAATTGTTTTATTCATGATAACCCAACAGAAAAATTAGAAGTATTTAACGCTAACATGTTTTTAATAAGATAAATACAATTGAGAATACAAAAATAATGTATTTTACTTAAAACAGTAAATAGATAAACTACCTTATAAAAAATAAAGTTTTACTATTTACTCTAGATGACGACAAATATGGTCTTTTTCTTTTCGCACGTATAAAACATAAAATTTTATTAAATATGATATAAAAAACGAAACCTATAACACTAATTTGTGTAAATGTAATTTAATGTTAATAATAAGAGTAATGCTTAACGTATTTCATTAAAAAATAGTTTAATAATTACTTACTTTGTAGAAAAATCTCCTATTTGTCATTATTAAGAGTAAATGATAAAACATATATTTTTATAAATTAGTTATAGAATTTACATATATACAAAAATAACTTTTAAACTATAACTCTATATAATTATGGTATAATATATTATTGACTAGAAGAAAAATAAAAGGAGTGTATATCATGATTGATAATCCTACTAAAATTATTACTATTGAAGATGTGATGGAGATGTTAGCTATTTCATCGAAGAAAACCATTTATACATATATCCAACAAGGAAAATTAAATCCTATTAATAAAGATGACTGGCATATCGAAGGACGTTATGAATTTGATATCGAAGATGTCGTTCGTTTGCAAGAAGAGTTAAAAAAGCCTGGATTTACAACAAAAGAGGTAGCGCAGCAACTAGATATCTCAGTTACAACAGTCAATAAGTATATTAAACAAGAATTGTTACCAGCGTTCCAAGAAGAATACAGAGGAATCAATTGTTATTTTGTGAATGAGGAAGATCTAGACGCGTTTAAGCGTACGCATGAAGTGGGGCGCAAGCCAAGTAAACGTCATTTCTATCATGCTGAACAAAATATTGCGCTATTTCAGCTTTTTGTGAAGAAAAGCGAAGAAAAAGAGCAGTTTGCTCGTATCATCTCGGTAGAAGATCCAATTATGGCGGTTACAGAACAACATGAAGAGATAGCATTAGAAGAGTTACTTCACCGAGGCTTTGAAGCAGCCTATGAGATTGAATCAAAAAAAACGATTACTAAAGAAGGCTATGCTACATTTGCTTTCAAGCAAACAGCCTATGCCAAATCACAGCTTTATAAGCTCATGGATTTATTTTATCAGTACCTAAGCCCGACCAATATGAGAATTACGCCACAAGAAGAGAAAGAGCAATTCATCATTGAAATCAAACCTGTATTATTAACAGAATCAACACAAGAGCTCGTTGAGTTATTAGAGTCTGTTCTTATCTCAGGGAAAATTAACAAGCGCACCCGTGGCATTTATATTGATAGCGATTTAGAAGTTGTACGAGTGAAAGTAACAAGTGATTTGAAGGAAGAATTGCAGCAAAAAGCGAAGGAATTAGGCAAAAAGAATGTGGAAGAATTGTTACTATATGCTGTACAAAAATTATAGATGGATTAATAAATTTTAAATCTTAAAACCAACGAAAAGGGATTATATATATATAAAAGAAATTCATCTAATTGAAAAGGAGCCTTTGCTTTATTTAACAAGCAAAGGCTCCGAGCTTTTATTGTCTTGTATTGGTAAGCTTATTCATAGGAGAAGTTAGCTTGTCATTCATATTTAGACCATTTAATTAGTCTTTCTAACAGAATAGATATTAATATACCGGTTAGTAATCCGTTACTAATTAGTGGGCGAACGTAAAAAGAAATGTTTTTGAAAACGTTGGGTGACATATTCATTAAAGATACACCTATTAAAACTGGAAAAGCAATACGATAGATAGTCCTTGAATTAAATGAATAACTTTGGATACTTCTTAATGCTGTCCCAAATAGTTGCAAATAAGCCACAAATAGAACAGCATTTCCTACTGCGACTGGTAACGTTGAAAAGAATGCTCCTAATGGAGCAATAACCCCCAATAGAGCAAATAGACCGCCACTAATAATAAAAGGTTTTTTACTCAAGATTTTTGTACTTTCTAAAAAACCAATAGTAGATGTAAAAGGAGCATAAGGAACAAGCCCAAACATGGCACCTAAACAAGTAAAGATTCCTGTAACGGTAAATGAAAAACGGTATTGTTTGCTATGTGTCTTTATTCCATGTAAACTTTCAGATGCTTTAAGTGACGCAATTGTATTGCTAGCGTTCAGTATACCTGCTAAACAAGCAGTAATGGCTATGCCCATTTGTAAATGGGGCTTTCCCCATGGGAAAATGGAAAAATGGAAATTTGTATAGTTAACTGATGGATTACTAGGAAATAGCCATACATAAAAGATCCATCCTACTATCATTCCTATTAGAATTGCAAAGTTACTAAAGATGCCTTTTCCTTTAATACTAATAATAATTACTAGAATAACCAGACCTGTGGAAAAGGTACTGACAGATATATCAAGTGAACCATTCGGTGTTAATTTTAGCATTCCTTTAAAAAAAATTAAGATAAGCTGAATGGTTAATAAAAATAAGTATATACTCATCACCATCGGTGTAAAAATTTTTTGTAAAAGAGGAACAAGGTTAAATGCTCCTACTATTATAGTTATTATACCTGCAAGAAAAATTCCTAATGCAAGACTGCCCCCGAGTTCTACGTATGTCATGCCTACCGAAGAAGCTGAGGTACACAAACTAAGTATAAGTCCCCACCACATACCTGAATGACCTTCTAACAGAGGATAACGGTGTCCAATCCAGGCCTGTAATATACAAGCAATTCCTGTAAGGAAAAATGAACTTCGGATAGTCATAATTATTTGATCAGAACTTAATTGAAATGCATCTCCAATTGAAATTGGAACGACCACTGTATTAGCAAAAATAAAGAAAAACCATTGAACGGAAGCTAAGAGAGTTGTCGATGAAGATAATTTACTCACACTTTCTCCTTCTTTCGCTATATTTAACAATCTGTTGTAACATATTTCTTTTTTAATTTAGATGATTATTATTAACGATAAGAATATTACCTTGATGAGAAACCAGGTAATGAACTGGATAATAATACTCGTTTCTTGGTACTTATATATATGTTCTATATATAACACTCGCTCAAAAAAACTTATTTAAACTTACAAAAACTTATTATACATTAATTTTTGTTGATTAAAAACTTATTATTACTTATAATAAGGAATATAAGTTTTTGATATATCAGTTTTCTTATCTCAGTGAAAAATAACATCTTTATTTTTCTGAATAATTGCTCTAGAAAGAAAATTTTAGATTGAATTTTCATTAATATGTTTGCAGGAGAGGTGGGTTTAAGGTGGAGCAAAAAAATAATGAATTATCACGGAGAAGTTTTATTGGCAAAGCTTCCAAGATTGGAGGAGCTTCAGCAGTTTTAGGGATGTCAGGAGCTATGGGACTTTTTATGGAAGACGATAAGGAACATGTAGAGGCTAAGCAACTAGACAAACAAAAACATCAAAAAAGCCCCAAAAAAGGCGATACATATATGCTATTGAATGTTCGCTTAGAAAGTGGATACGAGTATGAAAATGGAAATGTAGTTGCTACTCGCTCTACAATTCGAAATCTAGAGATAAAAAAAGGTATTATATCAAAAATACTAGATACCAAGGAAGCTTACCGTAGAGACATAGACTGTTATGATGTTCAAGGTATGCTATTACTTCCAGGATTTAAGGATATGCACATTCATTTAGATAAAACTTTCTATGGAGGACCATGGAGAGGAGCAGTACATAGAAAAAATATTTTTGACATTATTGAAGTAGAAAAAAAGCTTCTTTTAGAGTTATTGCCCACTGCCCAGGAAAGGGCAGAAAAATTGATTGAGCTTATTATGAGTTTTGGATCTACTTATGTTAGAAGTCACTGTAATATAGATCCAACTGTTGGTCTTCGTAATCTTGAAAAACTAAAAAAAGCCCTAGCAAACTATTCAGATAAGATTTCACACGAGATCGTTGCTTTCCCACAACATGGACTCCTCCTCTCAAACTCTGAGTCACTCTTACGAGAAGCAATGCAGTTAGGCGCTACTCATGTTGGAGGACTAGATCCTACCCTAGTTGATGGAAATATGGAAAAATCTCTACAAACTATGGTACAGATTGCCGTTGATAATAATGCAGGCATTGACATTCATCTTCATGAAGGTGGAGAAACAGGTTTAAAAGCAGTAAATCGCCTTGCGGATTTAACTGAGGAGGCTGGACTTCAAGGAAAAGTAACAATTAGCCATGCCTTCTCACTTGCTTCGTTATCCCCAGATCAGGCTAATGAAATGGCAAATCGTTTAGCTTCCCTGGGGATTTCTATCGCTTCAACCATTCCAATTGGAAAAAACGCTATGCCTATTCCAATTCTACAGAAGCAAAAAGTAAACGTTATGCTTGGAAACGATAGTATCATGGATCATTGGTCTTCCCTTGGAATTGGTGACACCCTAGAAAAAGTACACCTTGCCGCAGATTTATACGGTTGGTCTTATGAATACGAATTATCTCAAGCGCTTTCACTTGCTACAGGAGGCATTACACCGTTAGATAAAGCAGGAAAGCAAGTGTGGCCAAAAGTAGGAGACGAGGCTTCGGTAGTTATTGTTCCTGCAACCTGTTCAGCAGAGGCTGTAGCTCGTTTGCCAAAACGCGCGGCGGTTCTTCATAAAGGTGTATTGTCATCTGGTGAGCTTAGCCACGTAAAAAAATAGACATTACATGTGAGGGGATAATAGAATGCTTCAAAACATTGGAATGCCAGGTTTAATTATTATTTTAGTTATCGCACTTATTATTTTTGGACCTTCAAAGCTTCCCGAAATAGGAAGAGCATTTGGATCAACTTTACGTGAATTCAAAAAATCTACTCGAGATTTAGTAGGAGAAGACATAGAAAAAAAAGAGAAAGAAATAAAATAAAACAAAAAGAAGGTGTAGACTAATAGTCTTACACTTTCTTTTTTTACGGAGTGATAGGAACATGTCTGAAAAACAAAACATGAGTGCAATTCAACATCTTGAAGAATTACGAAGACGAATTATTATTATTTTAGTTTTTTTTATAGTTTTTCTACTTATAGCCTTTTTATATGTGCAGGATATCTATCGTTCCCTAGTAAACGATTTACCGTTTAAGCTTGCTTTATTAGGTCCTACAGATATATTATTCGTCTATTTGATGATTGCCACAGTCATAGCAATCGCGGCTACATTGCCTTTCGCATCCTACCAGCTATGGCTTTTTGTAAAACCTGCTTTAACAAAGAGAGAAAGGCAAACAGCTTTAGCTTATATACCAGCTTTATTTCTCTTATTCTTAGGAGGGATTAGCTTTGGATACTTTATCTTATTTCCAATGGTATTAAAGTTTTTAATGTCATTATCCGACGAAATGTTTGCAACTCTTTTTACTACCGAGAAATACTTTAGATTTTTACTTCATATGACATTGCCTTTTGGCTTGTTATTTGAACTTCCAGCTGTTGTGATGTTTCTGACTAGCCTAGGGTTTATTAACCCTCATCGTTTGCAAAAGGTTAGAAAATACGCTTATTTTTTATTAATTATTATATCAATTTTAATAACCCCACCTGACTTTTTATCAGATGTTCTTGTAACAATTCCATTGTTGCTTCTATATGAAGCTAGTATTACACTATCTAAAATTGTATATAGAAAAAAATTAAGGGTTAAAGGAAATACAAGCCACTCTTTCAAATAAACTGAAAATTGATCAGTTCCAATTTTCTATCCTCATGTTGTAACGAATCAAAGTTGAACCTATAATTAGGGGTATGAGGTGAACTTATGTTACAAGATGAACGATTAGAAGCTATTCTTCTCTATCTAAAAGATCATGAACGGATCACGATAGAAACTGTATGTGAAATAAATAATGTATCTAAAGATACTGCACGAAGATATTTGATTAAATTAGAAGAATTAGGAAAGGTTGTACGAATAAGAGGAGGAGCTAAAAAGTTATCTTATTCTAATGAACTGTATGATTACAGTCAAAGACTACATATGTCCTCTACAGTTAAAGACAGAATAGGTGAATATGCAGCAACTTTAATTAAGGATGGAGAAAGTTTAATACTAGACGCTTCTACCACAGTACAGTGTGCGGCTAAATATTTGAAAACAAACAATCATACTGTAATTACAAATTCTATAAATGTAGTAAATGAATTAGTGAGGAAAGATCGTATAAAAATAAACATACTTGGAGGGACCCTAGACCCACAGCATCAAGCTATATACGGATCAAGAGCTATTAAGGATATTCAACAATATAAAGTAGACAAATGTATCATCGGTACTTGCGGAATCTCTGAAGAAGGTATATCAACTTCGATAGAAGAAGAAGGCCTTTTGCTTAGAGAAATGATTATGCGTTCACAACAAACTATTTTACTGGCGGATTCAACCAAATTTAACAAATTATTTTTTCAAAAGGTCTGTGGTCTAGAATTGATTGATACGCTTATTACCAACGAAAAACTTCCAAGTAATTTAAAAAAAGAATTAAGCAGACATTCAGTTGAGGTAATTGATATAACTGACCATTCTTTAAGTCCGCAAATAAAAAAATAAGGATTTCAGAGATAATTCAGTAAATAGACTTCTTAAATATTGTTATAATGAGGATGAAGCCAGGAGACACTGTTATACAGTACACCCTGGCTTTTAAGTTTCCTTAATACAATGACTTATATAATGAAACGATTATACACGCAGAATTTTGGGTTACTTCTTACTTCGTCCACTACATACGTCAGTATTATTCAAAAGTGAGTATCTATATTTTTGATTTACAAGGTGCCGGAGTAATATTTCCTAGAACAACAGAATATTTAGCTCCAGTTGCTTTTAAAACATTGCTACTTTTTCCATGATATGTTTCATTAGCTAAAAGTGCAAATGCCACAGCTTCCTTCGCTTCAGACGAATAACCAATTTCCTCCTGAGTAAGAACAGAAATAGAATTCCCAATAAGCATTTTAATCATTTTCATTAATGTGAGATTGTAACTTCCTCCTCCTCCTACTATAATTTCGTCAATATCAGTCTTTGGTAAGATAAATTTACGATAGCTATCTACGATAGAACTTGCTGTAAACATAGTGGCAGTGGCTAGAATATCTTCCTTAGATAAATAAGAGAATTTTCTTAGTAGAGTTTCCACATATTGTTTGCCAAACATCTCTCTTCCAGTTGTTTTAGGAGGAGAAGCTGCAATGTAGGAGTGTGACATGCAATAATCCAATAAATCTTTATTTACGTTTCCTTTAGCAGCTAATCGCCCCTCTGTATCATAAGGAATGTCAAATAGTTGTTGACATACTTCATCAATAATCATATTGCCTGGTCCTGTGTCAAAAGCATACATATCATTCAATAGTGCTTCCTTAGGCAACACAGTTACATTTCCAATTCCCCCTATATTTTGAAGCAGTCTTCCCTTTTGTTTATCCTTGTATAGAATATATTCTGTATAAGGTACTAAAGGAGCCCCTTGACCTCCTGCTGCCATGTCCATCGTACGAAAATTTGATATGACTGTTGTATTTGTTTCGTATGCAATAACTGCAGGTTCACCAATTTGAAGCGTTGAAGGAACAAAATTAGCTTCTTTCATAGGCTGATGATAAATAGTCTGTCCGTGAGATCCTATTAAATCTAATTTTTCTAGAGGGAATTTTGCCTTTTCACATACTTTTTTTACTGCCTCTGCAAATAATTTTCCTAATTTAAAATTCAGGCTGCAAATTAACTGGACATTTGATTTTTCTAATGATAAGGCAAGTTTAATCTCATTCTCTATTTCTTTTGAAAATGGATATGTAATAAATTCAACTACCTTTAATTTCGTATCTGTACCACTATTCTCCACAATAATAAGCGCAGCATCAATTCCATCTAGTGATGTACCAGACATTAAACCCACAATATACATAATACTCTTCCCCTTTATGAGTAGATATGTGAATTTTATTTTTCACATCCCCTTGCGAATAACTGCTGTTTACGGAAGTTATTCTCGTTAATAAACGTACAATTAAAATAGATTATTATCAATATTTTATAAAAAAAAATTTTAATTTAATTTAAATATATTGAAATTTAATTTTAAATAAGTTATTCTGTACGTGAGAACGATTTCATAATAAATGAAAAGATAGGATGGTCAATGATGTTAGAACATTTAACTACTGAGACTCGCAATGAAAAAACAATGAATCTGGATGAAATGTCTATTTTAGATTTTCTTACAACCATGAATGAAGAAGATGAAAAAGTTGCGAGTGCGATTAAAAAAGAACTTCCTTCTATTGCGAAAGCTGTAGAAGCTATTATAAAAGCTAAAAAACAAGGTGGTCGTCTTATTTATATAGGAGCAGGAACCAGTGGCCGCATCGGCTTGCTAGATGCTGTTGAGTGTCCACCTACATTTGGTACGAACCCAGATGAAGTAATAGGCTTAATTGCTGGCGGGGAAAAAGCCTTTATCAAAGCAGTAGAAGGAGCAGAAGATAGTAAAGAGTTAGGCATGGAAGACTTACAAAACATTCGACTTACTAAGATGGACATTGTTGTGGGGATTGCAGCAAGTGGTCGTACACCTTATGTCATTGGAGCATTAGAATATGCTAACTCAATTGAAGCTCAAACAGTAGCAGTTAGTTGCAATAAAGATTCTGATATTGGAAAAGTAGCAAACATTGCAATTGAAGTTGTAAACGGTCCTGAAGTATTAACAGGTTCTACTCGTTTGAAAGCTGGAACAGCACAAAAACTGATTTGTAATATGCTTTCGACAGCTTCTATGGTAGGTATCGGAAAAGTGTATGGAAATCTAATGGTAGACGTGCAGCTGACGAATGAAAAGCTTGTAGAGCGCGCAAAACGAATTGTGATGGAAGCAACTTCATGCACGTATGATACGGCAGAAGAGTACTTAGCAAAAGCAAATTGTAATTCTAAGCTTGCTATAGTCATGATTTTAACAGGCCTTTCATACGAGGAATCTTTACATCGTTTAGAACAAACACAAGGATTTATCCGTCAAGCAATCGTTAATTAAGTAGCGAAAATATAAGGGAGATGGGAACAACTATGAGTAAACATCATCAAACAGCTAAAGAACTGCTTCAAGCTCTTGGAGGCAGTTCTAATATAGCTAATTATACACACTGTATGACAAGACTCCGAGTCACCCCAGTGAATCATAATAGAATTGATGAAGCCAGTATAAAACAAGTGAAAGGAGTGGTAGGGGTTGTCGATGATGATACGTATCAAATTATTTTAGGACCAGGAGTAGTTACTAAAGTTGCTGAACAATTTGGTATTGTACTCCAAGAAGATTCTGCAGCTCCTTCACAAGAAGAAGCTTCACCTGAAGATTTGACGTCAAAAGGTGCAGATATGAAATCTGAGCTAAAAAAGAAAAACAATACACCATTTAAAAATTTTTTACGAAAAGTTGGAAGCATTTTCATACCTCTCATTCCAGCATTCGTAGGTGCAGGTTTAATAGCTGGTATTGCCTCTATTTTAGCTAATAGCATAACCGCGGGAGACCTTGATAAAGATACTTGGCAACAATATGTTACGATTCTTAATGTTATTAAAAATGCAATTTTCAGCTATTTAGTTATTTATGTAGGTATTAACGCAGCAAAAGAGTTTGGCGCTACTCCGGCCCTAGGTGGAGTTATCGGGGGTATTACCCTTTTAACGGGAGTTACAGAAGAGTTTCCTATTATGAATATCTTTACTGATCAGCCCTTAACTGCTGGGCAAGGCGGGGTAATCGGCGTTTTAATTGCTGTATGGTTACTCTCATTTTTAGAAAAATTCTTACGTAGATTTATTCCTGATGCAATCGATATTATTGTAACGCCTACAATTGCTCTTCTGACTGTCGGATTGCTAACGATTTTCTTTATTATGCCTTTTGCAGGTCTCATTTCTAGTAATTTAATTGGTGGAATAGATTGGACACTTGAACGTGGAGGGATTTTTGCAGGTTTTGTACTAGGAGTGGCATTTTTACCATTGGTAATGCTAGGCCTGCATCAAGTATTGATCCCTATTCATATTGAAATGATTAATACAGCTGGTATGACCATCTTGCTTCCGATTCTTGCAATGTCTGGTGCTGGACAAGTAGGTGCAACTTTAGCGCTTTGGGTTCGTTGTCGTAAAAATAAATCACTTGTTACCATTATTAAAGGGGCTCTTCCTGTCGGAATATTAGGTATTGGAGAACCACTTATTTACGGAGTTATTCTTCCATTAGGACGCCCGTTCATTACTGCTTGTATCGGTGGAGGAATTGGAGGAGCCGTAATTGGAATGTTCGGAAATGTTGGTTCCATTGCTATCGGTCCATCCGGTCTAGCTTTAATTCCATTAATTGCTCACGGTTTATGGCTGAAATATATCGTCGGCTTACTTGCAGGATATGCTGGAGGGTTCATCTGCACATATTTATTTGGCATACCAAAAGAGGCTATTACAGAAGGATCTAATAATAAAGAAGTACCTGAAACAAAAGCAAAAACTGAAGTTGCTCCAACAGCTGAAATAGAAGGTACAAATTACACAATTTCAGAAAGCGCCTTCATCCTTCCGTTTGATGGATATGTTATGCCTCTAGAAGATGTTCCTGATGCGGTGTTCTCTTCAAAGATGATGGGAGATGGTTTTGCCATCGAACCAACTAATAATACTCTTGTTTCTCCTATTAATGGCGAGGTCGTTAGTATCTTTCCTACGAAACATGCCATAGGTTTGAAAACAGATGAAGGATTAGAAATATTAATTCATGTCGGAATCGAAACTGTAGCTCTAAAAGGACAAGGATTTACATGTCTAGTGGAAGATGGACAAAAAATTAAACAAGGAACGCCTCTTCTAAAGTTAGAGTTAGATTATATTAAAGAGAATGCAAAGTCGATTATAACGCCAGTTATTTTCACAAATTCACCTAAGGAAACGAAGGTAGAGCTAAATAAAACGGGCTATTTTAATCAAGGAACAAATAATATTTTTACATTTTAAATCCGAAAAAGCTGTTCAGTTAGTGAACAGCTTTTTTATATTATTACCTTTATAAATGGTGTTTAATAAATACTTAACATGCCATTTATTTTGGGATTTTCTAATTCTGAAGATAACTTAAACCGATCTCCTGCATAAGCTAAGGTAACATATACAAATGGTCTTTTATTCGTGAGATATAGAACATCCTTAATAACTAATAGTGGGGCATTTTTTTTCAATTGCAAGCACTCTGCGTCTTTTTTGCTTGCAATACTTGCCTCTATAGACTGTTTTCCATGCCCGATCTGAACATTAAAGTTTTCTTCAATAAATCGATGTAAAGAGCAGTTAATATTTTTATCTATTATATGCCCTTTGTATTCTGTAGGAAGAAAAATAGTTTCAACAGCTAGAGGAGTATCATCGGCAAAACGGATACGTTTAATGCATAAGACCTCTGAATGTTTGCTAAGATAAAGGATTCTTTGTACAGTTTTAGGAGGAGAAATTTTTTCAATAGAAAGGGTTTCATTTCTAGGAACTTTCCCCTGCTCTTCCATTAGAGATGTAAAACTAGTGGTTGTTAATAATTTTTGTTCAATTTTCTTTTCTAAGATAAAGGTTCCTCGTCCTCTTTGTTTTGATAAGTAACCTTCATCTACTAATTCTTGTATAGATTGTCTTACAGTTAACCTGCTCACTGAAAATAACTCACAGAGCTTCTTTTCAGACGGTATTGTACTTCCAACTACCCATTCTTTTAATTCAATTCTTTGCTTTATGCTTTCTTTAATTTGATAATAAAGGGGGATGGAAGAATTTTTATTAATCATAAATTACACCCTTTATCTAAATAATAATTATACGGAATAACTGTATTAAAAAATTTTGCTAAGTAAAATTTCATTTATTTAAGCTTTTATTTCTTTTCTGTTAACTTAGATATAGATTCTCTTGAACGCGCTATTTCCTTAATGTTCTCGTCAAAATAATTAGAAACATATGTGTAAAATAAAATATCTATCGTCAAAAATTGTGCAAATAATGACGTAGTAGCTGCACTACGATGCTTAGCTTCAGGCGCACGCACATGATGAAGAGAAATATCTACCTTATTTGATAGGCTATTGTTTCCTAAGCGTGACAATCCAATGGTTTTAATTCCAGATGACTTAGCAATATCCACCAACTGTAAGACCTCTTTTGTCTCTCCACTATTAGAAATACAAAAGAAAAGTGCATCCTTATGAGATGAAGCAAGAGCTGTAGCAGTAATATGTGAATCTTGATAAGCACTTATTATTTTCCCTACACGCAGCCACTTATGAGAGATATCTTCTGCTACCAACCAAGATGCTCCCACACCATATACATAAATAACAGGTGTGTCTTTGATAATTTTAATTGTTTGATGAATAATATCTTCGTCTAAGTTTAAGGCTGTTTCCTGAATCACTTGGACGGAGTTAGAAACGATCTTATCTTTAATTGATGCAATTGTTTCATTAGGTTCAATATCATAAAAACCTGCTTTTTCAGGTCGTGAGATATGTGAAGACAATGATACTTTCAATTCAGAAAAGCTACCTACCTCTAGAGATCGACACAGCCTTGTCACAGCTGAACTACTAGCGTTAGCTTGTGCAGCTAGTTCATGTATAGTCATCCGAACCACTTGTTCAGGATGTTCTAAAATGTATTGAGCTACCTTTCTCTCTGATTTTGGTAGTTCGTATAATGAGCTTTCAATTCTTAGTAATACATTTACAGCGTTCATCGTAAATCACTTCCTCAACTTTCTTTATTCATACTTTTTAAGGCCAAATAATAGCAACCCAATGTTGACGATGTATCTTTTAAAATAAATGTTGTATCAGGCTTATATTTTTTAATCGTCTTAACAAATGTATCTCGAACGAGAGGAATATTTGTTAAAATACTACCTTTAGCAGCAACTTTTATATTATCATGAAAGTGACATTTCTTATAAACGGAAAGTGTAGTTTGAGCTAAATGCTCTCCTGCCTTTATTAAAATAATTTGAGCTAGCTCATTTCCTTTTGAGGCTTGATCTACCACTATAGGTACAAAAGAGGCGATCTCCCCTTTAGATGCACTGTAAACGAACTTTTTAATTTCTGGTATGTTATAATAATGAAGTTTTTCTAGGATTTCTTTACTTAACGGACTAACAGGTAAACCATAATCATCCTCCCGGCACATTTGAATAAAAGCTTGTAAAGCAATCCAATACCCACTTCCTTCATCTCCGAGAATGTGTCCCCATCCACCACACGCACATTGAAGGTCTTTATTAATTCCTACGCTAATAGAACCCGTTCCTGAAATAGTTAAGATTCCATCCTCGCCTTTTAAAAGGGCTGCATGTGCAATCACCGCATCACTTACAATTTTAAAGGGAACATTAAATGAGTCTAATAAGGAGTTTTTTAAAAACTCTTTATCTGAAACTCCTTCGTACCCTGCTAAACCCATATAAATATACCTACATCCTTTTAGAGGCAGGGCATTTATACATTGCTTAATAGCATCCAGAATATTGTAAGTAGCCTGTTTTTTATCTACCAGTAAATTTCCATACCCTGCTTTACCTTGACTTAGTATATTCCCATCTAAATCATAAGCAATTGCCTCCGTTTTTGTCCCCCCACCATCTACTCCAATAATATAATTCATTTAACTTTCTCCTTCTTTTTTATATTAAAAAACGGAAGGGACCTGATATCTCCCCCCTCCGTATCATTTAGTTAGACAATTTTTTATCTCATTTAATTAAGAAAGCAAATTTCCCCCAAGGTTCTAGATAGTCAAGCAAAAAGATTTCTTCTTTCACTATGTGTCCGACTACATTTGTTTTCCCCGAATTCTCCATATCTCTTAAAGCAATTTGCAATTCGCCTTTATATTGTCCGTAAAGTTCATTCTCAATGAGTATATCCCCACGTCTAATATTTGGAGTATAAGTAGGTTTGAATTCTTCTTGCTTATATTTTACACGTGATTGAGTAGAGCGAATAAGGTAATCTGAAACATCCCCCCGGTAAAAATGGGGCTCTTCTAATACGATTTTTCTTTCTAACTCCGATATTGTATTATACAACTCTACATTAAACGTAAGTTTTTCGCTATTTAGCATACTTAGTTGTTTTAACTCTTCCTCAGATGCGTAAGCATTAGCAATAATCACTTCATTGATTAGTTCTGTAGCAAATAAATGTTTTGCTTGAGTTTCAATAGGTAATGCCCTGTGCATTTCCAAAGTACATAAACCCTCTGTGACTGGCCAAGGGCCAAATGTTGCGTCGTTTGAACTAATAAAAGCTGCAGTAGGAATGCCATGCTTCTTGAATTGTTTGGTGCATTTTACAAAATGATCATAGCTGAGTCCTGCATAACGATGAGGATAAAAATTATGCGACCCTACTAAGTTACTTATTTTGGGTTTATACGCCATGATATTATCTAAATAGCTTGTGGCGTTACTCATTGTAATCTCAATTTTTAAATTATACGGGTTATACGTCATCAGAGACTCTTCATTACCTGTAAATCCCATATCAAGTCGAATACCATAAACGCCCAAATCTCCAAAGAATGATAAATCATCATATGAAATGCCTAATTTATTAAAAATACGAGGTGTGATATCCACCATGACTTCCATTCCTAATTCATTGGCAAATTGAATTGACTCTTTAAATTCTCTAATAATAGTTTCTTTATCGCCTTCCACTGAGAGCAAACAGGTAAAGATTTTTTTAAATCCGTATTTATGTGCTAGTGCGATATATGCTTTATCCTTCTCTACTGTAGAATGCTCAGGGTAGATTGAAATACCTAACTTTTTCATAACTTTATTTACCTCTCTTTAAAATTCTACATCATTGTTTAGGAGCTAGTTTTTTAATAATACGAATCATATGTTCAATTAATTTTTGCTCACTAATAGCCGTCATAAGGTGATCTTGCGCATGAATCATTAATAAAGTTTTTTCTGCAGCTTCACCATTAAGCTCAGCTTGAATTAATTTGGTTTGAGTTTTGTGAGCTAGACCTAACTCTTCTGCAGCTTGTTTAATTAGATCTTCTGCTTTCTCAAAATCAAATTCTTCTGCAGCTTGTAAGGCTTCATAAGCTAAACCTCTAGCATTGCCACCATGAGAGATTATCTCAAATATTTCCATTTCATTTTTAGTAGTACCTTCTGTCATATCTTAACACTCCTAAACTTCTATATATTTCAAGTATAATTTCTTTAAAATTTAAAACTATGATATCTAGAAGAATAAACGTAATTTACCTTCTAATTTATTAATTATTGCTTAAAAAACAACGGTAAGTATTCCTTATGTGCTTCTAACAAAGCTTGTAAAACATCTTCGGCTAAATCATCACTAGGAATTAATGGATTAATCGTTAATGCTACTAATGCTTTTTCGAAAGAACCTGTAACAGCTGCTTCAGCACCTAATATTTCAAAAGATTTAATTTGTTGTACAAGCCCTTTAATTTGAACAGGGAGTTTCCCTACCGTAAGTGGAATAGGTCCATTTTTAGTAACCATACAGTTTACCTCTACTGCTGACTCATAATCAATGTCTGCTATAGCACCTTTGTTTTGCACATTTAATACTTGGATATCTTTTTTATCGTTGTAAATAGAAGAAATAACATTACATGCTGCATCGCTATAGTAAGCTCCCCCACGTTTCTCTAATTGAGGAGGTTTAATGTCTAACATCTCATCTTCATATAGTTTAAAGAGCTCTTCTTCTAACTTTTTTACAACCTCAGCTCTTGTTTTTCCTGTTTTATACGCTTCTAATTCTTCTTCTAAAATATCTTTTGTCTTATAAAAATATCGATGATATGGACAAGGAACAACGCCTAGCTCTTTTAAAAATTGCGTGTTCCATGGTAAAGGCGCAATATTTTTCATATTCATTTGAATATCTGGATCTCCAAGCATTTCAAGCACTTTTTGAGTTACTTCTTGATCATCGACGTAAACGTGTAACCCAAACAACATATGATTTAATCCAGCAAACTCAATATATACACGTTCCATTTCTACACCTAGCATCTTAGAGATAGATAGATGCATATTAAATGGTACATTGCACACGCCAATGACATTTTTATGATTGCTATAACGAAGTAACGCTTCCGTTACCATTCCAGCAGGATTAGTAAAATTAATTAACCAGGCATTTGGACAGAGTTCTTGCATTTCTTCTGTGATTTCTAAAAGAACGGGGATAGTTCGCAATCCTTTAAACAAGCCCCCTGCGCCATTTGTTTCTTGTCCAATCATACCCATTTCTAATGGAATACGTTCATCCTTGACTCTAGCATCCAATAATCCTACACGCATTTGAGTTGTTACAAAGTCAGCATCTTTTAAAGCTTGACGACGATCCAATGTTAGGTGGATTTCTATAGGAACCCCTGCTTTTTCAACCATTCGTTTAGCTAAGTTTCCTACTATCTCTAACTTTTCTCTGCCTGCTTCAATATCTACAAGCCATAATTCTCGCACCGGTAATTCGTAGTAACGTTTAATAAAGCCTTCAATCAGCTCTGGTGTATAACTAGAGCCTCCTCCAATTGTAACAATTTTAATTCCCTTCCCCATGTTGCTAACACCTCATTCTAACTTCTTCTAATTTCCTTACGCGTATACAATGAAATAACAAGCTATAGAGCTTAAAAGCAATAAAGACAAGAATAGAATGTAACCTTGTTTCTTGTTCTTAAGCTTACCTTCAACGAAAACAATAAGAATTGTTAGTCCTAAACTGATAGCAAATGTATTACCTATATAAAGAGACAATTGCTTATCGATTCCTACAATATTCATTAGAGAGTTAAAGATAAGATTAAAAATAAGAATAAAACTGAAAAACAAAAATGCGCCCTTATAACTAAAAAAATGAAATCTAGATGTTTTGCTCACTCTTCTTCCTCCTAGACTATTATTAATAAAGGAAGTCTGAAGCCACTGTTTCAAACTTCCTTTCATTTACCTTATAGTGCTATATTTGTATCTTCCGATGTTTCAATATTTCCTTCTTGTGCTAATAATTTGCGATCGTACATCTTAAAGAATGGAAGATACACAAAGAAAGAAATCGCAATATTTACAAGTACAAGAATTATGGCTCTCCAATCTCCTCCGGTAGATAGATATGCACCTATAGGAGCTGGTAACGTCCATGGGACCATTACGTATGTTGGATTCACTAACCCTATCGTAGTTGCGATGTAAGCTAACGTTGCACCAATTAAAGGTGTTACAATAAACGGAATAATTAAGATTGGATTTAATACGATTGGCATTCCAAAAATAACAGGCTCATTAATATTAAAAATACTTGGAACAATTGTCGCTTTTGCCATTGTTTTGCTGTAACTTGATTTAGCTACTAGTAACATTGCGAGTACTAAACCTAATGTGGCACCAGAACCCCCAATCCAAATAAACCATTGAAAAAATGTTTCAGGTGCTACGTGTGGAATAGCTTTTCCAGCTGCAACTGCTGCCGAATTGTTTGCTAAATATACTTCCCACACAGGACGTGCTACAGCACCTACAACTGATACACCGTGAATACCAAATGACCAGAAGAATGTAATTAAAAACACTGGAATTAATACTCCTGGAAGTGTGTCACCAGCCTTAATAAGTGGTGCCACTGCTTTATCTACAAGTGAATGCAAATCAATTCCAAGAACAACTGTGATGATTGTCATTACAATTAATACAATTGTTACCGGTATTAATGCTTCAAATGAACGTGCTACTGAAGTTGGCACAGAATCAGGCATTTTAATTGTCACATTCTTTGTTTTACAAAAACGTAAAATTTCAACTGCAAAAATAGAAACAATCATTCCTACAAATAAACCGTGTCCCCCTAGGTTTGTCATTGGTAGTACAAACCCTATTTTATCCATCATTTCAACACCTATTGTGAATAAAAAGGCAGCTAAAGATAAAAGTCCCCCGGATAACGGATCGAGCTTATAACTTTGAGATAAGCTATACCCAATCCCAAACGTAATATATAACGTCATGATAAACATTGTTAGACGGTAAGGTATTAAGATGTCTGCTATATGTTTTGCTGACCACTCACCAATTGCCGATTCGGCTGAAACAGGTGGAAATGCAATAATAAGAAATAGACTTCCAAAAATAATGAAAGGTAATGCAGAAACAACACCATCTCGTATTGCACGTAAATGTTTCTGCTCAGACAATTTAGCCATGGGTGTTGATAAATTATTTTCTAAAAAAGCAACAAATTTTTCCATTCATTGTTTTCCCCTTTGATTGGTTAATAGTTAAACTTATCTATTTCGTTACTTTTCTAAAAGTTCGTTTACTAGTTTTAATAGTGTTGGACCACCAAGTGGGCTGTAAGCTTGAGGTGGAATAACTTGACATGGAACTCCAACTTCATCTGCAGATTGCTTAAAACCATCAAATCGATGTTTTACTTGGGGTGCTACCATGGCTACATCCCAACCATTGCGAACTTCTGAATCAAATTCTTGAGTTCCTACTGCTAAGACCTCTAGATTTAGATCATGCTTTTGTCCTTCTTTTTTTAAAGCGTTTACAACAATAGCACTCGACATTCCACCTGCACATACGAATAAAACTTTCATCTTTATTCCTCCTAATTATATCTTTTGTTTTTTATGTAACTTTTCTCATAAAGCCTTCAGCGTGTTTTACACACTCCAGCTCCCTTCATACGAGAGACTTGTTAATGTGATGACTGTAGCAATTACAAGTTGAGCGTATCCTTTAGTCAGATAATCTGCTTCTATTTATAGTTACATTCAGTAGCCTCCATCTTTATAAAGTAAACGACCTTTATATCATCTTCATTATTCACCTCCAACAATTGAAGTCTACCCTTCTCATTCAAACTGTTCGTTTTTTTATTAGAGCATTCTGTCTTTAAATGCTCCAACATTACGACCATCCCTTATTTGTTGTAGAAATCAGAATTGAAACCGTTTTCTATAAAAAAGAATATATCACTTTTGAAATTAATTATCAATATTTATTTTATTTTTTGAAAACAAATTTTATTTTAGTCTATGCAACTAGTAATTCAGGAGGTATAATCTTAAGTTGGTAACGCTTACAAAAATATGAAATGAGGTTATGTGATTGTTTAAGAAACAAAGCAAGAATAAAAGAGCAAGTAAATTACTAGTTTCAACTCTTTTAGGAGGTTCACTCCTCTTATCACCTTCTGTAATGGGGCATGCACAAACATATTCTAAAAAAAGTTTTCAACAAACATCTTACTTAAAGCATGAGCTAAGAGCTACTTGGATGGCCAGTGTATTAAATATAGATTGGCCGTCTAAACCTGGTTTGTCGATAGCTCAACAAAAGTCTGAATTTATAAATTATTTAGAGGAACAAAAAAAGATGGGAATGAACGCGGTTGTTATGCAGATTAAGCCAACTGCAGATGCTTTTTATCCCTCTGAATATGGACTGTGGTCGGAATATTTAACTGGTACACAAGGAAAAGACCCAGGTTATGACCCTTTATCTTTTATGGTAAAAGAAGCTCACAAACGTAATATGGAATTTCATGCGTGGTTTAACCCTTACCGTATTACTATGCCTTTAGGAAAAGAAGCAGCTCTTTCCGACCTTGATAAATTACCAGAAAATCATCCGGCTCGGAAACATCCTGAATGGGTAGTGCCTTATGGACAACAACTTTACTTCAATCCGGGCATTCCCGAAGTACAAAATTTTGTAATCGAAGGTATTATGGAAGTGGTCAAAAACTATGATATAGATGCAGTTCATATGGATGACTATTTTTATCCCTATAAAATTACCGGAAAAAATTTTCCAGATCAGGAAGCATACCAAAGATATGGTGCAAGTAAATTTAACAACATAGAAGATTGGCGCCGCGATAACGTAAATAATCTTGTTAAAAATATTAATAGATCTATTAAAGAAGAAAAACCATATGTTAAGTTTGGTATTAGCCCATTTGGCGTTTGGCGTAATAAAGCCGTTGATCCTACTGGATCGGAAACTACTGCAGGACAAACAAATTATGATGATTTATATGCTGATACAAGAACGTGGATTAATAATGGATATGTTGATTATATCGCTCCTCAGTTATACTGGAATATTGGTTTACCCGTAGCTGACTACGCAAAGCTTCTTGACTGGTGGACAAAGGAAGTAGAAGGAAAAAATGTACAGCTTTATATCGGTCAAGCTGATTATAAGATTAACACAAATTCAAATGGAGTACAGAACTGGTTTAATCCAGAAGAGCTACCCAATCAGCTAAAACTAAACCGTGCATATAATAATTTTAAAGGAAGTATGCATTTTAGTGCTAAAGATTTGAGAAGTAACCCTCTTGGCATTGCAGATCGTTTAACAGAAGATATTTATAAGCAACCTGCATTAGTTCCCCCTATGCCGTGGATTGATAACGAAGCTCCTAAAAAACCTAAGGTTCTTCAGATTAAGAAAAAATTAGGAGAAACGAAATTTAAAATTAGAGAAAACGATCCTGAAGAGGTAGCCTATTATGCTATTTATAGATTTGAGGGTAATCAGGTAGGAAATATCAATGATTCCAAACACCTTCTAACTACCGTTCGAAAAGAGCATAACAATCAAGTATACGTTGATCCAACTTCGGAAAAGGGAGAAACTTATACATATGTCGTAACATCATTAGATCGAAATCACAACGAAAGTAAACCTTCTAACCCTATAAAAGTGGAAGAAAAGTAATTTTCCAACATATATCAAAAACAATATGGAGAGTATTTCATATTTAATATGTTGAAAAAAGCTTAATAAGTAGAAAGAGCAGTGATTACTACTGCTCTTTTTTAAGTTAAAGGAATAAAATTTTGAAGTAGTAAACAATAGATTATTAATATAGCATTTGGTAAGTTTTTTAGGGTCTCTCCCCTTCTTATCGCTAATTCTAATATTCACCTAACCGTAAAGTATTCTTCTTTTTTATTTTAACAAAAAGGAAATATTATTTAAAATTTTATTTTTGTTTTTTATATTTTTATTGAAATTTATTTTCGTTAAGTGGTAATCTAAAACATGAAATTCTTCCTTCAGTTCTCTATAAAATTATAGCTATTTAAATTGCTCATGAATAAAGGAGAATTTCAGCAGTGATGGCGTATATTTGTGATAAGAAGGAAGTGCTACTAATAATGAAAATATGTCAGATTGTAGGTTGCATGAATAAACATGCTGCAAAAGGGTATTGCCACAAGCATTATAAAAGGTTTATAAGAGAAAAAAATGGATTAGCCATCAGGAAAAAAGCTTCACTACAATTGCCTTGCAGGATAGAAGGTTGTAATAAGAAACCTTTTTCTTTAGGCTACTGTCTGAGTCATGCTAAAAAAATAATTGATCCTACTGATCCCTTTTATTATCGTATAGATCAACGGAACCTTTTTAAAATCTGTTCTGTTGATTCCTGTAAAAGACCATCAGATGCAAACGGATATTGCAAAAAGCATTATTCACAATATATGCACAAACAACCCTAAATCAAAGGTAGACTATAAATAATTTGATATTTATCAAAAAAGAGGTAAAAGGGGATAAAATAGATGGTTCGTTTTGGAGTACTTGGAACTAGCTTAATTACAGAAACATTTTTAAATACAGCAAAGCACGTGAAAGACTTCAAGTTAGAAGCTGTATATTCAAGAACTCTAGAAAGAGCAGAAGAGTTTGGTAAGAAATATGGTGTTGATACATTCTTTACAGACTTAGAGGAGATGGCGTGTAGTCCTCAGATTGATGCTGTATATATCGCTACTCCCAATGCATACCATGCTGAACAAGCCATTTTGTTTTTAAGAAATAAAAAGCATGTCTTATGTGAAAAGCCTATGGCTGCAAATGCAATAGAAGTTAAAAAAATGATTAATTGCGCAAAAGCGAATGAGGTATTGCTAATGGAAGCCATGATTCCTACCTTGCTTCCGAACTTTAAAGCTATTAAGGATAATTTACATAAAGTAGGGAGGATTCAACACCTATTTATTAACTACTGCAAGTACTCATCTCGTTATGATGACTATAAAGCAGGGATTGTACATAATGCTTTTAATCCCTTGTACGCTAATGGTGCTTTGATGGATATTGGAGTTTATTGCTTGTATCCACTTATTGCGCTATTTGGTACTCCTACTAAGATAGCAGCAACTAGCAAGATCCTGGATTCAGGAGTTGATGGCAGGGGTAATGTTCTTTTAAGCTATCCTAACAAAAATGCAATTGTTACTTATTCCAAACTTTCTACTTCCCATTTGCCAAGTGAAATTCAAGGAGAAGATGGGAGCCTTATTATTGATAAGATTGCTACTATAACCAAAGTGAAGTTTTACCATAAAGATGGCGTAGTAGAAGATTTATCACTCAAACAAGATTATCCTTTTATGTATTATGAATTAAAAGAATTTATTGATTTGATTGTTATGGGTAGAAAAGAATCTAAGGTTAACTCTTATAAAAATTCCTATAATACTATGCTTGTTATGGACGAGATAAGAAGGCAAATAGGGGTATATTTCCCAAACGATATCTATAAATAGGGGTATATTAAAAAAAATATTTGATTGTACATTTCCTCCTGTGATAATGACAAGTGGTGTTTTCTTTTCTATACATAAGTTACTGATAGCTTGAGCAAACTACTCAAGACGCTGTGAAGTGTCCTTTTGGAAATCCTCACTATGTTTTCGAGTTAACAACATTTATTCATTGAAGAAAAACCACTGATATACGCCAGTGGTTTTTCTCTTTTTAAAATGTAAATACTATATATCTTTAGTTAACATAAAACACGTTATAGGTAGTGAGAATTATTTAAAAAGGTTCTTTATTATATACTTCAAGATCTTTAAACTCTTTAAACCTATTTCTAAAATTAGTAGATATTTCTTCATCCTTACTCAAAAGTAATACTAAAGATGAGTCCCATAAAACTAATTCTGTCATTGCTTTAGGATGCTGAATAGTTGGTGTTTTAACCCAAAAATTTGGATTTCCATCAGCATAAGGTTCTTCCTTAAGCATATCTAAATCTATATGTTCGTTCTTATTGAAGGCAGAAAAGACTCCCCATGCAAAATATATTTCCTCTTTATTGGCGAGCTCTGTAAGCTTTTCACCTGTAATCCAATAAGTACTTTCTTTCGTCCCATCAGTGTAAATTCTATAATCAATAAAGTGATCAAGATACTTGTCTGGTAAAGATCCATCTAAATCAGTTAACAACCAATTGTACTTCTTCTGAAGAGTGTCAAAAGAACTTAGTATTTCTCTTAACTCGTAAAAATCCTCTAAAATAGTATTCATTTATTTCTTCTCCAAACTTTTTAACTTTATTTTAACATTTCTCTCAATGATTTCTTTGTATACCGTATACAAAGCTAGTTTACATAAACACTCTTTCCGGTACACACGCAAAAAACAAGCTCTTGGTACACAAGGACCTGTTTGCTTATTCGTTTTGTCATTTATGCAGAATTTTATACATCGTTGTTACAGCAATGCTTTAGGAGGCACTGAACGCGCGTATAGTTGCATAAAAGTAAGCTTCCAATATCGTTTTTTCACCCTCTGTATCGTCCATCTTCATATGGAGAAACTAACTAAAACAAATACTAACAGGAGGGATAACGGATGAAACGATTCATCGTCGCCACAGCTCTTGTCCTATGCTTAACAGGAAGAATGGCCACTTGTACAGAAGCTGCTCCCAAACCGTCCATCACACAAAAGCATACGGATTTCTATGATGCCTTTTTGATGCTGCTGAATCCCTATGCAGAGAAAGCGATTCGAACGAAATACCCTGATCGTAGTTATAGTTTATGGAATGCAAATATTTTGAGTTTGAAGCGTGTATCGGGTGGGTTTTCGAACTATGATTTCGTGGTGAAAGTGAAATACCATACGTTTACAGGTCCACACAACCCACCTGAAGGACCTTTGGTAATCACATTTTCGGTGAGCAATGAAGTCAAGATTCTGAAGGTTGAAGATAATGGGTAAATAAAAAGCGTTAGAAACGTTTCTGACGCTTTTTTCTTATATTGATTGAAGTGAATAGAAAAGGAATATGAGATTTTAACTGTCATTGTTGTTCCCATAAAACCATATTTCCTACATCAATGCTAAAAAAAGTTATTTTTCTTCAATGAAGGAATGGGAAAAGCTTTACGTGAAGTTTACCATATTCGGATTTATAGCTATGTAATGAGGCATCCAGCAATCTGAATTCTCAGTACCAGTTTCATGGTCATTTAAACAGACTCTGTTCATACCGTCTAAGCCATCTAAACCGCAGCATCCGTTTAAACGATCTCCATCTGGATGATGCTTAGAATTGATTAGGTCCTTCATATTTATAATAATTGTACCTTTTTCATCGACTTTATCTTCTTCATTCACAATTAAGAAATAACCTTGAGGAATATAATCTTCCTCCATTTCCTCTTTGATCAGGCTTATGTCATTTAGTTCTGTTAATACGTTAGAAATTTCTATTTCGCAACTTTTACAAACTAACTTCAATATAGTAAAACCCCTTTGACTAGTTTATATTCAAACACAACACTTATAAATATGATGCTTTTTCAATAATTTATCTAGTTAAGTGGTTTACTATTTGGGAATTCATACTGCTTTGTTTCCTATATAAAACTCCTGTTTAGTTTACCTTACCTTGTACTACTTTCACCTCAAATAACAATGATTATCGGTTCTTTAACCTTAAGGAAATATTCATAGACCTATAACATTATCCTAAAGTTGAAAAAGCGTTCAAAAAAGTATACGTTCACAAACTTTTATTTTTTATAAGTAATCTATTGTATTGATTGTTCGCTTTATCATGGAATTAAAACCCAAAAGTTTTTATATAACCACTTTTTATATTTTAAAATATAGTGTAGAAAATTTATTTTTCTAGTTAAGAATTGTTTTTGTGTGCCCTCTTATTTTCCTTTTGAAGCTTTAAAACTATCTACTTGTTTTATGTGAAATTCATATTCCCCTTATACTTTCTTTTTCATTATAAATTACTTATCATCTTTTCATTTTATGAGAACCACTCCCTAACCTTTATCTCTTAACTTTATAATAAGTTCAACTAATCAAATTTAATTGTTGATATATGTAAGTTTTTGATGATAAATAAGTTAAACTTAAGGATTGAACATTACCCCTTTTTTGTGTATAATGAGTTCAACAGAAGTTCAACTTAAAAACGAGGTGTATAGAGATGAAAATTTCACGTTTTAACAAGGACTGTGGGAACTCAGTCGATATGAACATTATGGATGGGTACCTATTTGACTTTCCAACTAACGTAGTAGAACTCCAAAAAGAAGCTGCTGATTCATTCTTTACAGATGCGGTAACAGCACCAGAAGAATTTAAGAAGCGTATCTTACTATCTACAACAATCGGTGACGAAGAGACAGAACGTTATTTCTTAGTCGGTGACATCGCAGCAAGCCAACAACTTGCAAACAATCACATTAATCACCTACATAACAAAATTACAAGCCACATTCCTTACGTAACATTTTTAGCTGCCATTGCATACTACCATGCGTTGCATGCGAAAGATCCAAAAGATAATAACATCCAGATTGACTACTTCTCTACGATGTTACCAATTTGGTTACTGAAAAAAGAAAGTACGTTTGGCGAAGCGCAAAAAGCCATGGCTACTCGCTTCCTAGGTGACCATACATTCCGTATTCATACTCCAGGATTTGAAAAAGAATTAAAGGTAGCTGTGGACGAAAGTGCTTGCCTGAAAGAAGGCGAAATCGCGCGCTTTGCGTTGAAGAAAGACCTAACACTTCAAGACCGTGAAGATGCCAATGAATATGTGGAATGTGAAACCGTGATGGTTGATATCGGTGGTGGCTCGATTGATGTCGTCATTTTACCGGAAGGATTAAAGGCTGCGAATAGCCGTGAATCATTCCAAAGTATTGAAGGTATTCCATACCTAGCGCATATTGATAAGTTACGAAAAGAGAAATTCCCAGAGTTGTTTACCGATTTACGTGCTTTTGACCAATTTATTTTAGATAACTATAGTAAACAAAAATTCGAGTTGAAAAATGAAAACACAGGCGCAGCCATTGATTTAACAGCTCAAATTACATCTTCTTTAAAAGAGTATGTGGAAATTTTACTAGCGAAGTTAAATGATGTGGCCCCACCACCGGCAAATAAAATCCGTAAATACGTATATAGTGGTGGTGTCGCTCCAACACTAGAAGTAGCGATTATGAAAAGCATGAGTGAAAAGATTGGCGAAGAACGTACAGAGAAATATCATAAAGTACCAGAAGATAGCCGTCACTTAAACTTATTTGGCCTAGAAATCCGAAGCATCGGTTACCTTCAAAAGAAACAAGCTGAGAAGAAAGCCGTTAAATCCTAACAGCGTAGGTGATAACCATGTCAGAGCGTCAAGACGCCTTTACAATTAAGACCAACCAGTTGAGTGATGAAGTCTATGACATACTTGCAAAATATGCGAAGTCTCGAAAATTAGGAGACTATATTTCATCTTTAATTGTTCGGGACCTTCATCGTTCATCTAACGACCAAGTAGATTCAGGTCACAGAACAGAAGAACTTCTTGAACATATCAATTCAGAACTGAAGGAATTAAAACAATTAGCTAAGGCTAATGGCTTTGTAGTCAAGCAAGAGGATATAGAAGACAAGCCTTCAGAAAGTCAAACCTTAAAAGAAGGTAAGATTGCAGATTTAGAACAGGTATCTGGCTCTCTAGATGATGATGATTTAGAGGAATATAGCGATTTTTAAGTAAAAAGCTACTAGGAATACTAGTAGCTTTTTTGCTTTCAGTCGTTTATTGGTTTTAAATGTATTCTCATATGTACAAAGAACGTCCTCGAATTAAAAGAATAATGGCAAAGAGGATTTTATTTATTAGCAATAGCAATCAGCACGAGTACTTCTATTTATTCTAAATACTCTTCTTGCTTCTTTGTCCGAAGAACATTCATAATTAGGTGTGATAAATACCGTATTGATACTCAATTTGTTCCTAAAGTGTTAGATAGAAGGAATCGGTACAGTCATGGTATACTAATAACAAACATGGAAATGATGGAGGGTATTATGAAAAAACGATTAGACTTGCGTGTCGACTTTGCATTTAAATCACTATTTGGCACACATGGGAATGAATCTATTTTAGCTGCTTTTTTAAACGCAGCACTCCGTTTTCCAGATGATAAAAAATTCAGATGGTGCAGTTATTAGACCCACATTTTAATAAAGAAAACCAAGAAGATAAACGCTCTATTTTAGACGTACACGCACAGTTAGAGGATGGAAGCCGCGTCAATATTGAAATTCAGCTTAATAACAAACATGACATGGAAAAACGAACACTCTATTACTGGTCTAAAATGTATAGTAGTCAAATGAAAGAAGGCATGGACTACGGAGAGCTTTGTAAAACGATTACCATTAATATTGTGAACTTCCGTTATTTATCTCATATTCATAATTATCACTCGACCTTTCAGTTATATGAGCGAGAGCAGAAATTACTTTTAACAGATATGCTAGAAATTCATTTTATGGAGTTACCTAAGTTACTCATTAAATGGCGTAACAGAGAGGTAGATCCATGAGAAGATCAACTTGTGCGATGGTTATTATTACTTGAAGCATCCGAAGATGAAGAAATCACTCAGGTATTGGAGGAGATTGCGATGCAAGAAGATCAAGTATTAAAGAAAGCGATGGATGAATGGGAACGTGTTAGCCAAGATCCAGAAGTGCTATTAGCATATGAAGCACGAAGAAAAGCATTGTTAGAAGAAAAGTCAGCGTTAAAAAGAGCTGAAAAACTTGGAGAAGAAAAAGGAAAACAGATAGGTGAAGAAATAGGCGAAAAGAAAGGAATCATAAAAGTAGCTTTAAGTATGATTCAAAAGGGTTTAGATAACCAAACAATCGCTGAATTTACAAACCTTACACCAGAAGAAATTGATAAATTACGTCGCCAATAATCATATTTTGAAAAGGTACTGCCTGATAAATTACTTTTATCAGGCAGTATCTTTTTTAACTTTTCTCTATCGACACATCTAATTTGAAGCTATGGTATTTGTAATATTAAGGAAGTCATTTCTTTTTTATAAGATTTACCCACATTTATCGTATCTTCATTACACAGTGGAATAAATGTTATTGCGTACTATAGTAGAAAAATATAAGTCTTCTATTTTTTATTAAATTGAAGACTTTTTCTTATATATCCGGCTTTAGGTTGCGCTAGCATTTTTCTTTTTTTTCACAGGCAATCCGTACTTATTAGAGTTTTCTTTTATTTTTTTTGCGATCTCTTGTGCTTCTGCCTTCGTCATTTTCATACAAAAGACTCCTCTCATGTTCTAGTATTATAAGTTTTTTCCACTATCTCAAAAAAATATACATGCTCCTCCCTCCCCTGCCATATACATGTTTTAGGTATGTACAAAAAGTCATTGTCCTAGAGATAATTTTAGATTTTAGGAGTGATTATGTGAGAGTAGAAGAGAAGAAAAGAAAAATCCGAAGTGACAAAAAACGAGATGTAAAACCGTCACTTCCAATTGATCTTAAAGAATGTATTTATCGATTGTCTTATATTACGAATACACCTGTAAAAAGTGTAGTTGAGTCAATTTGTATATCAGGCCTTGCTTCTTCAAAAGTGATGGACTATTTATCAAATTATTTTAGAAGAGGATTTAGTTTTGGCAGCACTGTGTATATGGGCGATATGTCTAAAGAGCCAATTAGACACTTATATAGAAATATAGAAAAAGAGCGTGTTTCTACTCGCTTAAAGGATGGACATGGAGAAACGTATGATGTTCTAAAACGCTTAGCTTACGCTTTAGATTGTTCTCCAGCATTAGCAGCATCTTTCTTAATTGAGGCTAGCATTAGAAATTCTGATTTTGTTGATGAATACATGACTCCCCATTTAGAAGAAGAATTGGACCAGGGAAGAATAAAGGAATTAAAAGAGGTTTTAAAATTCATCAATAAAAATAATCCTTATAAAGAAGAGTACAGTCTACACAATTTGATTTCTTATATTATGGATGAATTAAAAGTAGGAGCAACTAGTTTGGGATCTTCTGTCCAAAATTGGTTAGAGAGTATACAACATAAAAAATAATTCAATAAAAAACCTTTGAATTTATGATTCAAAGGTTTTTTGCTTGTCTTTTATTTCGTTATATAAAATTTTTGCACCTAATGGACTTAGAACTAAGTTATTTGCATATCTACGGCTTTGAGGCGTTATCTCACCTGTGATTAGACATTCATTAGATTCTTTGTATTTTTTTATCTCTATATGATCATCTTCCAATATAATCTCTACTTCATCATCTTTACCTATATCTAGTAGCTTTCTTAGCTCAATAGGAATCACTATACGACCCACTGCATCTATCTTTCTCAACGTACTTAGTCCCTTCATGCTGACTCTCCTTTTATACGTTCACAACTACAACTTTAATATTATACTATAAATGTATAAATTAACCAATAATAAATTTACAAACTCGGTTTTAGAATACAGTTTTAGAACTTTATCTTAGATTGCTCTTGTACGTAAGTACACGTACGCGCATGATCATGTGAAAAGAAATGGTCTTGTTTATGATAAACTTTTACTCCACAAGAGGGGCAAGCAAAGAAACCCACTTTAGGACCTTGAGTCACTTCGTGTGCATAAAACTCACCAGTTGTTTCAAACATCACTACATGGTTCGCTTTCTCAATCTTAGCTCTCATACAAGCATCTCCCACCTTATTTTGAGTTTAATTCCATAATAAGGTTTAATATGTTGAATTGTAAAAGAAAATGTATAGGTATAACCTACATCTGTAGAAAAAAGAAGCATGCCTATGCCATTTACGCATAAGAATGCTTCTTTTTCTACATCTATTTCTTTATAGGTAAATAAAGGTTTTCTAATCATAAAACCATAAAAAAAGACTCCTTTACAGGAGTCCTTTTTTTGATTACTTTTGATTATGATTTGTGAACGTTAGCAGCTTGTGCTCCGCGTTGACCTTGCTCGATATCGAAAGTAACTTTTTGACCTTCTTCTAATGATTTGAAACCTTCACCTTGAATAGCACTGAAATGAACGAATACATCGTCTCCGCCTTCGATTTCAATGAAACCGAAACCTTTGTCTGCATTAAACCATTTTACTGTACCTTGTGTCATAATGTTGCCTCCTGCTGTGGAATACTCCACAAATGTATTACCAATCTTGCCCAAACATACTATTTCAAGATAAAAACTTCTAATTAGGGTTTTTTCTTTTCTCAATATACCGAACAAAAATAAGTTATCTGCAGTGTAACATGTAGTAGGATTGATAGCAAATAAGGAAAACAATACCTTTAACAATTTCATCTATTCATCTTTCCCCTATCAAAAACTTATGATACGGCATAAATGGCATGGCTTTTCGATGCTCGAATACATCGAATAAAATGAATCGATACATACATATCTCTGTTTATTATAGCTATCCATAATAAGACTTCGTTATTTAATCTATCTTATAGATGAAGGATACATGTAATCCAAAAAACACCTGTTAGCTTTACTGAATTATAAATAGGCTATTGGGATATTCTATATAGGGAAGAAGGAAAACAAGTTATTGATTACAACTAATCATTACAAAGCTTCTTACATTTGGGATGAGGTGTCTACAGCAGGCATATTTCAGAAAACCTTATTGTAAATCGATGTATGTTTGATTCATAAGGGGATGGTAGTCATGAACGTAGTAAGAATATATATAATGGGTAGACAATAATATTCATTTATAATTATACAAATGAGGTGTTTGTCCCAGACCAAGAACGATTTCGTTCACATTGTATATTTTTTTAGCTCAATGCTTAAATGAGGTGTTTGTTAAAGAGAATATACTTTTTCAAGTTACTGTTTCATTAGGCAATGCAATTACGTAAATGAGGTGTTCCTTAAAGATCATATGCTGCATTAAAAGCTACTTTTTCCTTCTTCACATGACGGGATGCATAATCGTTTGCATCCCGTTTTTGTTATATATAATATGTACAGTATACTTATTTATTTGTATGTAAGGCTTCAATAAAGGTGAAATTGATTTGTTCTATTTGCTCTTCTGTTAAAACAGGTTGAGCTATTTCTACTTGCTTATTTATTCATGTCTTTTAACTCTCTGTATTACTCTGGCATAGTGGCGAATGGACGCCATTTTTCATTTTATCAAGATTCAATAAAAAAACCTTTTGTTTTAATTGTTTTTACTCATTTAGCTATGTGTACATGGATAATTATTTTTTTAATCTTTCTTCCATTAAAAATCCAGATTGTTGAAAATCTTAAAATTACTATTTTTTATCGAACTAAAGTACCCTTTAATTTAAGTACCACCTTTTACAACCTGCAATCTTTCTTTATTTAAACGTAGTGTTCTCTCATTCGCTTTATATCTACTCTAGGTGGAAAGCCAAACATTCGGGAATATTCTCGACTAAATTGCGATTGACTTTCGTATCCCACCCTGAATGCGACATCAGCTACATCTAATGACTCAGCTAATAGCAAGCGCCTTGCTTCCTGCAATCTCAGTCGTTTTTGAAACTGAATGGGACTCATTGCCGTTACATCTTTAAAATGTCGATGTAGCGATGAAACACTCATATTCGCTATTTCAGCAAGCTCTTCAATACGAAAAGACTCTTCGTAATTATTGATGATATGATCTATAACCTCTCTTATTCTAGAGGCATTGCTACCTTCTAATGCCATTTGTTCAAGCGCTTCGCCATGTGGACCTTGCAAAATCCAATAAAGAATTTCTTTTTTTAATAATGGAGCAAGAACAGGGATATGTTTTGGAGTGCCTAGCAAAGATGCTAACCTTACTACGGCGTTCAACAAAGATGGTTCTATTTCGCTAACGTACATAGCTCGTTTTGCGTTCTTTCCCTGCCCCGTTTTAAAATCTGTGCCATTCAAAACCTCTAAAACTTGGCTAGAGGTAAATTCAAGTTTGAAGGCTAAATATGGGGAATCGGCTGAGGCTTTGATGACTTGACCTGTAACTGGTAAGTCAACTGATGCCACAATATAATGGCCAGGACCGTATAAAAATCTTTCCTCTCCCAATAATACCTCCTTCTCTCCTTGGAGGATAATGCAAAAAGATGGCTCGTTAACCCTAGAAATAGGTTCAGTAATAATGGATTCGCGGATGAGAAATAAAGATGGAATGGTAGTAGGATGAACACCGTCCTGCTTGCAAAGGCGTCCAATGAGTCTAGAAAGTTCATATTGCTGCTTATAGGGTGTGTTAGACATAACTTATTCTCCTTTTCTTTATTTTCGGTTCATTATACCTGATAGTCATAGATTTTGTAAGAAAGTTTGAGAGGATTAGGCAAAAACTTGATAATAATAGGCTAAGGCTTTTTTGATATTTATGACATAATTAAAAGCGTTAAGGAAAAAGGATTTCAAAGAAGCTCACAACTAATCAACTGTAATAAAAGTAGCTAATATAAATGTGAACTTGTCTATTTTTTATCAGGAGGCTTGTTTATGAATCGTATCGAAAAGAGCGAAGAAAAATTCAAACAGCTATTTGGTGAAGGAGTACCTGGTACACATGCCACTGATCCTGATTTCCAGGACATTCTGAGCTATTTTATTTTTGGGGAAGTTTTTTATCAAGGTAATCTGGATGACAAACAGCGTGAGTTAATCACCTTGGTGGTTCTTGCTACTAACCAGACGTTACCTCAATTAAAAGCATATGTTAGTGCAGCATTGAATGTTGGGCTAACACCTGTAGAAATCAAAGAGGCGGTTTACCAATGTGCTCCGTATATTGGATTTCCGAAAACGTTAAATGCTATCAATGAAGTTAATGAGGTATTCAAAGCAAAGAATATCGCTTTACCGGTTGAAAGCCAAAAGACGGTCGATGAAGATAATCGCTTTCAAAAGGGCCTTGCAACTCAAGGAGAGATTTTTAGAGATGGCATAAAAAAAATGCAGGAGAGTGCTCCATTAAATCAAAGCATATGCAGGAATTTCTTTCTTCTTTTTGCTTCGGAGATTTTTATACTCGTAACGGACTCGATTTGAAAACCCGAGAGCTATTAACGCTCTGTATTATAAGCGCGTTGGGCGGCGCTGAAGGTCAAGTGAAAGCACATGTGCAGGGTAACATAAATGTGGGCAATGACAAGGAAACATTAATCACTGCTATCACTCACTGCCTACCATATATGGGCTTTCCTAGAACACTTAACACATTAGCATGTGTCAATGAAATTATTCCTAAAAATTAAGAGACCTTGCTGAAAAAAAGTTGTTACCGTTAAGGTCTTTTTTTAAAAAAGTGTATGACTCATTAGAAAAGTAGGGGGCAATTAAATGAAGTATGTAAAACTTGGTAATACAGGCTTAGATGTATCTCGACTTTGTCTTGGATGTATGGGTTTTGGGGACGCCAACAAATGGCTTCACCAATGGGTGCTTAATGAAGATGACTCTCGCATTGTTATAAAAGAAGCCCTGGACTTAGGGATTAATTTTTTTGATACAGCAAATGTATACTCACTGGGTACAAGTGAGGAATATCTTGGACGAGCTCTTAAGGATTATGCTAATCGTGATGAAGTTGTCATAGCAACTAAAGTACATGGACAAATGCATAAAGGTCCAAATGGCTCTGGTCTTTCCCGAAAAGCAATTATGAGTGAAATAGATAAAAGTCTTAAGAGACTGGAAACTGATTATGTAGATCTTTATATCATTCATCGCTGGGATTACGATACTCCTATTGAAGAAACGATGGAAGCATTACATGACGTAGTGAAGGCTGGAAAAGCAAGATACATTGGTGCTTCTGCCATGTACGCTTGGCAGTTCCAAAAGGCATTACATGTGGCTGAAAAAAATGGTTGGACTAAGTTTGTTTCCATGCAGAACCATTTAAATCTAATATACCGTGAAGAGGAACGAGAAATGTTACCTCTTTGTAAGGAAGAGAAAATTGGTGTCACTCCATATAGCCCTCTTGCATCAGGGAGATTAACCCGTGACTGGTCAGTAACAACACATCGTTCCGAGACAGATCAAATTCAAAAATCTAAATACGATGCCACTGCGGACTCAGATCGATTGGTTGTAGAACGGGTAGCATCCATCGCAGAAAAACATGGTATTCCTCGTACACACATTGCACTTGCCTGGTTACTACAGAAAGAACCAGTAACAGCTCCTATAATTGGTGCTACGAAAACATCACATCTTGAAAATGCAGTAGATGCTTTATCGATTAAGTTAACACCTGAAGAAATTGCGTTTCTTGAAGATCCATATGTACCACACCCAATAGTTGGTCATAACTAAGTGTTTTGCTGATAAATAGGAGGAAACCCAATCTTCTATAATGGTAAGATTGGGTTTTTCCTTACTTTAACCTTTGATTTCGTCTCCTAATATTTATTTCTATGAATACTATAGATACTGCATATTTTTATTATTGTTATCTACCTTATAAAGAAACAATAATAGGTGAATGACAATCTTTGTATACTTTATATTCACACTTATAATATACTGTTGTTAGTTTCATTCCTCTATGTTCCATCTCTTTTTCCTACTTAAGCTTTATGGCCACCCATAAGGCCGTTTCGATAACGAGCTGTTGAATAAGGAAGGTGACTAGACGCACGTAGTACACTATTCTTCCCATAACGCAGCCGAATGTCATCAATCGTTTTGGCAAGAGCATAGGCTCTTTCACGCTGATCGATGTCATCAAATAAGCTCATTTGCTCCTCTTCTTCAATGCTTGTGTTTGATAAGGAGATCCCAATGGAGCGAATCGGCATTCCATTATCATATGTATGTAAGATGGTTAAACAATACGGAAAGATATCTTGGCTTAAGTTCGAAGCTCTCCCCATTTTCTTTTGTCTGGAGAAGCCTCCACCTGTTTGTTTGCTGTAGCCAATGGATAAACGAATCGTTTGAGCCACCACTTGATGCATGTGTAAACGAAAACAAACATCGTCCAATAGCTCCAACAGCAATAACTCCACTTCTTTTCGGTTTGTATAATCACGGAATAGAATTTGACTCTTTCCAAAGGAACGAGAGCTAGGAATGTACACATCCGAAATACGACTGTAATCAATACCATTCGCATGTTGATGCAACTCTTCACCTAGTATGCCAAATTCTTTTTGCAACTTCTCCTTTGAAGAAAGAGCGAGTTCTTTGATGGTGTGAATGCCTAACCGGTGTAAGCGTCTTTCCGTAGCAGACGAGATCCCCGAGAAATCCTTCATTGGATGAATCGACCATAACTTAAAGGGAATATCCTCATAACGCCAATAAGCAACCCCTGTTGGGCTGTGCTTCGCTTCATGATCTAAGCTGACTTTAGCCAGTAAGAGATTCGGACCGATTCCTGCGGTAGCTGTCAGCCGTGTCTTGCGATAAATCTCGTTAATGATTTTATGGGCTAATTCTTCTGGTGTACGAGCGAATAAATGCAAAGAAGCTGTAGCATCAATAAATAACTCATCAATGCTATACGCATGAAAATCCTCAGGAGCCACATACTGTAACACCAAACTTGAAATATAGTTCGAAGCCTTGATATATCTCTCCATTGATGGATTCACGACATGGATATCTTTCCTTTTAGGAATTTCAAAAAGACGGCTGCCTGTTTTGATCCCTTCGTTCTTTAATAAAGGTGTGGCAGCTAGCACAACCGATCCTGACCGTTTGATATCTCCTACCACAGCAAGCCTTATTTTTAACGGATCTAATCCCCGTATGACAGAGGAAACCGAAGCGAAAAAGTTCCTCATGTCGATGCAAATAATGACTCTGTTTGGTAGCTGCCCATAATCCATTAAAAGAACTCCCCAAATAAAAGAACGTTTGTTCTCTATATTATATAAGAACAAATGTTCTTTATTCAATAAAAACGCTAAAGTTTTCCCGATTATTGTTACTATAATAAGAGAGAAGAATATTGTAGATGAATTGAGAAGACGAAGGATTGAGCAATGGTTAAAAAACGCTCTAATTATATTATCTTTTTTTCATGGTTTTTAGTTTTGGTTCTTTTATGGTTCGTCATTTCATTCTTTGAAGGTGTAAATGGACAGTGGTGGTCTATGTATCGTTTGAATCCACATAAATACGGTCCGTGGGCCTTAGAACTTTCTTACATAAAGGTTAGTATTGCTGCTGTTATCTCCTTGGTAATAGCTTATATGGTGAGTTTTGGCTTCAAAAGACATAAATAAAAAAAGCAAACTCCTTGTCACTAGAGTTTGCTCTTTTACTTTAATGCTTGCTTGTCACTTCTCAACATTTTTTTTAGTATTTTGAAAATATAGTTTAGGGTGGCAGTTAGGATATAAAAGGACATTAATCTGGCTCTTCAGCGAGTACCTAAGGAACTTCTACAATTAGGGCATGGTTTGCCAGATGGATTCGATTTTGGGTATCTTTACTCCAACTTAAATAGCAATTTGCAATTATATTTTATCAAGGATTTAAACTCCCTAAAAATATACTCACTCGTATTTCTTTAAAACAATGGCTGCATTATGACCTCCAAACCCAAATGAATTAGATACACCAGTATTTATTTTTACTTGGCGAGCAATACCTGGTACATAATCTAAATCGCATAATGGATCCGGATTTTCTAAGTTTATTGTTGGAGGAATTATGCCTTCCTTAAGGCTCATTGCCAAAGCAATTGCTTCAGCCCCCCCAGCTGCTCCTAACATGTGACCAATCATAGATTTATTAGCTGTTATTGGAATCTGATAAGCTTGTTTTCCAAACAGTTCCTTGATAGCCTTGGTTTCAGAGATGTCACCCACTTTTGTACTTGTTGCATGAGCACTAATAACATCAATCTCTTCAAGGGGTATGTTTGCATTTTTTAAAGCTGCTTTCATTGCAAGATAAGCACCTTTACCCTCTGGATGTGTAGCAACCATATGGTGTGCATCTGAACTTGCACCGTATCCAATGACTTCTGCATAAATTTTTGCTCCTCTACGCAAAGCATGAGACAGAGATTCTAAGATTAGAATTCCAGCTCCTTCTGACATGACAAATCCATCACGGTCTTCATCGAAAGGACGGCTAGCTTGAGTAGGAGCGTCATTTCTTGTTGATAATGCGGTAGCATTCCCAAAACTGGCTACTGACAAGTCAGTTATAGCAGCCTCTGTTCCACCCGCAAACACAGCATCAACTTCTCCAGAACGAATAAGTCTAAAAGCTTCGCCAATAGCAGTATTTCCAATGGCACAGGCAGAAACTGGTGACATAGAAGGGCCCATTGCATTCCACTTGATGCTAATTTGTGCTGCAGCAGCATTAGAAATCATACCCGGCACGAGAGTTGGACTGACTCTCCTTGGCCCTTTCTGTCTAAGTGCATCAATATTTTCAATTAAGGTTTCAATGCCGCCTATACCTGAACCTACGTATACGCCTAACCTTTCTCGATCTATATGATTGAGATCTAACTTAGAATCTGCCCAGGCTTGTTCAGCTGCAGCTATAGCAAATTGGGAAAAGCGATCTAAACGCCTTGCTTCTTTCTTTCCTAAAATTTCATCTGCATCAAAATCCCGAACAATTCCTGCAATTTTTGCCTTATGGTCAGTAATATCAAATGTATCTATAGAGGAGATGCCGGACTCTCCTTTAATTAGGTTGTTCCAAAATGTTCTGATGTTATTTCCTATAGGAGAGACTACTCCCATACCTGTAATCACAACTCTTTCCACTTTTCATCACTCCAAATCAATAATATACTTGTATTTTACAGTCCTTTTATCCTATTACAAGGGATTGTTTATCCTGGTATAACTACTACTAGGGTAAATTGTATGATGAGGAGTTTTAAAAATGAACGATAAAACTAGGCTTGAGGCCCTGTCTACATTCCTAAAAGCTAAACGTGCTCAAATTAAGCCAGAGTCTATTGGGTTACCAGCTGGAACCCGAAGAAGGACACCCGGATTACGACGAGAAGAAGTTGCACAATTAGCAGGGGTAAGTACCACTTGGTACACATGGTTAGAGCAAGGAAGAGATATAAAAGTTTCTTCTATTGTGCTTGATTGTATTTCTACAGCTCTACAACTAAATAGCGATGAAAGAGACTATTTATATGATCTAGCATTAGAAACAAAGTTAGAAATTGTTCATCCAAAAAAAGATCAATTAGAGCTTAGCCCTTCTCTCAAGCGAATACTAGCTGAATTAACCTATTGTCCGACTATCGTGACAGATCGCCATTGCCATATTGTAGGATGGAACCCCGCAGCAGCTCATGTTTTTCTAGATTTCGAACAAATTCCAAATGATCAAAGAAATCTAATTCAATTAGTGTTCGCCCGAAAAGAATTGAAAGCATTAGCTGTCAATTGGGAGCATTTTGCGAAAGGTTTTCTTGCTATTTTCCGTACCTATTATGGACACTATTTAGGTGATGAATGGTACAACCAGTTTATTAGTCAGATGAGTCATTTACATCCAGAATTCCAAGCCTTATGGAATGAAAGCCAAGTAAGTAAAGCTCCCGAAATGGTTATTGAATTTAGACATGCCAAAGCAGGGAAAATGTTATTTAATTTAACTTCCCTCCAAGTTCAAGGGGATATGGATTTGCGGTGTAGTATCTACACACCAGTAGAGGAAACGGATACGGAAAATAAGTTAAAACGGCTAATGAAAAGAGCTTCTATAGAGAAATTATAAAGAAATCTTATTATAGTAAGCAGATTAAGATGACAGTCTCTTACTTCGAGACTGTTTTTTATGCAAACCAATTGCAAAAATTTGCGATATGATGAAGGCTTGTTATTATTCCTTTGGTGTTCTCTTTTTTACTTAAAATAAAAGAATAAAATGCAACTTCTAGAGCAAACTAAGAGGATAGGAACCCCAATTCCTACTATTCTTCATGTATGATGTTCTAAGGAAAAGCTACTTCCATGGGTAAGGGAGTAGCTTTTTTCTTTAGAGTTTACATAAGTTTGATTATGGTAACTAGATATGTATGAAACACTTGGGTTAATTGATTATAAATTACTAGCTCTTATACTTGTCCTATCTTTTTCTTATATTTGTACAGATATATCTTTTCAGCAATATAACAAGCAATTAAGCCAGCAATAATTGGTAGCATTGAGCCTGCATTTATATAAAGTCCATCTCTTCCCAGTCAAAACTGAGTTAACCCATTTTATCGAGAAATATAAAGAGCAATACACAGGAGTAAAGAACAAACTTTATAAAATTTATGTGTTTTGCGGGATATACTAGTTATTTATTCGATATATTCAGATTATAAATCTATCATTATTCGTTATCTTATATTTATAGGATCTAGGTGGAATAGCCAAGTGGTTAAGGCAAAGGTCTGCAAAACCTTGATCTCCGGTTCAATCCCGGATTCCACCTCTAAATTATAAATATAAGGAGAAGATTATGAAAAAAACCTCTATGACTATTATTACTACTCTCTTAATTTGCTTTTGTTTTACTAATTATGGGCATGCTAAAACAGAAACAAATCAATATTACACAGTTATCTTGAAAGACCGTTCTAAGTGGACGCAATCTATTAAGAAGATTAAAAAGAGCCAGGGAGAAATTACTTATACCGTCCCTGAGATAGGACTAATTCAATTTAAAGGAAATCAAAAAGTGGCTAAAACAAATGCTTCTTTATTTAAATCTTTAAGTCCTTCTTTAAAATTAGAAAAGCCTTCTACATCTACGTCTAAGTCTTTTAAAAAACCTAATTCAAGTGTAAACTCAATAAAAGGTTTAGATAGCACTCTTCCTGCCTTATGGGATATGCAGTGGGATATGAAAGAAATTACGCACAATGGAGAAAGTTATAACATAGAATCAGGTTCTTCTAATGTAACTGTTGGAATTGTTGACTCTGGAATTGACATTGACCATCCAGACCTCGTAGACAATCTGAAAAGTGGATCAAAAAATCTTGTTCCCAAAGGTGGGCTTAGAGGGACAGAGCCTGAAGAAACAGGCGATATTAATAGTATTAACGATATTAATGGACATGGAACTATGGTAGCTGGATCTATTGCTGCCAATGGTGAAATTAAAGGGGTAGCACCGAATACAGGAATTAAGGTATATCGTGTATTCGGTAATAAGTCAGCTGATGCTGTGTGGATCATCAAAGCAATTATTCAAGCAGCTAAAGATGACGTGGATGTCATTAATCTTAGCCTTGGTTCTTATTATATTGATGGTAACATATATAAAGATGGTGAACTTTTAGATAATAAGTGGGCAGATGTTGAAGGATATAAACTTGCAATTGAGTATGCTAATAAGTTAGGTAGTGTGGTAGTTGCTTCTGCAGGCAATGACTCAATAGATGTTTCCAACAAATCAGAGCTGAATGATTTTCTTAAGAAAAAATACGCGGAAGAAGGAAAAACATTTAACGGAGTAGGAATTGAAGCTCCAGGAGAATTGCCTGGTGTAGTCACAGTATCTTCTACTGGTCCTACGCAACAACTTTCTTTATTCTCTAATTTCGGAAAAAATTATATTGATATCGCTGCTCCAGGGGGAGATTCTAGATTGTTAGAGAAATACGGCCAAGAGGCATGGTGGGATGGTGGACTTTTCCGACAAGAACAAGTATTAACTACTTTTAACACTGGAAGATATTTATTTGCTTCTGGAACTTCGATGGCTGCACCCAAGGTTTCTGCTACCCTCGCCTTAATTATCGACCAACGTCACTACAAAAACCGTCCAAGTAACTCCATTGATTATCTATACAAAAACGGAGTAAAAAAAGATATTGAACCTAATTTAGCTTATTGGGGAAATGGTCAACTGGATGTATACAACGCGGTTAAATAAATAAAAAATGAACTATGATACTCATAGTTCATTTTTTATTTATTTATGGAAGATATGGTGAATTCAATACATGCTCCTTGAGGTTCATTATTTCTGGCATGAATTTCTCCACCATGTTTTATAACTAACTCTTTTACAATATATAACCCCAACCCATGGTGAAGTTGGTCATTCCTTGAAGGATCTCCTTGATAGAATTTACTGAATAAAAAAGGTAAATCTTTGGTATCAAATCCTTTTCCCGTATCGGAAATAGAAAAGGACATCATATCTTTCTCTATCTGAACTTGAACATCGATACTCCCATTCACTGGGGTAAAACGAATGCTGTTAGAAATTAAGTTAGTCAGAATTTGATGCAATCGTTTTGGATCTAATGCAAATTCGGAATTTCCCTCTCCAGGCTTTCTATTCAAGCTGTAAGTGAACTTTATTTCTTCATCCTCTGCCCATTTTTTAAATTCCTCTAGCATTTCCGGTAACATTTCTATAGGAATAACACCTTCAATATCAAGTGTAAAATCTGGATTATCTACCTCAGACACTCTTTTCATTTCCTCTGTCAAATGCAATACTCTTTGGGTATTATTTTTTATTGTTTGCAAATATTGTGGCAAACGCTTCTGTCCATTTAATGATGGATCCATTAAGACCTCTACATGGGATAATATAATTGTTAGAGGCGTTCTTAAATCATGGGCAATCGAGGCAACCATATCTCGACGCTCTTGCTCTAATTTCCATTGAAGATAAAGTGACGTTTTCAACTCTTCTTTCATACTGTTAAAAGAGTCAATTAATACACCTATTTCATTTTCACTCTCATATTTAATCTCAAAATCCAAATCTTGATTTTTAATTTTCTGAGAAGCAGCACTCAGTTCTTTAATCGGCTTATTTAACTCTTTCCCAAAACGTCTCGCAAATACGTATGAGTAAAGTGTTAAAAATAAAAAAGGAATTAATAATATTATAAGAAATATGTATTTTATATAATAGTCAATAGATGATGCTAACACATATCGTACAGCTAGAACTCCTTCCATTCGATTTTTGTCGAGGATAGGAAGATATTTCGTTATGACCTTCCCTTTTTGATCGGATCTATTAACTTTTTCATATATACTTTTGTTATTTTCTATTAATTGGTCATCTAATGTACCATATATTTTATTTCCTCGAAGGTTTATGACCTGATATGTAATTCCTTCCATAGGAATAACTTTTTCTAAATTTTTCTGAAAAGATACTTCTAATATCTTTTCTCCTTTTAACTCAACAAATTTTTCTATGCTAGGAACTTTTTTCTCGTAATAATTAGCAGGTTGGACTGACTTTTCATTATAAACGGAGAGAAAATAATATAATAAAACTAAGCTGCAAATTGTACTTATAAGGCTTAAAAAGATTACTGAAGCAAAGGTTAAAATAAACTGATTTTTTAAAGATAGCCGTTTAATCATTAACGTTTTTCCAACTTATATCCTACTCCCCACACCGTTTTAATGTGATAAGTTGACATACCTGAAGTCAATTTAGCTCTTAAATTATTAATGTGAACTATAATAGTATTTAAGTCACCCATTGCATCAATACCCCAAATTTTCTCATAAATCTGTTCTTTAGAAAATATTTGTCCTAAGTTTACTGTTAAAAGTTCCAATATCTTAAACTCTTTACTTGTTAAGTCTATCTTTTTACCATCCAATAAAACGTCATGTTGTGAATAATTAATAGTTAAATTACCTAAGAGACGTTGATTCTGAGTACTAACTCGATCCCTCTGTTCACGTCTTAAGTGCGCCTCTACCCGAGCAATAAGTTCTTTCACTTGGAAAGGCTTCGTTATATAATCATCTCCTCCTAAAGTAAATCCCTTTACTTTATCCATCTCTGAGTGCTTCGCACTTAGAAACAGAATAGGACAATAAATTTGTTCTCTGATAACTTTACAAAGATCAAAACCATCCATCTGGGGCATCATAACATCTAATATTATTAAATCTACATTTGTCTTTAATTGATCTAATGCTTGCTCCCCATTATAAGCTTTAAGAACTCTATAACCTCGGTCTTCAAAGATATCAGAGATTATATCTACAATCTCCAGCTCATCATCGACTACAAGAATACTTTCTTGCATAAGTATATACCTCCCCGCCCCCCTAGTATTTTAATTATCTAGGAGAGATAAATTAGTACCCTCCTAGACAAAATATCATCTTTTCATAGAACCTTTTTAGAGTAAAAGTAACTAGAAATAAGATAGATAATAAACTGAGACACTCCAAATATTAAAAATATTACTATTATAGAATAAATTGTAATTCCTTCTAATATATTTTGCAAGGCATTAGTAGCTATAAATAAATTCAATCCCCCTAACGATAAAGGAACAAAGAATATTACCGAAATTTGAATGTACAAAGTCCTTTTAATTTCTTTAGCTGTAAGACCCACTTTTTGTAATGAGTGGAATACTTTTTTATCATCGTTCATATCTTCATACAGTTTAAACCAAAGCAGACTAGCTAAAGCAAGAAACAAAACTAAGCATATAAACAGTCCTGTAAGTCTCAATATTGAAGATAATTGAACTGTATTTTCATAATCGAGAAGTCGAATACTATGAAGATTATCCGATTTGAACAAGGTTGTATCTGATAATTTCTTTAAAATGTTATAAATTTTTGCATCCTCTTTAAAATCTAATTTATAGAGTGACAATCTTTTTTCAGAAATCGTTGTTTTATATATTTCACTAAAAGTGTTTTTCGGTACAGAGATAATACCCTCAATTCCATCTATAGGATTAAGAACTCTTTTACCGTTCATATTTTTTACTTTTAGATCTCTCTCCCCTTTTTCAGATTTTAATTTTAAGATTTCATTAGTAATATCATCAGTTTTTTTATTATTAAAAATATAATTATTATTTTTTAATGAATCTTCATCTTTTATAAAAGATGGGTCATTCTGTATTACTAAAAATTGCTTCTTCCCACTCTCAGAAGAAATTTTTAATCCTTTCCACTTATTCATGTGTAAATCCTTTATTCCTTGTCTCTTCAATTCAGCTATAATATCTTCTATTTTGTTTTCCTTCCCCTTTGATGCAACAAATAATGCTCCTTGAGGGTGAGTGCTTTGCATTCTTTGACTGTTCTTTTCTATATATAACTGAATAGCACCGATTGATATCATAATTGCAGATAATAGAATAGATACGATGAAGATAATCTTTGCATTATAATATAATCTTTTTCTCAAACTTATAAGAGTTAACATCTTTATCCCATTCAACTGCCGTTTTTCTTTATTATTTAAATAAGATATTACACCTACTAAACCATTTGAACAGAATAGGTATGTGCCTACTAGTAATAATGCTAATAGGGGTAAAAAAGCAAATAATAGCATAGGTAAAGATGCATAAGAGATAAATATATAAGAAACCAAAAGAAAGCAGATAGATAAAATGAATTTAACCCTAGAGAATTGAGCTGAAGGTTTAGGTTTTTTTTCTTCTTGAAATAACTCTAGAACTGCAATTCGTTTAATCTTGAAATAACTACGACATGAAACAAGTAAAAATACTATTCCAAATAAAATAACCGTAACAAAAACAGCCACGGGAGAGAAAGTATAAACGAACGATTGATTTGAAAATAGAATATCACTCATGAAATCAAAGAAAATCTTTGATAACAGCATTCCAAATAAAATGCCAACTAAAATAGAAAACGTACCAACTACGGCGTTCTCTAAAACGAGCACGTTAAACAATTGCTTTCTAGAGGCCCCAAATGTTTTCCAAATACCCATTTCTTTTTTTCTTTCTCTAAGGAAATGCTCATGTGAATATGCGATAAAAAAACAAGAAAATAGCAAAATAATAATTTCACATGCAATTAATAACTGTTCTGTTCCCGAAACCTTTGGATATAAAAGAAAGGCTGCGTACATATAAAAAATTGCTACAGAAAGAATGCTACTAAGTATGTATACTGTATAATGAGAAAGATTACGGGTTATATTCTTAGTTATATATTTCCACATTGATATCATTATCCTCCACTTCCTTAGCGATAAAAGATAAGATTCTTTGATTGAACTTAGACGTATCTTCTAATTTGGAACGCTTCATTTCATGGACAATTTGGCCATCCTTTAAAAATATGACTCTGTTACAAAAGCTAGCAGCTACCGAATCATGAGTTACCATTAAAATAGTTGTTTTGTACTTTTCATTTAACATTTTTAAAGTATGTAGAACATTTTGAGCAGATTTAGAATCTAAATTCCCTGTAGGCTCATCAGCAAATAATAAAGCAGGATTGTTAATAAGAGCACGAATGATGGCAGCTCTTTGCTGTTGCCCCCCAGAGACTTCATAAGGATATTTAGTTAAAAATTTTGTCACTTCCAACTCTTCAGCAAATTTTTGAAGTTTATTCTGTACACCTTTCTTATCTCCTTTTTTTAAAGCAGCAGGTAATAAAATATTTTCTTCAATAGTCAAATGATCTAACAAGTTGTAATTTTGAAAGATGAAACCAATATGCTCACGTCGGTAAATACCTAATTGTTCTTCTTTCATACCTGTGAGAGTAGTTCCCCCGACCTTGATATCCCCTTCTGAGGGGATATCAAGGGAAGAAAGCACATTTAATAAGGTAGATTTTCCACTTCCCGAAGGACCCATAATTGCTACAAAATCGCCTTCTTCAATATCTAAACTTATATTCTTTAAGACAGGGTACGTTCTGTACTTAGTTTTATAAACTTTTGTAATTTCTCGTGCTTCCAATATAGCCATTTTAATTCTTCCTCCTATCTTTATTTAAGAAGTAAATTCTTTTTTACTCCAAATCCTTACACAAGCACCAAAACCAACTAACATAATAACAAATGCAAAAACATATAAAGAATTGCTAGTAGTACTCAGAGTATGAAAGATACTTTGAACTGATAATAAGAAAAATGAAAGTTGGCTGGAAACATACAAACAACCTACATATAACCCAATTAACAAGAAGAAGCTAATAACTGCATTTGAAATAATTACACTAATTAAACTAGCAAGAGCTAAACAGCACATCTGGATGATGAAAAAGAGACCATACACTTGTACTGTATATAATATAGCTTCTATAGCATTCTTCTGTTGACCATAAAAAGTAAAATCATTATCTGGTTTTAAGAAGATAAAACCAAACGCTATACTAATCCCTAGGATAATTAATAAATGTACTAGTACCATTAAGGCAAGAGAGAACCATTTTGAAATTAGAAATGATTTTCTTTTAAAAGGTCTAATTAAAAAAAGACGATATGCTCCTGAGTTATATTCTACATTAAGGCTATTCAGAAAAAATACTGGCATAAAGATCAATGTAAGTAAGAATGAAGATTCTTTTAATAAGAACCATGGAAAATTCCAAGTATTTAAAGGAACTTGCTGATCGTTATTGTAAATTCCAACTCCATAGTATCTTAAGAACCAAGCTTGAAGAAGTACAATTACAGTAAAAATCCCAATCATCCATTTACTTTTTCTTTGGCTCCAAAGTCTCTCCCATTCGCTTATAAATAATGCTTTCAATTAAAACCCTCCTTGAGTCAAATAAAATAATCTCTCTTCACAAATGTCCAATAACCAATTAAGCCAAATAGAGCAATGTATACGGCTTGAACTAAAATGATGTAAGAATTTAGATTGTTAGTTGATGAAAGTAAAAACGCTATTCCTGTGTGCTGAATTTTCACGATAGACATGTACATAAGGTGAACCACTGTGCTGTGCCCGATAATTGTTTGCGTCGAGAATTCTAAGAGCTGAGGAATGGCAATTGCTAAGAAAATAAAGCCAACCCCTGCCCCAAGTGTTATCATTGTACTTCTGCTTATCGATCCTAATAATGTAAAAACTGATACAACGCTAATCATTGTCACAAAACAAGCAAAGAAATATTTTACGTTATATAATAAAGCTGATGCTAAAGATAATTTCTGCTCATCTAGAAATGTTATTAAGGTATTAACCTTAGGAAAAAAGATATAACCAGCAACGGTATTTAAAATCCAAAATAGAGTTAAATACAAGAACATGGTTGTTAAAATAGTAGCTAATTTTGCTAAAAAAAGTTGAGTGGTAGAAAAAGGGCGGATGAGGATCATTCTTAGCTGCCCATTTTCTATCTCATTAGCTATAACCGTAGAAATTAGTATTATAGCTATGATATTAAAAGAAACAACGAGATGTTCAGAAATGCTAATTATAGGGAAGTTCAAAGAAGTTACATAATCTGGTTGTCCTGGTGACACTCGTTCATTCCAATTTAAGTAATATTTAACTGAACCTAGCGACATTAAGGGTATAAAAAATAGTATGATCCATGATATCTTTTGGGACCATAATCGTTCTAACTCTGAAGTGAAAAGTCCTTTCATGATGTCATCATCTCCACAAATACATCTTCCAGTCTCTTGCTTGGATCTTTAATTAACTCTTCTTTACTTCCTTGTGTAACAAGTTTACCGTTACGAATAATGACAAGATGATCACACATTTGTTGGATTTCATCAAGTAAATGACTAGAAATGAAAAATGTTAGATTTTTCTTTTCTCGAAGTTCAAGAATTAATTCTCTTAATTCTCTCATTCCCATAGGGTCAAGACCATTTGCTGGCTCATCTAATAAAATGACATCTGGTTCTCCTAAGAGGGCTTGAGCAATTCCCAGCCTTTGTCGCATACCTAATGAATAATTCTTAATTTTTACATCGGCATCTTCCGTTAGTCTTACAACAGATAATGCTGCCTCCACTTGCTCTAACTGTTCTTTTCTCGAAAGGTCGGGATATAGCCTCGCTAAATTTTGTAACATCTTTCTGCCTGACATATACGGGAAAAAGATAGGGGACTCTATAATCGCTCCTACATTTCTTAAAGCCTGTTGTCTATCTTTATTTACATCTTTACCCCCTACCATTATTGTGCCTTGAGTAGGGCGAATAAGCCCTGTAAACATTCGCATAACAGTTGTTTTTCCAGCTCCATTTGGTCCCAAAAACCCGCATATATCTCCTTTATACACCTTAGTTGAGAATTGACTTACAATATTCTTTCCACTCACTGTTTTTGTGATATTATTTGCTTCTAAAACAATTTCTTTTTTCATATTCAATCCCTCCTTATGGTTTAATATAAAAGACAAATATAAATAAAAAATAAAGAAAAGAAAAAAACTCACATTTTTGTGAGTTTTTATTGAACTTCAACTTTTTCACAAATATTCGCTAGTCTATTTCTTTCTTCTAATTGTTTAGAAATGATGTTCAATATATTTTGCGGATTAGGTAAAACATAGTTAGGTCTCAATGACATAGTTGCAATTTCAAAAGCTGTTGTTTTTACAGGAGGTACAACAATATGATCATATTGTTGTAGTAGCTTAACATTATGCTGAACTACTTTCTTTTCCCACATTAATTTATTCATGTTTGGAAAAAAGATAACAGGTTTATCATGAGCTAGTATTACTGTACTTAATAAATCAGTTGCTAGACCATGAGCTGCTTTAGATAATGTGTTTCCTGTAGCTGGAAGTACGGCCATTAAATCGGCCCACCTCGCTAATTCCACATGTCCTATGGTTCCACTTATGCTAAGCTTTTCATCAATAAATACCTCGTCACAATATAACTTTACTGTCTCAGCTGGGATAAGTTGAACTGCACCTTTCGTCATTACAACTTTTACCTCACTAAAGTTTGCCTTTAGCATAGCTAAATATTGAAAAATGCCTGCTACTGCAATCGACCCACTTACCCCTACTAGTATTTTTTTCTCTACAATATTCTTAACGTCCATTTATCATAGCCCCCTGAATCTTAATTAAGAAAGTAAAAATGCCCCGTCCCACCAAGGTTCTTCCACTGAACTTAAACTTAGTAAAGGTAATAATACGCCAGTTACACCTTCGAGTAATCCAGCCTTGTTTAATTGATGTGACTTCTCTCCATTGGATTCTATATCTCTAAAACCAAAGGGTGCATTAGGGTCATATGATTCTTCTATATAATGTACTAACTCTACTATTGATTGAACTGAGATTTGATTCTCTTCATCTTTTGCCATCCTTATAAGCATTTGTAATAATCCTGCTCTTCCATGACAAAATGTTGGCGATACTAATTCCCATTCTTCTTTTGGTTCTACTATTATGTCCTGATAAGCTCCCACTGCACTCCTTATTGCTGCTGTGTCGCCCAAGGCCTTTCCTGCTAAATATATACTTCTCGCTACGCCTGGGTCTCCATAACACCAGCCCTGACGTTTTGGATAAGAATGAGATATTTTAGAAGTGGCTACTTCTTGAAAACTAAGTCTGGAAGGCCAACCACTGTCTACTTGTTTCCACTTCATTAACCAATTGGTAATCTTGAGTACAGCTTCCCTCTGACCAGGTATTTCAATTCCCTTTTGAATCGATAAAGCCATAAAAGACAGTGGACCCGGTATGCCATGAGCAAGACCACAATTAAAATTCCCTTCTGGAAACATAATTCTATCTTTTTCTAGTAGTTGATTCGCTTTTGAAACATACCACCCCGGTACTTTTTCACCATTTACCTCGATATCAGAAGCCATATCTACAAAATAAGCAAGTATTTTTTTTAGTGCCTCATGATTTTCTTTATGCTTCGTATTTTCAATGAGATAGCGACCTATTCCTGTCATTCCTTGTATCACATCATATTTTAGAGGATGTACACCTAGTTCCTTCTCTGGTTCATTTAATATCTTTTCTAATTGCATCAATATAAAATTATTTAAGACTTGGAGGAATCTAGAATACCTCTCATAATTATGGGATATATATAACGTGGCATAAGCGACACCTGTTATACCTCCAAACATCGAAATACTATTGACCCCTTGCCTTTCAATAACCTTCTGTACTTCTACTAAATGGTTATGTGCGACAAGGTCAAACCCACTATCAGGGAACTGACGGTCAAGTTCTCCAAATAATAAAATAGTGCCTGGAAAACCATGGGACAATGTGATAGGGTCCCATGGATTCAAATTACCTGCCAATGATACGTTATCAGGAGCCATTACTATCTTTTCTATACCACTTGGATCCTTTAACTTTTCAGCTATGCTTAACACTAATTTTAGTGCTTTATTTCTTGTCTCATTATCAATTCCCTTTAACCAATACGTTTTTTTGTCAGTAGTAGATGGCATAATTTTCTCCTTTCTCCTTACATCTTATGAGCTTGCTTGTGTTGCACTAGCTTCTATATAACTCTTAGCTTGCAGATTAAATAATCTGGCGTATATTCCATTTGTGTCTAAAAGTTCTACATGAGTCCCATACTCCGCGACCTCTCCTTTATCAAGTACTATAATCCTGTCAGCGTATTTTACGGTTGAGTAGCGATGAGATATGAAAAGTCCCATACTTTTCTGAGCAATCTCTTGAAAATCTTGAAAAACTTCTTCTTCGGCTGCTGGATCTAAAGCAGCAGTCGGTTCGTCAAGAATATATAAACTTGCTCTTCTCATATAGGCTCGCGCAATAGCAATTCTTTGCCATTGGCCTCCAGATAATTGAATACCGTTAGCAAAAGTTTTTCCGAGCTGAGTATCCATTTTATCAGGCAAGCTATCAATCATTGTAAGCGCTCCGGACCTCTTAGCTGCTGCTTGTATAGCTACTAAATGATTAGACCTTTTGTAATCACCATAACCAATGTTTTCTTTGACATCTAACTCATATCTCACAAAATCTTGGAAAATAGCACTAATTCTATCCTGCCAATCTTGCGGCTGATAGTCCTCGATTCTTTTACCATTCAAGAGAATAATCCCCTCATAATCTGTATATAGTCGTGTTAGCAGCTTAACAATTGTTGATTTTCCAGATCCATTAGATCCTACTAAAGCCAAAGTCTCTCCAGGTTTAATATGAAAATTAACATTTTTTAATGTGTAATTCTCTTGCCCTGGATATTTAAAGGATACATTTAAAAATTGAATACCTTCTTCCGTTGAAGAGACATTTTCTAACGTTTTTTCCTCTGAGACATTAGGTTTATCTGTGCTTTCTGGAACATTAAGGAAGGAAAATAATTGTGTCATATATAGATTGTTTTGATGCATGTTAAAAACCATATACATTAACTCATTTGACGTTTTTTGAGTCGTGTTGACAGCTTGAAAATAAGCAATAAGGCTACCAATAGCAATTAATCCCTGGATTGTATCTTTAACAATCATAAATTGAACGAATATTACAAAAATTACACTTATCAATTGAAAAGATAAATCAATTCTCATCTTTTTTAAAAGCAAATGGCGATCCTGATTATAGAACTTACTAAATAAGTCTGAATAGTTTCTTAGTAGTAAGCTGCCTAACCCAAATATTTTAACTTCTTTAACGGTAATATCAGTGGTCATTAGATAGTAGTAATAAAACTGTTTTCTTGTCTCCTCTGCTCGCTTATGGCTTACTAAAAATATTTCTTTTCCCACATTCACAATAGACCAGGCGGATATTAAAGGTAATAAAATTAAGATCAATGTAAATTCCCAGTTCCAAACCATTAAAATTATTGAAATAGAAATTAAAGTAATAGCACCTTTTACGATCCCCATTAACTCTTCAAAAATAGCAAACGGCTTATACGTGGAATCTTGCCTTGCTCGTTGGAGTTTATTGTATACCTCTGGGTTTTCAAAGCTTGCATAAGGTAGTCTTTTCGCTTTTTCAATCAATTTTACATTTATCTTGTTAGACAGTAGGTTTCTGTATAGTTGCTTATGCGTTTCTAGGATTGAACCGGTAGCGCTGGTTAATAAAGTGACAACTGAAAAGAAGATAAAAAAAGGTAAAATGTCGTAAAAATAGTTATCTTTGTACCCTTGGATATACAGATTTTGCACCATATTTACAAGATATTTTATTGCTAAAATCAAGGAAGCTGGTAATAGCCCATTTAGAAAATTTAGGACAAGAACACAGAAGAAATATCCTCTGTGTGTCTCCCACAAAAGCTTAAATAGACTCGGCCAGTATCGAAAAGATTTTAGAATGCTAACAAATGATACTTTCTCATTTTCCATTGTAGGATCTAGCGTATTCTTCATTCTTATTCCTCCAATACTTCTGGCTGGACAAAATATGTCTAGTAAAAGCTAATGCTTTCTTCTCTAATTCTCTATTTGCTCCTAATAATCGATTACAGTACATATGAATAATTGCTCCCATAATCATTTGATGCTCATTCCAAAGCATATCTCTTTTCTGTAACTCTTTAATTTCAGTCACATAACGGGTTAAAGATTCTTTACGAATCAAGAAACTTTCATATATAGACTTACCGACTCCAGAATTATAATTACGCAAGTTTTCCCAATCATTTCGTGAATCTCCTATTAGAGATAATTCTTTTCGCAACGGTCTAAATTCATCTATATACTCATATTTTTCTGTATTATTTTCTATAGAGGCTACTTGTTGCGCGTAATTCAACCCAAAGTTATCCATGATGTCTATAATTGAGAGCGATGCCATTACATAAGCTGGAAGATGATTTTGTTGATTTAACGTACTGAGAATCATGGCTACAGACTGACTATCGTAATGAAAATAATCCTCAGCTTTTTCTATTAACATGGGACCACCATAACGCTCTACTTCTCGTTCATATGTGTCGATAGTAATCTTTTGGAGTAATCCTAAATCCATTAGTTTATCTGCCCATTCCCTTAAACGAGGAAGAACTAGACCACTAAGTTTAGAAGGGTCTCCCTGAAAGCGTAACCGAATATGTGCATCAGGGTCTCGGTAACGCATAAAGAACCATGATGATGCCATATCACTTTTAACCATTTCACTAGCGAAAGGCGTAAGATATTTTAGTATTAAGTCATTCTCTCTTGCGTTTGGAGCATAGAGTTTTACATATAACCACTCGCTCCCTGGTAATTTGTAGATTATTTTATTACTTACAATATCTTTTTTCGCTTCCCCTATTGCACCAATTTTCTTTCTTCGCTCAGTATTTTCTGTTTTCTTTAAAGGAACAACTATTTCTACAGCATGTCTCCCTAAAGGGCTATTTAAGCAATTTTGATCCCGATCTTGAAGAGTTTCTCTTAATTGCAACCTTCCTTGCTTGAATAATTCATTTTTTAGTTCACGTAGGTGTAAAGTGTTCTCCAAGTCAATTAAGATGCGATTGTCTCCATAAGTCATAAATACATTACGAGGAACTGACCACTTTTCGCGCCATTCTCCAAAAGCTTTAAAAAATTCTTCCTCATTCTGAGGCTTCTCTCTCATACCGAAAACCTCTTTATTTAATTTCCAAATACCAGGCGAAAGAACAATGTTTTTATAGCGAATTCTTGGATAGTAAGGAGAGTGTGCCATACTTCCCCAATTAAATGGTCGCCATTGGTCTAAATCATTGAGTGAAATCTCCCTCATAAAACGATAAATATTAGGCGCACTTTGATAATTAAGCATGTTACCGGCTACTACTTTAATTCGTTTGCCTAGTTTTTTTGACTTCATATAGAAGTTCTCTAACGATGCTCCTACCACAATATCATCGATAGGTAACTGGATTGTCTCTTCATCACCGTTTGTTCCCAGAGTGACGTTCACTTTTCTTGTCGTTTTTCCAATTGCTACGTTGGCTGATCGGCCAGTTGCTGGCAGAAAGGAGCCTTCTACCATCACGGTATCTTCGTTGAATTCAAGGTCAATTTTTTGTTGATACTGTTGTATTTTTAACGAAACATCCGGATCTAAGATATCTAAAAATCGACCAAATGTGCTACCTAAGGCATTAGATCCAGGGTTAGGACTTAAACAGAATGTATAGTTACCTTGATCTAAGTCCTCTTGTGAAGCAGCATGTAACTCTCCATATACTTCTAAAGAGTCAGGCGCATATCTTCTATCTTTTTCTTTACTCATTCTCTGAGCTATTTCTTCTGTAATCTCGATTTCTTTTTCTTGATTATGAATAGCTTTAATAAGAAGATATGATAACTGACTATTACGTTCTTGATTTATAGAAGAGGTGGTAGTATCTCCTCCCCTTTTCCCATGTGGATTTTGATAAGAGGCAGGTGCACCGAGACCTAACTCTTCACTTAATAATTCTAGTAAAGGAACTTCTCTAGATGTTCCGTATTTTTCTAAAAAATCAACATGATACTTTTGTAAATGTGGAAATCCCACTCCCTCATCAGCTATCGACCATAATATTTGGGCAGCTTTGCTTATGTCTTCTCCTACCTTTTCTCCAATAGTTAAGTCTGTGGCATTTAAGGAGAAATCTACTTGAAGGGGAGTTGTAACTTCATAAATATGTCGCATTTGTGAAATCAAATCACTATAAAGGGAGAGACCTTCTCCTAATGGTAATTGATTATAAGTATTGATTAGTTCCCTTACCTTTAACAGTTCCTCATAGAGCTCTATCTTCTCATCTTTTTCTTCTAATTTTCTAATGAGATAATTAAATGGATTATCAATAGTTAAAGGAGGCCTTAGTTCCGTTATAAGATATTCTTGTTCCAATAGCTGTATAATAAAGCGTTGGATTATTGTCACATCTGTATTTGGATAAATAGTATGTAACCTTTGTGTAATTTCTCTCACTGTTATTCTTTCCTCAGCTAAATTAAGAACCTTTTCAACCACTTCGCTATAAATTATGGAAATATTTTCTCTTTTCTCCATTCCCTTTTTTCTAAGTTGACCACATTCAGTTGAAAATGGCAAATGAAGACGATCGCCTACTACATACGATGCACGATTCTTATCTACAATTAGAGAAGGAAGGATATTGCTTCTTTCTAAAACTGAAATAACTCCCAAAAGCCACTCCATATCTGGTCGTGCCCTCTTCTTAAACTCTTTGAAATGATCTATTTTCAGGGAAGAATTCTTTTTAAATTGTCCAGCTGCTACTCCTGAAAAAGCTCCAAAAGGAGTTGGTCTAGTTGTCATTCTTAACATGTAACGCAACATAGAAGATAAAACTTGTTGGGTTTTTCTATTATTTAAATCACCATGTATGTAATGAAGGGAATTTAATAGAGAAGGACTTGCAATAGCAATGGCTTCTTTTACATAATCTTTTTCTGCATAAGCTCTTAACTTTTCCACTAATACTGCTTCGTCTTTAAGTTGGTCGAAGGTATGGGTTGGTAAAAACGGGGCTCTTAACATAAAAAATGGAAGAGGTTCAAATAAATTATTTTCAGTAGTTACGCTAGATTTATGATTGAATTTTTCTTTTTGTAATATCAATTTTAATCTCCCTTTCCTTTTATAATATAATTCAAAAGAAGAGAAAAGAGGGAACAACATTGTTTCCCTCTTTTTCAACTTCTAATTAGCAGCAGAAGCTGTTCCAACTACCTGTATCTCCACAACCTGGTGTACATAAAGATACACTTGTAATTTGTGGATCTACATCACTTGAAGCAGTTGTTACTTGTACATCTAAATCAAAAAGGTTTTTTACGTTATTCATTTTTCATTCCCCCAGAAAGTTTTTATTAAGAATTACATCTTTTTCATTTCCTTCTTATAAAGCTCTATTACTAATTAACAGCAGAAGCTGTTCCAGCTACCTGTATCTCCACAACCTGGTGTACATAAAGATACACTTGTAATTTGTGGATCTACATCACTTGAAGCAGTTGTTACTTGTACATCTAAATCAAAAAGGTTTTTTACGTTATTCATTTTTCATTCCCCCAGAAAGTTTTTATTAAGAATTACATCTTTTCCATTTCCTTCTTATAAAGCTCTATTACTAATTAACAGCAGAAGCTGTTCCAACTACCTGTATCTCCACAACCTGGTGTACATAAAGATACACTTGTAATTTGTGGATCTACATCACTTGAAGCAGTTGTTACTTGTACATCTAAATCAAAAAGGTTTTTTACATTATTCATTTTTCATTCCCCCAGAAAGTTTTTATTAAGAATTACATCTTTTCCATTTCCTTCTTATAAAGCTCTATTACTAATTAACAGCAGAAGCTGTTCCAACTACCTGTATCTCCACAACCTGGTGTACATAAAGATACACTTGTAATTTGTGGATCTACATCACTTGAAGCAGTTGTTACTTGTACATCTAAATCAAAAAGGTTTTTTACATT
>NZ_JBBOUA010000003.1:0-156076 GCF_038005845.1 Priestia sp. FSL P4-0332
GGTATAAACCACTTCAGATAAATTAGATCATCCAAAATACATTCTAAACACAGAAGGAACTACTGTGTTTAGAATGTATAACCTATACATGTTCAGTTACCATAATGTAAATTATCGGCAACAACATAATAAAAGCCCTTTTTAAGGGCTTTTATAGCTAGCTATCTACTTATTTTTATTATTCAACTCTCGCCAATCCTAATATGAACTATATAATTCATCATGCAAAAAATCTTCTTCTTCTTCCTGCTTTTCCACCAACTTTAAGCCAAACCACATGTCATGATCATTTTCTAATACAGGATCACTTACTCCATCAAGTAAACAAAAAGCACTATGAAAGGCGCCCATTATATTATCTCTTACGATTTTTTCAATTGCACTAATACTTTCATCTGTGAATTCCTGGGTCTCTAAAGAATTTATTTCATCTTTAGTTAAATTGAATTCTTCCCACGGTAATTCCTTAGGAGGTTGTTTTAATTGTTCCCCTATTTCTGAATATTCTTTGATAATATTATGTAGTTCTCTTAAAAATAACTGCTTAGAATCCATATTTTATTCTCCTATATGTATGTTATGGGTGCTATTTATTATATCAAATTTACTTTGATATTCATTGTATAGAGTATACAAGCTTAGTTAACATAATAAGCGTTATAGGAAATAATAATAAGATACGAATAGCTCCTTATAGGTGTCAAAAATCAAAGCCCTTATAGACTTTATATATCATTTCATCATATTTTCATTATTAATTGTTAAATTAAATCTTGTGAAAAGCATACTGACATTTTTTCATAAGTTTAACCCCCTTTTAGACTCACTTTTAAGAAGTGAGTTTTTTATTTATAATATGGACTTGTTTAATCTTCACAACGTTCAATGAATAAAGAGTTTTAGGCATTGAACTAAAACAGTCTTATATTTTAAAGTAGAAAACCATTTTCTTGCTTATCAACATTACCAGAAGCAAAAAGAGCCTGAATCATTTAGAAACAGACTCTTTTTGCTTTGAATATATAAATTCCTTTACTTCTACAATTGAAAGACCTAGATGATATGCTTCTTCTTTTAATAAATCGCTTTCATGAAGAAAATATGTTATAATTAATTTGCTAAAACACACATTGCATATCTTGTTTTATAAAAAGCTGCCTCTCCTGACGCTCCGAGGCAGCTTTTTATTTTGTTAACGATAATAAATACTTTAACATCTTGTAATAGATTTAAGCATCTTGTCCGTACAAGTATACCTTTTTAGAAAAATGAACATCGAAATAAAAGAAAAAGGTAGGTTGCTATCTAAATAGAGGGGATTACAAAATTCATTTTTAGCCTTGTATGTATATGAATGTAAAAACTATATTTTCAATATTTATAGCTTGAAATTTTGTTTTTTACAAGTGAACAATATGGATAATAAAAAAGAGTTGCAACTAATTGTTAAAAAGCCGTAGAAATTCTCTTGTAGAAGCTGACAAGTAACTATTTGCTCTCCAAACTAAGGCTGGTTCTGATATCCATGGATTATCTTGAATTGAAATGATTTTAAATTCTTTCATTAATTTTTGATTTATCATAGATAATGGTAATATTGTTGCTCCAAATCCCATTTCTACTAAATTTAACAACATTGCAGAGTCATGACACTCACATAGGATATTGGGAGTTAAATTCAACTTTTGGAATACGTTAATGATTTGATCAAATAACCCAGTTCCTTCTGTAGGGCGTAATAGTAACAGAGGAATCTCAGAAATCTTCTGGATGCTTATGACCTTTTCGGCTAAGTTGTAATCATTAGGTACAACTAATACACATGGATCAACCTCCAATTTTTTCATCTCAATATCTTTTTGAGAAAATGGTCCGCCTGTAATAGCAATATCAATCTGACGATTCTTCAATAAGTTCATCAAATGAGTAGAGTCACCTTCCCAAATGTTAAATTTGATATGTGAGTATTTCTGCCGAAATTCCTTTAAATTAGAAAGTAAAATAGGGGCACAATAAATCGTGGATCCCACTGAGAGTGTTCCACTTATCTCCTCACTGAATTCTTTAACTTCTAGTATTGCCTCTTCCATTCCATGTAATAATTTTTTTGCTTTTTTCAGAAACAATTCTCCTTGAGCAGTTAGGGTTACTTTTTTCTTTTTATTTCTATCAAATAAGACAACACCTAATTCATCTTCCATCATTTTCAATTGTCGACTAAGTGGTGGTTGTGCCATATGTAGATGTTCTGCTGCTTTAGAAATAGTTCCTTGTTCTGCAATAGCTATAAAGTAGCGTAACTGCCTAATGTCCATGTTTACCCTCCAGAAATAATTATACCTTTAAAGTATTATATATAAACAATATAGATATTATCAATATAATACACTGAAGAGTATAATCATTTCTAGAGGTAACATTAGACTAAGGATAATAGAAAAAAGGAGAAATACAAATGAAAATAATCATAGGAATGTCTGGAGCAACGGGGGCTATTTTTGGTATTCGCCTTTTAGAACTTCTTAAAGAGACGGAAATAGAAACTCATTTAGTGATGTCCTCATGGGCAGCTGCGACAATTCAAGTAGAAACCCCTTATACAGCGAAGGAAGTGGAAGAATTAGCCGATTACACATATTCTTATAAAGATTTAGGAGCCAAAATTTCTAGTGGATCCTTCCAAGTGGATGGCATGATTGTCGCTCCTTGTAGTATGAAAACATTAGCTTCTATTCGTATGGGATTAGCAGATAACCTTGTGACACGTGCAGCTGATGTAATTTTAAAAGAACGAAAAAAACTGTTATTGTTGACACGCGAGACACCTCTTAATGATATTCACCTTGAAAATATGTTGGCGTTATCACGTATGGGAACAATGATTTTCCCTCCGATGCCTGCTTTTTATAATCATCCTGAAAATATTGATGATTTAATTAACCACATTATATACAGAGCATTAGATCAGTTCGACATTCATCTACCAGAAGCAAAAAGATGGGATGGCATAAAAAAAGAGAAAAATAAAAAAATCTTAAATTAATATATGGAAAAGGTTGGTCGTTGAATGAAGAGACTAGCCTTTTTTATCTGTATATAAATATGTTCATTAAATAATTAACTAAAGAGAAGGATAATTTAGAAAGGTGAGAAGAATGAATGAAGTAGAATATGAGAAATACAGAAAGAACGGAAGGAATTCTAGGAAGGAATCTGCTTGATTTTGAAGATAATTTATATGGTCATATGCTAGAATATAAGCCTTTTTTAAAAATAAGAGAGAAACAAATTAGGGAGGATAAAAGATATGCTAAAGTCAGATTCTCAAAAATGCGATGGAGCTAAGTATGTTATTACTATAAATCCTGATAAAATTCATTTACCAGATTCTGAATTCTTTAAATGGTGTCAATCCCTTTATGGCATTAACAAAGGAATTTATAACACTATTGACTTATGGTTTTATGAATCTAATAAACGAGATATATTATCTAGAAGGCGTTGTATTGTTGAATTTTTGACCTTTATCGCTAGCTGTAAAATGAATCGAAATCAGCATCATTCTCTTCGATTTGGACATAGAGGCCTTGTCAAAAAGCTTGAAGAGTTTTTTGACAAACAAGAGTATGAGGAGAATTTAAGGAAAAGAAACCATAATGATTAAAGAAGGCAGCTTTTATAAGTTGTCTTTTTTATTAAATTCCTAATGAGAGAAGTATAAAAAAGTTTCTAACAATTTTATACTGTTTTCTTTCTTCAATTACCTTTATAAAACAAGAAAGTGTATTTTTTATTAAACTGTAGCATCTAATATTATACCTTTAAGGTATATAATAAATACATAATAGATATTTCCAATATTAAAAATAGGAGAGTATACTCGTAGTTGTAAGGTAAACAAGCAAATTAAATTAGATAATGCAACGTAGGAGGAATACTTAATGGCTTACAGAGATTTAAGAGAATTTTTAGATTTACTTGAATCAGAGAATCAATTAGTCCGTATTAAAGAAGAGGTTATGCCTGAACCAGATTTAAGTGCGATTGGAAGATCTGCTCCAGACATGGAGAATGCACCCGCAGTTCTTGTGGAAAAAATAAAAGGGTATAAAACACCAGTTGTTTTAAATGTTCATGGGTCATGGCAGAATCATGCTTTAATGCTTAATATGCCAAAGGATACACCAGTTAAAGACCAATTTTTTGAGCTAGAAAAAATTTGGGATAGATATCCTATTAAACCAGTTTGGGTTGATAAAAAGGATGCTCCGGTTAAAGAAGTTGTAATCGAAGACGATATTAATTTATTTGATGTTCTACCATTATTCCGCATTAATGAATTTGATGCTGGATTTTATCTCTCAAAAGCTTTAATTGTGAGTAAAGATCCAAATAAACCAGATAGTTATGAAGAACAAAATGCTGGTACATATCGTATTCAAGTTAAAGGTAAAGATAAAGTAGGTATTCAACCACTTCCGTTCCACGATATTGCTGTTCATCTGAAACATGCTGAAGAAAAAAATGAACCACTACCAATTGCTATTTGCTTAGGTAACGATCCTGTATTAAGTTTTATGGCTAGTACGCCAATTGAATATGCTCAATCTGAATATGATTTTGCTGGAGCTCTAAAAGGTGAGCCGATTGAATTAACAAAGAGTGAAAACGGTAATTTAGATATCCCATCACGCAGCGAAATCGTATTAGAAGGTTACATCATGCCTCGTGAAAGAGAAATTGAAGGACCGTTTGGTGAGTTTCCAGGTAGTTATTCAGGTGCTCGCTTACAACCCATTGTTAAAATCACTAAAATTACTCATCGTCAAAACCCTATCTTTGAAAATTTATACTTAGGAATGCCATGGACTGAAATTGACTACTTAATGGCATTAAATACAAGCCTACCATTATACAAACAATTAAAACGTGATTTCCCAGAAGTTGAAGCTGTAAATGCAATGTATACACATGGTATTGGAACCATTGTTTCGACGAAATCTCGTTTTGGTGGATATGGAAAGGCAGTTGCTATGAGATTATTATCTACTCCTCACGGAATGCCTTATACAAAGATTGTAATCATTGTAGACGAATTTGTTGATCCATTTAATTTAGAACAAGTTATGTGGGCTTTAACAACACGAGTTCGTCCAGATAAAGATGTTTTCAAGGTACCATATGCACCTGGTATGCCACTAGATCCGTCTTCTGAGCCTGCTGGTATGCATACAAAATTAATTATTGATGCTACAACTCCAGTTGCACCTGACTTTGCTCGAGATACCGAATTACTAGCTGTTCCAGAAAAAGCAGAGGAATGGTCAAAAACTCTTCGCGATTTAGTTAAAAAAGGAGGAAATAAATAATGAAATGTCCTAGATGTGAATCTAAAAAAATAAGTCTATTAACAAAAGCTCCAGTGGATGACGCTTGGGAAGTATATATTTGTGAAACTTGTACTTTGTCATGGAGAAATACAGAAGGCTCTAATGTAACTGACCCAGAAAAATATGATAAACGTTTTAAGCTAAATCCTGCTGAATTCAAAGAATTGGATCAAATTCCTCCAATTCCTGAGTTGAAAAAATAATTATTGAAAAAGATCCCTATTGACGAATTAAATAGGGGTCTTTTTGAATCTATAAAAGAGTCTAAAATGATTATTCTTGAACTAGTTCTAATCAACTAAATACCAGGATTATCATTACCCCGTTTTCACAAGTGCATTTTGTTTATTTAGCAAATTTTACTTTTACTTAAATGGGTATATCCACATGGTGGACATTGTTTATTATTATGGGTAAATGTTAAACTTCTTTCACAACCCCAACGATGTTTCCCTTTGAGATTTTCCATTAGAATGTCTCCTTTTGTACCATCCATCAACTTGCTAACGAGGATTCGCATTGCTTTGCTAAAACATTATATTACGTATATTTCATCTTTAAAAGTACACACTTTATTTGCATATAGTTATATCGAGGTAAGCTAATGTGGGAATTAATACTATGACTATAAAAGTAAAAAGGCCTTGGACAGCGAGTATGTAACCGTCACTGTTCAAGGCTTTTTAATACTATTTCTATAAGAAAGTATAGTTTCTACTCTTTAAATAGATGGGGAAAAACCACGATTAATAATGGCTAACCGTGGTAAGTTATTATTGTCTTAAATCATGAAAAGAAACTTTTTTCTACTAAGTGGCTGATTTGTCTTCAGTTTCCTCTTCCAATACATTCACAATATAACCTTTGCCCCATTCATACATAGCATCTAAAATCGGTATAAGACTTTTTCCATGCTCAGTCAATGAATATTCAACTTTAGGTGGAACTACAGGATAAACTTTTCGATGTACTATTAAATGATCTTCAAGTTCGCGTAATTGATTAACAAGCATTCGTTGGGTAATACCCGGCATAAGGGATTTTAATTCACCAAATCGTTTAGTTCCTTCTTTACCTAGATGCCATAAAATTAACATTTTCCATTTACCACCAATTATTGAAAGTGTCAATTCTTTTTCACAGTTAAATGTTTTCTCTCCTAAATTTGGCATTTACTTCACCTCCCCCTTATTTTACCCAACAGTATACTTTTTATCACTATATGTAGTAAAAGTATGTACTCTTAATTCATTAACATACTCAGTATACTCAGTATACTAAGAAACGTGCTAGTGAGTAAATAGCTTTTCGAAAGGAAACATTTACACCGGTATAATGACAGCCTATTAGCACAATATAAAATCATATTAAAAGGAGAAAATATTCTAGTATCTTCTCAGCTTCCCACCAATTTAAATGAATATCACTTTGAGATTCTGGATAAATAAGGTTTTCTTTCTTGTCTACTGTAAAATCACTCAGTGTAAATATACCTTGTGATTCATAAGCTTCCTTAACTATTCGGCTATTGCCCTGTTCTTCTTTCTCTAACAAAACATAATTTGTTATACTTAATCGTTTTCGAGAGAATTCATCTATAGGCGTCTTTTTAGGAGCTTTGTAAACTTTTTCATTACGTGGGAAGCGCTTATAGAACAAGTAGTATTATTGGTATATATTTAGAAAATTTGGAATTTATTATAAATTACCATCATCTCAATCTATAAGTTTTAGAAAATGGATATAATTCTATTCTCTTTTCCTTAATTGAGTTTTTAGATGAACTAAAACGTAAAATAGACAATTACATTACTTACTATAACCATAACAGATATCAATGGAACCTAAAAAAGATGGCCCCTGTATAATACAGAGATCATCTTCTTCAGGCTACCTAATATTTTTTGGAAAATATCCTTTACAAAGGCTACACTGTACAACTAGGTTCCTGCTTCTTATCCAATATAGACAAGAAGAGTCGATCGCTTCTCAAATTAAGGATTAGTTGACCATAATCCTGAAGTCTTTACTAGGACTCTTGGATGAAGCTTTAACCCTGCTACAAGCAGCTCTGCTAAATCTTCTGATTGCATAACATTTTCAGGATTTCCACTGATAAGATTGGCTTCAATTGCCAAATCAGTTGCAACTGTACTTGGTGTTAAAGCTGTTACACGGATATTATGCTTTCTTACCTCTAGCATGAGTGATTCTGTTAGTCCTAAAACAGCAAATTTAGAAGCGCTGTAAGCACTTGTAACAGGTGCTCCTTTTTGACCCGCAGTTGAGGAGATATTCACAATATCTCCTGATTTTCTTTCAATCATATCAGGTAAAACAGCTCTTGTTACATTATATACACCCATCAAGTTTACTCGGATGATGTTTTCCCATTCTTCTGGAGTTAAATCAAGAAAACCGCCAAATTTAGCTATACCTGCATTGTTGATTAAAATATCAATAAAACCTAGGTCTGATTTGATATGTTCAACAGCATGATGGACTGCTTCAAGATCGGCTACATCTGCTGTTGCTGCTGAAACGTTCACATCATATTGCTCTAGTTCTGCGGTTACCTTTTCAAGATTTGACATCGTTAATCCAATCAAGCCTAGATGAACTCCTTCTTTTGCTAAAGCAATCGCAGTAGCACGACCGATTCCTCTGCCTGCCCCAGTAATTAAAGCAGTTTTTCCTTTTAGTGAAATCATGATATCATTCCTTATTAAAAAATTTTAGAATAATTGTTAATAATAACAAATTGATGTTTTAAAAACTTACCAAAAGACCGCAACATTTCTTTAGAATGTCTGCGGTCTTTTGGTTATTACATTCCTAGGACTATATTTTATTCAAGATTGGCATGTCTGCCATACATCTTATTGGTATCTAATCCCTTTTTCTCCATGAATCTCAAGATGACGGCATCATAAAAAAGTAAAAGAGTCTGCTCAAATAGTGAGCCCATTGGTTGGATGGTTTTATAATCGCCCTTTGATTGGTCTTTCGGTGATCCAGGCAATTTAATGGTGACATCTGCTAACTGTCCAATAGTGGAATCAGGGAATATCGTGACAGTTGCAATTTTACCACCAATGCTTTTTGCTTTTTCAGCCATGGAGACTAAGCTTTTTGTTTCACCGGATCCGGATCCGATGATTAAGATATCCTCTTTTTCAAAGTTGGGAGTTACCGTTTCACCGATTACATAAGAATCAATTCCCATATGCATCATCCGCATGGCGAAGGATTTGGCCATGAAGCCTGATCTGCCTGCACCGGCGACAAAAACCTTTTTGGATTCAAGTATCCCGTTGACGAGTTTTTCAGCTTCTTCATCTGCGATTAAGTCAGCTGAATGCTTAAGCTCTTTTAAGATTTCTGCTAAATATTGAGTCGTCTGCATCTTAGGATTAACCTGCTGTAACCGTTTGTTCTTTGATCATTTGTTGCATTTTGGCAGCAGCAGCTTTTTTATCAGCTTGTCCAGTAATCCCGCCACCTACAATGACAAGGTCTGGATTTACTTTAATGACTTCTGGAAGTGTTTCTAACTTAATGCCGCCTGCGATGGCTGTTTTAGCGTTTTTAACCACACTTTTGATGGTTTGTAGATCTTCAAAAGAATTTTTTCCGACTGCTTGAAGATCGTAGCCCGTGTGAACACAAATATAATCCACGCCCATAGCATCCACTTCTTTAGCACGTCCAGTAAGGTCTTTTACCGCAATCATATCGACAAGGACTTTTTTACCTTGTTTTTTCGCTTCTTCTACAGCACCTTTAATCGACATATCTTCAGCCGTTCCAAGAATAGTGATGATATCAGCACCTGCTTCGGAAGCTTTCATCACTTCATATCCAGCAGCATCCATAATTTTCAGGTCTGCTAATACTTTTAAGTTAGGGAATGCTTCTTTTACTGCCTTTACAGCATGGAGACCTTCGTTGATCACAACCGGTGTTCCGATTTCTACGATATCAATATGCTCCTCTACTTCTTTTACCAATTCGATTGCTTCTGGAATGTTGACTAAATCTAATGCTAATTGTAATTCCATCTATGTTTCACTCCTCATAATTTTTTAAGTTTGTTGCACAGTAGTAATAATGCCCATTGCTCACTTTCATTTCTCCTGGCAACTGTAACCAATGCTCTTGTTAACGATGGTACCATGTTAGTATAATGCGTATATTGAAAGTGTGAAAGTACGCACTTTATTTTTACATAGTGTTAAAAAGTATACTATGGGTTATTCTATATAGAAGTGGAGGTGAAACAAATGTCACGTATGCAGGACAAAATGTTTAATTGTGAAAAAGAATTAACGCTTTATGTTATTGGCGGTAAATGGAAAATGCTGATTTTGTGGCATTTAGGAAAAGAGGGAACGAAGCGATTTGGTGAGCTGAAAGCTCTTATGCCGGGCATTACTCAACGAATGCTTGTTAACCAATTACGCGAGCTAGAAGACGACCTCATTGTTGAACGAAAAGTCTATCCTGTTGTGAATATTCATTGACCGAACAAGGAAAAAGCTTAATGCCAATACTGGATTCCATGTATAAATGGGGTAAAAACTATATGGAGAATGTGATGGATACTCCTGCCAATAAAAGTGCGTCTATTAAATAGCAATCGTTCTAAAAATAGGGAATTAAAACCACAAATAGACTTTTAATAAGTCAAGACCTGTGGTCTTTTTATTTGCAATGATCCAGTGTATAAGGTAAATAAAGGAGTACAATCTGGAAAAAGGTAAATAATATTCCTGTGTTGTAAAGGATTATAGCTGAACTGTTTTATAGTAAGGAATCAAGAATAATACATATTTTGAGGTGAGATGATGAAAAAATTTGTTGAGTATGTTTTTTTAACTTTTGGGGCGTCAATCGTTGCTATGGGATTAGAAACGATGTTAGCACCAAACGGGCTAGTAGATGGTGGTGTAACAGCCTTATCGATTATGGCCAATGCTTTATGGGGAATCCCAATTTATTTTGTATTTTTGGGCTTAAATATTCCTATCTTAATTTTTACAGCTAAAGAAGTGGGTAAAACCTTTGTCATTAGAACTCTATATGCAAATATCATTACTACCGTTGGTTTAGTACTATTTAAATCGATTCCTCCTATTACTCAATCTGAAGTATTAATTGTTCTATACGGTGGGGTAATCTTAGGAGTTGGGATAGGAATCGTTGTAAAATTTGGCGGTGCAATAGATGGCACTGAAATGCTGGCGATTTGGTTTAACCAACACTATCAATTTCCGATTGCCTCATTTTTATTAGTCGTAAATGCTTTCATATTTACGATTGCGGCGGTTGTCTATACATTGGAACAGGCCATGCTTTCTCTGGCAGTTTTTTATATAGTGACGAAAATGATTAATTATGTTTTAGATGGATTAAATCATGGGAAATCTGTCATGATCATTTCAGAAAAACCTGATGAAGTTGGAGATAGTATTATCAATCATTTAAATATCAGCATCACATTTTTATATGGAGAAGGCGGTTTTTTAGGGAAAAAAAAGAAGGTTATTTATTGTATTACGAACAGGTTTCTTTTTTCTAAATTAAAAAGTGTCGTTTTAGCAACAGATCCATCAGCTATTATGGAGGCGTCCTATGTTTGTGAAACATCTGGTATAGATAGGTCGCTTATACTACCGAAAGCAAATCCTTCTAAATAATAAAGCTTAATATTTGCTTATATTAGTTAGCCTCATGTTGATACTTATGTATATCCCCATTATAAACCAATTCACAAAGGTTTGATAAATGCCTGTGCAAACAAAAGGGCAAAGAGTCAGCAGTAAGCAAAAACATTACAACGAGTCGTGACCCCAAGGATATTCCTTTATTTATCATGAGTCGATAAAACTATTTTTAAAATAATGACTCTAAGGAAATTTTGAAAGATCCTCGTAAATATAGAAGTGGTGAGGATGGCCTATGAGTGTCAGACACTCATAGGCCATCCTCACTTTCTTTGTTTTTTTGCACAGACGGAAGCAGAAATGGCCATATCATGCAATAAAGAATGGATTTGTTGGTTACGGGAATTCTAAATATATGCGTACTTTATACGTAGAGACGTTAACAGTCTACTTCTATGATAACCAAATACATAAAAGAAAGGGTCGAGCCTAATGGATGAAAAAAAAAGAGCCGAAATTAAAAATGCATTAGCCAAACACGTGGTAACCCTACCTGACGGCACTTCTTTACCTAGTTTAGGACAAGGAACATGGTACATGGGGGAAAATCCCCAAGTGAGAGACAAAGAAATAAAAGCCTTGCAGCTCGGCCTAGAATTGGGCATGACACTTATTGACACTGCTGAAATGTACGGAAATGGCGATTCTGAACGCTTAGTTGGCGAAGCCATTAAAGGACGCAGAAATGAAGTCTTTTTAGTCTCAAAAGTGTATCCCCATCATGCAGGTTTAGATATGATTTCAAAAGCATGTGAAAACAGCTTAAAGCGACTCGGAACAGACCACTTGGACTTATATCTTCTTCACTGGAGAGGACGTGTTCCTTTAGAGGAAACAATTGAAGGAATGGAAAAACTACGTGAAGAAGGGAAAATTTTAAGATGGGGCGTCTCTAATTTTGATACGGTTGATATGGAAGAGCTATGGAACACTACGAACGGGAAAAATTGTGTGACGAACCAAGTGCTATACCATTTAGGTTCAAGAGGAATCGACTTCGATCTCTTACCATGGCAGCGTGAACATAACATACCAATCATGGCCTACAGTCCCCTTGCTCAAGGAGGCTCTTTAAGAAGACAGCTTTTAAACGATCCAACTATTCATGATATTGCTGACAAATACAATGTCCAACCATTACAAATCGCTCTTGCTTGGACCATCCGTTCGAATAACGTCATCGCTATTCCAAAAGCAGTTCAAGATGAACATGTTTTAGCAAATGCTGAAGCAGCAACAATTGAGTTTACTGAAGAAGATCTCAGTAGAATTGATCAAGTATTTCCTAAACCTACTAGGAAAATGCCATTGGATATTATTTAAAAATTCACTTTAAAAAAGGACTCTTGTTGGAGTTGCTGACAATCTAATAGGAATTTCAAAAAAACTGTGTAGAATTTATTCCATACAGTTTTTTTATCGGGGAAATTTAATATCCTTATCGAATTATTCTCGCATCAAAACCCTATTTAGTTAGTTTTTGTTTAATGTTAATCGTTAAAAAGAGAAAAGGGACATACAAATATATAAAATAGAAGCCGACAGATGAGTATAAATTAGCCGATATTCTTCATATTGACTTATCCAACGGTATAGCGTATTAGGATGAATAGATAATTCTTTCGCAACCTCTTTTACAAATAGGTTCTCTTCCATCACCAACTGAACGGCAGCCATTTTAAATTGACGATTATAAACTTTTCTACCCATAAACCGAATCAGCTTTTTCTCTTAATTTAGTGTCCAGTTTATCATACCATCTCCAAACCGATGGCTGGTTTTTTAGTATCTTTTTTTCGATGCAATGATTTTGTCTGGATTATGGAGGGTGTTAAATTATAAACCTTTTCCAGCTATTTCTGATGACAGAAGTGGCAAAATAATTAAAAAAAAAATAAATCAATAGCCCGGAAAGGGTGTTTTTATGAAGATATTTAAAGATATCCATTCAATAATCGGAAATACTCCAATTTTAGAAATAAACAGCTTTTCTTTGCCGGAAGGTGCCCATATTTTTGCCAAGCTTGAATTTATGAATCCAGGAGGAAGTGTGAAAGACCGATTAGGTCAGGAGCTTCTAAGAGAGGCAATTGAAAGCGGAAGGTTAAAAAGAGGCGGAACTATAATTGAACCAACCGCTGGAAATACTGGGATTGGTATAGCCCTTGCTGCGCTAAACCAAGATATAAATGTGATCTTTTGTGTTCCTGAGAAATTCAGTACAGAAAAGCAGCTAATTATGAAGGCGTTAGGAGCGGAAATCGTTCACACCCCTACTGAAAAGGGAATGAAGGGAGCTATTGAAAAAGCTGCAGAGCTGGTGGAAGAAATCCCTGGTTCCTTCTCTCCTCAGCAATTTTCCAATCCTGCCAATCCTCAAACGTATTATAAAACCCTTGGTCCTGAAATCTGGGACCAGATGGATGGAAAAGTGAATATATTCGTTGCTGGAGCTGGATCTGGCGGGACCTTCATGGGTACGGCTAAATTTTTAAAAGAAAAAAATAAGGAGATCAAAACGGTAATTGTTGAACCTGAGGGTTCAATTATCAATGGCGGGCAGCCAGGACCTCATAAAACAGAAGGGATTGGAATGGAATCGTTGCCTGATTTCATGGACCCGTCTTATTTTGACTACATCCATACTATTTCTGATCAGGATGCCTTCAGTCTTGTAAGTGAACTGGCATTAAAAGAAGGACTATTGGTTGGAAGTTCATCGGGTGCAGCTTTTAAGGCTGCTCTTATTGAAGCTGAACATGCGGCTACAGAAACGAATATTGTTGTTATTTTTCCAGATGGAAGTGAAAGATACTTAAGTAAGAATATTTATGAAGGTGGGATTTGAGATGAAAAGGAAGACAAAGCTTATTCATGGAGGGATCAGCAGTGACCCGCATACTGGTGCAGTTTTAGTACCAATCTACCAGGTCAGTACCTACAAACAGGAAGGTGTAGGGGGACATAAAGGTTTTGAATATTCACGTACCGGTAATCCAACAAGGCAGGCTCTTGAAGAATTAATAAAAGATATTGAAGGCGGCACTGCCGGCTTCGCTTTTGGTTCGGGAATGGCTGCTATTACAGCAGTCATGATGCTGTTTAATAAAGGAGATCATGTCATCATGACAGATGATGTATATGGCGGAACATTCCGGGTGATGAGCAAAGTGCTGAATCGATTTGGAATTGAATCTACCTTTGTAGATACAAGCAACCTGAAAAATATCCACAGTGAGATACGTGAAAATACCAAAGCTCTTTATTTAGAAACACCAACCAATCCGCTTTTAAAAATTTCAGATATTGAGGCAGCTTCCAGTTTGGCAAAAGAAAACGGTCTGTTAACCATTGTTGATAATACTTTTTCCACCCCTTACTGGCAAAATCCAATTGAACTTGGTGCAGATATTGTATTGCACAGTGCCACCAAATATATTGGAGGACATAGCGATGTGGTAGCAGGTCTTGTGGTTGTAAACACCGAGAAGCTTGCCCAGGATCTCCACTTTGTGCAAAATTCTACAGGTGGTGTACTGGGACCTCAGGATTCATGGCTATTAATGAGGGGGATCAAAACCTTGGGTATCAGAATGGAAGAGACAGAGGAAAATACTGCAGCTATTGTAAATTTCCTGACTCAGCATCCTTCTGTCAAAAAGGTATTTTATCCTGGCCTTGAGAACCATCCAAACCATGAAATTGCCAAAAAACAGGCCAGAGGTTTCGGAGGAATGGTGTCATTTGATGTGGGCAGTGGGGAAAAAGCAGATCATCTATTAAGTAAAATTCATTACTTCACTTTAGCTGAGAGTCTTGGTGCGGTTGAAAGTTTAATATCCGTGCCGGCCCGCATGACACATGCATCCATTCCAGCGGAGCGAAGAGCAGAGCTCGGCATTACTGAAGGTCTGGTTCGCATTTCGGTAGGGCTAGAGGATGTAGAAGATTTAATTGAGGATCTTCGAAAGGCGCTTGAGTAAACAACCAATGATTTTAAAAGCAGTTCTATAATTGTGCTGTATATAAAACACATAAAAGAAGCAGAGTACATTTTAAATTACTCTGCTTCTTTTATGTGTACATATCCTAACTGATCTACTATTATTTCCAGTTGTTCGAATGGATAAGGACCAATATTCTCTTGAAAGTAGTTAAGAGCAGATGAAGCTTCTTCACTTATTTCTTTATACAACCGATCATCCTTATCTAGTCCTATAAATCTAATATTTACCTTCTCTTCATTTTTAACACATAAAATAATTATTAAGTCGATAAAATATATAATAATTAAACATTTTTCAATTAAATATTATTGTTGAATATTAGCGTTAGAATGCTAAATCAAAGGATTCATGAATAAATATTTGAATGTTGAATTGTTAAAATAGCTTATGAATAAAGGATTAAAAGATTTTGTCACAGACTTGACACATTTTATTTTCAGGAGTATATTTGTCTCGTCGGTATATTGTTATACTAAATTGAATCGCTTACAAATTACCAAACTGATAATAATTAAGTGTTACTGAAAATATATTGTTATACTGAGGTTATTCATTTATAAACGTCAAGTTTATAATTCTTAATAATTTCCAAAATTAGATCGATCTAATAAACGTTAAAAATATCATTTTTCTTCACATTCAAAATTAGATCGATCTAATTATTTAATATTTATATATCTGTCTGAGAGAATAAGTTCTAATAAATTTTTTAGTATAACAATACACTCTCGTTTAAATATTAACTTGTATCATGCAACCTACAGTGTGAATGGATTTTAAAAATTTGTTAAAAAGAAAGCGTTTCAATTAATGGTAAACTGCTTAAAAAAATTCAGTTAGAAAACTATGTGTTTTTTAAGCAATCTAATCTCTGCAGCAAAACCTCCACATAAAAGATATTAGTCAGGAGTGATGCCTTTGATTTGAGATATTCTAATTATTAATTTTATTATCTTAAGATTTTTAGAATGTGAAATAATATTAGTTTTGAAAGAGGTGTTGCCTAAAAAAGTACTGATACTAGAGTAATTTAAAATGTTTGAAAAACCAAAAATTAAAGCTTTTGTTTAAAAAGGTTTTGTATATAGGAGTGAAAACATGAAAAATCCTTACATCAAATCATCTTTCGGGATGTATATGAACTACTTAATGCTCGGTATGATTAACATTATTATTGCATCAAATATGGACAACTTATCAGAACGCTATGGTGTAACTATTGCCAAAATTAGTTTACTTGTATCAGCTATAGGAATTGGTAAATTAATTGCTCTCTTCTTTGTCGGTCGTCTTTCAGATGGTTGGGGTCGTAAACCAGTAATCATTACCGCCAATTTTCTTTATTTATTATTCCTCGTAGGAATACCGACAACAACAAGTTATGTACTTGCTTTTGTCTTTGCCATTTCAGCAGGTATTGCTAACTCATTACTTGATTCAGGAACATATCCGGCATTAACAGAATCGTTTCCGACAAAAGCGAGTTCTGCTTCTGTATTAGTAAAGGCATCGGTATCGATTGGGGCAACATTACTACCATTTATAATGGCAATTTTAGTCGCAAACCATATCTTCTGGGGCTGGACATTCTTTGGAATGGGCGCATTATATCTATTAACTGGAATTTATTTGATTTTTATGCCATTTCCAAACCACAAATTAGTTTCAACGAAAGGAGGCGATATAAGCCAAACAGACTTTAAAGAACAGCCAAAGTTTCTTGGCGAAGGCTTAGCCATCATCCTAATGGGATTTACTTCAACAGCATTATTCGTTGTGTGGCAAACATGGTTACCCCAATTAGGAACAAAACTTATAGGACTTGAATCTACTCAAGCAATACAATTGCTATCTTATTTCAGTATAGGTGCTCTTGTATCTGTACTTTTACTGGCAATTATGTTGGATAAATTTATCTCACCTATTATGATTGCGATCATCTATCCAATTGGTGCCTTCTTATCCATGCTTACATTATTCATGGTGGAATCATACAGTATTGTAATAGTAAGCACATTCTTAATGGGATTATTCACATCAGGTATTTTCCAACTAGCTCTAAGTATTATGATGAAGCTTTTCCCTGCAAGTAAAGCGACAGCATCTTCGTATGTAAATATCGCTGCGAGTTCAGCTTTTATCCTTGTACCCATTATTACGAGTGGTTTAGTAAGCTCACTTGGAATTTCAATGACATTAATCTTCGACATGATTATCGCAGTAATTAGTGTCATACTTGCCGTATTTGTACTGACTAGACTAAAAAAGATCTTTGGCTAACAAAAAACAAATTTATCGATTGAATATTTAATTTGAAGGAGATTTTCAACATGACACACACAGTACATGAAAAAAACATTGATGGAAAAACAAAATTAGTAGGACTGCTTGCAACACCCATTGGACATAGTCTTTCACCACGAATGCACAATCTTGGTTATACATTAGCAGGGTTAAACTATGCATACCTTGCATTTGAGGTAGGGAATAATGAATTAGAAAAAGCAGTTAATGGTTTTAAAGCAGCAGGGGTAGCTGGATTCAATGTATCCATGCCAAATAAAATGAAGGTATTAGAATACCTTGATGAGCTAGACGATTCAGCTAAATACACACGAGCAAGCAACACAGTAGTTAATCAAGATGGTAGATTAATTGGTTATAATACGGATGGCCTTGGATACGTAAAAAATTTAATCGACCACGATGTGAAACTTGAAGGTCAAAAAGTAACACTGGTTGGCTCAGGTGGAGCTGCAACACCAATTGCTATTCAGTTAACGCAATCAGGAATTCGAGAAATCAGTATTTTCGCTCGTAATGATGAGTACTTTGCTCAAGCAGAAGAAAACGTCAATTATATTAATAATGAAATGAAGGAATTCGGTGTTAAAGCCAACATTTTTCCGTTAGAAGATAAAGAAGCTTTCCGACGTGAGGTAGCAGAAAGTGCTATCTTGGCTAATGGAACAAGTCTTGGAATGAAACCATTAGATCACTTAAGTATTATAGACGACACTTTAGATGTATTACGTAAAGATTTAGTTGTAACAGATGTAGTGTACAATCCTCAAAAGACAAAATTATTAACTCAAGCAGAAGAAGCAGGTGCTAAAACTATTAATGGTTTAGGAATGATGTTATGGCAAGGTGCATTAGCATTTAAATTATTCACAGGCGTTGATATGCCAATGAAGCAAGTTAAAGAAATTTTATTTGCAGACAACAAATAATAAAAGAAAAAAATTTATAATATTTAAATATAAAAAACTGATTGGAGAGGCAGTTATGACTAAAATTTTAATGTTACATGGTGTAAATCATAATATGTTCGGTAAGCGTGATCCTAAACAATACGGTACGATTACCTTAGAGGAAATCAATAATAATATTGAGCAGTTAGCAGAAGAGTTAAACGTTGAGGTAGAAACGTTCCAAACAAATCACGAAGGTGAAATGGTTGAAAAAATTCATGAAGCTTTCCTATCAAAAGTAGATGGTGTTGTACTTAATGCAGGAGCTTGGACACATTATAGTTATGCAATTCGCGATGCTTTAGCGATTTTAACAGTACCAGTCATAGAAATTCATATGTCAAATATCCATTCACGTGAGGCTTTCCGTCATAAATCTGTGTTCGCAGAAATTGCGACTGGGCAAATTTCGGGATTCGGCGAGGAAAGTTACTTACTAGGTATTCGAGCAGCAGTAGCAGCAAGTTCTAATAAATAATTCTGATCAATATAAAATGAGAACGCCTAATAGTTATATTATGGTGTAAAAATTATCTAATGAACACATAGAAATTTCATTTTAAAGTAAGATGTAATTTTAAGTGAATTATTAGAAATCCCATTTTATTTTTGACAACTTCATCTAATGGTGAAGTTGTCATTTTTAGTATGTCTATGGCTTTTTACAAAACATTGAGGTTCATCAATAATTTTGTGTAAGTGGAAAATTTATCCTCTTATAGACCTTGTTAGTTATTCTGTTTTAAGCACCATTGGAAAGTTTTTTATGCAGGAGTGAGAAAAAATGAAGAATCCTTATATAAAAACAGCATTGGGAATGTATGTGAATTACTTTTTGTTAGGAATGGTTAATATCATTTTAGCTGCGAATATGCCTTTCTTAACCAAACAATTAGATACAGATAGTGCGGGTATTAGTTATATTATCTCAGCGTTAGGTATTGGAAGGGTTCTCACATATGCTATTTGCGGATTTTTATCAGATAAATTTGGAAGAAAACCTCCAGTAGTAATTTCGACTATTATGATGGCAATATTCTTAATAGGGATACCGTTGTCTCCCAACTTTCAAATTGCGTTTGCTTTTGCCATCCTTGCAGGAATGGCCAATTCAGCTATGGATGAGGGTACGTATCCTGCTCTTATGGAAATATTCCCTAAAAGTTCAGGTTCCAAAAACGTTTTGGTTAAAGCTTTCTTATCTTTAGGTTCATTCATTCTACCTTTAATTATTTTCTTTTGTTTAGAACATGGAATATCTTATGGATTTTCATTTTTCATTCCTGCTGCCCTATATCTTGTCAACATGCTCTTTCTATTTACAGCACCATTTCCTAATCATCGAGATATAAGTATGATTCAAGAAACAGAAAAAGATAATAAATCTCTGTTTGTCCCTAAATTTTGGAAAGAAGGGATAGCTCTTATTATTATAGGATTTACATCAAACGGGCTATATTCTCTTCCGCAAATATGGCTACCTACTTATGGTCAAGATATTCTAAATATGACTGATGCTAATTCAGTAAAATTGCTTAGTTACTACAGTATTGGTGGGCTGATTTCAGTTTTATTATTGGCAGGATTATTAAAGAAATTTATAAGACCGGTGACTATCCTTTTGGTGTATCCAATTATTACATTGTTTTCACTTTTAGTGTTATTAACTGTAAATTCTCAAGCAATTGGTATAGTAAATTCGTTTTTATTAGGTTTCTCAACTGCAGGAGTATACCAATTAACTTTGACCGTTATGGCAGAATTATTTTGGAAAAATAAAGGCACTATAACAGGAGTCGTATCTACCGCGGGTGGTTTGTCAGCTATCTTTATTCCTACTTTTACAGGTTTAATTAAAAGTCACACTACTATTTTGCACATATTTGTATTTGATCTAATAATTACTTTAATCGGTATAATATCGGCAGTTGTCGTATGCTACAGATATGGAAAGTTAATGAAAAATAAAGTTGTGAAATAGGTGGTCTTAAGAAAACAATATATGACAACCTAAGATCTGTACTGATAAGGAGTCAAGATGCGTATTTGTATCAAATTATATAAAAAAATTACAAAAAAGGGTTTTTCGGTAAATAAATCTCTCTAAACTGTATAATTAATATGTATACCGCATGCAACCTTAGTTAACATAATGAATTTTATCAGTAGTAAATAAAAAGGAGAGCCTTAAAATAAACAAGGCGCTCTTTTTATTTATAGTCATTTTTTAATCCTTCTAAAAAATAGAATTGATTCTCTCGTCAATTTGTTTTAGCATTTCCTTCAGTACTGACTCTTCAAGATGTTCAGAGACATTTCCAAACAATAAATGATCTATAGGTTCAATTCCTGTAAAATTAAATATCCCAACATCTGACGTAATTTTTAACCCGGCTGTCATTCCAATTTTGTCATACATCTCTTTTGGAGCACCGTGAGTATTAATTATCAAACCTTTCTTACCTTTGAGTAACTGAATAATTCCTTCCTCACCATAAGCATACGCATAGCCATAAGAAAATACACGATCTACATAGCCTTTGATAATGGCAGGAAGACCAGCCCACCAAATTGGATATATAAATGTTATTACATCTGATTGTGTAATGAATTCTTGTTCCGTTTTAATATCATCTGGGATATGGCCAGATTTCATAGCAGCCGTATCTTCAGGTTTTAGTACAGGCTGAAAATCCAATGCATACAAGTCCCTCACTACAACCTCATGACCTTTGTTCTCTAAGGATTGAACAAAGGTTTCCATTATAGAATGATTAAAACTTTCCGGATGTGGATGGGCATATACAACAAGGTGTTTCATTTATATTCCTCCATTTATATTGGATTTCTTACACCAGAACTAGGATTACTGTTCCTTTGAAATATTATTATTTCTTTTCCTTTTTACTATTAGAATAATGGCAACGATAAAGGCAATTGCACTATATATCCAGGTAAACATAAAAGCCAAGCCCAACCCGATATTGGCATCCATATAATTACTATTCATATCATCTATGGCTAGATAGAGAAGTGGCGCGCCTCCAATAATAAGCAAGATTATCAAAGGAAGGCTTTTTTTCGTTTTTCTGGTTGTTAAGTAAATAATCAGAAAGGGTACTAAAAGAAACATTTCCGAAGCTATCGTCAAAATTAATAGCTTGTTCATAATGAATTCCCTCCTTTTTTATATAGTTGTTTATAATTTCGGAATTAATTGTAATATATTCAACAATGTCTATCCTATGAAAATTTTCGTTTCCTTCCTAAATAGACCTCTACATTCGTATCTTAGTTTTCAGAGCGTGCCGACTTCTTACTATTTGTTCGTTTCTTCCAATTGGTCAATATACCAAACCCAACTTTAGGGTGGAAAAGGTGCAAAGGTGGGCGTATTAAATTCATCACTCTAACTAACTTAAGATAAATCTCCGGATCAGAAGCCGAAAGCTGGTAAACTTTCTTACTATACCATTGTTTAATTGGCTGTATAAAAGGTTTCTCTCCAGTAATATCAGGGTGTCGAAATGCTTCTGTAATTGCCATATCCCATGGAGTTGCAATAAAAGTAGAAAATCTCTTGTGAAGTATTTTGGTAAACCTTTTATTAGGATATGCGAAATTTCCAAAATAGCGTTGCAACTCTAAGGCCTCCATAGCAGCAACAGATATTCCCTGTCCAAAAACAGGATCAAAACGGCAGTGAGCGTCTCCAACAACTAGGAAACCTTCTGGGAGAGTGGCAAGATCGAAGCGTCGACGTACTTGATAAGGAATTGTATGTATTTTTATTTCTGAAATTGGTTCTACTTGTTCTAGAAAATGAAGCACATCAGGCACGGGTAACTTTTGTGCATAAGAGAAAAACTCCTCAGTTGTTCTTGGTGCACTTTCATTGGCATAACCACTAAAGGTAATAGAAAAACGATTCCCTTCAATCATTTGAATATATGCACCGTAAGGGTTTTCAGGGAAACTAGGAGAAATCAGAAGATTACACCAGTCAGGTCGGTTCTGATTCTTCAGACGAAAGAATCTGGTCGCGTAAAAAAGCTTAATCCAGACCTTCTCTTCCTTAACCTCTATATCATATGATTTTAGCCACTCTACACTCTTTGAACCAAAACCACTAGCATCAATAACAACATTTGCAAGAATTTCTTTTTCTCTTCCTGTCTTAAGTGAGCGCACTCGTACTCCGGATATTTTATTACATTGATGATCTAATAATAGTTGCTCGACCTTTGTTTCATAATCGGTTGTAATATTGGGAATTTGATCAATACGGTGTTGTAAATGCCACTCTAACATAGGGCGACTTTGTTGAATCATCTCTAATTCTCCTGAAAATCGCTTTTTCCAGGAACCAAAATGGTGCCACTTTAAATCTCTTGTAAAGTTATTTATAATACTTCCATCTTCGATTAATTGATTAAAGAAGTGAGGGAACAATTTCTCAATTGCTTCTTCTCCTCCTTTTAATAAAACATGGGGATGATAACTTTGAGGCACCCTCTTTCTAGGGGCTTTCTCCTCCCACTTTTCCCCAGCTTCTAGAATAATTACTTGCCGAAAAGAATGTGATAAGGCTTTAGCAGCTAGTTTCCCAGCGATGCTTCCTCCAATAACTATTGCTTTCTCCAATATAATTCTCCCCTCAATCCATAATTGGAATAAAATACTAAACGGGATTTATTTTCATTATACTTCATAAAAATTTCCTTTGAAATGACCTTCTTATAAAATCAAATCAAAAGTTTCTAGAATGCTGAAATTTGGATTGAACAAGGCTTACCGATAAACCAAAGTTAATTTGCTCAGAGAGTGTCTCTAACAATGGGGACCAGTTCGGATACAAGAGTTCTTTTTGTGCAGGGTTCTGGAAGATACATTATGTTAACTGAAGATGTATAGAATATTCATCAATAGACTGTTTAAATTAGCTTCATAAGCTAGCTACTTAAAGGAGAGTGGATCTCTATGTTTCTAGGTGGCTGATTGTTGCACTAAAACCAATAGCCCTGCTATCCTCTCTGTTTCTTCTTATTTTTTAAGAATGCTACGGTGAGAAGAAGAAGAGGGATTATTACTTGAAAAGGAAGAAAGAAAACAAAGGGTATTATCTTGGTTCCCTCGTAAAGAAATTCTTGGAAATTACTGGCGATTGTGATGGAATAAAATATAATGACAAGTCCCATAGGATAAGCTAGACGCGAAGGTGAATGAATTTTAAATAAGCTCGCCGTGCTGATTACAACAGCATGGAAATACAGGCATATCTTAAAGAACACAACGATAATCGACGCTATCATAAAAAATACATCAAGGCGTTCTAAAAAATCAGCTACCTGGATGCTTTGTACAGTACTGAGAAGAGGGAACTGTGAACGTGAAGTAAGATCTACTCCAAGTACACTCGCATTAATAATCATTGTAATAGTTAAGTTAATCCCACTTAATCCGATTGCACATAATCCAGTAATTTTTGCTTTTTTAGAGTTATTCAAATACGGAAAGATCATTAAGAATACGACTGTTTCTCCAAATGGAAAGTACAAAGTTTGAGTGAATACAACCTTTAGAACTGGCCATATTCCTTCCTCAAGTACCGGTTGTAAGTTTGTGAAATTGATTAAACCAGAACACACAATTAGAGTAAATCCAGTAACGGCAAGGATATACATAAAAATAAAAAGTAGTTCCCCTGATCTCGCTACCACCTCTATTCCTTTCCGAACGGTATAAATAATGACAAGCATCAATAAAGCATTCGCGATGAATAAAGGAGTGTTTGGATAGGAAAATGTTAACAACATCTCTCCAAAATCGCGTAGAACCCTTGCTGCACTATTCGCAAAGTACAGGATATAAAGAAAGGCAATTGTCTTGCCTATCACTTTCCCCAAGAGTTTTTGCATGTACTCTGTAGGTAAGAGGTTCGGATAATAGGAATAAAGTTTATGATAGACTAAAAATAGAAAGAAACTACATATCATTCCAAGCAAAATCGCCAGCCATGCATCCTGTTTTGCTTTCATCGCAAGAGGTATCAGCAAAGCACTACCCAGTTCAAACAGGACCATTAAGATAAACAACTGGCTGGCACTAATTTTGACTTTTTCCATTCAACTAACACCTCTTTTTCATCACCTTTGCACTGAAAAGAAACGACTTGTTTCGTAAATCAGCATGAAGGATATAAGCCCCACGATAATAGCCACATTTAATTCTAGAAAGTACAAATCGCTCCACTTCGATTTTAATTTCTTCCATCTGTTTTGTTTGGTCTAGATCGTTAGATGGCTGCATAGAATCCAAAACATTCCTCTTACTGCTCTTTCATCCAGACAGCTCACTAGCTTTCCTTGTTTTAAAATCGATCATGTCAACTAGATATAGGATATGCAAAAAACTGGTTACACAAACCTAGTATAATTAGTAGCGTAAATTCTATAATTAAAAGTGAGATGTCATCCATCGCTATAATGTAACATAGAGAGAATGCATTTATTCTTGTGAAAATTAATATAGAAAACACTGATCAGATCAGTATTCTCTATATAGTTACTAAGGTTCTGATACAAAAAAAGTCGTTCTAAAAGCAATCAACACTTTTGGAACGACCAAATTTTTATTATTTTTTATAAAGGCAATCATGTGTATAATCTCTATTAGCAGCAACCACAAACCTTGATTTTCCTTCGTGGCATTCATGAGCGATTTCAATATCGCCACAATAAGGACAAGTGAGGTATCCTCTGGACTGCATATGGTTAGAGCTGATTATTTCCTCAGGTTTAAAAACCCCCATTCTTATTCCATAATGAGTACAAGCAACTTTTTTTATGCTTATCATAGGATTTCTTCCTCCTTCTTATTGTGTATTGGTTAATTTTTAGTATATAAGATAAATATGGATAATTTAACCTTTTTTGATCAACTTGCCTTAAATATTTAGAATTTAAATTGTAAAGGAATTATTGAGTAAAAAAGTTAAAGGTAATTTCTACTTGTGTATCTTAAGATACACATCCCTGTCAAAACGAACATTAAAATAAAAATAATAAACGTTAGATAAGTTTAAAATAATTTGTTAAATAAACCCTTAATGCTTTTTAATTTTAAAATATAGATAATATATGTTGTTACATTATTAATAAGAGTAAATAATAAAATACTTTATTTAAAAATAGTTTAACTATTAATTAACTTGTAGAAAAAGTGGACAATGACAAACATCATTAGTCCTTTATTAGTTGAATATACAAAATTATTAATTTTCTCAAGCAAATAATTTCATATTAAATACAAGAATAGGAGAGGAATTATTATTATGAATTACATTAAATCCGATAAAATGAGTTATTTGGCAGGTACTCGTAAAGATAGTAATTTGTTACCAGAGTTTATTTGGGATGATAATTGTTTTAAAGTACTTTCCTATAAATTAATTATTAGAAAAGTTATTCCTGTTACGCAAAGTTACATATACCCTCCTCAATCATATGAGCGTGTAAATAAAACGTTTAAGGATTATATTGCAGGGATGGGTAGAAAATATGATGAATGTTTTTGCCCTCTATATATATTTACTTATAAAGAAACAGATGAAAAATTGACTTGGTACGTAGGAGAAACGAATCAAGCACCTACTGCTACAACAGGACGAATGTATAGTGGCCATCATGCCATACCACAATTGACTGATGATTATTTTTCGAAAAAAGATAAAGAAATATATATTCTTCAGGTTTTTCTATCTTACTGTCATGAAGGTAGGGAATATATTGATGTACCTTTGGAATGGATTGACTTTGAAAGAACTGAAGAGGAATTAAAGAGCACGAAGAGTAAAGATAAATATAAAAAAATTACAAAAATAGTTAAATACCTAGAGTGGGGCATTATGGAACGCGCTGCAGCTGCTAAAAATAGTGACAGGGAAATTCCAAAAAATATAGAAGACTTTGAAGTCGAAGCGAATTATATAGAAATTTTCTTTGAAGATGGCCGTCCCATTGATATTGACTTACAAGCAGTATATGAGTCCATTTTAGAAGAAGAATTAATTAAAGAAGTGTATGAATTAAGGAATTGCTAATACTTAAGGAATCAAAGTTATTTATATGAAAAAAGACCATTCAATAAGTCGAATTCCAATTATTGAATGGTCCTTTGTAAGTGTTGATACGCAAAATAGCCATTTATCGCCAAATCTTTATAATAGATATAAAGATTCATTTAATTACACAAATGTAATTGTGTAATTAAATGGTATTTATTATTAGATTTCTTGAGTTTAACTTGGGTTATTGTAAATATATATATTTGTTTATCATCAAAATAAAAAATTTAGCAAATAAAAAAAGTCGTCAAATGACGACTTTTGAAAACTTGTTCGCTCATATACTCAGCACCTACAGCGATACCAGCTACTCCTGTCCAAAATGTTTCCGTTACAACAGACATAAGGAATCTTACATTTAGAAGACTAGATAATTTTTTCATAGGCATCTCTCCCGTCATTTTTAAACTGACAATTCTTAATACAATTGCTAACAGGAGTAAGAGTATTGCTACTGGTATTGATGGGACTGCGGTTACACCCGTAAGTGCTCAATATACGAACTTCATAAGTTTGTTAATTATATCAAAAATATTCAGAAAAGTAAATGGGGATAAGACTATATAATTCATTATTCCTTCTTCAACTAACTAGGCAGTTTAGTTAGTTGAAGAAGGAATTTAACCATCTATCTTTCCAATTCATTTCTCTGTGACAATCGTTTTTCCTGTGCTTTTTCCATTTGGCGCACTTGTAATGTTAGCATCCTGCAATATTTTTAAATATCAAGTCCGTAAAAGTATACCTTTACGGACTTTTATATTATATAAGAAATCCATCATTTTTATCGTTCGTTTAAATTTGAAAATGAATTACGAACGTCTTATGAAATGCATAAAATTTTACGAACGTTTTTAATGTAATAAGAGGAAGAGAACCACAAAAGGAGTATAAAATAGAAAACAGAAGATTTGGATACATACATGGGAGCAGTCGAGAGTAAAATGAAGGTCGTCAATTTCAATCAATGCAAGAAGTTGGTATTTCCCCCCGTGATATTTTTTAGAAAGAAACTCGTTAATAAAAAGTATTTGGTTAATAAAAAAAGGCTTCCTAAATAGAGAAGTAGTTCACAGGTGTAACTAACTTCCCTATGGTTTTATACTAGTCATTTTATAATGATACTACTGTATGTTATTCATTCTTGCTTGGCTGAAGATACTCAGTTTTGGGTAGTGAAATTTGATGAGATACGGGAGAAGCAATAATCAAAGATGTATCCACTTTACCATAAAGGCTTAAACGGTTTGTAAAGGCTTCCAACTGTTTTATGGATGAAAATGCAGTTTTCATAAAATAACTGTTTATTCCGGTTATCCGGTGACATTCTAAAATATCTTTTTCTCCTTTGATAATTTCTTCAAATTGTTGAGTTTTTATTTTTAAATTTGCTATTTGAATAATTGCTTTTACACTTTTTCCAATTGCGTTAGGCGAGAGAATTACCGTAAAACCTTGTATCGTACCATTTTTTTCTAAACGTTGTAGTCTTTTTTTTATACTTAATGGACTTAGAAGTAATTTTTTAGACAATTCATGGACAGTAATTCTACTATCTTCTTGTATAAATTGCAGTAAGCTACGATCAATCAAATCCATTTTCATCACCCCATTTTCAAATAAAATTGTTCTTATATTCCTTTATTAAAACACTATTAGCATTAATCTAAAAAGGATACTTGACTATAGATATTTATTATATTAATAAATCAATCATTAAATCCATTTTTAATCTTGATGCTTAGAAATAAGCCGAATTTAAGATAATAAGTTAAAAGATTAAATAGATGACTTGTAATATCTTAACAGAACATCCTTCAACGCAAGACGATACTATAAGTCCAACATCATATACTTAACATGTATCAAAGATTCAACGAAGTACTTGTTTCTTATTGTAATTACAACTCCCACACCCTTCACAATTCACCTGTAGTTTTGTTTTACTGCAATTTATCTGTGTGCCTTCGAGATGCTGTAAAATATCTGCAAGAAGATCATTGACACTATCACTGACAATGTTTTTACCGTTGACTAATGCAAATGGCTGTACTAAACATTGGCCGCAATAAAGTAAACATTTTTCTTCTATAATTTCCACATTTGAAATTTGTTGCAATTTCTCTTTTGCATCATAGAGTTCTTCTTCAAAATTACAAGGACAAAATTTAACAGTATATTCCATTTTGTTCTCTCCTTTAGGCTAATAATTTGTTGATAGGATTTAGAATGATTTTACAAATATTTTTAAAAAAGATGCAAGAATATACAGCAACGTATTCTTGCTTTAGCACGTTAAGGAGGAAACCTTTCACAGAATAAACGCTTCAATGTAAGCGCTTGCTTAACGAGAAAACTAGTTATAATATTTAGATTGTTGGAAATATTATCCCCTTATTTGGGAATAAAACTATTTATCTACTAAAAAACAGGAGGTTGTTTTAATGTCTGAAAAAGTATTAGAAACGAAAAAAACAAAAAAAGAGGAAATCTTTCCGGTGCAAAGCATCCACCACTTAGAACTATATGTAGGGAATGCGAAACAAGCTGCTTATTATTATTCAAATGCCTTTGGTTTCAAAGTTAAGGCTTACCGTGGATTAGAGACAGGTTGTCGTGATCGTGTTTCTTATGTGCTTGAACAAGGAGCAATTCGTCTAGTGGTTACAGGAAGTCTTGAGGAGACTACAGATATTGCTGCATTTGTAAAACTACATGGTGAGGGAACAAAAGACATTGCATTAAAAGTTTCTGATATTGAAAAGACATATAAGGGAGCAATTGAGCGAGGAGCAATTGCCATTCGAGAGCCATGGTCTGAAGAAGATGAGAATGGAATTGTTAAGAAAGCGATTATTGGTACGTATGGGGACACTGTTCATACGTTAGTCGAGACAGTAAATTACAAAGGCAGTTTTTTACCAGGGTATCAATCTTATGAATTAGAGACTGGTACATCTTCTACGGGAATTGTTGGCATTGACCATATCGTAGGAAACGTAGAGGTTATGGATGAGTGGACAACTTATTACGAAAAAGTATTTGGTTTCAATGTACTTAAACACTTTGATGATGAAAACATCTCAACAGAGTATTCAGCTCTTATGTCTAAAGTAATGATGAATGGAACAGGGCGTATTAAGTTTCCGATTAACGAGCCGGCGGAAGGAAAAAGAAAATCACAAATTCAAGAATACCTAGACTTTTACAAAGGCCCAGGTGTTCAGCATTTAGCACTACTTACAAACGATATTATTAAAACAGTTAAAGCATTGAAAGACAATGGTGTAGAGTTTCTTGACACACCAGCTACTTATTATGAAGAACTAAGTGAACGGGTAGGAAAAATTGATGAAGATTTACAAAAGCTGCAAGAACTTAGTATTTTAGTTGATCGTGATGATGAAGGATATTTACTTCAAATTTTCACAAAACCTATTGTAGATCGTCCGACTTTGTTTATTGAAATTATTCAACGTAAAGGTGCTCTAGGATTTGGAGATGGAAATTTTAAAGCATTATTTGAATCCATTGAACGTGAACAAGAACGTCGAGGGAATATTTAAGCTATAGTTAAAGCTAAATTAATATTTGTTTGGTAAATATGAAAAAGAAAGGAGGAATGCGACATGAATATAAAGAGTATAGCTGGAAGTGGTGTTGAGATGAGCGAGAGCTCAAAATTGCAAACTAGTATCCATGCTTTTTTATCAGATCTAATTGATTATGCTGGGTTGTTTCCACCAGCTAATTTATCTCTGGAAACCTCAATAAAAAATTACAAGAAATTTCAAGTTTGTAAAGATTCATTTATGCTAGGACGGTTTATCATTCCTATCTCACAACTAAATCAACTTATTCCGTATGTATCAATGTTTTCAAACGAACGTCCATTAATTATCTCAGCTTTAGGATCTAGGAGTAATAATAAGATCGAATGCCTAAATAGCTTACATACGGATCTTGAAATAGTTAGGTCTTTTCGTAATGAATACGAGAGGAATGTCAAAATTGACATATGTGAGATTCCTCTCCCGCCTCATATACCTGACCGTGCTTTATTACAAACTATTACAAAAGCAACGGACAAGAGCAGGCTAAAAGCCTTTTGTGAGGCGACAATACCTTTAGATAGGGACTGGGAATCTAAAATACTTGAAACTCTAGATATTATTGCTGCGCATAATAATGAAAGCGATCTCTTACTAGGATTTAAATTACGGACTGGTGGAGTTACAGCAAAAGCATTTCCAACTTCTCAGCAAATAGCAACCGTACTTGTCGGATGTCGTGATCGAGATATTCCCGTAAAGTTCACGGCAGGACTACATCATCCAATTCGTATGTATCGTGAAGAAGTGAATACACGAATGCATGGTTTCCTCAATGTTTTTACAGCTGGGATGCTAGCTCATATCAAAAAACTAGATATAGTATCAACAGTAAAAATTCTTGATGATGAGAAATCAAAGAATTTCAAGTTCACTGATAAAGGATTACAATGGCACGATTTAACTGTCCCAACTTCTGAAATTATAAGATTACGAGAAAAATTACTTTGTTCATATGGCAGCTGTAGTTTCGATGAGCCCCGTGAAGACTTACGTGCATTAGGAATTTATAGTATAGAAGAGGAGTGGAGATGATGAAATCATTTATAGAGGTAGATCCTAAATCTCATTTTCCCATTCAAAACCTTCCTTACGGTGTATTTCGCCCCCTTATGATGGGGGGTCCCCGTATTGGAGTTGCGATTGGTGATTATGTGTTGGATCTTTCCGTGCTAGATGCTGAGGGATATTTTGATGGTACGGATGTAGATGGAAAAGGAGTTTTTGAACAAGCTTCTCTTAATGAATTTATGGCTCTTGGAACTAAAGCATGGCGGGATGTAAGAAGACGTATCCAACAATTACTACATGAAGATGAGTCAATTTTAAGGGATAACTATGCCCTTCGTGATATTGCATTAATCCCTCAAAAAAATGTCAAAATGCTTTTGCCTGCACAAATTGGGGATTATACAGATTTTTATGCTTCAAAAGAGCATGCAACTAATGTAGGGATTATGTTTAGGGGAAAGGAAAATGCCCTAATGCCGAATTGGACTCACTTGCCAGTTGGGTATCATGGACGAGCTAGTTCAGTAGTTCTTAGTGGGACTGATGTAAGGCGTCCACAAGGACAAACGAAACCAGCGAATTCAAATGCACCTTTATTTGGTCCGAGTTGTCAACTTGATTTGGAATTAGAGGTGGGATGGTTTATTGGTCCAGGTAATGAAAGAGGAAAAAGCATTGCCCTAGAAAATGCTGAGGAACAAATCTTCGGTCTTGTACTAGTCAATGATTGGAGCGCTCGAGATATCCAATCCTGGGAATACCAACCACTTGGCCCATTCTTAGCTAAAAGCTTTGCTACTTCAATTTCTCCTTGGGTGGTACCACTTGAAGCTCTCGAGCCTTTTAGAGTAGCTGGACCAGACCAGGAGCCAGAGCCGTTACCTTATTTACGTACAAATAAACCTAGTTCATTTGATATTCATTTAGAGGTGAATCTTAAGGGAGAAGGAATGAAAAATTCCAAAACCATCTCCACAAGTAACTTTCGTTATCTTTACTGGTCCATGGCTCAACAGATTGCTCATCATACAGTAGGGGGATGTAATTTACGTCCTGGTGATTTGCTTGCTTCAGGAACAATTAGTGGGCCTGAAAAAGAGATGCGAGGAAGTTTATTGGAGCTAACATGGCGTGGAACTGAGCCGATAGAAATAGAAAATGGAGAACAAAGGGTTTGGTTAGAAGACGGAGATCAGCTAACTATTACAGGGTGGTGTCAAGGAGAGGGATATAGGATTGGATTTGGAGAAGTGACAGGCCGAGTTCTGCCAGCTCTTAAACAATCTTATACTTTATCTCAAATTTAACTCGTAAAGCTCGTTCAGTATGCTCCAAGACAGATGTGTGTGGGAATGGGATTAGAGTCAACTGATGGGCTTTACAACTAAATAGAACTTATGGGTGAAAGTGGAGAAAAAAGGTTGGAGAAATCACTGTATCAGTCTGTAACAAAATTACATAGAACAGGATAGGTGAAAGCATGGAAGTACTTGAACATAAAATCATCTCACGGAAAGAATTAGAAGGTCTTGATGTTTATAAACCAGGTAAGCCTATTGAAGAAGTGAAGCGAGAATTAGGTCTTAATCGCATTATTAAACTTGCTTCAAATGAAAATCCATTAGGTTATTCACCAATGGCAAAAGAGGCCATGATAAAAGAAATGGAAAATTTAATGTTTTACCCGGAAGGAACGGCGCCTGTTCTGGTAAAAAAAATAGCGAAACAATTAAAAGTTAAGGAAGAGCAAGTTATAACGGGAAATGGGTCGGATGAAATTCTTCGTTTGCTCACACGCAGCTATATCCGTTCTGGGGACGAGGCTATCATGGCAGACGTCACATTCCCTCGTTATGAAACGAATGTCATCATCGAAGGGGGCAGGGCGATTAAAGTACCACTTGTGAACGGGGTGCACGATCTTGGTGGTATGCTCGCTGCTATTACGGACAAAACGCGCATGATTTTTGTATGTAACCCAAACAACCCTACTGGAACGATTGTTGGAAAGAGGGAACTGACATCATTTATTAATCAAGTTCCTAATCATATACTGCTTGTTGTTGATGAAGCTTATTTTGAATATGTGACAGCAGAAGACCACTTGGATACGGTGCCACTTATTCACTCTCATGCAAACTTGATTGTCTTACGTACTTTTTCAAAAATTTATGGATTGGCTGCTCTACGTATTGGCTATGGAGTAATGCATTCAAATTTTGTAAAGGAACTTATTAAGGTAAAGGAACCCTTTAACACTAACCGTATGGCACAAGTTGCAGCCACTACCTCATTGGCAGATTTAGAGTTTGTTAGCAAGTGTAAAAAAGAGAACGAGAAAGGAAGGTTATATATTTCAGCAGAGGTCGAAAAAATGGGTCTCAGCTATTTTCCATCCCAAGGTAATTTTGTAATGATAAGGCTAAATTCATCAGGTGATAATGTGTTTCAATCGTTACTGCATAAAGGAATTATCGTTCGTTCCGGAGGGGTATTGGGACTCCCAAACACAATTCGTGTATCAATCGGAACAAAAGAAGAAAATGAAGCGTTTATCCAAGCACTTCGCGAAGTAATACAATAAGAGAGGAGCAGTGTTTATGCCGCATTATGTAAAGATGGGGAAGGTTCCTGCTAAACGCCATACACAATTCCGGAAAGAAGACGGGAGCTTACACTATGAGCAAGTTATGGGAACGAAAGGTTTTTCGGGTATTCAATCACTAATTTATCATATCAATCCCCCAACACAAGTAAGAGAGGCTAAAAAAATCACAGAAATCCATTATGAGATTGAAGAAAAAGAGGCACTTAAGCATCGTCACTTTCACACTTGGGAAACCGAAGCAGGGGGAGATTTCCTTGAAGCAAGAAAAATCTTTATGGTTAATGATGATGTAGCCATTGGAGTTGCCCGGCCAACACAACAAATGTCATATTTTTATCGTAATGGGGAAGGCGATGAAATGCTGTATGTCCATGAAGGAAAAGGAAAAATAGAGAGTATCTTTGGTGAATTGTCCTTTCTTCCAGGTGATTACCTAGTTATTCCTATTGGTACTACATATAGAGTAGTTCTAGAAACAGAACAGGCACGATTTCTCATTGTGGAATCAAACTCAGCAATTATGCCTCCAAAACGCTATCGTAATGAGCATGGTCAACTTCTAGAGCACTCTCCCTATTGTGAGCGTGATTTAAGAACACCAGAAAAACTAGAGCCAAAAGATGAACGAGGAGAATTCGAGGTTCGTGTGCGAGCTCAAGGTATGTTGACTTCTTATTTATTTGACTTTCATCCATTAGACGCCGTAGGTTGGGATGGGTATTTGTTTCCTTATGCTTTTAGTATTCATGATTTCGAACCAATTACAGGTAGAATTCATCAGCCACCTCCAGTTCACCAAACATTTGAAGCTCATAACTATGTAATTTGTTCATTTGTGCCACGATTATATGATTATCATCCAGAGGCCGTTCCGGCTCCTTATGTACACAGCAATGTAGAAAGTGATGAAGTACTATACTATGTGGATGGAGAGTTTATGAGTAGGCGTGGAATTGAGGAGGGATCTATTACTCTTCATCCAAGTGGGTTGCCACACGGTCCGCATCCAGGGAAAATGGAAGAAAGCATCGGGAAAAAAGAAACGCGAGAACTAGCTGTTATGATTGATACATTCCGACCACTTCATGTCGTTAAGCAAGCACATCGTTACGAAGATTCTTCTTACATGCAGAGCTGGTATAAATAGAAAAATATACTTAGTTAAATTTTATGGCCGATACCATAGCCTTTATGCTTTTTGTACCGGGCGTTATTTAAACGCCCAGCTCCCTTTTATTTAATCATTACATGCTATTAAAATTTTTAAAGATAAGTATTCATGAAAACAGAAAAGTGGTATGGGAATAATCTGATAGATAGAATAAAAAAATTTCCTTTTTTAAATTATTAAGGCCATTAATACGCTTATTCTAGAGAAGTGCAAATGATAAAACAAATATTCCATTTTTGAGGGGAGAACCTACATGGATTTATTTCGAAAAAAGTCAATTTCTCATATGTTGGCCAGTATTCAAGAAACGGATAAATCTCTGAACAAAGTACTTGGAGCTAAAGATCTAACAATGATGGGGATTGGCTGCATTATTGGCACAGGAATTTTTGTTTTGACAGGAGTAGCCGCCGCAGAACACGCAGGACCGGCTCTTGTGCTTTCGTTTATCTTTTCAGGACTTGCCTGTATATTTGCTGCGCTATGTTATTCAGAGTTTGCTTCTTCTATCCCTATTTCTGGTAGCGCTTACACCTACAGTTATGTTACTTTTGGTGAAGTGATGGCCTGGATTCTTGGTTGGGCATTACTGTTGGAATATGGACTTGCAGCTTCAGCAGTTGCTAGTGGCTGGTCAGGTTATTTTCAAGGATTATTAAGTGGGTTCGGATTGAAATTACCACTTGCTATAACAAGTGCTTACGATCCTGGAAAAGGTACCTTTATTGACGTTCCAGCTATTACTGCTGTTTTAGTTATTACCTTTCTGCTCTCTCGTGGTTTACGTGAATCTACACGTGCAAATAATATCATGGTTGTGATTAAGATTGCTGTTGTTCTTTTATTCATTGTCATCGGAATATGGTATGTAAAACCGGGAAACTGGACACCATTTATGCCATTTGGTTTCTCTGGGGTAACAGCAGGTGCTGCATCTGTCTTTTTTGCTTACCTTGGCTTTGATTCTATAGCTTCTGCAGCAGAAGAAGTAAAAAATCCTCAGCGCAATATGCCTATCGGGATTATTTCTTCCCTTACTATATGTACGATCTTATATATTATTGTTTCCTTCATTCTAACGGGCATTGTTCCCTTTACTGAATTAAATGTGAAAAACCCGGTAGCTTTTGCATTAAGCTATATTCACCAAGACTGGGTAGCAGGCTTTATTTCGGTAGGAGCTTTGACGGGAATGACTACAGTGTTACTTGTACTTTTATACGCACAAACACGTTTGTTTTTTGCTATGAGTCGGGATGGCTTATTGCCTAAAACAATGTCCAAAGTCGATTCAGTTAAGAAAGCCCCTATTATAAATACGTGGATTACAGGAATCTTAGTTGCAATTTTTGTTGGATTCATTCCTTTACATAGATTAGCTGAACTAGTTAATATCGGAACACTCTTTGCGTACTTGGTTGTTTCGGTAGGCGTATTGGTTTTGCGTAAAACACAACCTGAACTACCACGCGCTTTCAAAGTCCCATTTGTTCCGTTTATCCCTATTATCTCTATGTTATTTTGTGGCTACCTTATGTTTAATTTACCGATGACCACTTGGATTGGATTCGGAATCTGGTTGGTGATTGGTCTTATTGTTTACTGTATATTTGGTTACAGAAATAGCGAATTAGGAAAGAGGGAGAAAAATTTAAAAGCTGATAAAGAAATAGATAAGAGAGAGATTCTATAAGCCTTCTACATGCACTTATCTAATTAATATATTCAAGTTAATTAAAAAAGTCTATCTTAATACATGTAATCTTCTACTCATCTCCTACTGCAGTAGCTACATAGTAGCAACAGCGTTAAATCAGGATTCTAAATTACACCCAGATATCACTCATAAGTGGCTATTTCTCAACGGAATGGGGTTTGCTGAAAAAGTAGATAAGTTTAAGAAATTAATTATTACTTCCAATGATGTTATAAATGGCAAGTTAATTACTGATTGGACTCAACTTCAACAAGGTTAATAACTAGATGAATAAAATAAAAAGCGACATACCTATTAATGGTAAGTCGCTTTTAGTTATTTATCATTTCAGCTTGAATAATGTAGCGATCAGGCGCTTTTCCAATCATATCAAATGGATAGCAAGTCGTTAGTGTAAGCGTAGGCTTATCTTTAGGAACAATTACTGTCCGATCTTCTTTATGTGTAATCCAAATCTTTTTAATTTGGTATTCATAAAGCTTATTATCAAATTCTACAATTAGATTGTCACCTTTTTTAAGTTCACCTAGCCTTGTAAATACAGTGTCGCGGTGCCCACTTAATACTGTGTGTCCCATTCCCTTTGGAGTAGTAGTTAAATCACTAACAAACATCCCTACGCCTCTTTTCAAGGTATCAGCATCTGTTCCCCAATACACTGAGTATTTTAATTCGAGTTTAGGAATAACGAGATTCGCTACTTTTTGACCTTTGTTGTAATTATAATCTTCCATCTTCTCTGAAGACTTGGTATCGACTTCTTCTAGATTCACATCGCTAGTTGAATCTTCTTGTTTTACTTCAGTGCTTTGTTGGCCTACATCTTCTTTTTCTTTTACTTCATAATGGTTTATTTCCTTCTGAGATAGAGCCTCCGAAGATGATCTTCCTAAGTTCCACTCAAAGAATGAATAGCCAGCTAAGGAAATGCCTATCACAAATAGACAAATGCCTAATATTCTCATACAACTGCACCTCTATAAAAAAGAGACAGGAATAATCCCGTCCCTTTTATTTTATATATCCATTATATTATGCTTTTGAATTTTTACGACGAGTAAATAATACCACGCCAGCAGCCGCAACAGCTAAACCAGCTGCTACACCAAGTGGATTATTACTTGCTGTTTCAGGAAGCTCTTCGCCTTCTTTTTTGTCAGAAGTAGTTTTTTGCTCTGAAGAAGAATTGTCTTCTTTAGTAGCAGTTTCTTCTTTTGCTGGTTGCTCTTCAGTAGTTTCTTCTTTAGTTGTTTCCTCTGAAGTAGCTTCTTCTTTCTTACCAATACCATTAATCTTAGAAGTATCATAGTCGGATGGAGCTTCACAAGGAATACCATCGTCTACCTTATTACCCCAGCCATCTAAACGCTCAGGATCGTTTGTTGCTGTGTATCCTTTTGAATTCCAGTAGTCTACTACTGCTTGATATGGTTGGCCTTTGAAATCAGAACAGTCTTTGTCTAAACCGTTTGATTCTGCTGATGCTGTAGTTGCTACAGTACCAATTCCCCCAAATGTTAATGCTGCCGCCAAAGCAAATGTTACTTTTTTCATTTCTTCTACCCCCAATATTTGTGTGTCAGATTTGCTAACAATTTCATATTAAACTCTTTTTTTGACAACTTCAACAATAATCTGGGGTATTATACGTATTTTCCCTTTATTCGTCAATTTCTGCTATTGTATATGACAATATTATTACTTTTATCCATTTTATTGAATTAAACTAGTTTTAAATGAGTGTTGTTTTCCCGTTTTTTCTTTAAATTAAACCTCTTATTTTTCTATTTGCAATTTGAATTCTTGCTTTTTTTCTCTCTTCTAACCAGCTTATACTTGATTTAATTCCTCATTAATCTTTTTACCAACCTACTTAATGCGCTTCTTTCCGAAAGTAATTTTATAAATTATAAATGTTATAAAAATCCAAATCATATTAATGCTATTTATTGTAAGTCCGCAAATTGATCAACCATAGTTCCATCAATAGGATCTACAGTATACCAAGCCACAGTAGCATTATGTCCTTCTCCAGTCGCTTCATCATCAATAACAACATTATAAGCATGAACCACATATTTCCCATCTGAATCAATGTGATCTAATTCCACAATAGTATCCGAACTATCGGGTATAGCTAATTTTTGACGAACAAGTTGAACAGCTTGCTCTTCAGACACACTCTGCTCCTCTAAGCCTTGCTCTGCAATTGCCTGTGAGTCCTCCCATTGTGGGTCTTCTGAAGGTTCTTCTTGCTCTGCTAGGACATCTGCCTCTGCTTGCACGACATTGTCAGCTTTAGCTTTTAACGTTTCTCTGATTTCCTCTTTCAAAACATAGAGCGTAATATCTGCTTGGAGATACTGTTCACGTAATTCTCCAAGTTCAACTTTTAGTAATTTTTCTATTAGTTGATAATTGAAATCATTTTGATCAACAACCGCAAATTCTACACCTAGTTCAGCATATTCCATATATGTTTCAGAGAGGTATTTTCAACCTCAAAAAGCTCTACCAATACTTCAATCATTTCATCCAGTGTAACTTCATCTAATAATGTGGAATCAAATTGAAAAATATGCTTACTAATAACAGATGCATCCTTGTTTTCATATGTATCTACATTTTCATTATAGACATCATCAAACATATCGCCAATAAATACTTGTATAGCTGGTTGATAATCGAAGGTGAAGATTTCAAAAATATCTAAACTTGTTTCATTAAATTTTTTAAGTAAATGAACATAATTTATTTCCGTTTGTAAGATAGACTCTATAATGTATATTTTTTTCATTTTTAAAACTTACTTCCATTTATAATTAACACAGCTAATTATACCGTGTATTACCACTTATTATAATATGGTAAATTACTATTAACTTTATCTAGGAATAAAAAAATGACCCACATTAATGAAGGTCATTTCTTTTATTATATTGCTTATTTATGCTCATTTTAATGAGTTATTACTGATCACAGCCAATTCCATCACCGTCACGGTCAAACTTCGGTTCGAATCCTGGCTCACCTTGTCTAATTGGGGCTCTTCCTGCTGCACGAACTTCTGTACAGTTTGCAAATGAAGCCGTCTGAGTTTGTTGTTGCTGTTGTTGAGCTTGTGCTTCAGCTTCAGCTTGGGCCTTTTCTTCAGCTTCTTTACGTGCTTGTTCTGCTTCAGCTTGTTGTTTTGCTTGTAACGCTTCTTGTTCTTTTTGCTTCTGTTCTGCTATACGCTTTTCTTCAGCAACACGATCTGCTTCTTCCTGTTTACGTTTCTCTTCTGCTGCTTTAGCTTGAGCTTCTTCTTTAGCTTTTTGCTCTTCTTGTTTCTTTTGTTCATCAACTTTCTTTTGAGCTTCTTCTTTCTTAGCTGTCTCTGTTGCTTTTTCTTTATCTACAGAAGCAACTACTTTCTTTTCTAAGTTAGGACTCATTTCAACCTTTTTAATTACGTTATCCTTGTCGTCAAATGTTGCCTGAATCCATTCTCCAGATTTACCTACATCAGCATACATGTAAACATGGTCTTTCATCTTAGTAGTAAGATAACCTTTCATGACGCTTGTTTTAATAAATTTAGCTTTAGTCATATCAACATCTGCACTTTTTGTATCACCTACCATTTTATAAATGATTCCTGCTGCTTCTACAAACTTAAGGGTAGGCTTTGCAGTTGCACTAGCTGTAGTGGCTGTTTTCTTCTCAATTCTTGCTTCTCTCTCAGCTTGCATTTTAGCCTCTTTAGCTTGTTGCGCTTCCTCTTCTTTTTGCATTTGTTGTCCACCAATAACTGCAAAAACTAAAAAAAGAATTAAACTACCAACAGAGATTAAGAAATATTTTTTAGCTTTCTTCTTTCGTATAGCTCTAACAATTCCCCAAATTAAAAAAACTATAAACCCTAATAAACCAATAACACCTAAAAAATCTACCATTTCTTTTCTCCCCCTATATATATTGAAACTAATTAGCATCTTTTGAGTTTTTCCCGAAGGATATAACTATTATTCACTGAATTCCTATAATTATATTAAAAGAGTCATATTTACCATTATAGAAAATGATTTCTATTGATAATTTAGTTATTTACTTTTTATTGAAATTAAATGAATCTATAAACTCATTACGCTTGATGAAATTACTTTATATCATGGTGAGAAATAGTACATTTTTCGGAGCAAATTATGAAGGACTTTACCAAAAGGAAAATCATTGAGGAAATTGACCTTCCTTTAAGGAATAAAAACGTAGAAGCTTATTATGTTTAACCGAGGAACTTAAATCTGTGTCTTAATAAAAACCATATAATATAGAAGAAACTTATCAAAAGGAAGCCTTGCCATATAAAGATTAAGGCTTCCTTTCTCCTCAAGTAATTGAGAAACAGATTTCATACAATTTGTTGATTCACTGAGGAATTTGTTTGTTTTTATCGATGAAGTGTTTAAATTAAAGAACAAAATGAGGTTAAGTGAACTAATTGATGTCCGTTTTACATAAAATAATTTCACCTTCACTTTTTGTGATAAATTAATAAAAGCCAAATAGAAAAGAGTGATCAACCTGGAAGAAATAAAAGAGCAAGAAATAGATCTTGATAAAGTGTATGACTACGCTGAATATCCAGATAAGGTAAGTGGTCGATGTGACAATTGCAACTCAGCTTACTTCAAAAGTTCGGTAAAAGGTGGCGTTTTCTTGCGTGAATGCCGGGATTGTGGCATGAAGAAAAGTATTTAGGCGGTATTTAGATTATAAAAGAAGGCAGGACTTGAATGGCAGTTGTTATTATTTGTTGTATGATTTTAGTAGGGCTTATTTTTATCTATGGAGGATGGAAGCGTCCATATGATGAAATTAGTTCGGCTCCTGATATATGGATAGTAGAAATCCTCTTTGTTATCATTGAAAAATTTTTTAAGATTTCGGCAGAAAAACTTATGCGTATCTCACTTATGGTTTTCGGGACCGTTTGGTCCCTGTTTTTCCTTTGTGTATTAATTACACATGCATATTAGAAAAATATAATGTGTTAGATAATGATAAAATCATTAAGGATAGAGAAGGAAAAAATACCATTGCTTGTTCTAAGCAATGGTATTTTCAATAACAAAAATTAGCTTTTCAGAAATAACCTTTATATTTTAAGAAAAAAATTGAGTTAGTAAAAAGAATAGCTTTCTGTAAGAAACATTATCTATTTAAAAATTACCAGCCTCGTTCTTGCATGCGATTCTCTGGCAAAATTGTAGAAATTTCAATTCCTTTCATTGCATTCCCTAATCCCTTTGAGAGCTTTGCAATCAACTCATAATCTTCATAATGAGTCGTTGCTTCTACGATTGAACGAGCAAATTTTTCTGGATTATCCGATTTAAAGATACCTGATCCAACGAACACACCATCTGCTCCTAATTGCATCATTAATGCTGCATCTGCAGGTGTAGCTACACCACCTGCAGCAAAGTTGACAACTGGTAAACGACCTTCACGTTTAATTTGCAGTAATAACTCATAAGGAGCGCCTAATAGTTTTGCTTCTGTCATGAGCTCATTTTCGTCCATACCCACAACTTTACGTACTTGCGCATTTACTTTACGCATATGGCGTACTGCTTCTACAATGTTTCCTGTTCCTGGTTCACCTTTTGTTCGAAGCATGGCAGCACCTTCACCAATTCGTCTTGCTGCTTCTCCTAAATCACGGCATCCACAAACAAATGGTACCGTGAATGTGCTTTTGTTAAGGTGAAATTCCTCATCCGCAGGTGTGAGTACCTCACTTTCATCAATATAGTCTACACCCATTGCTTCTAGTACGCGTGCTTCTACAATATGCCCAATTCTCGCTTTTGCCATGACCGGAATAGATACAGCATTCATTACTTCCTCTACAATTGTCGGATCTGCCATACGAGACACGCCACCTGCTGCTCGAATATCAGCTGGAACGCGTTCTAGTGCCATAACAGCAACAGCACCTGCTGCTTCTGCAATTTTTGCTTGCTCTGCATTGATAACGTCCATGATAACGCCACCTTTTTGCATTTCTGCCATTCCTCGTTTTACACGATCAGTACCTAATGATTTCTTCATTTCATACACTCCATTTCACTAACTCTTGTATTTTACGAATATATGAAATAGTATAAAAAGTAATTGACTTCATTGGAAGTGCCAGTTTTCCAAAAAACAATAGGTCCAGTTACAGGGAGGTTGTTAGAAGTGGAAATGTTATCATGTCAATTAAATAGACTAAATGGTATACCATTATACGAACAATTATATTCGCATATAAAAAAAGAAATCATAGAAGGACGCCTTTCTTACGGGACAAAATTACCATCCAAACGGAAGCTATCTAGTTTTCTAAAAATAGGTCGGAATACTGTTGAGACAGCTTATGAGCAACTGGCTGCAGAAGGATATGTAGAGGCATCTCCCCGTAAAGGATACTTTGTTATGGCCTATGATGACTTAGAATATATACAAGTAAACAATCATTTGGGGGAGAATATTGAAATAACTAAGAAAGACATAAAATACAATTTTCATCCAAGCTCGATTGATACTGAGAATTTCCCTTTTTCCATTTGGCGTAAGCATGCCAAAGACACAATTAACAAGGATAATCACTCCTTATTATTACTTGGAGACTCACAAGGAGAAATAGAATTACGGGAGGAAATTGCTCATTATTTGTATCACGCTCGAGGAGTACAATGTTCACCTAATCAAATTATCGTTGGGGCTGGGATTGAAAACTTATTACACCAACTCTTGCTCCTCTTTAACAAAGAAACGATTTATGGTGTAGAGGATCCAGGTTACCATTTAATTCTAAAGATGCTCAAGAGTTTTCAAAATGAAGTTTATCCTCTTGGAGTGGATGAAGAAGGTGTAAAAGTAGAAGATGTTCATCGGAAAAATATTAATGTCGTTTACTTAGCCCCTTCCCACCACTTTCCGTATGGTACTGTGTTATCAATAAATCGACGGACTAAGCTATTAAAATGGGCTGCAGAAGATAAGAACCGTTATATAATAGAAGATGATTATGATAGTGAATTTCGCTATAGTGGAAAGTCCATTCCTGCCTTGCAGAGCATGGATCTCGGCGGAAAAGTAATTTATTTGGGCACTTTTTCAAAATCTCTAATGCCATCTATTAGGATTAGTTATATGGTGCTACCAAGGCCTCTTCTACAACAATATAAAGAAAAACTATCTTTCTATAACTCCTCTTCTGTCTCAAGAATTGACCAACATATCTTAGCTCAATTTTTAAAAAAAGGTGATTTTGAGAGACATTTAAACAGAATGCGAAAGATTTACCGTCGTAAGCTTGAAAGAGTATTAGAATTATTAAAACCGTATCAAGATAAACTCTCTATTATTGGTGGGCATTCTGGCCTTCATATCGTTCTTATGGTTAATAATGGGATGGATGAAAAAGAATTGGTTCGAAGAGCAGGTGATGAAGCTATAAAGGTATATCCATTATCCACTTACTCATTTGAAAAAGAACAAGAAAATCCTCCTAATATTGTTTTTGGTTTTGCTGGAATTCCTGAAGGTGATTTAGAAGGTGCTGTTCAATTATTGTTAAAATGTTGGGGATTTAATATTAGTTCATAAAACAAATATAAGTTATTCGTATTTAGTGTTATTTTAAATATTAGTAAAATGATATAAAATTTCCAAAAAAGCTCTTTTAAGATAATCGGTCTTTGTATTGGTTAACCATCTTACATACATACGATAGTAACATGCCGATTCGCTCCATTGGCATTTCATTATCAAATACCAGCATTCAGGTATAGGTGGCCATAAATCCTAAGAAGGATAAAGATATGGAACATAGAGGAATGAAAAAATGGCGCCCTTTTGCTCCAATGTCAGAGCAATACATAAGATTAAAGGAAATGATAAATAAGCAAGCAGAAGTAGCTCAACCTGTTTTAACGGAAGCACAAATGGTCAAAAAAAGGTTATTTATAATTTCTCAACATTAAGAAAAAGCATTCCACAAAAAGGAATGCTTTTTCAGTTTATAAAATTTTAATTTTATAAACTGAGATAACAACGGAAATGGCTGCTCCTTTACCATTCTTTCTAATATACTCTTTGTGTCTAGACCATTTATTCTTTATCCACTAACCCTTTCTTTTAAAAAACCTAGAAATCCATTTTGGACTTTGACTATATGATCACCTAACCAAATATTATTGACCCTGAAGTAATAACAATTCCTATCTTTTCTTAAAAACTTACTAACACTATAACCCTCTTTAATTAAATAGGCCTGAATTTCTTCTTCATGATTATTAAACATGACATTCCCTCCTATTCAAAATGGTTAAAACTTTCTTTTAACTAATTCCCATTTTATTCAAGAAGGAAACAGTATTCCTTATTTTTCAAATATGTTAGGGCTATCTACGCTATGTAAGCTTTATAAAAGAACAAATGCTTGGGACAATTCCTGGTAGCTAAAAGCCTAGAACATCTTGCCCCACAAATCTAAAAATGAAAGATTTTTTTGCTACCGATAATCAAACTTATGGAAACTCGAAATGAAAAAGCTTGTATCTAGGAAGATACAAGCTTTTTCGCATACTGTTTAGAAATTTGTTTGCCCTTGTGAGGCCCTTTCGTTACGTATATCGGTTCATAACCAAAGTGCCTTGTGTAAGATACGAATATCTACTTTCAATTTGAGGTAATACGTTTGTTGAAGTCGCTGTTAATTCTTTCAAAACTAATCAGTCCCTTCATAAATTAAGTATTTACCTTCTCACAACAACCAACAATAACATTAGCGTTGTACTATATGTGTACCACATGTTTAAAAGCTAAAACGTTAATCCAACAGATTTTTTATAGTTTTCTCCTTCATATATTAATTAAAGAATCAAACAGATGATAGTAGTGAATTTCATTTCATATTAAAACCTGTTTATTCCCTATCAAAAAGGGAGTTTCCAGCAATCCCTGGATTAGTCATTTCAAAAGGGTTTAAAATAAGATCAAGCTCTTCTTCTGTTAAAACATCATACCTTAAGCACAATTCACGTACGGATTCACCTTTTAGTATTGCTTCTCGTGCGATTCTAGCAGCCACTTCATATCCAATATGAGGATTAATAGCCGTAATAATACCTACACTTTTTTCTACGTATTCTTTTAAATGTTCTTCATTCGCCTCAATCCCTTGCAGGCAATAATCCGTAAATGTTTGAAAAGTATTATTCATGATGCTAATTGATTGAAGTAAATTAAACACAAGAACAGGTTCCATAACATTAAGTTCAAGTTGACCTGCTTCAGAAGCTAGACAAATTGTATGATCATTACCTATAACTTGAAAGGCAACCTGATTAATCATCTCTGGCATGACAGGATTAACTTTTCCAGGCATAATCGAAGATCCAGGCTGACGAGCTGGCAAAGTGATTTCTGCTAGTCCTGCACGGGGCCCAGATGCCATTAGACGTAAGTCATTCGCTATTTTCGACATATTTACCATACAAATCTTTAATGCTGCAGAAACTTCTGTATAAGCATCTGTATTTTGAGTCGCGTCTACAAGATGATCGGCATTCTTAAGTGGTAAACCACTGATATTTGCTAGATATCTTACAACATTTTCGATATAACGCGGATCTGCATTTAAACCCGTTCCAACTGCAGTTGCTCCCATATTAACCTCATATAAATGTCCATAGGATTGCTTAATACGTTTCATATCGCGCTCAAGAACACGACTATATGATTCAAATTCTTGACCAAGACGGATTGGAACTGCATCCTGTAGGTGAGTACGTCCCATCTTTATAATGGAATCAAATTGTTCTGCTTTTTTCTGAAATACACTGTGCATATAATTCATTGTTTTCAGTAACTTATTTAACAGATTAAGCGTTGCAATATGGATAGCAGTTGGGAATACGTCGTTTGTTGATTGTGACATGTTTACATGACTATTAGGGCTTAAATCGGAATAAGAACCTTTCTTGTGACCAAGTAACTCTAAAGCTCTATTTGCAATAACCTCATTTGCATTCATATTCATTGAGGTCCCCGCACCACCCTGTATTGGATCAACAATAAATTGATTGTTTCTTTTCCCTTCAATAACCTCGTCTGCTGCTTCAATAATTGCATTACCCAATCCATCATATAACCTTTTTGTTTCCATGTTAGCAAGAGCAGCAGCCTTTTTAACGATTCCTAATGCTTTAATAAGCTCTGGGTGAATCTGATATCCTGTTATTGGGAAGTTTTCAACTGCACGTAAAGTTTGAATCCCATAATAAGCATAAGTAGGAACTTCTTTTGTTCCTAGGAAATCTTTTTCAATTCTTACATTTTGTTTTTCTGGTATTTCTATATTTGCCATAACATTGATCTCCTTCTTTACATAAATAGAAATTTTTTATGCTACGTCCGATTTTCTAATAGAATCTGTATAATGCTTTGCTTTTTCTTTATCGAATCCGCCTTCCCACTTAGACATCACAATAGCAGCTAATGCGTTACCTACTACGTTGACAGATGTACGAAGCATATCTAAAATACGATCAATACCAGCAATGAATGCCATACCTTCTAGAGGTAATCCCATTGATCCGAGTGTTGTTAATACAACAACAAATGATGCTCCTGCAACTCCTGCCATTCCCTTAGAAGTCAACATCAACACAAGTAAGAGTGTAATTTGTTCTATGAAAGATAAATGAATGCCATACATTTGGGCAATGAAAAGGGCAGCAATTGCTTGGTAAATGGATGATCCATCAAGGTTAAACGTATATCCTGTCGGAATAACAAATGATGTGACAGCTTTCGGACAACCGAAGTTCTCCATTTTAGTCATTAGCCTTGGCAACACTGCTTCAGAGCTTGCGGTTGTAAACGCTAAAATTAATTCATCTTTTAAGATTTTTATAAGTACTAAAACATTAGTTCCAGCCATTTTTGCAATAATACCTAATACTACAAAAACAAAGAAAATCATGGTCAGATATATAACCAGTACTAACTTTCCTAAAGGAATTAATGAACCAATTCCAAATTTCGCCACATTCAAACCAATTAAAGCAAATACGCCAAATGGGGCAAATTTCATAACTAAGTTTGTCATCCAAAACATGGATTCTAGTACACCTTCAAAAAAGTTTAAGACTGGTTTGCCTTTTTCTCCAATTGCTGCAACACCTAGACCAAATAATACTGAGAAAAAGATAATCGCTAATAAATTTCCCTCAGTCAACGATTGGAATATATTAGTTGGGATAATATGAACGATTTGATCTCCTATTCCTGTACTCTCAGTTGTTTTAGATGTTTCTTCATATTTGGATATATCACCTTTCTCAAGGTTCCCCATATCTATACCAGTACCTGGATGAAATATATTTGCAGCTAATAAACCAATAGCAAGTGCAATTGTGGTAACGATTTCAAAATAAAGAATCGTTTTTCCACCTAGCTTGCCGAGCTTTTTAATATCGCCTACGCCAGCTATAGATACGATGAGTGCGGATACAACGATAGGAATGACAATCATTTTAATTAGGTGAAGAAAAATATCTCCTAAAGGTTGAAGAATGGCCATCGCTGTACTATTTCCATAAAAAACAGCACCTACCGCAACCCCAAACGCAAGACCAATAAAAATCTGTGTAGCTAATCCGAATTTTTTCATGTTGTAACCCCTTTCATTTCCTATTACATTAAAACAAGATACTCATTTTTTGTTGTAATGTAAGGTTAAGCCTAGTCTATAATATCGTCTACAAAATACAACAGAAATCTACGGGAACACACAAAAGGTAAATAAAGTATTTATAAGATTTAATATTTTTTTGGACTATGCATAGCCAACTTTTACGTCATAGTTGCAAGGTGTTCAAAAATGGAAGAGACGTGTATAAGTGGGCATGTTACCCCCTCTCTTAGACATATCACGGTTATTAGAACAAGCAAACTACAAAAAACGAAGTGAATCGGTTTTCTATACACAGTGCCAACTTGAAAATGAGTGTATCTATGTGTGAGAGGTTAGATTTTTTACCTCCTTCTGTATATTAATCTATAAAACTAACTAAACTAATAACATGTTCCCCTATTTCAATAAATTTAAAAATCCTTTGCTACTTATAGCAAAGGACTCTTTTTTGCTTATTAATATTCATTAAAATATTCTTGTATTTTTTTAGGATCTTTCGTTTTAGTTAGAGCAAGCATTAAGAGAATACGGGCTTTCTGAGGATTCAACGAATCAGACGTGACAAACTTATCTTTATCATCTGAAGCTTCATGAGTCACAGTCCCATTACCAGCACGGCTAGATCTAGTAATGATTACCCCCTTTTTAACAGCATCTTTAGCTCCTGATAAAGCTGCATCAGACATTGACCCATTTCCGGATCCTGCTACTACTATTCCTTTTGCCCCTGCTTTTACAGCAGCATCATAAAGGTATCTATTATCATTTTGGTATGTATAAAGAATGTCTACTTGAGGAAGTTTATCAAGTTTTGAAACATTAAAAATTGATTTTGTCGTATGTTTACGAGTGGGTTCATTATAAAACAAGACCTTACCCCCAGCAACTTCTCCAACATATCCTTGTTCAGGAGATTTAAACGTATCTGTTGCTGTTGTATTTGTTTTTGTTATGTAGCGAGCTGCACCAATTCGGTCATTCAGAGTTACTAAAACTCCTTTATTTTTGGCTTCTTTACTAGAAGCAATCTCCACTGCGTTGTATAAGTTTAATGGACCGTCTGCGCTTATAGCCGTAGCTGGTCTCATTGAACCAACAATAACAACAGGTTTTTCACTTTTTACTACAAGATTTAGAAAGTAGGCCGTCTCTTCCAAAGTGTCTGTTCCATGTGTCACTACAATTCCATCAACATCCTTAGATGCTAATAAAGTATTAATTCGTTTTGCTAACTTTAATAATGTTGAATTATCCATATTTTCGCTTCCGATGTTTGCCACCTGTTCCCCACTAACATCTGCTAGTTTTTTCATCTGAGGAACAGCCTTTATTAACGTTTCAACACCAAGAGCTCCTGCCTTATATCCAGTTGTAGCTGTATCACTATCAGAGGAACCTGCAATTGTACCACCAGTAGCTAAAATTTTTATATTAGGTAAATCTTTTTTTTCCGAATGGTTTACGACTGTTTTGGCATTATTGGTTGTTGCATCAGCAGATAGGCCAATTCCTGAAAATAATAATGCAGCAGATAAAATGGTTATTCCTAAGTTTTTTTTTAGTTTCATAGTTAGCTGTCTCCTTTATGTAGAAAATTTGCAAGTAATATAATACTAATAATATGGAAGTAATTTTTTCTCTATAGTTAGTTGTCCATTAGAAATTCCTCCATCAAAATATAATTAATAAAAATATAGATGCAATTAAGCGTTTTCATTTTCTTCTAACAAGAACATAGCTTTAATCTATAATAGGAACTACATAATCATACAGAAAACAACAAAAAAATTATAAATTTCTAAAATCAAATTTGATAATTTATGTAAAATAGAGTGAGAAAATCATTAAAGGTTTAACAAAGTGAGGTTAAGTGAGCTAATTGATGTTCGTTTTACATAAAATAATTTCACCTTCACTTTTTGTGGTAATCTAATAAAAGTCAACTAGAAAAGAATGATCAACATGGAAGAAAAACAGCAGCAAGAAATCGATCTTGATAAAGTGTACGACTATGCTGAATTTCCGGATAAGGTTAGTGGAAGATGCGACAACTGCAACTCATCTTACTTCAAAAGTTCGGTAAAAGGTGGCGTTTTCTTGCGTGAATGCCGCGAATGTGGCATGAAGAAAAGTATTTAATTGGTATTGATCGAAAGGGTTGGGGGAAATGAGAGATATTTGGGATGATGGATACAGTCAATCAAAGAAATTAACAGAAGAAATGGTCAACGATGCAGAAAAGAAGTTGGGTGTGAAGTTACCAAAATCCTATATTGAGTTATGTAAAATGCAGAATGGAGGCTCTTTAAAATATTGTGACTACCCTACCTCCGTTCCAACAAATTGGGCAAACGATCATGTAAATGTTCCCGAAATTTATGGAATAGGGAAAGAAGGCATTTTATCTAGTGATTATTATATAGAAGAATGGGACTTACCTAAAGATATTCTTCTATTGTGTGGAGAAGGACATTGGTGGGTTGCATTCGATTATCGGAATACAAAAGACAATCCTCCTATTATTTATATGGATCTAGAATGGGGAGCAGACACACTTATTTTTGAATTAGCTCCTAACTTCGAAACATTTGTAAATGGCTTATTTATTTATGAAGATGAAGAATGAATATATTTATACAATAAAAAAGAACTGACATTCAATTGTCAATTCTTTTTTATTTATTTCATAAGTAAGGAGCTTACGCCTTTGTGTTAGTTTAATCGTGTTTTCACTCTTTTTAAAATTTGAGGCACCCAATTTACAAAGTTGCTGTCACTGATTCGTATGACTTTATATTCTTTTTTCCTTTTTGTGCCGTAGAATATGAGTTCGTTGAACGTTTTTGATTAAATTTTATTTTTAGGTTAAATATCCAACTCTTTCAACTGAATAGAGATAAAACGTCAAGTGCATCCTCATGAAATACGGTGAATATGAGCATACTGAACCTATCCCACCCAAACTAGGAGGTACACGATGAAAAATCAGTCTAACAATTCTCAGCCTGCAATAGGGGATGACAGATTTAATACTGCTGGATATACTTCTGATAAAGCAAATATCAATGATGTGCATGGAAAACATCCATCTAATTTCAAAGAGAAAGTTTCTACCTCTGAGAAGGAGGATGCTTCTTCTACGAAACCATAAAATCCTTTCTAACGAGAAACCTTTTAAGTTCTCGTTAGAAAGGAAAGCAGGTTAATATTTATTAACCTGCTTTCTTTATTCTTTATTATGACAATACATATGAGGATCATCTGGTTGTTCTTCACGTTGTACTTTTGTTACTCTTACAATGGAAAGCGTCTTCTGGAATACTTTGAAACAATACCTAAAAGTGTATTTTTGACTATTGAGATGATCTACTTATTACTTATAGATTTAGCGTAAAGAGTGAATTTTTCAACATAATTATAATAAGGATAAATTGAATCTATGAAGTAAACCAAAGGTGGTGGTTTCTTATGAAAAACAGGGTTAAAAGACGAAAAAAGAAACGTGATTTTTTAAAAGATTACTTAAAAGACAAGTTAGGTAATTGGAAACCCAGACTTGGCAAAGGGCCTACCTATAATTATAAGACAACAACTCAAGAAAATAGGGACCTTGATTAGATAATATTTAGGTGTAGGTCTTTAGGAATTTTTCACTATGAAAAATAGCTCCCTTTAAAATATAAGTTATGTAAACTAAAAAAAAGAAATAACTAAAAGAGCACCCTAAATGAATGCTCTCCTATCTTTTGTTCAATAACATTACAAAGTTTCAAGAATGTTATTACTTCGCTTTAGTTTCCATTTTATTCCAAAACACTGAATGTCTACAGTTACACTGTTACCAACTAGTGCCATACTCCTCATTACTGGTTTCCATTTCTTAGAGTGAATACTCTAAACCAATCTTTCATGTACTCACAGCTCCTTACAAATACGAAAAGAGCAACCATCATATACTGGCTGCTCTCCTAGCAAAAATGCACTCAGACAAATGTGTATGTGGATATATTAGTGTTATACTATATCAGCAATAAAAAAGGGGATAATTTCTATTTACCTTGATACATTATTAATCGCTCTTTTGCTAAATTAATTAATTCCTTTAACTCTCTAACGGACTGCTTGTTATTACAATCACTTAATAAATCTATTGTGTCTTGCAAAAATTGTTCTCTTCTTTTTACTCTTTTATATTCAGCTCTATATTCTTCTGCCATCCTTGCTATTCGAGTAGAACCCTCACGAGGAGTCGCAACTCTTTCAAAATTTGAGATGCGAGGCTTTGTTCCTTTTTCATCAAACGTAGCGTTGTCTGGATTCCTATTCCTCAATCCTGATTGACCTAAAATACTCCTTGCTGCCCGTTCTCTTCCAGTGGCCATTATCATTTCCCCTCTCTGCAATTGAGATTTGAAATAAACCGTCCTGTATAGATTCAATAACAGTAAAATAAATCCTTCTTTAAATATTTAGGTGCAGTTAAATAAAATCTTTGTTATTTTTTGAGTGGATAGGCAAGCTTACTGCAGTAGCTACATAGTATCTAAAGAATTGCGACTTCGTTACCTAATCAGTAGCTAATTCAGTAACGTTACCGCGTTAATACAGGCTTTATATGCGTAATTACGCACACTTCAAGTACCTTCTTTTTTATATAGCTATGTTTGTTTTTCAAGATCTGGAATTTAGAATCTCTGACTAACAAAAGAAAGCGTTGACATTTTCTTATTTCATAAACTATAATAAGCGAAAGAAACCGGTTCCAATTTGACTTCTTACTTAACGAAATTGGCTCCTATGAAAGGAAACATTTAACTACATGTATGTTGTTTTTTAGTTTTGTGGAACCGGTTCCTATTTGTTCGGGCTATATCTTTTATAGATAGCAAGAAATATAGTCGCGATCGAATCAGGAATGTTAGTTTTTTTCTTATTACAATTTCATTATATTATCATCACCAAAGGGGTGTTATCATCAAGTGGAAAAGGGTTACAAAGACATAGCTAGCAAAGTAGTTGAGGCAATAGGTGGAAGAGAAAACATTTCATCATTTGCTCACTGTGCAACAAGATTGCGTATTATGGTACATGATCAAACAAAAGTAAATCAAGAAGCAGTCGAAAATATAGAGAAAGTAAAAGGTGCATTTTATAATTCAGGACAATACCAAATTATCTTTGGTACAGGAACTGTTAATAAAGTATATGAAGCAGTGAATGAGTTGGGTATTAAAGGCACGTCTACATCTGAAGTAAAAGCAGAAGCTAAGAAACAAGGAAACGCTTTTCAACGAGCTATCCGAACCTTTGGTGACGTTTTCGTTCCAATTATTCCAGTTCTTGTTGCAACCGGATTATTTATGGGTTTACGTGGGGTACTAACTCAAGAAGCAGTGTTAAATTGGTTGGGTTATACACCCAATGATATCCCTGAAAACTTTATAATGTTTACGCAAGTTGTCACAGATACAGCTTTTGCATTCTTACCAGCATTAATTGCATGGTCAGCCTTTAAAGTATTTGGTGGAAGCCCTGTTCTAGGAATTGTCTTGGGATTAATGTTAGTAAATCCAGCACTTCCAAACGCATATGCAGTAGGTTCAGGAGACGCACATCCTATTCACTTCTTTGGATTTATTCCAGTTGTAGGGTATCAGGGTTCTGTTTTACCAGCTTTCTTTGTAGGTCTTATAGGAGCAAAATTAGAGCGTTGGATTCGTAAAAAAGTACCCGATTCAATTGATTTAATACTCACGCCATTTCTAACATTATTGATCATGATTACATTAGGTCTCTTCGCTATCGGACCAGTCTTTCATTCATTAGAAAACGTAATTCTAACAAGCACAAAAGCAATTTTAGATTTACCGTTTGGTTTAGCTGGTATTATTATTGGTGGCCTACAACAAGTTGTTGTAATTACTGGCGTTCATCATATATTTAATTTACTTGAAATTCAATTATTAGCTGATACAAAATTTAATCCATTCAATCCATTAATTACTAGCGCAATCGTAGCTCAAGGGGCTGCAACGCTAGCAGTTGGATTGAAATCTAAAAATAAAAAAGTGAAAGCATTAGCATTCCCATCAGCATTTTCAGCCTTTTTAGGAATTACAGAACCGGCTATATTTGGAGTAAACCTAAGGTTCTTTAAACCCTTTATAATGGGCCTTATAGGAGGAGCAGTAGGGGGATTCTTAGCCTCGATTTTTCATCTAAAAGCAACAGGAATGTCTGTTACAGCTATTCCAGGATTATTATTGTACTTGAATAATCAGATTTTCATCTATATTTTTGTTAATTTGATTGCCTTTGCTGTATCATTTATTCTGACATGGCTGTTTGGTTATAACGATAAGATGCTTAAGAATCGATAATTATATATAAGTTATAAATTGTAATTAATAAACTATAATAAATGACATTAGAAAAAGCCTTGTATCTAGATCCAGTATAAGGATTTTTTAGCAAAACTTAATTATTGATGTTGTAGGAAAAGAGAAGATTAAAGACCTTCTCTTTTTTATATAATTTTATTTACTTATTTTTAAAATCTGAAATATACAATCCTTCACGCTGCCACTGTTGCTCATTATGTTCTACTTTAGACGGTATATGTTAACTTTCTCGTATGGTATATAACGACATTTCCATCACGCAAATGACCTTCTACCGGAAAGGAGTAAAAGGTTTTTTGTTATCAATTATCATCAACATCTATACTAATTGCTAAATTACCTACATTATTTAAAGTGTTTTTATTTTTACTGTCTAACTTATTGCGTAAACGAAATAATATGTAGCTTTGTTGATTTTTCAATCTCCATCATTATTTCAGCCTTATTAATCAGGGTTACATGTTATTTTTCCATACCTCAATGCATCGTAAATAGCACGTCCATCGCTTGAAGTTGTTTCTGTAAATTTAATAGGCAATAGCGAGAAGACAATATAATAAACAGAAAAATAGACAAACTGGTAAGAAAAGAGACTTGTTGAAAGGATGTCATCCATAACTAAACCATTTATAAGGAAAATAGAAGCTAAATTAGCAATGGCACCTCCAGCATAGACACAAGCATGGGTAAATCGATTGTCGTATTTTAGTTTTTCATATACACAAAAAGAATCCAAAAAATAAACGGATTTTATTTTAATTTTCTTCCATTTAAAAATCGTTTTTCCTTTTCCAATGGTAAAATCCACTCTCCCTCCGAAAAAGATCGCCATGATAGAATGACCTAATTGATGAACAAGAGACACAAGTGGTAGTACAAGTAAGAAAGAAAACAAGAACTTAGGCATATCACTGAATCCAAACACACTTCCATCTCCTTTATTATGAAATGATTTAATAAATCGTTTGATTATTAAAATAGATAAAATCTATTTTAATAATGGACAGACTTTTCTCAACAGAGGTTGTGCCTTTTTAATCATATGTACAATCATCCGTCTGGCATCCTAAAAGGTCTTTAGTTGGAGGCTAGGACCAATCAATTTTTAATAAAGTAGTAGTTAAAGTTATTAATAATCTTTGAGCATTGCTTATAAAGAAGAATATCTTTACTTTATTTTCAAACATTCTCCATAACAATAAACGACCCTATGTATCGTAAACAAAGTTACTAAGGTCGCTTATGTTATATTCTGATTTATTATTCTTTTCTCTTTTTCTTTATAATAAAATATTTGGTTTGTCATTAAGTTTCTAACAGAATTTCGTTATCATGATTAATTTGATCGAACAAATAAGTAAGGTAAGATTCTAGTTCAAATTGATCATTTTCAACAAAATCATCTAACACAGGCTTACTTTCTTCTCCCATTTTTAATCACTCCAACTTAATTTTTTTCGATTTATTTTGCATGATGACCGTGATTGTTTTTTTGTCCCATCTTTCTTAGAACAAAGCTTACAATTAACACCAGAATGATTGCTCCAATAATTGTTGGAATGATGGCAAAACCACCAACGACTGGTCCCCAACTTCCCAAGATCAGACCACCTAACCAAGAACCAATAAAACCAGCGATAATATTACCAATAATGCCTCCAGGAACGTCACGCCCTGTAATTAAACCGGCAAGCCAACCGATAATTCCACCTACAATTAGCATCCATAGAATACTCATACATCATTCTCTCCTTTTGAAATAGTTAGTTGACTTTACCCCAGGTTAAAACCTATTAATCCTGTTATTTTTTTCCACAACAAAGTTTCCTTCTTATGTACTAAGATCATATAGCTTTGCTTGCAATCTATTTTTGTTCTTTTGGACACCTTCTAATGTCTCGTCCATTTTATGAAAAATATAAGTGACTAGACTAACCCCAGCGTATAAATTGCTATCTTATAAACAATGACATCAATATAGGCTTTTTTTCATACTATATTTTTGGGGTGAGTAAATGGCAAGAGTAAGTTACCGAAGTGCAGACATTAACTTAATGGCAAGGATGATGCGAGCAGAAGCTGAAGGTGAAGGAAGACTAGGGATGTTATATGTCGGAAATGTAATTGTTAATCGTCTTGCAGCAAATTGTATAGACTTTAAAAATTTAAGAACCGTTTCACAAGTCATTTATCAAGTACAGGGAGGGAACTTTTCGTTTGAAGCTGTTCAAAAAGGCAATGTATTTTATCAAAGAGCGAGAGGTGTTGAAAAAAGATTAGCAAAGCAGAATTTGGATTATTGGAGACAACACCCAGCGAAATTTGCTCTTTGGTATTTTAATCCACACGCTCCGTGCCCTCCAACATGGTACGGTCAACCTGCATCTGGTCAATTTAAAAATCATTGTTATTATGAACCAAAACCTGATACATGTGCTAGTGTTTATAGAGGTTAGATTATCAAGGAGTTATGATTAATTCTGGAGTAGTATGGGGGAGCTGCGAATACAACATTTTAGTCGTAAGTACTGGTAGCTAGCGCTATTATTCAATGCAACTCCTATAAATCATGTGACAGTGGTCCGTTGAAAAAAACTTTGCCCCCACTGTAGCCTATTTCTTTAATCTTTGTTTTGATGTATTTTTACCTAGCGAAATAACAAGGGAACTTCCTGGTTAGTAGGTGTTCCCATGTTTCGCATAAGCAGTTAATCAAATGAAACAAGAAAGAGTACTAATAAGGTAAATAAATCATAAAAAAGAGGAAGAGGGTTCTCTTCCTCTTTTTTATAGCTTTATCATTAATATTCCCTGTAATAAGCATATTAAATAATGTAACTACACGATGATAGACTTAATGAATTTCAGTAATGCCCGATAGACGAATAGAGAATATATTGTGTTGTTCATCCTCTAGAGAAAGAGTTTGATCATGAAGATTAAGATCATTTACACGTCCCTTACATGTTTGTAATAAACCGTTTTGATAATAGTTAATGGTAATGACACCTTTCTTTCTCAACGCTTTCAATATCATGCTCCGTTCCCCTTTCTTCCTAATAACTAATGTAGGAATGTGTTATTCAAATAAGTAATTATCATACAGAATTTGTGAGAAAATCATACAAGTTAAAAGTTATATTGTTTTATATTATTTAGTATACAACAAACTATTAGGAAACGCTTACATTTCATTGTGTAAACTTTGTGAACTTTCAACAGGAAGAAAGCTCAAAGAATAAAAGAGGAAAAGGAATATATGTCTAGAATCTATATCTATGTTTCAATCCATCTATTATACCTTCTTGTAAATGAGCTTCTATTTAATGCTTAAAATATCATTCCGATTTTTAGCACAAATTCTTTTTAATTGTTTAACAGGTGAAAATTCCCTGTACTTAATTCGTTTTAACTTCCATACTTTATGTATGTAGCATACCCTTATCAATTTACCTCATTGCTTTAACACGTAAGAACATTAGTTTTAGAATCCTTCTAATGGATACGCAAATTAATAATTGTACTTGGAAACGGAGCGATACGATGAATAAGACGTATGATGTCATCATTACCGGTGCTAGAGTTGCCGGCTCTACCCTTGCTATTTATCTTGGGAAGGCAGGTTTCCATGTGTTGTTAGTAGACCAAGCGACCTTTCCAAAGGATACATTATCAACCCATACTTTTTTCAATAATACTGTCGCTCTTCTTCGAGAAATCGGTGTCATGGACAAATTATTGGAAACAAACGCCCCACCGGTACAGGATATTAAATTTCAATTTGAGGATACCACGATAGAAGGACTCATCCCTAAGGTTGACGGAGAAGAAAGTTGTTACTGCATTAGAAGAACTTATCTCGATCAGATCCTACTTGAACAAGCCAAATCACAAATGAATGTAACCGTTCTAGAAAGATTTCATGTGACGGATGTTATTCATGCTGACGATACAGTAGTGGGGGTGGAAGGTCTAGATGGCAATAACGAGAAACAAGAATTTTTAGCTCGCCTGGTAGTCGGGGCAGACGGCCGATCCTCAATTATTCGCAAGCTGGTAAAAAGTGAACTCAAAATAAGCATTTCGGCAAAAGTCGGCATCTATTTCGGGTACTTCTCTGAATTTCGCCATGACAATGTTCCTAAATTTGAAGTATACAAGATAAAAGATAACACAGCCATTCTCTTTCCAACGAATGATAATTTATATGTTATCGCCGGCATTTTTCCATTAGAAAATAAGGAATTGATAGGACGATTGAAATTAAATCCAGAAAGCTGTCTACGCAATTTCTTAACAGATAACTTTCCGAATACAACAATAGGGACGCGTTTAAAAAATGCGGAATTAGTAGAACCGGTTAAAGGCATTCTCAGATATGATAATTACTGGTATAGAGGAATGGGAAAAGGGTGGGCGTTGGTTGGAGACGCAGTTTGTTTTAAAGATCCTGGCATGGCACAAGGTATCCATGATGCTATATGTGGAGCACGTATATTATCCAATATTCTCTCAAAATATAAGGGACAATCCAATCAATCAAATCAAATATCTGAAGAATATCAAAAGGCAATAGAAGACGAGTTTATGGTTCGGTTTCACATGGGATGTCAAATTTCGCAGAATGAACGCATCTCTGAACAACAGAATGCCATCAATAAGCTAATCAGTTCTCATCCAGAGGCTATAGAGAAGTTTTTAGGGATTTATAATTACTCAAACGAGCCCGATGCTTTAGAAAAAGAACTCACACGAATTATGCAGTCAATTTAGCAATAATTTTGAAATTGACCTAAGGGTTTTCAAGAATTAGCAATGAGGGGAAGGTAAACCGAGGGCAGGAAGGGATATATCGAAAACAAAAATTTTATTCTGTTACGATTAGTACATTTTATCTAAAACATACTCAATATAAAGAGCCACTTGTTTCATACAAGTGGCTCTTTGTTACGCTGAATATATTAAATCATTCCCAATACTATTAGAGAAGTTTATGAATTTGCAAAGAATGGTGTTAGCTAATAATAGTCAGATAGCAATGGAAGAGAAATAACGGCAAGAAATAGATCTTGATAAAGTGTATGAATACGATGAATTTCCGGATAAAGTTAGTGGAAGATGCGATCACTGCAACTCAGCTTACTTCAAAAGTTCCGTAAAAGGTGGCGTTTTCTTACGTGAATGCAGGGAATGTGGCATGAAGAAAAGCATTTAGTTGGTAAGGGTTGAAAGGGATGGGGAAATGAGAGATATTTGGGATGATGGATACAGTCAATCAAAAAAATTAACAGAAGAAATGGTCAACGAAGCAGAAAAGAAGTTGGGTGTGAAGTTACCAAAATCCTATATTGAGTTATGTAAAATACAGAATGGGGGCAATTTAAAGTATTGTGACTATCCTACCTCCGTTCCAACAAATTGGGCAAACGATCATGTAAACGTTCCTGAAATTTATGGAATAGGAAAAGAAGGCATCTTATCCAGTGATTACTATATAGAAGAATGGGAGTTACCAAAAGATATTGTTCTACTATGTGGAGAGGGACATTGGTGGATTGCATTTGATTATCGGCATACAAAAGATACTCCTCCTATAATTTATATGGATCTAGAATGGGGAGAAGACACACTTATTTTGGAATTAGCTCCTGATTTCGAAACATTCGTAAATGGCTTATTTATTTATAAGAATGAAGAATGACTACACTTATACAATAAAAAGGAACTGGCAATCAATTGTCGGTTCTTTTTTATTGTTTTCGTATGATTTGATTCACCAAGCTCCCACTGATTCTCCTTTAGTCATCGGAACCTCTTTGGACCTCATCCATATTGAGGTATATATGACTCTGTCCCCTAGGAACGTTCTAAATGGTTTCATTATCCTTTATTCTCAGTGATTCAGAATCTTTAACATTATAAAGGGTATTTACACCTGTTAACAATCATAAGTGTATGAATACGATGAATTTCCGGATAAGGTTAGTGGCAGATGCGACCACTGCAACTCAGCTTACTTCAAAAGTTCTGTAAAAGGTGGGATTTTCTTACGTGAATGCCGGGAGTGTGGAATGAAGAAGAGCATTTAAGGGGACCTATCGCATAGCAGCCAATATTATAAAAACAGGTCATTTGATGGTGATAAGTATCACTAAGTGACCTGTTTACTTTTTTCTTATTTATATTTCTCCAAGGATTAAATGGGAACCTCATTTAATCTTGAACTTCCACACCTGGCCAAGTCATTAAACTCGTCTACTGTTATGTTATTAACTACGCATAGCTGGTTCGGTTGTTCTCCATAAATCAAATCATATCTAATATCGTTCATAATTGACGCACTCAAATTTAAAGAATGATCTATATTTAATCTCCTATAAATTTAATCCAAATCTCTTTAATTCAATGAAGATACTTTCCAATCGTTTCCCTTTTTCCGTTAACGTATATTCCACACGAGGAGGGACCTCTGGAAATACCTTTCTTTCCACTATCCCATGATTCTCCAGTTCCTTAAGGCGTAATGAAAGTGTTTTTGGACTAATTCCATCCATTGATTTCAACAAATCACGGAATCGCATCGTTCCTTCGATAAGCAGATCCCGAATAATTAAAAAGGTCCATTTAGTACCAATCACGTCAAGCGTTTTAGCAATGGGGCAAGGCTCCCCTGATGTTCCTTTGGTTAGTACAACCGGCTCAATAGCACTCATCTGACACATCCTTCCTAAAATTTTTTTTGGCTAATTTTCCTTATCATATCACAATAGTATACTTTCAGAAACTTTATGAAATAAATATCACTACTTTCCTAAAGAAACTTACTATACATATAATATCGGTGAGCCTATTATTCTAACACTGCATTGAGGAGGTGATCAAAGTTAGTGCGAGCAATCAACCAATCACACTGCCCTTATTGCTCATTACTCTCTTAATCAGTACTTTTGCTATTGGTACTACATATTTATCATCATTGATATTCTTCCAAATGTAGCAGAAGATTTGAATGTTACCTTAGCGCAGCAAGGTTATTGGTTACGTCGTTCAGCTGGTCCCTGAATCGAGGAGAGGAAACGTATCCTGCATTAGCTGAGCTTGAATAAATCTGCGTAACTGCAAATTATGTATAAACGTTTATTGATGGAGAGGCACTTTAGAAAAAAGCACAATATCTCATTCCCTTGGGACTTTCATTGCAAGTCCACACTTAGGGAGCAAGATTCGCAGCCTATATCAAAACATTTGAGGAGAAAATATGATGAGGTTACAAAAAAGAACGATTCGATCGATAGTTAGTATTATCATGGCTCTTGGGGTAACACTCATGAGCGCCGCATGTGCCAAGACCAATACTGACTATAAACCTGCTAAAACAGCTCATGCAGACATTCAACTATTAAAGGATTTACCTCAACCAAAATCGATGACAGTCGATCCGTCATTGAAATCAAAAGAAGCTACGGCCATGGTTCAAACCGCCCAGCATTTTTACGGGTTCTGGAATACTGGCAATGAGGATCTTATTTCACAAGCCGTTGCCTCTAGCTTCTTTGATAACACATTGCCGAAGGGAAGACCTCAAGGTCCGGAGGGATTGGCCTTCGCTTCTCGCAACTTTCGTAAAGCTGTTCCTGATTTACGCTGTACTATTGAGGACTTAGTGATATCTGATAACAAGGCTACAGCCCGTCTCTCGTTCACCGGGACATACAAGGGTGAGTTTATGGGGAAAACGCCAACAGGGAAGCCGGTTCATTTCTTTGCCATTGATATTTTGCATATCAGGAATGGAAAAATCGTTGAGGATTGGCACTTAGAGGATAATCTTACATTAATGCAACAGCTCGGAGTAGTATCTGAAAATTAAAGATCAACGGATTTTTTAAAGATTACAGAATTAAAGGGGACGGAAAAAAGTTAAAAAATATACTTGTTATTAACGGCCATCAGAAATATGGTTCAGCGAAAGGGACTTTGAACCAAACATTGATGAACAAAATGATCAGTTTGTTAAGTGAAAAGAACAATATTAAAACAACAAATATTCAAAATGGATATAAAGTCGAAGAAGAACACCAAAAGTTTTTATGGGCTGATATTATAATTTACCAAACACCTATTTATTGGTTCAGTGTCCCAGGCTTATTGAAGACGTATATGGATGAAGTTTATGCTTATGGTTTATTTTTTAAGGGTGCTGATCAATATGGAAGAGGTGGGTTATTGACCGAAAAGAAATATATGTTTTCGACTACCTGGAATGCTCCCGAACAAGTATTTAACGATCCAACTCAATTTTTTGAAGGGAACAGCTTAGAAGATACATTAAGTCATTTACATCGTGTACAGAAATTCCTCGGAATGAAACCTTTAAAGAGTTTCACTTGTTATGATGTAATTAAAAATCCGAATATTGAAAAATTTGTATTCGAACTTGATATACATCTGAAAGAAGTATTGGATTTTTAATCTATTAAGTAAAATCATGAGGAGGTAAAAACATGTTAAAAGGTAAAAAAATTGTGATTATCGGTGGAAGCTCAGGGATTGGTTTTGAAACAGCTAAACAAGTAATAGCTCAAGGAGCAGAAGTAATTATTGCTAGCCGTTCCAAAAATAAATTACAGAATGCAAAAGAGCAACTAGGAGCTAGGGCCACGGCTTTTATACTAGATACAACTCAAGAACAGCAAGTTCAATCTTTCTTTGAAAAAGTCGGCCAGTTCGACCACCTTGTGGTGAGCGCGGCAGAAACATCCGGTGGGTCATTCCTACACACAAATACAGCCCAAGCCCGGCAATTGTTTGAAAACAAATTTTGGGGTCAATACTACGCAGCTAAATATGGTGCTCCAAAAATTTTACCACACGGTTCGATTACTTTATTCTCTGGGGTGGTAGCCTACAAATCGATGGTTGGTTCGTCAATTCTAGGTGCAGTCAATGCCGCCGTTTCGAATTTAGGTCAGACCTTGGCATTAGAACTTGCTCCGATCCGAGTGAACATCATTTCACCCGGTATTATTGATACACCTTCCCGCAGCAAAATGCCAGAAGAACCCCGTAACCATTTCTATGCTACGGTGGGAAACAAACTGCCTGTGAAACGAATAGGAAGAGCTGAAGACGTTGCACAAAGCGTACTATACTTGCTCCAAAATAGTTTTGTGACTGGAACCGTTCTTCATGTGGAAGGCGGTCACATTTTATCTTAATAATGTTAAGAAGACATATGTCAAACAGCCGTTATCCCACGAGGGATTTACGGCTTTACTAAAGAAGATTTTAAAGGGATTAGTGAAAAAGGAGCTTATTTTCTTTCTAATTAGAATACCTTCCCATGCACATCAAGACAAGGAAAAATCCTGTCCTCAAAACATAAAAAACGCTATTCTTTTTGTAGAATCAATCTGGAACATACAATTTGTCATGTTCCCACTAAACCTCATCACGTTCTACTTTAGTCGTTGGCACATCATTGGATCTCTCGTCCATTTGATGAAAAAGATAAGCGACTAAGTCCGTCTCCAGCATATAAAAACCAAACACCTCTTACATCACTACCTACTCCCCACCTACTGCAAGTAAGGGTTCTTTTTTATTTTTTGAATGGCCAGGCAAGCTTACTGCAGTAGCTACATAGTATCTAAAGAATTACGACTTCATTACCTAATCAGTAGCTAATTCAGTAACGTTACCGCGTTGTTAGAAAAGATAGATTTTCACGAATGAGTTGTTAACTGTCGTAAATTTCGAAGAGCAACAAAACCTGCTTTAGTTCCATTACCAACTAGAACTAAAGCAGTACATACTCCAAATGTTGCTAGATTTGAATGAGCAATCAATTGGGCAGAACAAAAACGAATATTACTTCTTGCAAGTTCAACGACTTTTACCTCATATTTGAAATCACTAACTTTATAATTACCATACGAGTGTCCTGTTCTAGGTAACCCCTCTCCGTTATCTAAAAACATGTTAGTTGAACTAGAATAAGATTTCATATGCAAATTTATAAGTTTGTCCAAATCTTGACTACAGTTAATTGTTTTTTCGTCTAAAAGTCCATAATTGCTACCTAAATCAATTAATTCTTTCCTTTTTTTCACAATACACTTTTGTAAGTCTTTTATTTGACCTACTGGATTGACTACCATTAACATAGCTTTTTCTCACCTCATCGGAATTTTTCATCTCTAGGAAATTTAGTAGGTCCATAATAAAAAGATAGAGCCAACAAAAAATATTATGAGCAATATAAGATAGAATGAAAACGTTTTCTACAAAACATATCAAAAAATTACAATAAAACACAAAAACTGTAGACATTAATGAGGTAGTCCAGTCGAAAAATTATATATTTTTAGTTAGCATAATGTAATTTATAGAATAGGTCCCCTAATATTAAAAGAAAGCGTATCAGCAAATATAAGTGAGATTTTTCAAAAAAAGGAGTTACAAAATAAGAAAAAAAGGAAATAATTATCAATTATTAGGAAAATAAAGATAAATAGTTTAGCTCCTTTTTAACGTGGAAGATAAAAAATATATTGAAAATTATTAGGAGGCATGTAAAATGACAACTAATAAAAACAATGACAAAATGAGCCGTGAAGAAGCTGGAAGAATGGGTGGCAAAGCTACAGCTAAAAATCATGATAAGGAATTCTACCAGGAAATCGGTGAAAAGGGTAGCAATTCCAACAACAAACGTAATAATGACTAATTGTTTGTAAAATAGAATTTTTCTATTTTTACGCGGTATATGATATACATTTTTAGTTCGCATCATCAACATTAATAGAAGCCAAATTCTTTATATATAAAGAATTTGGCTTCTATTTTTATCAAAAAAATGATTAATATGTTTATTTAATAATAAAAATCAAATTAATTCGGTTTGGTTAGTTAAATAAGAATATGCAGTAATCATTATCCCGTTAGTAGGATATCATTTAATAAAGCTAGTTCTACTTTAAAAGGATCGTTAACTTTTCTAAGCTCACAATAACCAGAACTATAAATATGAATAATCTTAAATCGTTTACCGCGATAGAAAACTTCTTTATTAATTGACATACCTTCCCTCCAGATTCATTATTACAGTTTTTTCAACATATTAACCATTTTTCTTATTTGAAATTTATCTGGAATAAAATTAAGTTATTGTTCCCTTTTTTATATGTTTTAAAACATAAATTCAAATAAATTTTAAAATATACTTATTTATGGACATACTTTTTACCCCTTTGAACAAACTACTCAAGACGCCGTGAGGCATCACACCAAATTTCCTATTCTAAACAGGGAAAACTACTGAACAGGAGCAGTAGTTTTTTCTTTTTGTTCTATCCAACTATGCTATCGCCTTGGAAGAGAGGAATAAAATTTAAAATTACTCTTGTTTAGCAGACAGAAGGTTCACTCATTGGATATTTTGTGCAAAATTAGTTATGACTTTTAATATTGTTTAATTTATAATAAAAAGGAAAAAATTATGGATTATTTGTTCCGAGAAGGCGCCATCTTAGGAACAAACTAATACGTAGATTATACAAAATTAGTTTTCTTGGGGAGAAACAACGATGAATCTTACACACAATAATTCAGAAGGTACAAAAAGAGAAGAAGGACAAAAGCAGTTGCTTGAAAGAAACCTTGAAGCTCATAGAAGTAGAAAATGGATAATCAATTTTATTTGTGCTATATCCCTACTTGTAGCTATACTTTGTTTCTGCTTTCACGTACCGCGATCTGTAATTATAACTGTAACTTTACTGTTTATATGTACAATCATCAAAATCGTACATAAAACGTTAGATAAAAAAATAGAGTTGCGCTTAAAACGCGTTAAACAGGAGCAAAGAAAGAGCTTTTTCAAGGTGAATAAACCCTAAAATCTTTTCAATAAGCTTCTAATGATTAACATTGAATTATCTCGAAGACCATCTCTTTTGTTAGAGTTGGACTTAAGGTGATCTAAATAATATTTTTACTATTGTACTTTAGTATCAGGATAAAGGAATTTGATCTATAATAAGAGATGACGTGGTGTTCTGACATGAACTCGTCACTTCTTTAAGAGCATCTATTTTTATAATAGGTGTTTAGAAATATCAACGTAGCAAAAGGCACTTGCATATAGCAAGTGCCTTTTATAATTTAAGTAAAATACTAAAACGATCATTTACCTACATTTTATCAATTATATAACTTTATCTAAAAGAGAATTATTTTTTTGATGTGTTATTTTAACAGAAGTACTTAAGAGCTTTTAGCTTTTAATTTTTTATCATTATTAATAATAATGAAGGAAGAGAGGTACCTGATGGGCACTTTATTACGTTATAAAGCATGAAATAGAAAGAACCTATACAGTCATGGTATACTAATAACAAACATGGAGATGATGGAGGACATTATGACGAAACGATTAGATTTACGTGTCGACTTTGCGTTTAAATCGTTATTTGGCACACATGGAAATGAATCTATTTTAGCTGCTTTTTTAAATGCAGCGCTTCGTTTTCCAGATGAGAAAAAAATTCAGACGGTTCAGTTATTAGATCCTCATTTTAATAAAGAAAACCAAGAAGATAAACGTTCAATTTTAGATGTACACGCGCAGTTAGAAGATGGAAGTCGTGTCAACATTGAAATTCAACTTAATAATAAACATGACATGGAAAAACGAACGCTCTATTACTGGTCCAAAATGTATAGTAGTCAAATGAAAGAAGGCATGGACTATGGAGAGCTTTGTAAAACGATTACCATCAACATTATAAACTTCCGTTATTTATCGCATATCACGGATTATCATTCCACCTTTCAGTTATATGAGCGAGAACAGAAATTACTCTTAACCGATATGCTGGAAATTCATTTTATGGAGCTACCTAAGCTATTAATTAAGTGGCGTCACAGAGAGGTAGATCCACGAGAAGATCAACTTGTGCGATGGTTATTATTACTTGAAGCATCTGAAGATGAAGAAATCACTCAGGTATTGGAGGAGATTGCAATGCAAGAAGATCAGGTATTGAAAAAGGCAATGGATGAATGGGAACGTGTCAGTCAAGACCCAGAAGTGTTATTAGCGTATGAGGCCCGAAAAAAGGCATTATTAGATGAAAAATCAGCTTTAAAAAGAGCTGAAAACCTTGGGAAAATAGAAGGAGAGAGAATTGGAGTAGAAAAAACCATTAAAACTATGGCTCTGGGTATGATTCATAAAGGAATAGACAATGAAACGATAAGTGACCTTACAGGTCTTTCACAAGAGGAAATCAATAATCTTCGACGCCAGTGAAATTAATAATAAAAAGATTACCTATTAGATAATAAGGTAATCTTTATTTTTTTGCTATTCCTAATTTCAAAAATTAAGTTACTATCCTTGAGTTTTTGGTTCTGGTACAAAACTATTTGATGGAGATGTAGAACCTCCATGACCTGTTCAATTACAGATTATCATGCAATTCCAAATAGCTTATATATGAACTTGAATCCATTTTTGATAGACTTCACCTGGATGTAGGGCTCGTCGACTAAATAGTAAATGCAGAAATGAAATTTTGTTCTGGAGAAAAGAGATTTAAACTGGATAATAAATAATCATACTTAATCGAGTTAATGTTTTACCACTATTATAATAAGAATGAGGCCTGTCAGCTCTAAACCTAATAGCGTTCCCCCTATTTACTATATACTCATTGCTATTTACCCTTATAGTGAGTTCTCCTTCAAAGACAGTTATGAACTCTTCCGTTCCTTCTCTATGCGAATCAGCCTCTAGGGATCCTCCTTCTTCTATCTCTACAGAATAAACTTCAAAGCGTCTATCGTCCTCAAAAGGAAAATAAGGATAAACCCGATATTTCCCGTTATCTTCAGAGAATATTTGAATTTCATTTTTTGAAATGACTTTTGTATCTGGTTGCGGATTATTTATTAATGAAGTAAAAGAAATTTTTAATCCATTGGCTATTTTCCAAATGGTTGTAATTGTAGGACTTGATTCTCCTCTTTCAATTTGTCCTATCATAGTCTTACTTACTCCAGTTAATTCTGAGACTCTTTCGAGACTTAATTTCTTACTTTCTCTAAATCCCTTCAAATTTTTAGCGACAATAAGATTTATTTCCTCCATAATTACACTCCTATAGCTATGTACAATATAACGACTGTATTGTAAAATAAAAAGCACGACGTTATATTGTCCTTTTTGAACATTATAATATACATATTAGAGGAGGTTCAAATATGCCAGTATTATCATTCTTGCTATATGTCTTTGTAACCAGCTTTACCCCTGGTCCTAATAATATTATGGCCATGTTATTCGCTAACAAATATGGTTTGAAAAAGACATTAAAGTTTTGTGTAGGAGTAGGTGCAGGTTTCCTTATAGTCATGTTGTTGTGTAGTTATCTTAATCTTTTACTCAAGAATTTTATTCCAAAAATTGAATTTTTTATGACTATCCTAGGTGCAGGTTATATGATGTATCTAGCTATAAAAATTATTCGTAGTAAAGGGGATAATGAAAATAACAATGAAGACCGGAATAACAGTTTTTTCATGGGGATGATCTTACAATTTATAAATCCAAAAGGCATTTTATATGGTATAACAGCTATAGCAACCTTCATCCTTCCATATCACAATTCAAACTTTAGCTTACTAATGTATTCGCTATTTCTAGCTCTTATTGGTTTTATGAGTACATTCTGTTGGAGTTTATTTGGTTCATTTTTTCAAAAATTCCTCTCAAAGTATAGAAGTCAGTTTAATGTAGTTATGGCTTTATTATTAATGTATAGTGCAGTCTCAATTCTTATAAAATAAGTTTCTGATTTATATTAAAAATAAAGTTTAATCTTGGAAGAATTTTAACGTTGTAAATATTCATTTCGTTAAAGAGTTATACTCGCGTTATGCAAAATAACAACGCTCTATCGATCGTTATAACGTATATAATGGACTTTATTGTTATGTAAAAACTGGGCATTGCTATCTTATAAACAATGACATCAATAGAAGCTTTTTTTCATACTATATTTTGGGGGTGAATAAATGGCAAGAGTAAGTTACCGAAGTGCAGACATTAACTTAATGGCAAGAATGATGCGAGCAGAAGCTGAGGGTGAAGGAAGACTAGGGATGTTATATGTCGGAAATGTAATAGTTAATCGTCTTGCAGCAAATTGTATAGACTTTAAAAATTTAAGAACCGTTTCACAAGTCATTTATCAAGTACAGGGGGGGAATTATTCGTTTGAAGCTGTTCAAAAAGGCAATGTATTTTATCAAAGAGCGAGGGGTGTTGAAAAAAGATTAGCAAAGCAGAATTTGGATTATTGGAGACAACACCCAGCGAAATTTGCTCTTTGGTATTTTAATCCACATGCTCCGTGCCCTCCAACATGGTACGGTCAACCTGCATCTGGTCAATTTAAAAATCATTGTTATTATGAACCAAAACCTGATACATGTGCTAGTGTTTATAGAGGTTAGATTATCAAGGAGTTATGATTAATTCTGGAGTAGTATGGGGGAGCTGCGCTGCGAATCCAACATTTTAGTCGTAGGTGCTGGTAGCTAGTCCTATTTTATTCAATGCAACTCCTATAGATTATGTAACAGTGATCGCTTGAAAAAAACTTTGCCCCCACTGTAGCCAATTTCTTTAATCTTTGTTTTGATGTATTTTTATCTGGCGAAATAAAAAGGGAACTTCCTCGTTAGCAGGTGTTCCCTTTTTTATATGAAACATAATAATTATTTATCTAAGAAAATAAGATTACAAAATATGTACTTCAATTAAAGCTATGCTGTTTAGCTTCACTCTTAAATGGAGGACATCTTGCGATTTCTTGTCTATTTCATAAAAAAATAAACCACTAGGACAACCCCCAGCATATAAAAGCCAAGCACCTCTTACATACCCATCTACCCCTTACCTACTTCGGTAAGGGGTCTTTTTTATTTTTGGAGTGGACAGGCAAGCTTACTGCAGTAGCTACATAGTATCTAAAGAATCATAACTCCATTACCTAATCAGTATCTAGTTCAGTATTGTTACCGCGTTAATACAAGCTGTATACGCTTAGTGAAGCCCTTCATGGAACTTGTAAGGGAGCTGAGCCGAAGAGGCGAAGGGGGCGACCGGATGCGTTGAGCTGAAATCATGCATAAATTAAAGGCAAAAAAATTGAACGAATGAAAGAAGGTATCAACATGAGAAAAACAAAAGGATTGACCTTTCGAAAGATCATTCCTCCATCCCAAAAATCATCTCTCACGAGACCTCGTCCTTTCAAGGCGTATTCCTTTGTACCGTTTAGTCCACTAGCCATGCTTGACCCCACTATTCTAACCATAGGAGGCATTGTCTTAGGGATTGCTATCATTGAACGAATATTAGAGCGATGGGGTGTCATTGACCTTGTTGATCAGTTCGCAAAGGTGATGCGTTTTATCTTGCCTGTTACCTTTTATAGCGCCTTGATTTACTTTTTTGCGACCTTTATGTTTTGAGGAGGAATGTTCATGTTTGAAAAACTGAAATTGCGCGGCCAATTGATAAAAGCGTTTCGTACGGCGGAGATTTACCGGGTGGTGAAACGTGGAGACCGTACCTCCTATCTGTTTCCGAAAATTCATCAAATCGATAACCATCATACGTACACTCGGTACGCTTTTTCCTTACTAAATGGGATTGATCCTGATCTTTTAATGAAAAAAAGGTGGGCATTACGACAAGTATTAGGCAGCAACATTGAAATAAACGGCAGCCTGAAGAATTTCAGTATCACGGTTCATCACAAAAGCTTACCGAAGATGCTTACTTATCAATATGATTCAATTCATCCTCATATTAAGAAAATGGAGCTTCCAGTATGCATTGGTCAAGATATCTATGGAAACCCTGTTTCATGGGATTTTGCGGATTTAGAAACGTTACTGATTTCTGGCGAAATTGGTGCTGGAAAAAGCAGCTTAATGCGCGTGATTCTGACCACATGGGTGAAGAATGCCTCGCCTGAAGATTTACGCTTAATCTTAGTGGACCTTAAACGAGCCGATTTAGGGTTATTTCATGGAATTGAGCACGTCGATGCGCTTTGTTTTGAGGCAAAAGACATGCGAAAGCCTTTTGCATTGTTACGCGCTGAAATGTATCGACGGGGCGATTTACTGTTAGAGCATGGCGTGACACATATCAGCAGACTTCCTTTTAAGCTGCCTCGGATTGTAGTGGTCTTAGACGAAATGAGCATCATTAAACGAGAAACGGACCTTGTAGAGATGATTCAACAGTTTGCGAGTCAAGGTCGTGCGCTAGGTGTTCATACGATTATTGCCATGCAGCGTCCGGATGCTGATTTATTAAATTCAGCGTTAAAGGCTAACTTACGGGTACGCATCTCTGGAAGGCAGGCCGATGCCACAAATGCGAAAGTAGCCGGGGTGATAGGAGCAGAAGAAATTGATGCCGCAGCCAGGGGGCGTATGAAAATTAAAATTGATGAAGTCAAAGAGTTTCAAGCGTATTTTTTAGATGAAGAAGCGTGTAAAGAAATGCTTTCTCCTTATAAAACACGGGTAAAAGATTCTGAACCTCAACTGGAGGTCGTATCACAGCCTATCTTCGGATTATTAGAGAAGGAGGAACAGCGATGAGCTTTCGGTTATCTCAGCGTGATAAAGACATCATTGGGTTTATTAATCAGTTTCGGGCTGTAGATCGAGACTCATTAGTGGAACTGTTCTTTAAACAGCTCAAATCGCCTATTAATGCCTGTAATAGTGTGATGATACGTTTATATCGGTTAGGGCTGATTGAACGCACTCAGCAGTATTCCCCAACGGTATATTTACCTGTGGATGCGAAGATTAAAAAGAACTCTCAAAAAATATTACATTTCCTTTCAATTCTAGATATCTATAAACAAATGTGTACGTATAGTGCCCCTAAACAGGTTATTGTCGAAGATAAGCCCACAGGACGAAAAGGAGGCATTGAACCAGACCTGTTTTGTATTTTTAAAGGATCTCCGTTTTGGATTGAAATTCAGAGAAATCAGTATTCGGAGCAGAAGATGCAGGCGAAGGTCACCCTCTATGAGGAGTTTTTCTTTTCGGATGAGTGGAATGACTTGCACTGGCAACCAGAAGGTCGATCACCTATCTTCCCTTCGGTTATTCTGATTACGCCTGTTCGGTATGCAGTGTCTTCAGGGCATATACGGATTATTCAAGTAGCAAGTATTCATGAACTTATGGAGAAATATAAGAGTTCTACTAAACAACATAGGGAAGCAAAACCGATAACACAGTCCTCTTCTGGTGAAATTAGAATCAACTTAACCTAGAGTGCTAAAATTTCAGCCTACAAAAAGAGCTCCTATCTAATTTTGAGCAAATGGAATAAGAAATCAGATAGGAGAAAGAAAAAGACACATATAAAAATATGCGCAAACAAAAGATAGATTCTAACATCTATGAAAGTGAACCTCTACTTTATGTTTGCATGTAGATTGGTATGGATAGATAGTGGGTAAATTTGATAGATGTAAAAAGATTTCTCCCTCCTCCTGACAAGGAAAGAAGAATCTTTTTATGAGCTGAAATGCATGATGAAACATGCCATACCGACCTAACAAATCGTAACATATCTTTATAACAAGAAGGAGGCAGTAGTGTTTCTTTTTATAACGATACTATTTCAGGTAGGTTACAGCATATATATAAATATATTTTTACTTTTTGTAATTTAAAAATATATAGAGGGGAAGTTTAATAATTGATTAAGACAAGTATTAATTTAATGAAAGTTGTCATGGATACTACTATGAAGAGTAACTTAGTTTTTATGAATTATTATCTTAATTCTAGGAAGATTGTTTTATCTAGATATAAGAAGCCTTACAAAGGGGTTTTTTATGGAGTATATAGATAAAAAAGAATACAATATCCTACTTTTTTATAGGAACTAGCATATACATGGAAAAAGAATCCTTGGCGGAAATTCACTGCCCCAAGGATTCTTCATTACATAGATTCAGTTAAGAGATATTATATTAAGTAGAGAAATAGTTCATACCAATTCTTTTTTAGACTTGCAACTCTCCTATGTGTATCTCTACCTGTTTAACCAGTGCTCCTGTATGGACTAAATTTTCCGATTGGTTTATATCTTCTGATATGACTCGGTCATCTTCTAGTGGCGAAACGTATTGTCGAAGTAATTGATATGCAGCTTCTGTACCCATTCCTGATTCTAAAGGCTTTAGAAAATCTAAACCTTGGGCACTGCACATTAACTCAATTCCAAGGACTTTCTCTGTATTGGAAATAACCTTCAACGCTTTCAAAGCAGCAGATGTTCCCATACTTACATGGTCTTCCTGTCCTGCTGTTGTAGGGATCGAATCGACTGAAGATGGATGGGAATATACCTTATTATCAGAGACTAATGCTGCCGCCACATATTGTGAGATCATATACCCTGAATTCACCCCACTCTTCTCAACTAAGAAAGGAGGTAATTCACTATGCTGAGGGGATAAAAGTCGAAAAACCCTTCTTTCAGAAATATTTGCTAACTCCGAGATAGCAATTGTTAAAAAATCCATAGCTAAAGCTACTGCTTCACCATGACAATTGGAAGAAGATATAGCAACCCCTTTTTCTCCTTCATGAAAAATCAGAGGATTATCAGTTGCTGAATTCATTTCCCTCTCCACCACTTCCTTTGCATAGTTCATAGCATCTTTACAGGCTCCATGCACTTGAGGAATTGATCGAATACTTAAGGCATCTTGGGTTCTATACTCCTTAAATGTCTCAGCAATTTTACTTCCATTAATAATTTTATGTATATTTGAAGTTGTTTTTTGTTGTCCTGGATGAAGCTTCACTTGGCTAATTCTTGGATCGAATGCATAGTAGGTTCCACGCAAAGCCTCAAAACTCATCATAGATATAATGTCAGCAGATTTAAGCAAATTCATAGCATCATAAATTGCTAAGGCTCCAATCCCTGTCATATCAACCGTTCCATTAATAAGAGAAAGTCCTTCCTTTTCATGCAATTCAAGTTCAGAAATACCTATGGACTGAAGAGCTTCTTTTCCACTCATGACTATCCCTTTGTATTTCGCTTCACCCATTCCAAGAAGAACTAAACTAATATGAGCCTGATGATTTAAATAACCTAAAGATCCTTCTTTAGGAACAATCGGTGTAACTCCTTTATTTAATAGTTTAATTAAAGCCTCCACTGTTTCTAGTCTTATGCCTGAATAACCTTGTGAAAAGTTTTGAATCATCATAACCATAATAGCTCTGACCTGTTCTGGTTTTAACGGCTCGCCTACCCCACAAGCATGGCTCATGATTAACTTTTTTTGCATTTCTTTAGACTCGGTTGTTGAAATTCTAACTTTTGAATTTTCTCCTACACCTGTCGTAATTCCATAGATAACTTGATTCTCTTCTACAAATCTCTCTACTAATTTCCTTGCTTGAATAATACACTTCTTCCTTTTCTCAGAGAGTTCTAGAGAAGCATGATGCCTTGCTACTGCTACCAGATCCTTAATGGTAAGGTTGTCTTCAATTACTACCTTCGTTTCTCTTACTTCAATCAAGATTACTCCTCCTCAATGTGATGGTATTTAATCTGAAATTAATTTTTATTAGTAAGTTCCTGTAGTCAGCTTTCCCTCTCTACAGTGCTAGCTTTTTAGAATCTAATGTCTATATAAGAGAGCAAAAGCTGACCTTATTTTGTTTAAGCTTTACGATTCATAGAGTTTAGAGTTGTCTTATCTTCTACATGTAAAGGGTTATCTTCTAAAGGATTACTTGCTTCACTTAGAGAAAGAGATTTTGTTTCAGGCGCCCACATAATTGAAACAATAGTACCTAATAATAAAATCGCAGACATTCCGATCATTGTTGCACCTAATCCCATATTATTTAAGCTTAAAGGCAGCAGAAACGTTCCAACAGCAGATCCGATCCGGCTGAAAGCTGTCAAAAAACCTACTCCCGACCCGCGTATTTCAGTTGGAAATAGTTCGGCAGGATATGTCAATGTTAGATTCGAAGCTGCTGATATAATGAAAGTAAACATTAAAAACAAAGTGATAAGTAAAATATCAGGCCTTTGTAAAATACTCAGCATAAATAAACTTATGGTCATCAATGCAAACGTTCCAATGGTAAAACTTCTCCGAGAAAGTTTTTCCATAAGCCAAAGTCCAACCAACGATCCAACAATTAGAAATATATTTAGCCAAAGGTCTACTGTGAAATTTTCAGATAATCCCATACTTTTTAATATTGAAGGCAAAAAGGTATAAATAGAAAAATAAGGAATAACAATGCAAACATAAAATATTCCTCCAAAAGTAGTGCGCTTCCAAATTTGTTTGTTAAAAAGTGATAGATATCCTTGGTTTTGCTGATGCTCTGTTATCTTTTCATCAATTTCTGCGTTTACCCCAATGTATTTTTTAACAATCTGGCGTGCCTCTTCATTACGTCCCATGCTAATAAGCCATCTTGGTGATTCAGGTGTACCAATTCTTAATAGCAGTACGATAATTGCAGGAATTGCCGATGTAGCAAGCATCCACCGCCATGATTCGTTGTCATTTGAGCCTAAATAGTGGCCGACTATGGTCGCAGCAACATACCCAACTGTCCAGAGCACATTTAAAGAAGCTAGTAAGATCCCCCGGTATTTTCTAGGCGCAAATTCTGCAAGTAAGGTTGAGCCTACGGCATAATCACCTCCTAGAGCAAATCCTATTATTAGACGCAAAATAAATAGCTCTACTGGACCATTTACGAATAACTGTAGAACAGAGGCAATAGCAACTACTAGAAAATTAAACAAATATATTTTCTGTCTACCTACACGATCGGATAACCCTCCAAGCACTAGACTACCTAAAAAGAGGCCAATTAAAGCTGAGCTGCCTATTAGCCCTTCCCACATGGAATTAAGTTTCATTTCTGGTCCAATTAGAGCAAGAGCTATACCAATAATACCAAGAGCATAACCATCGGTAAAATTAGACCCAAAAGTAAGTGCAGTAATCTTTAAATGAAACTTATTAAGTGGAGCATCATCCATTTTAAATTTGTGTTCCGCCATAAGAAATTTACCTCTCCTTCAACTGGAGTAATATTCTAATAATTTTTTGGTAATACCTTGAAAAGGAGCTTGTATTAATTCTATTCTCCATTTACTTACTCTCAGAAAATCTAACTAAGTAAGATTTTAACCAAAGTTCAAAGTAAATGAAGAGATAAATAAGTAGCCAAGCGCTTTTTTGAGAAAGCCTTGGCTTTTTCTTATGTTTCAAAAATTTGTGTGATATTGATAAATAAAAATCTTGGCTATCCTGTAGTAATAATTTGATATAAGAAAATATATGTTTATAAGCATACAATAAAGTAAATCGATATCTGGGTAGTAGAGTAGAACAAAATTATTGTTTTATTAAGAAGCATGTTTGTTAACAGCTATTTATTTTCATGGTTTTATATTCTTTCGTTCATAAATTAGGTATCTCATTTTGATAGAAGCTCTTTATCCTATAGAAGAATAATGGTTACTATAATATGATATTTTCCTCATTATGCATATCCGATATATGGCTTCGTTGTCCTGGTTTTACAAATATCATAGATACCATTCCAATTATTACAGCAATGGCAGCAGCAGTAAACATAGCATTATATCCATGTGCCGCAACAAGGCTTCCTGTTAGTGTAGGCGCAATAATAGTAGCCAGGTTTGCAATAAAATGAGTTACTCCCCCAAAAGTTCCGGCTTTATTAGGCTCTGTATCAAGAACAACTGTCCAATAGATCGAATTGGGTAGGTAATTAAAGGCATTACCTATACACATTAATAAAAGTACTGAGGTCGCACTTCCAACCGTGGGGATTAGCATAAAGCAAATAGCTGTAAAAAATAAGCAAACTACTGTGAACCAGGATCTGGCTATACGTAAATTTCCAGTTTTCTCACGTAACTTATCCGAAATTTTTCCTCCTACTAATCCTGTAATAATAGCACCTACCCATGGAATCATACCTATATATGAAAGAGATGCTAAAGAATAGTTAAATTCATCTTGCAAATATTTTGGAGTCCAAGTTAGTAATAGAATATTGACATACAAAAATGCAAAGTACCCAATGGCATTCATTACTAATGTAGGGTTTTTAAAAAAATAATACCAAGGAACATTTTTGGAGTTTGTTTTTTCTAATTGTAATTCACCTTTTATTAAACTATCTATACTTCGAATTTTTTGAAGTTCAATTTTTGAAACTCTCGGATGATCTTCAGGTAAATTTGTAAATATTTTTCTCCATATTAATACCCAAACAAAACCCAACAGACCAAGAATAATAAATGTTACCTTCCAATTAGTAAACGTTAAAAGGCCCACTACGATAGGTGCGGTGACTAATGCTCCAATTGGAGTTCCAACTAAGCCAAGTGCTACAGAAAAACCTTTTTCTTTTGGAGATACCCAATTTGCCATCGTTCGGTTCATTGTAGATAAAGTAGGTCCTTCAGCCAGTCCAAACAAAACACGAAATACCGCAAAACCAGCTAATGCAGAACCCCCAAAGAACGCTGCACCTAAGTGACCAGCAAATATTGTCCCAATTTCAAATATAGACCATGTGGTTCCAGCAAGAATCCACATAAACTTAGGACCTTTCTTATCTGCCAACGCTCCTCCGAATAGGGCACCGAAAATATAACCATAGCCAAAATACCCCAAAATTGCTCCCCAGCTTACGGGATTTAAGTTGAATTCTTGAATAATTTCAGCCTGAGCGTATGAAAGTGCTCCTCTATCTATGTAATTTATGATTGTTATAATAACAATCATAAAAATAATAAAGTAGCGATAATTGTTTTTCATTAATTACTTCTCTCCTCTCTCATTTTTTCACTTTTCTTCCTGAGAAAGAAAGTTTCATAACAAATCGCTAGAGATTTGTTACTTTCAAAAGGATAAGAAAATTAATATTTTATTTTCTATTTGCAAAGCCTGTTAAAAAATTCAAGAATACATGAACTCCTGCTTTAACAGTAATTCCTGATTTATCGCGTAAGGGATCTAAACATACAATATCCATTGCTTGGACTAATGGATGTGAGCCCGCAATGTATATGGCTTCAAATAATTCATCCGTTCTCATTCCTCCTGTTGTTCCTGCTGGTACACCAGGGGCATAAGCCACATCAAGAACATCCATATCTACTGTTAGATAGATGACATCCACATTCTTGGCTAAATCATCTAAGGCTCTTTCAACTATACAAGAAATTCCTGTTTTTCTAGTTTGAAGTAAGGTCACATAATTAACCTTGTGGGTATCTGCATACTCTTTGAGAGATTTAGAGTTATAAAACCCATGCAGGCCAATATTCCAAACGTTTTTGCCTTCAACCGTACCACTCTCAATCAGGTTTCGAATGGGTGTTCCATTTGAGGGTCCGTTATCTTCTAAACTGCGTAAATCAAAATGTGTATCGAATTGAAGAATTCCTATACGTTGTTCTGGATGCGACTCTTTCCAGCCTTTTACTAACATGGCCGTAATTGAATGATCTCCCCCTAACATGATAGGCAGTGTATGAGGGTGATATTTCCGCATTGAAATCATTGCTTCTTTAATATATCGATGAGAAAGTGAAATATCTGTTACATGCTGTTTGACGTCGCCTAAATCTAAAACCGATAAGGGGGTCAAATCCGTATCATATTCAATATGATACGGATTAAACGATTTCCATAGTTGTCTCATGGCAAGAGGTGTTTCACTTGCCCCTGAGGCACTAATAGAAGATCTGGAAAGAGGGACTCCCAAAACGGTTACATCTACAGCTTGAAAATCTATTTCATCTTGCACTTCAAATGTCTCGATCCAATCACTTACCTTAGGTTCAGTTGAACGCTGTCTTTCCCAATGAAAAGAGGGACGATTAAGTTGTGGGTACGGGTACATCACATAAAGCCCCACCTTCCACAATCACTTTTCCTTTTTTAATGACAGTATCTACAAGGTTCACTGCATAGTTATACTGCAACGTTTGATAATTCGGTGCATCAAATAAAACAAGGTCCCCTTTCTTTCCCACTTCGATACTCCCCACTTCATCAGCTTTTCCGATGGCATGAGCTGCATTAATTGTACATGCCGTTAGAACTTCGGCTGGCGTCATCTTCATCGTAAGACACGCTAGATTCATAATAAAAGGTAACGATTCAGTAGGTGATGACCCTGGATTACGATCAGTTGAAAGGGCAACCGGAACTCCAGCTTCAATCATCTTTCTTGCATTCGCAGGCTTCTCCATTAAAAAGAACGCTGTACCCGGTAACAAGACTGCAATAACACCACTTTTAACCATTTGTTTAATACCTTCATCCGATGCTTGTAATAAATGGTCGGCCGAAACAGCTTCCACCTTGGCTGCAAGTTCTGCACCGCCGAATTGAACAATTTCATCTGCATGTATTTTTGGTTTTAAACCATACCTTTTTCCTGCCTCAAGAATTTGCTCCGACTGTTGAATTGTAAAAACTCCTTCTTCACAAAAAACATCGCAAAACTCAGCCAAATTTTCTTCTACAACTCTTGGAATCATTTCCTCTATCACTAAACGAACAAATTCGTCTGGATTTTCTTTATATTCAACTGGAACAGCATGGGCTCCCATAAATGTCGAAACTATATCAATAGGATGCCTTTCATCGAGCTTTTTTGCTGCTCGTAGCTGTTTCAATTCATCTTCCAGTGTCAAACCATATCCACTTTTCGCTTCAACCGTCGTAACTCCATATTGTAGAAAACGATTTAGGCGTTTGGAGGTTTCTTGAATCAATTGTTCTTCTGTAGCTTCTCTTGTACTTGTTGTTGTCTGGAGAATTCCTCCGCCTGCCTTTAGGATATCAATGTATTTAGCTCCGTTTAATCGCATCTCTAGCTCTTTTTCACGACTTCCCCCAAACACAATATGAGTATGAGCATCAATTAGACCTGGAGTAACAATTTTTCCTGAAGCATCAATCGTATTGATATGTCCATTCAACGTATGAACATAGCGTTCTGCTTCAACATCTGATCCAACAAATGTAATCATTCCATTTTCCACTACCACACTGCCATGTTCGATAATACCGATATCGGACATATCTTGAGCACGTTTTGGTTCTTTACTTCCACCTCTAACTGTAATCAGTTGTGAGGCACGTTTAATATACATAATAGATGACATACTACTCACTCCGTTTCCTTTAGTCTAATGTTGGAATGTTCATGCCTTTTTCCTTGGCTGTTTGAATGGCTAACTCATAGCCTGCATCTAAATGGCGAACAACCCCCATACCAGGATCTGTTGTTAATACACGTTCAAGACGTTTAGCCGCATCTTCCGTGCCATCTGCTACTACGACCATACCTGCGTGAAGAGAATATCCCATGCCTACGCCACCACCATGGTGAACAGATACCCAACTTGCCCCTGCGGCTGTATTAACTAGTGCATTTAAAATAGGCCAATCTGCTACAGCATCACTGCCATCTCTCATCGCTTCTGTTTCGCGGTTTGGCGAAGCAACAGATCCCGCGTCTAAATGATCTCTACCAATAACAATAGGTGCTGAAAGTTCTCCAGATGCAACCATTTCATTAATGATTTTTCCAAATCGTGCACGTTCTCCATATCCTAACCAACAGATACGCGCCGGTAATCCTTGAAATTCAATTTTTTCTCTCGCCATTTTAATCCAGTTACAAAGGTGAGTATTATATGAGAATTCACGTAAAATAACTTCGTCTGTTTTATAAATATCTTCTGGATCACCTGATAAAGCTACCCAACGGAACGGTCCTTTTCCTTCACAGAATTGAGGGCGAATATAAGCAGGTACAAAACCTGGGAAGTTGAATGCGTCTTTTACGCCTTCATCAAGCGCTACTTGACGAATATTATTTCCATAGTCGAAAGCAATGGCTCCTTCTTTCTGCATATCTAACATAGCCTGAACATGAACAGCCATACTAGCTTTAGATTTTCTTACATATTCCTCTGGATTCTGATTACGTAATGTTTCTCCTTCCGATAGAGTTAATCCAATTGGTAGATAACCATTTAATGGATCATGTGCGGAGGTTTGATCCGTTACAATGTCTGGAATAAAGCCACGTTTGATCATTTGAGGAAGCACTTCAGCTGCATTTCCAACCAACCCAATAGAAAGCGCTTTCTTTTCTTTTTTTGCTTCTTTAGCTATTTTAATTGCCTCGTCCAAACTTTCTAACACAACGTCACAATAGCGTGTTTCAATTCGTTTTTCAATACGTGTTCGGTCAACATCAATTCCAATGACTACGCCCCCTGCCATTGTAACGGCTAATGGCTGAGCGCCTCCCATGCCTCCTAATCCAGCTGTTACGGTAATGGTACCTTCGAGACTACCATTAAAATGTTGTTTCGCACATTCAGCAAATGTTTCATACGTACCTTGTACAATTCCTTGACTTCCAATATAAATCCAGCTACCGGCTGTCATTTGCCCATACATTATCAATCCTTTTTTATCGAGTTCATGGAATTTTTCCCAATTCGCAAAGGCCGGAACAATATTGGAGTTAGCTAAGAGTACACGTGGTGCATCTTTATGAGTTTTAAAAACAGCTACTGGTTTTCCAGACTGTACTAATAGTGTTTCATCCTCTTCTAGATCTTTCAAAGTGGCTACGATACGATCGAATGCATCCCAATTTCGAGCTGCCTTCCCTATTCCCCCATATACAACTAATTTCTCCGGATGTTCTGCCACTTGTGGGTCTAGGTTATTCATTAACATACGAAGAACAGCCTCTTGGACCCACCCTTTTGTATTTAATTCAATTCCTTTAGGAGCGCAGTATTTGCGCAAGTTAACTGATTGAGTATTCATCATATAGTCCCCTTTCTGTTAATTAATAGTTTATTAAAAAAACACTAACAGAAACAGAAGATAATAATCAGAATATAAGTAATATTAAAACTATAACAATCTTTAATATTACCAAATTCTTCATTAATTATAGGAAAATAACTAGATATCTAGATAAACATTTGATTTTTCCAGATAGAAGGTGATACACCAGTCTGATTTTTAAATACCCTACTGAAATAATTTGGATCCGAAAAACCTATAGAAAATGAAATTTGCTGAATTGACAGTGATGTTGTAGATAATAGATGTTTAGCTTTATTTATCCGAACATTCGTAAGGTATTGCTGAAATGTTTGTGATGTTCTCTGAGATAATACATAACTAAAATAACTTGGACTTTTATTAACATAATCAGCTACTACTATGAGGTTTAAATCTGTCCGACTGAAGTGTTCATCAATAAACCTCAAACCGAGTTCAATAAAGTCATTTTGAGTATTTTTTTGCTGAGTTTTAACTTGTTCTAAAATTTTATCAATAAAAAGTAATAATTCCTGAACAACTTTAAAAAGTACTGGTGAATTAAGAACAATATTAAAAATGTTTTGATATTGTTCCTCTAATGCTTGATTTTTTTCTAATCGATAGGATTTCATATGCCTCCGTATCTGTGCAAGAATACTAGTAAGGCTAATACGGATTAACTCAGGTTCAGGGTACCCGTTAGGAAAATTAGTGAATTTCTCATAAAGCCAATTTTTTATAGGTATTAGGTTTTCTCCCTCTAACATTTTAATCCATATTCGTTGTTCTTCAGAATTTAATAAAGGATCAAATTCTTCAAAGCTCGGGAATTCGGAAGCCTGCATAACTTGTGTATATCCCTTGTAAAATACCATTTTTAACGTCTGGATACACCTCATATAACAGGCATGTAAGGAGTCCTCAACTTTATTTATGGAGTCAATACTAATAAAAACTCCCCCGTTCAGTAATTTGATTGAATTACTAATGAATCTAGTAGAATCTATGTACAACTTGTCCATTTCAAAAACAGAAAAAAGACATACTATGTAATCACTAAATAATAAAACAACCGGTGTTTCCATAAATATGTATTCATTAATATACTTATAAAGTTCTTTTAAATCGTCTGGATATTCCGGCTTTATTATCATCATTCCTTTATAATCATTAGAAAACTTTACCTCAGTTTCTATCATCAATGATTGGTAATATCTATAATTTTCATCTTTGTTTTCTAAATGAATAGGCTTCTCTTTAAAATTTGATAGCTTTTTTATACTCTTTTCTAATGACTCTTTTAGTTTCTCAGGTAACAATGGTTTTACTAATAAATTAACAGCTTGAAGTTGAATTGCTTGCCAGGCACGTTCAAAAATTGCCTCAGTAGTGATAGCTATTATAACTCCTTGGTAATTTTCCACTTTTCTTAAGATAATCTCCCAACTGTTAGTTGAAAACATTTCTAACTCTAAAATCAATATATCTGGTTCACTTTTTTCAAATTCATTAATAAACTGCCTTGCATCTTCAACTAAACATACTTCATTAAATTTCATAGAATAAGAATTTATTAACCATTTAATACCTACTCTTTCTGTAGAGTCTCTATCGGCAATTATTATTCGCATTACTCTGACCTCCTAGAATTTAACAGGTAATAATTGGACATAGCTATTTACTCAAAAGATAAATTGTAAAAAACTAAATCTGGATAATTACTGCTCTTATTATATAAGTATATATAATACTTAGGCTCCTAGCACATAAGGTATTTAATGGTAAGTGGTCATCCTTCTTTTTTTCGAAATAGAGGATTAAATGGATTAAAAATAATCAAAAACCAATACTGTCACTTTTATAAATAAAAAGGAGGCGAGATAAAGGTGGATGTACAAAGAGCACAAGAAATTGCAGATTCAGTGGACATGGTCAATGTAATATATAATGGGAAAAGTATTTACATTGAGCATATAGAAAGAGGAATAATAGCTTGAAGACAGTTAATTTAATAGAGAATGAGGTTTATTCTCTAAAACGATTATATGGGGACATTAACTTTAAAGATAAAAATTTATAGGCAAGTTCTTTCTAAGAGGAGCTCTAGATTGGTTTAACTAGATTGGTTTAACTAAATTTTATTAATTAGTTATAGCTTAAAAGAAGGCGAGATACTTAAAACAACCTTTATCTCGAATTGATCCTAAATCGAAATATAGCAACATAATTTACATTTCCATATAACACTAAACCCCATGTTATATATCATTTACATGGGGTTTAGAATTGAAAGAAATCATCAATATCTTTTGTTTTATCTACTTTTTGAACGGTGGCCATGATCTTTTTCATTACTCTAGGAGTTGGAATATAACCTTTGGTGTTACAAACTCGCCAAATAGTGTTTCGGGAAACACCACTTCGTTCAGAAAATTCACTTTGTGTAATTCCTTCTCGATCCAGCCAACGACCAAATTTACTGCGATTCGGGTTACGCCACCAAAACACATCTCTCACTCTCCTTTTTTATTAGCTTGTCCACTTTGCACCAAATTGAATCAAAAGTGTTTGAAAAATTAGGAATAAGGAAGCGTTTTTAGCATAGAATAAGAGAAATAAGATTCCTCTACATATGTTGTCGATATTTTTGTCATAATCATATAGCATGAATACAGTTAAGACCGCCTTATAGACTGATACATAATGGGCGGTCTTTGTTATGGATATTCTTTGAAATTGAACTTCACATAAAAAAACCTTTTCCCCTACCTAGAGGGAAAAGGTTTTTTTGTGTGAATATTAGATAATGAGATGCCACCCATTGTAGCAAATTATTTTTCAAAAAAGGTTTTTAACCACTTATAAAAACTCTTCTTTTGTTGTTGTGCTTTTTTTAACGCCCGAATTTCGCGAGCCATTGAAATTAATTGACGTTCTCGTTCTTCAAATTTTGCATCGATATAGCTTTGTATCTCTTTCATTTGTGCTTCGAGTGGTTCTAAGATAAGGGTTTGTTTTTCAGTTGAAATGTTAGGTGGAGTGTCTGGTATTTGTACTAAGTTAAATTTTTTTGCAACGGTTATAACGGCTTTTTCTAAGGTCATTTCGGGATGGGCATAAATTCTTTTTAGTTCATGAAAGATAGTAACGTCGTCATTTGTATAAGCTAATCTGCCTTGTTTTTTAGTAAATTGCACACCAATTTTGGCAAAATGGAAGTTGTACTTTCGGATAGTTGCTATGGACAACCCAAGTATATCAGCTAATTCTTCGGTGGTATATGCTGCTTCTGCGGTTATGACTCTCAACATATGATCACCTCCTCTTATCAAGAGAACTATTCTAGGTATATACGTTAAAACCTTCAAATAATAAGAGGACCATATTTGGTGTCTTGCCATTTTGCCGTTAATATACCAAGAAACAGTCTTGGCTGAAAATAAGCTAGTACGTTCAACTATTTAATTATTTCATAAATTAAATAGTTGCCCCAATCCCTCATTACAATGGTTTCTCCTGCTCCAGCTTCTTTCTGTAACCACTTTTCATCTTCGTTCATATTTTTTAATTCATGTTTTACCGTTAATAATCGACAGCCTAGCATTCTCATAGCCATGGGATAATCAAGTCCACCTGCTCGATATTTGGGCTCACTTTTTCATCTTGAGTCAAGGTGTTCTTCTTCTATACCAGTCTACTCTCACTTTATTTACTTTTGATATTCATAGACAACAGGAACTTGATCCATTTTGACCGTTTTAGCCACGACATAACGGCGGTATCCATCTTTTAAGATCTTCGATCCTTTTTCAATCGTCAACGGCTCATCTAAACGTCCTGTACGCTTCACAAAATCGATAACCTTTTGCGTTTTTTCAGGGTTTGGGCGTGTCTTTAAGAACTCTTCAGGAACGATAATATCATCAAAGTTCAATAGATCCTGAGTTCCCTTCGGTTGGTTTGATAGTGTTGTCTTTTTTTCCTCAGCCTTTTTCTCTTCTGTAGGTGCTTGCTGTACTTCTGGCTGAATAGGCTTTACTTCTTTCTTCTCTTCCTTTGCTACAGGCTGAGAAACAGGTACTTTTTCTTCTCCCTGTTTAGTAGATTTCGTGTTCTTTTGGGCTTCAGAAGGCTTAGATGCTTCTTGTTTAGGTTCTTTTTTCGCATCTGACTCATTCTTCTCTTTGTCATTTTTATTCGGAAGAACGGTAATCTGGAAACAAATCACCCCTATTTCACCAGGGCATTCATCAATGGGAATGTCTAACGTTGGTTCCCCTTGAATTAAAATCTTTTCATGCATGATGCTTTTCTTCGTGAGTCCTGTTTTATTAAAGGCTTTCTTCGCAACAAATACGGTATACGAAATAAAGGTACTCTTCTTTAATCCTTTAGGCGCAGATGGTGACCCTTTTTCACGCATATCAAAGGCAACGTAGCGATCATATTCTCGTAGTGGTCCTGTGGCTGATCCGGTTAAGGTAATTTTATGTGGCATTCTAATCTCCTCCTGCGTAGATTATTAGTTGTTGTTTATTTAGAACATATTTCTAAATAAACACGGTCTATTAAAACATCAGTTTCTAAGGAATTTCTACTTTTTTTATTAGGAAGCTGTGTCTTTTAACTGGTTATGTTGATGTAAACATTCTTGTTCCTCTAGCGTTAAAGCTTGTCCTAAGTCCTGTTTTACCTGAGCTATCTCCAGCAAACTATACGTGGAGCTGTGCTCCTGCAGTAGGCCTTCTTCTTCTAGTGTTAGCTCTTGTCCTAAATCTTGCTTTAATTGAATCATTTCAAGCTGTTGATCCAAAGAAATCTCTGTTTCTTTTGAAGCTTCTTCTTGCTGCTGTTCAGCTTTTAACCAATCAGGAACGAGTTCCTTACGGATGATATGTTTTGGTTTAGCCAATGTTGTTGTTTGACTTTCGTTATGTATAACTCCTTGTTGATGTGCGTATACTGATGAATAATCCTGCTTTTTAGGCTTTGTTAATTCATAGAATTGATTTTTCGCAATCTGATAGATTAATCGACACATATCCCGTAGGGATAAAGGGTTGCTTTGTTGATTAGCTTCATGAACATATTTATCTAATCCTACAATGGATGTATACGCAATTTCATGGACTTGCTCTTTTTCAATCTCAATCTCTGTATCTCGTTTTACGGCTTTTGCAGCATTTTGAATACGAGCATAGAAGTCTTGTAGTTGATGTCCATACTTACCTGCATAGACTTGATTGACTTTTTTAGGCACACCTTTGATATAGGTGAAGGCCTGTGAAACAGACATTAAATGATTATTTATATGATTTACAGGTAAATCAAGGTTAATAAAGGCATCAGGTGATTTATCGGCCTCTAAGCTTGGTGTATCAACGTTTTCAGTACTTTCTGGATGCGTCACAGGACGTGTCACAGGAGTGGTCATTTCTTCTTGCTGAAGCGTTTGTACACCTGTTGTATCATGGGCAAAAAAGATTTCGTCGCAAATGTGATGAAAGTTCTTATGACTTTTAAGGATAAATACATAGCTATCAGGATGAGTACCTGTTGCATCTTCTTTAATGTATCGTGCCACAAGTATAAAGGGTGTCGCTTTTAGCGAGCGTACAAAACGAGAAACCGTACTTTTGGAAACATTAAATTTTTTCATCAGCGTTTCAGAACGTATCGCTTGAATGCCCGTAGCCATTAGGTTATAGATGACGTGATCAAGCATTTCCATTCTTTTTTTAGGAAATTCTTTATGTATGGCTGATTGATGTTGTTTAAAGTGGGTACGAAGACTTTCTAAAAACTCTTCTTTCTTTTTCCGAAGTGTGGACTTGTGGGTCCATAACCATTTGAACCGCCCATTGAAGGTATCTACATCTTTTAGATAACAGGTTAATATTTTTGTCATTTGTTCATCGTCTCCTTTAAGGAACACAAAAAAGACACTGTTTCCCTGGAAAAAGGAAAACAATGCCTTGATTTTGATGAACTAAGCCCTTGAAATAGATGTCAATTTCATATAAAATAAAAACATAAGTTTTATTTTATAGAAAAACTAACTCTATTAACAAGAGACTTCGACAAGTGTTTTCCCTACTGTGCTTAGGGGGAACGGTTTAAGTGTGTTGGTCGCACTACTTAAACAGTTGAAGTCTTTTTTCTATTCCGGTCATTTTTGTTAGTTTTATTATAGCGTTAATTAATCTCATAATTCAATAAAAATTAGTAATATATCTCAAAAGAATTCTTTTGAACTGTTTTTCCTTAATAATAAATTTGTTTTATTATACAATTCATTTTAAAAAATAAGGAGGGTCAAAAAAATACCCCTCCTCAATATATTAAAAATATGTTATAATTAATAAATTTTATAATCGGATTATAACACTATAATAATAAAAAGCTTCTACTAGGGATAGTAGAAGCTTTTTATTATTTACCCATTAATTTTTCCCACCATGTTTTTTTCTTTTCTAACTCTGCGCTAGCAGAAGCTTCTTCAATCATTCTTTTACTTTCTGATAATCCTTTTCTTAATTCTCCAATCAACTCAGCATCTTTTCTGTTTATCATTTGCTTTAATTCTTGGTTGGTTTGACTAACTTTCTGTAACTCTTCTACTAACTTTTGATTAAATTGCATTTGCTGTGTCATCTGTTGTTCTTGTTGTTGTAACATTTTTCTTATTTCACTCAGCTCCTCGTTTATAGAGATAGAACCTTTCTCTTCTTGATTTTTGACTGTAATAGTTATAGGAAGCCCATCACTTGCCAAATTATCGTTTACATCTTCTTTTAATAATCCCTCACTATAAAGTTCACGGATTTTCTTTAATAGATCTAGTGATTCAATACTTATTTTATAGCGTCTACCTTCTTTTTTGAAATTTAAAAACTGTTCATGATTAATTAGATATCTTTTTAATGTTTCAGGAGGAATATTGGTATATTCAGATGCTTCTGGTACACCAATGAAATTTGCACTTTCAGAATTATTCATTTAATCCACCACCATTTATTAGTGTTTTATGTACATTCACTCAGTTCACAGTCATTCACATATGAATTTTATGAAGATTCATTCGGTTCACGGTCATTCATTCAAGGTATTTGCTTATGTTCACTCAAATCACTGTTATTTACCTGCTGGGTTTATGAATATTCACCCAATTCACAGTCATCTATTCATTTAATTTTATATGATTTCGACAAAAAATCAACAATTCCTGTTTTGAGTTTGTATATATGGTTTATTTTATGAACTGTTGCGGCTCTAATTTAACTTAAGTTCTACTTGGGTGAATATCGGTGTGTTTCGTGGTGAATGTATGGTGGACTTATGTGTGTTTTAGTTGAACTTGTGTTTTAGGGGTGGGAAGAGCGATCATCAAGTGCGACTAAAGGTTAACTTGAGGTTTTTAGTGACACCAATCGCTGTTTTATAGAAATAGGGAGAATAACACAACAATAAATTAATAGCAGTTCAAGTTTTGTCAGATGGGCATTCGAACAGGTAGGAGTGAATGTTGGTCCGATGTCAGGAGTAACAACCGATACACTCAAAACTCAAGGGCAAGCGATTAATCCAAAAGACATGAAGCCTGGGGATGTGGTGTTTTTCGATATGTATAAAATAGACGGCCACGTAGGCATCTATGTTGGCAATAATCAGTTTTTAGGTTGCCAAGGAAAAACAGGTGTAGCCATCGCAAGTATGGCAAAAGGAACGTATTTTGGTGAACGATTCAATGGAAGAGTAAAACGATTTTAAAAGGAGAAAAGGCGATGAAAAATAAAGCAGCACTACTATTTGGAGCGCTTGCCGTTGTGGTGGCAGGCGTAACCATTTTCAACATTTACCTGAACTACAATATCTCCAACACAACAGCTTCGAAACAAATTTAAGTCACAAATGACAGCTTAAAAGAAGAAAATCAAGAGTTGAAAAAACAATTAAGTGAAGTTCGTCCTTCTGCCCAAGAACAACAAAAACGAGATTACTTGAATACCGTTAAACAGTTTATTGATGTCTGTTATCATCATGAAAAAGATGGATTTGAGGATCGGAAAAGCCATCATGGATAAAGAACTCTATGCGCAGTTTTATCCTTCTGAAAAGTTCGTGTATGGAGATAGTTACACTTCAATTCCAAACGATCTACAGCTTTATGTTCAGCAATATGACGGAGGGCAGGGAGAGGTGGAAGTCATTGCCGAATTTACAAATCATCTTGTCATAAAAGATGAAAATGTGGACGATCAAACGCATGACATTATTAAAGTTTCTTTGCGAAAAGAAGCGAACAAATGGGTGGTTTATAGTATCGAAGATTTGAAAACAGAAATCATGAAATGAGGTGGAACAGGTGGCATTTAAGAAGCAATTGGAAGACTATCGGTTTAATTTAAGTCGCAATCGATCATGGAAGTATACAGCTATTTTAATCTTTTTCTTTATTGGTTTTTTATCCTTACTGACATCAAAATTTTACTTAAAAACAGAAGATCCCTTGCATCATACGAATACCCATGAAGCTGTTTCTTCCAACATAACAGGAACAGTAACGATTGAAAATCGTGCGTATCATCCGGCTTCAAGTTCACTCGATATGGTCATCAAAATGGATCAAACGGATGAAGAAGAAGTAAGCTTTGTGGCACAAGAAAAGCAAATCCAAACATCAAATTACCTGTTCATTTATTGTATGAAGATGATGGCTATTATGTGGTAAGAATCAGCGATTTGTCTCCAAATTGGGAAGCACTTGCCTTTGATCTTTATCAAGAAAATGAAGAAAAAGAAACGGTAAACGTGGATGATGTAACGAGTGATTCAGAAACAGATTCAACAGAGGAAATAGATGCTCATGCGTTAATTACGACGCTCTATTCTGACCAACGAAAAACGAAAAGCGAAGAAGGAAAAGGAGTAAAAACCAAACAAGAATATGCGCTTTTGGTTAATGATTTAGAAAAACAGTTTGTCAAAAAGAAAATGAAAAACTATGAAAAAGCAATCACGGTAGAAGCCAAACATAAACGTCAAACCAAACAAGAAATGAACGAGTTACAACGTGATATGAAGTACTAAGTGGACGAGGAAAAAGCCGATACAGAACCAAAAATTGCGATGAAAAAGGATGCCATTCAGTCGAGTGATGAAAGCATTCAGCTCTATGAAGATGAACAAAAAAGTTTACAAGAAAAGCTCCAAAAATTGAATGAAAAGCAACAAGATTTAGCCATGAAGTGAAAAAACACATGTTAACAGTAGGTTCACATGTGTTTTTTTGAGGTTCACAGCAGGTTCACATGTTCAATTTTCACGTTCACAGTAGGTTCACGTGAAGGAGTTTACGTCAACAGTAGGTTCACATTCAACAGGTTTTCTTGTACCCACGTTTTTGCTAGGCTTTGCCTAGCCCCACACGTCCTGTGGGGGCAAAAACCCCTTATGCTCTTCTCTCTATTTTTTGAGAAGTCATGATGTGAATTCTGTTTTAGAGAAAGATCGAGAAACGCAGCTCAAAACAAGTTATCTTACGTTTTTACAAGCGCATGATAAAGAGAAACCTCAAGGTATTGATAGTATGTTAGCCCGTGTGAACGCAGAAAACGATTATGTGATATTAAAATCAAGTGCTTTAAAGGAAAAGTAGTTCACTCCTGATCCATTGAAAGGAATAGAAGATAAACTTTCTCATCAGTTTCAAGCACGAAAACAGGCACAACAAAAGGATCAATATCAAGAAGGTTACAAACAAGAAGTACTAGAAGTTATGCAGCAACCTAGTGAAGAAACACAGTATAAGCAGCTATTTAAACAAAGCTTGTTAGCCCAATTAGGCATATCAGATGAAAAAGATTCTTCTAAAGAAGCGAAAAAGGAAGCTGAAGCAGAAAAAGTTTCTGTTGAAAAGCAGCTCAAGCAAGAAACACTTCAAGAGAAAGAGCAGCGTGTGGCCAAAATGAAGGAATACGAACAAAAGCATTCCTTTGATAAGGTGTACAAATTGAAAAAAGAAGCGCTGCAGGAATTAAAAGAGATTAATTTGACTGATTCTCAACGTGAGAAGTTAACGAAGCTTGAAAAGGTTTTGGACACAGAGAAAAAGGATCACGACAAGCAGAAAAAAAAAAGAGAAATCAGAAAATGGATTCACAAAATTTTTTGCACGGAATAATGGAGCATTTTCTTCAAAAAAACAGAAAGACCAACAAGAAATAGAACGTTAAAAATGGCGACAGTTTGAAAAAGGTAAGAGGACTAAATATTATATTTAGTCCTCTTTTTTCATAGGTTGAAAGAGAAGGAGGGATTAGGTGGTAGAACGAAAACACGTCAATGAGGGGGAAATCATGAAAGCACGAGATGTTGATTTGTTGTCGTATCTGGAAGCCAAAGGTGAAACCTTTGCAAAAGAAGGAAAGTATTATCGTCATACGGAACATGATAGCTTACTCATTAAAGGAAATATGTACGCTTGGAACAGCCGGAATGAAACAGGATATGGAGCAATCAGTTTCGCTCGAATGTATTATGGGATGTCGTTTCCACAAGCCGTATTAGATATCAGCAAAGGTGATTACAAAGAGCTTTCTCAGTCGAATGAGCAACCATCGGTTTCACCATCAAAAGAGCCTTTTCGCTATCCAAAAGAGTTAGAAGTAAAGGATCAAAGCAAAATAAAAGATTATCTCATAAAAGAACGTAAAATAGATCTCGGTTAGTTGACTGGCTTCTTTAAAAAGATTTAATCGCCCAGGACAAACGGAACAATGTCGTGTTTAAGTGGTGTGAACATGGGGGCAAAGGAAAGATAATTGGGGCAGATCGGCAAGGAACAGCTTCCATGAACAATAAACGAGGTTCCTTTAAGCAAGTCTTACCGAACGACAACCCTCATACAGGCTTTTCAATCGATGCCGGACATCCAAATAAGATTCATTTTTTTGAAAGTCCAATTGATCTTCTTTCCTATTGGAGTATTCAAGAAAACAAGCTACAAAACACACGCCTTATTAGTATGAACGGCTTAAAGCCTAAAACAGTCGCCCAATCTTATATCGAAGCTCGAAGAGAAGGCTTAAACATTAAAGAAATGGTGTTAGCTGTCGATAATGACCAAGGAGAAAAAGAATTTATTGACAAAATGAACCAAATCGTTAATGCTGATTTAATAAGAGCAGATATTCCAAAGGGAGTGAAAGACTGGAACGAAGAATTAAAGAAGAATGGAAAAAGCATTCAACCTGTGGCATCACGTCTCCGGAATAAACAAACTGAACAGGAGCTTTCAATGAATGGATAAAGTGTTTCAAGGTGTATTTTACCTCTTTCTTATCATGATTTTAGTGAAATTTTCTCAATTTGCTTACCGTGTCCTTCGTGAACGGAGGTATATGAAAGAGTTAGCCCAATCGGGTATGCCTTATATTGATAAAATGGATGGTTACCAATTTGAAATTTACTTGCAGGCCCTTTTCCAACAGCTAGGATATAAACCACAAGTGACGAAAAAGTCTGGTGACTTTGGGGCTGATTTAGTGATGAAAGGCAAAGAAAAAATTGTCATTCAAGCTAAACGATATGGAGTTAAAAATCGGGTTAGTATTTCAGCCGTACAAGAAGTGTATGGGGCAAAAGCGTATTATAAAGCGAATCAGGCGTGGGTTGTGACCAATAGTTATTTTACGAAACAAGCAAAAGAGCTTGCAGCTGCATGTGAAGTGACCTTATTGGATCGGGCCGATCTTCAAAAGTTTATTAATGAGGTAAACCCCGTTTTCAAAGCACGGGAAATCTTTGAAAATATCACACCAGAACCTCGTAAATGTCCAAGGTGTGGGCAAGATCTAGTCGTACGAGATGGGAATGGCACACGCTTTTTTGGCTGTTCCTCTTTCCCTTCTTGTCGTCATACGGAAAAAATTAATAAGGAAGTAAGTAAGAGCAGACCTTCAGTATAGTAAGGTCTGTTTTTTCTTGCTCTAAATAGGTACTGAAATTTGTATTGAATGGGGAAGTTATATGCAAATCAAAAGTTAATTACGTCAGAGAGCGTTTCTCTGCATGTTAAAGTCTTTGATTAACTAGTTTTTTATTTATAAATGATTGTGACGAGAAAGCACCTTTTTATTTGCACGAAAGGTACTTTCTCGTTTCTTATGAAAATATAAAAATGGAGGAACGAAAAAAAGCCCAATTTTTCTAGTTTAATACTTAGGAATTAGACCTTTTAATATTAGAGTTCCCTTAACGTTGTAAATCCACATTTCCTGACAATACCCCTTTTAGATAGAGTAGAAACTACCCTTGCATATCCCTTTCATATAAATATAAAACGTAATCAGTCATAACACCAGGATGGCCCAATTGCCGTAGCATAGCTGTGATATTGCCACGATGATATGTTCCATGATTGACAACATGTTGTACTAAGTCAGATAAACGGGTTTCGAGTCGTCCAGCAAATGAAGTTTCAAGCACTAAGGCCGTTTCCATATCTTCTTGACGATCGAGAAACGCTTTGTACCGGTCAGATAAATCGAAAAACATCGTTTCTACTTCCTCGATTCTTTTCGTTTCCATCTGTTCTCTCAATTGATCAGCCGACGCATATACTTCATCAAATTTTTCACCAGAAATAAAATCTAACCATATGTTGTCAGAGACATAAATGTGCGCCATCACCTTTGATATAGAAGGAAAAACGCTCTGAATTTCCTCTTCGTAAATACCCTTAGAAAGTTCTTTTAATCGGTCGAAAATTTTTTGGTTTGCCCATACATGGTAGTCGTACAATTTTAATGAGTAATGTGACATTTGAAATCCCCCCTATTTCCCTATTCATTATTGATATTACACAAGGTATCGGTAGTCAACTTAACTATACTTCTATAAAAGTATCCTCCAGACCTTTTGTTTAAAGGTTTTTTTGTTCACGTAATATGAATTATGTTAAAAATCAAATAGACTTAATTATAAAGTAATAACTATAAGTACTTTATATAAAATAGTGTTACTTATTATGTATTTTGTAGAAAAATTGCAATCTTTTCTATAAAGAAGGTTAAAAGAAGATTATAACTATGGGAAATGCTAGAGTTTCCAACATTTTTTTTAGATTGGAATGAATTTTTTCATTTTCTTTTAGGAAAGGCATATGTTAGTTAATAGAAGATACCTTTACTGTTGAAAGGAAAATTGCGCCTATGATTGCGTCAAAGATTAAATTTGCTGCCTCGTTATATGCACTAATGTCTATTAGTTTTTGGGGGATCTCTTTTGTCTCTACCAAAGCTGTCTTAGATAAGCTTGATCCATATACACTCCTTGTTCTTCGTTTTGGTATTGGGGCACTTTTTTTATTGGTATTATTAGTGCTAAAGCGATATCCATTAAACATTCCACTTAAGTATATTCCTCATCTGATTGTGTTAGGTATCCTTGGGGTGTTCGTTCACCAAGTGATTCAGGCAACAGCACTTCTCACAATAAATGCTTCTGCAGCAGGGTGGATTATTTCGTTTTCTCCTGTATTTACAGTCATTCTCTCAGTATTCTTTTTGCATGAAAAGATGACCGTATTAAAAGCATCAGGGATGATTGTAGCCATCATTGGAGTTCTACTGGTGACTACTTCTAACAATCAGCAGTCCTTTCAGCTCTCAATCAATGTTGGTTACCTATTAATGATTTTAAGTACGTTAAACTGGGCCATCTATTCTGTCCTATTAAAAAGGTTACATATCCAACTTCCCTCTCTTGTTGTTACGTTTTATATGTGTTTAATAGGATTTACTCTAACGACTCCCTTTCTTGTAAGGAATAAAGGATGGGAGATGATGCCTTTTTTAACAAACGTGGAGTGGGCTCATTTATTATTTCTCGGTGTATTCGTTTCAGGTGTTGCCTATTGGTACTGGGCAAAGGCATTAGAAGTTTTAGAAGCGTCCCAAGTATCTGTGTTCCTTTATTTAGAACCAGTAGCAACATTGGTAACAGCTATTCTACTACTACAGGAAAAGATTATCCCCGTAAGCATATTAGGAGGCATAATAATTATAATCGGAGTTATTTTAGTTAATGGAAGACTACTAACCTTTTTAAGGTACTTACCATGGAGAAACAAGAATTTATAACTATGTTGAAACCACCAAATTTGATCTACTCATGGGGAGGTAATGTTTGTATGAGCTTAAGTGAACAAGTAAAGCCTATTTTAGATAAATTAAATTCTCCTACCAAATTGGAATTGAGAGAAGCCCTTTTGGCTTTAGATATAAATCTTGATGAGTTAAAACCACTATTGCAGTCGGCAGAAGATAAGCCATATTACAGAAAGCTTCTCTACCAAAATGACGAAATAGAATTACTTGTTATGAATTGGTCCGGAATAGAGTGTGCTCCTCACAATCACGGTCATTCACATGGATGGATCCAAGTAGTGAATGGCACAGCTATAAATACCGTTTACGAAGTGAAAGAAAACCAAATGCCTAAAGAACTGTTTTCCCAGTATCAGGGGGAAGGAAGAATTTTTTTTGCTCCTAAGAAGGGCGTTCACAAGATGAATAGTGCAGAAGGTACGAGTCTCGTCACTCTTCACCTCTACTCTCCACCGATTAAAGAAATGATGGTTTATGATTTAAAAACATGCGCTGCTTGCATTGTATCGGATGATTGTGGAGCATGGTGGCCAGAACATCTTCGTCAAAAGGTAAGAGAGATTCAATTAAAGAAGAGAGAATGATGTTTGTTGACCCTTTGAATATTTCTAATGCTAAAGAGAAACAGATAGTAACTCCAGCCAAAGGAAGTACATTATGAAATTTTCTCCCTTACAGTTGTTCAACTGCCTTAGTAAGAAAACTATGAATAGAAATTGTTAATTTATCCGGACATCATATGGGGGTTAACACAACTCATTTTGAAGAGTTAGCTAAGAGATTGCATAATATTTTAGATGGTTACGAGAGTAAGATACAGCAAGAAATTTTATAAAAACCCAGCTAATGTGATAACGATATTAACTGGGTTTTTGTCACTAATCATGATAATAAATATTATAATAATTTCAGTATAAATAACATATCTCGTTAAATTGATTAGTTTTACCATCTTCTCTCTAGGACGACAAATATAAACTTATTTAAGTACAATTATAATCAATATGTAAATAAGTTCCTATAAAAAACATTATGGTAACTGTTTTTAAAATTTCTTTCTTAGTTAGATTAGATTCTTTGCATGAGAATGAAATAATATATGACATTAAAAACATTAAAGAAAATAAAAACGCGTTACTTTACATTCTTGTGATAAGATTGCATAGTAATTTACTATAAAGTATTCATATTGATAGAATATTCTTATCAGAAGGAGAGTGGGGATTGTGAGAGAAACCTGTGTTCCGACTGGCGTAGAACTAAAAAACACTGGTTTTGGATATACGTTATCCTTAATAGGTGGTAAATATAAAATGATTATTTTGTATTGGCTGTCTGAAAATAAGGTTATGAGGTTCAATGAGCTGAAGCGACGTATTGGGACTATTTCCTTTAAAACACTAAGTGTTATGTTAAAAGAGCTTGAGGAAGATGGTCTTATTATACGCAAAGAATTTCCCCAAATACCTCCAAAAGTTGAATATTCATTATCTGAACGTGGTTGTTCACTTATTCCATTGTTAGATATGATGTGCGAGTGGGGAGAGAAAAATAATTTTCAAGCTCTAGAAGATGTAACAAAATAGGCATAGTGTAAAATGGAAGTACCTTCTTGTTTAGGAGGTACTTCTTATTTTAACTTTTATAAAAGTTACCCATTACATATTATCAATGAAATTTAAATAATCTTGAGTGCTTTTTTCTATTTCACTTACAGATGGCTCAAATTCTGCTCCATAAAACGCAAAGAACGAACGATAATCTGCTTTGCAATAGATGGCTGTCGTCTCAAACGGACTCAACACTTGTTCAAGTGTATAACGGTATCTTCCAGTTTCACTATAATCCACATTTTTGATCCCAGCAGATACCCCTAAAGCAATTTTACGATTCTTTAATTTATCTCTTTTTGAACCATAAGCCCATCCATAAAGGAAAACATCATCCAGCCACTTTTTTAAGAGAGGAGGACAGTTGAACCAATATACAGGAAATTGGAAAACAAGGTTTCCGTGAGTTTCAACCAATTTTTGTTCTTTTTCCACATCTATGTTCTCATCAGGATAAACCTTATACAATTCGTGCACAGTATATTTTTCTGGATATTTTTTTAATTCTTCTACCCATCGCTTATTAACAACAGATGTTTCTAAACTTGGGTGTGTTATGATAACAAGAGTTTTCAATGTTTCTTCCTCCTTAGGCTGATTTCATTTTTATTGTAAAGTCCAAACTAAAAATATGTAAGTACGCACTTTTATTACAGGTACTTACATAAAGGTAAGTACCTTCAAGTTTAAATCCATTATCCTAAAGTTTATTATGCTTTACTTTAACTTTTAAACGTGATAATTATCATCCGTGGAGCAGTAACTCAAGAATTTATGAAATTAATTTAGTCGAGTAATGATGTTCTTTATAATACCGATAACTGGTTTTATGGTGCGACAAGAAGTCGCTTTCTTACAGTGTAGCTAACGCTACTCATCTAGACGCAGAGATGATCTCCATCCGAAACGGCATTCTTGGTAACGAGTCTGTCGGTTGCATGAGGAAATGTGGAAACAGAGGACAAATGCATGGTCCGGAATACTGCTAGGAGAAGATAGGTATGGTAAACGAAAGTGAAGGTTTATAAGCTTCGTCACAGTTAGCTCAAGATAATGCATATTCTTGCTTGGGTCTTGGTAAGAGGAAAAGTAGAATCATAAAGCTACTCTAATGCGTCCCGCATCTTGCCCGGAGTAAAGAACCTGCCTACCCCCATCGAATCTGGAGGAAGTGAAACTTGGTAAGCCCTACGTCATCTGCATAAGCAGTAGGATGACTGCAAAGTCAAACAATGTGACAGAGGGTATGGGATATGAGAAAAAGCTAAGGCCGTTACCCTGAAAAGGAACAGGAAAGCAGAATCATTGTATAACTGGACGGATACTGTCGGCTTTACAGACAAGGACAGGCTCGAAAGAGCGCCCACTTCTCATTGGTCTTCAACACGAAAATAAATTTGTGGCTATCTTCTAACGAAAAGGAGCGTGCTGTTATGAATACCTCTCTACGAGCGTCGGCGCACGTCTCGCATAAAGATTGGTACTCTATTGATTGGAGTATGATACAAAAATATGTAGCGAAGTTACGACAAAGAATTTATCGTGCCGAACAACAAAATCAACAAAGAAAAGTAAGGAAACTTCAACGTTTACTCCTTCGGAGTAAAGCAAATCTACTGCTTTCTATTCGCAGAGTAACACAACAAAATAACGGTAAGCGAACACCCGGTGTAGATGGCTATACTGCCTCAAAACCAAATGAACGTATCAATCTGTACAAACAACTAGTTCAATGCAATGTCTTTCGACATCGTCCAAAACCAGCAAAAAGAACATTTATTCCGAAGAAAAACGGAAAGCTACGACCTTTGGGCATTCCTACGATACGAGATCGAGTCTATCAAAACGTATTAAAAAACGCACTCGAACCCCAATGGGAGTTTAAGTTTGAGCCCACTTCCTATGGTTTTCGTCCTAAACGAAGTACACACGATGCTATAAGTAATCTTTTTAATAAGCTTAACACCAATAGTAAGAAAAAGTGGGTGTTTGAGGGAGATTTCTTAGGATGTTTCGATCATCTTAACCATAATTGGATAATGGAACAAACATCTATGTTTCCGGGGAGCACTCTCATTAAAAGGTGGCTTAATATGGGATACATAGAGCAGGATATGCTTCGTATGACAACAGAAGGAACCCCTCAAGGGGGAATTGTGTCTCCCCTTCTAGCTAATATCGCCTTATGTGGTATGGAAGAAGAGATTGGTATTGTTTATAAAAAGACTTACAAACCAAACGGAGGATACGCAATTGATCCAAAATGTAAGATAGGGCGTGTTCTCTACGCAGATGATTTCGTCATCGTAACGGAAACGAAGGAACAAGCTGAAAGTATGTATGGGAAACTCACCCCTTACCTACGAAAACGAGGAATTACACTTAGCATGGATAAAACTAGAGTTACACATATTGAGGGCGGGTTTGATTTTCTTGGCTTCTCGCTGCGTCAATACAATACGGGACAAGGAAAGAAGTTATTTATCAAACCTAGCAGAGACAGCATTAAAAAGGCTAGAAACAAGATAAAAGATACGTTCTCTGTGATGAGAGGACGACCAGTAAAAGAACTAATACGTGTTTTAAACCCGATTATTCGTGGCTACGGCCAGTATTGGAAACATGTCGTATCTAAAAAGACTTACAGCTATATGGACAATTATATTTTCCTAAAAGTGAGAAAACATCTTAAACAACTGCATCCAAAGAAGTCGAGAAAATGGATTAGCAAGCGTTATTTTAAGAAGCCCCACCACGGTGGAAATAATAAATGGATTCTCACATGTCCACTTACTAACATTCAATTGTTAAAGATGTCCTGGATTAAGATAGAACGACATGTCATGGTAGCCTACAAAAACAGCCCAGATGATCCGAGTCTAAAAGAGTATTGGGAAAAACGAGACCGTAAGGTCTTTAACAATGAAAATACATTCGATAGGATGAAACTTGCAAGAAAACAAGGATATCGTTGTGCATTGTGTAAGCAGACTCTACAAAATGGAGAAAAAGTTACAGTGCGAAACCTAGAGGTTTCTACAGGTCAATTTGCTAAATTAGTACATGTACCATGTATTAAATAAGTTGTTCGGATAAAAAGAAGGCTTGAGCCGTATGACGGGAAATCTGTCACGTGCGGTTCTTAGGGGGGCGGGCGCTCGTGAGAGTGCCTGCCTACCCGACTTAACTAAGGATGTGTATCATATACATCTAAAAAAGAAAAACCCACCTGATTTGTCAGAGGTGGGCTTTTCTTTTAGCTAAATATTAAGGGTGTAATTGCTTGTTACTTACATATCATTTAATATTTTTGTAGATATTTATTATAACCTATCAAATCATTTTGAGAAAGCAGAAAATGAAAACGGTTACTTAATATTAAAACTAAAAGGGGTCTTTTCTATTTCATACCGATAGAATCCATTATGAGAACTTAACATGTATAAAATATAAGGATACAGACAGTAAGATAATACAGAATGGAATACATGTATAAAGTCAGGAAGTGTCTGTTGTTTCCATTAACATTGATAAGTATTCTTTTAAAAGTTATAGCAAAAAAAAACGCCCCTTATTTGGGGCGTACTCTATTATCATTATAAAACTTAACCTAAAAAAAGTCTACAATTTCATTTTTTTATATATTATAGTTTGATTACTGAATTCAGTAATGCCCATGGGTAAATATAAAATTGAAAGGAAAATTTCTATGACACACAAACATGTTCCTGTTTTAATAGTGGGAGGGGGTCTTAGTGGACTCACCTCTGCTCTTTTTTTAGCACGTCACAACGTTGATTATTTACTCATTGAAAAACACGCTGGAACAGCTATGCATCCAAAAGCCGGAGGGATTACATTTCGTACGATGGAAATATTTCGACAACTTGGACTAGAGGCAGCTATCCGTACTGCTAGTGAACCGTTAGATAATATTCGTGGAAGGATTGCTGTAGAGACAATCAAAAGCATGGACCTCGAGAAATTAGAAACTGCGGAGAACTCCCAAAGGGCTATTGACAAAGAGAGAATAGAAAGTTTTGAAAAGGTTAGCCCTTCAAAGCCAGCATCTTGTTATCAAATGGAACTAGAACCTATCCTTCTTCAAGCTGCTAAAGAAGCAAAGGGGCATATACGCTATAATACTGAACTTATATCGTATCAACAAGACGATTTAGGGGTAACAGCCACTATAATGAATCGAGCGACAGGAACGAAGGAAACGATTCGAAGTGATTATTTAATTGCGGCAGATGGCGCTAAAAGCACAATTCGTCAACACACAAAAATTCCAACTACAGGAAGAGGCGTCATCGGTGGACATTATATTAACATCTATTTTCAGGCTGATCTAAGTCATTTTCTGAAAGGCAGCCAGTTTGGTTGGATTCAAATCCTAAATCCGAAAGTATTTGGTGCGCTTATCACTGTTAATAATCGTGATGAATGGATTTACCACGTGGCTTATAACCCCTCACACGGGGAAAGTCCGGAAGATTTTTCTGAAGAGCGATGCTGTGAGATTATAAAAAAAGCTATAGGAGTTTCAAATCTTGATATTGTCATCTTCAGTATTTTACCTTGGGCAGCTGCAGAACAGACAGCCACTCGTTTTCAAGATAATCGAGTCTTCCTAATTGGAGACGCAGCTCATCTTATGCCACCTACCGGAGGATTTGGTTCGAATACAGGTATTCAAGATGCTCATAATTTAGCTTGGAAGCTGGCTGCAGTGATACATAAACAAGCTCATCCACGATTGCTCCAAACTTATCATGATGAAAGACACTATGCTGTAGAAGTAACAACGAAATATGCCAGTAATTTGTTATTTAGTATTATAAATAAAGGTGTAAACACTCTCAATAATATGGACCATACTGCAGTTACCGTAGGGTATAAATATAACTCAACAGCCATTATCAAGGAAAACTCCGATACAACACATCGAATGGATCAATTAGAACTAAAAGGAAGACCAGGCACACGTGCTCCACATATGTGGTTGAAGTATCAAGATAAGTGTATATCCACCTTAGATTTAATAGGTGAAAATTTCGTCTTATTTACAGGAGAAGATAATAGTCTTTGGCGTACTGCTGCCCGGCATGTATCTTCTCACTTAGGTGTCCCTATTAATGTTTATGGTATCGGTTCACAAGAAGAGTGTGTTGAGTGTGAGGATAGCTGGGAAGAATTGTACGATGTTACCTCTCAAGGAGCTGTATTGATAAGACCAGACGGCTTTGTAGCATGGCGTACAAAAGAGGGAGAATCAAATCCTCATCTACTTCTTAAACAGGTCATGACTAGCATACTATGGTAAATAAACTAATACGCCTGATTTAGAATTGGTTAAAATCCTTATATATAATAAATGGGTAATAAATATTAAAGAGAATATAGGATAATTAATAATGGGGGAGAGTTATGCAAGGATATTTTGCAATCATATCATTACTTTTAATGATGATAATGGTTATAATTCGTGCTAAACAGTTGAAAAAAAAAGGAATTAAAGCTTTTAAATTTGGTGAGCTAGATAAAAAAGATTTCTTTATTATCCCATTTGCATTACTGTTTTTTTATCTTATTTTCTCTAGTGTTTTTGATTTTCCAAAACTAGGTACCAAACTATTTAGCAATGAAGTCTTTAGTTGGATAGGGGTAGTTTTATGCACGATGGGCTTAGTATTATTCTCGTTAAGCATAATTTCATTTGGGAAAAGTTTTAGAGTTGGAATTGATGAAGAAAAACCAGGTGAACTTATAACAACAGGTGTTTTTGCAATTAGCCGTAATCCCATTTATACAGCTTTTGGATTTGTTTTGATAGGGACATTCTTGATTTTACCAAACTGGATATTATTATTGTACGTATTTGCTGGAGTTTGGCTTTTTAATCGTCAGGTTCAACTTGAAGAAAAATCCTTGAAAAAGATTTACGGTGAAGAATACGAAGCGTACTGTAAAAAAGTTCGTAAATACCTTTAGCATTAGTTGTTGATGGAAAAGAAAACGTCTTTCATACATACTAAAAGTAAAAGTGGAAGATTAACATAGTCAACAAAATAAAGAATGTAGAAAGATGTACTTAACCAAACGGGTGCTTTAGTTTAAGATGATAGTATTTGAGGATCTGAAAGTTTGAAAATAAGAAGGCAAAATAAAACCCTAATTCTTCTACTCAGCGTAGATAAATCAAGGTTTTATTTCTAAAAATGTCTTAACGTGGGTTTTGGAAAAAGGCTGTTTTTTTGGGACAGAATTTTACTGATCAGCATGCAGTTGATGATTTAAAAGAATTGCTTTCATCAATTGATACATTTCAAAAGTTTAATTATAGATGAAAAGAGTCCTCATGGAATAAGGGCTCTTTTTGTTATCTCGGTAACTCCCATTGTGGTAACTAAAATTGAATATGACATATCGTCTATAAAGGTTAACTACTTTTTGTGCGTGAAAGAATGTCGATTTTTAAAAATTAAGGGGATTTTTTATGGCTAATCAGAAATAAAAGTTAAACAGAGAAGGTCCAATATTTCTTCAGGTGAATAACCACGCACGTTTTTTTGAAAAAAATACGAATCGCTGCTTAAAGCCATTAGTACCAAATCGGCTTTAAAGGCACTGTGTAAATAAGGTTTTTGCTCTTTTCTTATCATTTCGTCAAATAGCTGAACCAATATCTGATGTAATTCAACATATAAAGGGCTTTGGGCTCGGGACTTAATTGGGTTCGTTGACTTTGTTCCCTCCACTCCTGTAAGCAATTGTGCTTTTTTTTCTCTGAAACAGATAAAAGAGCTTATTACTTCTTTCAATTTTTGTTCAGCCGGAACGGTTTCATTTTCTTGCAAGTATGCTTCAATATCATCGAAAAATAGATCAATACTGTCTTTAATCAAATCTAGACATAACTCACCTTTGTTTCTATAACGGCGATAAAGGGTTCCTGGACCAATTTGTGCTTCTGTAGCGATTTGATTCATGCTTACCTGTTCTACACCATATTGCTCAAATAGTTTATGAGCTGTATCCAATATTCGTTGACGATTCATTGCAGCATCACGTCGTTCAGGCCGAGTACGGGGCGTATTCTCGTCATTTACCATGCTATCACATCCTATATAAATTAATACTCATATTGACAAACGGAGAGGTCTCCACTTAATATAAAAAGGAGAGGTCTCCGTTTAAATTTTAAATAAAAAAGGAGGAAATTACAACTTATGCAAAATCAAAGTAAGAAAACCGCATTACTAGTAATGGATTTACAAAACGGCATTGTGCCACATTTAGGAGAAAATATAGAAGAAGCAATAATTCCTTATCAGAAGGCAGTAAAAGCAGCACGTGAACACGCTCTTCCAGTTATTTTTATCAGAGTGGGGTTTAGCGAGGGGTATCCTGAAATTAGTCCAAAAAATAAGGCATTTTCAGCTATATCTAAATACGGTGCCATGACAGTTCACGATAAAGCAACACAAATTCATGAATCCATTCAACCTGAGGGAAATGAACCTGTCATTACGAAGTATCGAGTAAGTGCTTTTTGTGGAAGTAATCTTGAAGTAATCCTACGATCACAGCAAATTGAGACACTTGTTCTCAGTGGAATTGCTACAAGTGGGGTAGTTTTATCAACGTTAAGGGAAGCAGCAGACAAAGACTTTGAAATAAAAGTGCTAGAAGACGCTTGTTTTGATTCGGATCCAGAGGTTCATCGAGTTCTCATGGAAAAGGTATTTCCACGTCAAGCCGATGTGTTAACGGTCCAATCCTGGATTGCTACATTAAATTAAACAAATAGGGTCTGTTTTCATTATGACGAAAACAGACCCGACTAATTTATTTTTAATGATGTACAAACCCATTTTTGTAGCTATGGAACCTTTCAAGATAAAATGAAGGAAGGAATAAATTTGTCTATATTTAGTAACAGCAAAAAGGATAAAAAGAAAGATCATTTTAATCAAAAGCTGATTGCTCCAATGGTTTTAGGGTCCATTCTAAATCCAATTAACTCTTCTATCATTTCAGTTGCTTTAATTCCAATTGGGCAGGCGTTTGGAGTACCACCTTCTCAGACAGCATGGCTTGTGTCTGCTTTATATCTTGCGACAGCAATTGGACAGCCAGTCGTCGGAAAGCTAATTGATGTTTTTGGTCCCAGAATCCTCTTTTTAATCGCAACATCACTAGTAGGTATTTCTAGTCTAATCGCAATTTTTGCTCCTGATTTTTGGTGGTTAGTGGTTGCACGATGTTTACTTGGTTTTGGAACCTGCGCTGGTTACCCTGCTGCTATGTATCTTATTCGGAGTGAAGCAGAACGAACAGGTAAAGACAGTCCGGCAAGTATACTTACATTATTATCGATTGCTAGTCAAACCATTGCTGTCGTTGGTCCTACCTTAGGGGGGGGACTTATTGAAGTTGGTGATTGGCAAAGTATATTTATCGTAAATGTTCCTTTGTCATTAGCTTGTGTACTCTTGGGCTACTTCCGTTTTCCAAGGACTTCAGAAGATTCCCTTAGAGAAGAGAGTAAAAGTTCCTCTATTGATTTTATGGGTATCATGTTCTTTGGAATTACGTTAATTACAGGGCTCTTTTTCTTAATGAATCCTAATTGGAATCATCTATATTTATTGCTCATTGCAACAATCTCGGGTGCCATTTTTACTGCCTTTGAGTTAAAAATTAAAAATCCTTTTATAGATTTACGATTACTAGGAGGTAATACTCCTTTGTTATTAACATATGCGAGAGGCTTGCTTTCAGCTACTGTATCGTACAGTTTCCTTTACGGATATACTCAATGGTTAGAAACAGGTAGGGGACTATCTCCTTCTCATTCTGGTTTGTTGTTATTGCCGATGTTTTTAACATCTATAATCGTTTCTAAAACAACCGGAAAAAATCCGGCAATTCGTATGAAACTGATTGTAGGGAGTGTCGTTCAGGCTATTGCTATGTCACTGCTCCTATTTACAAATCATTCAAGCAGTCTTATTTATCTTGGTATCATTGCTATTCTATTTGGAATTCCACAAGGGATATTGAATTTAGCTAACCAAAATGCTGTCTATTTTCAGGCTTCGTCCAAACACATTGGTGCTTCAGCTGGTTTATTAAGAACCTTTATGTACATGGGAGCTATACTTTCTTCTGCCACAAACGGATTGTTTTTTAAATCTGAAGCAAATACAAAAGGAATCCATCATCTAGCACTATTTAGTTTAGTGATTTGTTTTATTCTGATTGTTACCCTATTCGATCAATCTCTGAGTAAAATTGAAAAAAAACAGATGACCGTTTAAAAGGCTGTATTTACACTTAGGCATGCTTATCTGCAAGAAGATTTTAGTAATAAACTTCAACGATTAGACGCTTTTATGTAGTAACGAAAAAGCCCAATTTCTCAGTCAATAAATTGAGTAATTGGGCTTTTTATTACTGTAAATTCCTTAATGGGAAAAATGCACATTTTGTATATGGTCGTGCACCTTGGGGAATGTTAATGGTACTCATTAGCTATACACCAAATGAATTAGATTATCCAGAAGAGAGTGAAGCAAAACGTTTCACTCCTTGATAGCTAATCTGATGAATGTTCATATTTAAAATAAAAAATAACAACTTAAAAAGCTGCATTTCTATAAATCAATATAGGAATGCGCTTTTTGTTTGTTGAAATAGTAACCATATACCTTATTTGTTGAATAAATGAACATTGCCAGAAAAGTAATGAGGTATAGCTAACCATCCTATTTTAAAATTATTGAAGAAGGAAATAAATTCTTAATGAAGAGATGTCTGAAGTACTGAAATAGACATTAATAATTTATGTTTATTGACAGATTAAACATAGGAGAAATAGTAACAATTCTCAGTAGCAATCAGCTCTGTTGAATATAAAAGAGGTGTGGGAGGAATATAATGATAATTTTTTTAATTATATTTGCAATATTAGCTGGCATGGCTTTACCTACTCAATTTAGTGTCAATGCTCAATTGAGATCTGTCGTTCATTCCCCTATCATTGCTTCGACTATTTCTTTTATAGTTGGTGCAATTGTTTTGCTTATTATATCTTTGTTTGGAAAAGGTATGAGTGTAAACAAAGAATGGTTCACGGCACCGTGGTGGGTATGGACCGGAGGCCTGTTAGGAGCTTTTTATGTAGTTGCTTCTATTGTACTTATACCTCGTCTAGGAGCTACTGCTACAGTTGCTTATATTCTTGCAGGTCAAATGGTTGCTTCTACTTTAATTGACCATTTTGGATTAATAGGAGTGCATGTGCACTCTTTAAGCATTCCTAGAGTAATAGGAGTAGTTTTAATCATTGTCGGAGTTATTATCATTCAAAAATTTTAAAATGTAATAATATAAAAGAAAACAGTTATAAAATCGACAATAAACATAACGCCACAGTAGAAAAAATAACTAATACTTTATCTGAATAAGCACTGACTATTTTTTATTTTAGTTAGTGCTTATTTTAAATGCGTTTTTATTTTATCCTTACATAAAACGAGCATCAATTAGTTCACTTAACTTCATTTTATTTTTCAATTCAAATACTTCATCGATAAAAACAAACAAATTCCCCAGGAAATCAACAAATTGGATGAATCCCTTTTCTGTAATACATTGTCCCTTTTTGTAGTATGTAAGATAAACTTGTTTATTTGTATGTAACGCTTCAATCAAGGTGAAATTAATTTGTTCCATTTGCTCTTCTGTTAAAACAGGTTGATCTACCTCTAGTTGCTTGTTTATAACTTCCTTTAATTCTATGTATTGCTCTGGCATAGTGGCGAATGGGCGCCATTTTTTCATTTTATCAAGATCTCCTTTTAAAAAAGCTGTTGTTTTAATAGCTTTTATCGATGTAGTCATGGCTACATTGATAATCGTGTTTCAAAATTAGGATTCATATCTCTTGATATGTGGAGACAAAGAGAAAAAGCGTGTTTTGAAAAAAGATTGACGAAAACACGCCTTTAATACATTCAATTGAATTATTCTTTTGTGGAAAATTGGTCATTTTTTGCGATTTTTATTCTATTATAGCACCCGTTTGTTGAGGGTTTTTGAATGCACTATAACTGGTTGATTACCCTTACATACTCCTCGTACCATTTTTCCCATTCCCCTTTTGGGAAATCCATATATTGACCCTCCAATACAGAACAAAACATAATTAGACATACATGCCACCCGGATAAATCTTTTGGAGTATGACCACTGAGGTTAGGGATATATTCTTTCAATATTAATAAACATCCATTATCTTTAGAAGATAACTCGAATCGGACCCAACCTTCTCCCCATTCATACTGTAAGCATGATTGTTCTTCAATATCTAAGATCGAAATATCAAAAGAGTTAGCTGTCCCGTCATTCATATTGAACTTAATTGTTCCGCCTTTTCGAAGGTCTACAACTTCTAAGTTTGACATCCATTTTTGCAATTTATCATTCTTTGTTAAAGTATCCCAAACCTTTTTAACTGAGTGATTAAGTGGTCGATTATATGTAGCTATATAGCCATTCTCTTTCTTTTCTACAACTGCTAGCATATGTTACTCCTCCTTATCTAATAATTTTTTCTAGGAATACTATAGATACTGTATATTTTTAGTATTGTTACCTATCCTACAAGGAAATGACAATAGATGAATAACAATCTTTGTATACTTTATATTCACCCTTATCATACACTATTGTTTCTTTCATTCCTCTATCGTGATGCATGATATCTTCCTCCTTAAGCTTTATGGCCACCTATAAGGCCATTTCGATAACGAGCCGTTGAATAAGGAAGGTGACTAGACGCACGTAGTACACTATTCTTGCCATAACGCAGCCGAATGTCATCAATCGTTTTAGCAAGAGCATAGGCTCTTTCACGTTGGTCAATATCCTCAAATAAGCTCATTTGCTCCTCTTCTTCAATGCTTGTATTCGATAATGAAATGCCAATGGAGCGAATCGGCATACCACTATCATGCGTAAGCGAAAACACACATCATCCAAGAGCTCTAACAGCAATAACTCCACTTCTTTTCGGTTTGTATAATCGCGAAATAAAATCTGACTCTTTCCAAAGGAACGAGAGCTAGGAATGTACACATCGGAAATGCGACTAAAATCAATCCCATTCGCATGTTGGTGGATTTCTTCTCCTAGGACACCAAATTCTTTACGTAACATCTCTACAGAAGAAAGAGCGAGTTCTTTTATGGAGTGAATGCCCAGACGATTCAAACGCCTTTCTGTAGCAGACGAGATCCCCCAGAAATCCTTCATTGGATGAATGGACCACAACTTAAAGGAAATATCCTCATATCGCCAATATGCAACTCCTGTTGGGCTATTCTTGGCCTCATGATCTAAGCTCACCTTATTTGGACCGATTCCTGCGGTAGCTTTCAGTCTTGTTTTGCGATAGATCTCATTACGTATTCGATGAGCTAGCTCCTCTGGTTTTCGTGCAAATAAATGCAAAGAAGCTGTCGCATCAATAAACAACTCATCAATGCTATACGCATGAAAGTCTTCAGGAGCCACATACTGTAACACCAAACTCGAAATATAGTTCGAAGCCTTGATATACCTCTCCATGGATGGATTAACCACATGGATATCTTTCCTTTTAGGAATGTCGAAAAGGCGGCTTCCTGTTTTGATCCCTTCTTTCTTTAATAAGGGTGTGGCAGCTAGCACAACCGATCCTGACCTTTTGATATCTCCTACCATCGCAAGCCTTGTTTTCAATGGATCTAAGCCCCGTATGACAGAAGAAACGGAAGCAAAGAATGCCTTCATGTCGATACATATAATCACTCTGTTTGGTAGCTGCCCATAATCCATCGAAAGAACTCCTTAAATAAAAGAACGTTTGTTCCTTATATTATATAAGAACAAACGTTCTTTATTCAATAAAAACTCTAAAGTTTTCCCGATTATTGCTATGACTTATATGAGGTCTATCCAAGTATTAGCTTTAAACCTAAGATAGGAAGTCATCTCTTTAATATGCAATATTCCATGAAGTAAAGAGGACTTACAAAAGGATTAAAATATTGGTAAATCAACATTTTATAAAAATTTGGATAAAAGATAAATTGTTGATGTCACGCTATTCTTTATGGTAAAAGGGTGGAAACCTTTGTTTAATTTCTGAATCGAGCTGATGTCAACTAGGTTTGTATATCATATACAAATTAAGAGGTAATTTTTGTAAAAAAGGAGGTGTTTTGAATAAATTATAGAAATATCTAAATTGGATAATGTTATCTCTAGGGAGTTGGGTACGTATGTTTAAAATTAAAAAATTAATCTTACCTGTAGTAACTTTCGGATTAATATTTACTTCTTTGGGAATTACACAAGCCAGTGCAGCAAGTTACTCACAAACTGGGAAAATTAGTTTCTTCTATGGAGAAGGTAAACGTGGTAGCGATGAAAAGATATTAGGAGCTAATGATTGTGCCGTTGGAAAAGATTACGGAAAAGTGATTCCGAAGGGAACAGCTATAAAAGCACAAAATCTAAGTAATGGGAAAAGCGCTACTGTATATAAATGGTCTTATGGAAACTTTGGTGGAGATGTAATACTAGATGTAATGCCAGGAGTCTTTAAAAATAAATTAGGTGGTAATACATTAGATGGATATATTAAGAAAGGAAAAACTTCTTATTCTTATTAAGATTTAAGTACAAGTCCTTATTTTTACTAATATTTTTTTAGATATTAGTAAAAATAAGGACTAATTCATTTTAAAGGAGAGCAGTAAGTGAAAAAAAATAAATTAATCTTAACAACTGGACTGACTCTTAGTTTGATGATTTCGGTATACATAATGATAAATAAAAGTCATCAAGCAACTAATGCAAAAATACATAATGATAATACTTCTATATATATAGACTTCGTCGATGATAAACTAAAACACTTAGTGTATGAAGTGAATTTAAGAAACTTAAAAGACAAGGTGTTACTAAAAAAAGAGTTAAAAGACTATCCTACTTCTGCTTATTCTAAGAAAAATAAATCTGTTTATTTCACCGAAGAAACAAAAAATAAAACTCAACAACTTTTCGAAAAAAAATTACAAAAAAAGAATTTCCAACTAACGCGTAATTTCAACTATGTAGATTTTTTAAAGCTAGATGATAAACAAGGTATTCTATATATGAGAGTTTTATTAGAGAAGGATGATCGAGATTTTCATGTTGCCAAAATAGATTTAAATAAAAGAGAAATCAAAGTTTTTAATAAAGAAAAGAACAATGATTCAGTCGTGTGGTTTGACTATAACTCAAATACCCAACAACTTTTAGTAATTAGTAAATCAATTAAGGAGGAAGAAAAAAATATTAACTTATCTAATGAAAATGACCAGCCATTAAAAGCACCTGCTTATAAAGGAACTATAATTAATGTGAAAGATAACCAGGAGAAAGAAGTTTTTTTATTTCATGAATTTATTGATAGCGCTTCACTATCTCCTGAAGGAAAGCAAATTTTATTCAGCTGGAAGGATAGTATTGACCCTGAGGCTAGTTCTACCATTTCTTCATTTAACATCAAGACTAAAGAAGAAAAGATTTTAATAAAAGATTCAAAAGAACTTATAAATGTACATCAACCAATATATTCAAAACAACAGGATGGTTTCTATTTTATTGCTGATCTAAATAAGATTATTACAAATAAAAACACTAACACTCAGACACACCCTACTGCAGTAAAGTTTTTTAACTTAGAATCAAATGAAATAGAAAGTGTATGGTCTCCAAAAAAAGGGACAGTAATAAATATCTATTTTTAAAAGGGTCTTTAATTATTAAATAGTAAAGAGTGTCCGTAAAAGTATATATGATTAAGTGGACGTTCATAATGTGAATTAAAATGTATACGAACGTCAAAATCGATAGTTTTTTTAAAAAAACATCACGTCCCTAAACGTATACTTTTACGGCCGGTATATTTGATTTTGTTTCAAAATGTCCAAATTTGTGAAAACTAGTAATTCAAACCTTGATATTACTGTAATTTCAAACCTTTCAATATATAATTAAGTAACAAGGAGGTTTGGAATATGAAATCAATTCAAGTCACACAGTTTGGTGGACCTGAGAAATTAGTATTTACGGACGTTAAGGATGTAGTAGCAGAAAAGGGAGAAGTATGTGTTCGTTTGTATGCAGCAGGTGTCAATCCGAGTGATACTTACACATTATCAGGTACATATGCGTTTAGTATACCTCAGTTGCCTTATACTCCAGGATTAGACGGTGCAGGAGTTGTGGAGACGATTGGAGAAGAAGTTACAAATGTTCATGTCGGTGATCGTGTATTTATTGCGTCTTTAATGGGAAGTAAAAATACAGGAACCTTTGCCCAAAAAGTAGTATGTGATGCAACGTTGGTTCATCCATTACCATCCCATGTATCTTTTGAACAAGGTGCGGCATTAGGGGTACCCGCACTAACGGCCTATCGTGCGCTATTTCAACGTGCCTGCCTGAAGCCCGGTCAAACCGTGCTTATTCATGGAGCCAGTGGTGGAGTCGGATTACAGGTTGTACAAATGGCGAAATCTCACGGTGCAAAAGTGATTGGAACAGCAAGCAAGCCAGAGGGTAAAAAAATGGTTCAGCAAGCTGGTGCAGATTTTGTCACTGATCATGTGACAGAAGCAACGATTGAAGATGTGTTAGCCTTAATGGATGGCAATGGGCCTGATGTAATTATTGAGTTTTTAGCAAATAAGAATTTAGAAACAGATTTAAAGCTGATTGCACCATTCGGTAAAATTATAATTGTTGGAAACCGTGGTTCAATAGACATAAACCCACGCCTTGCCATGCAAAAAGAATGTGATATTTTAGCAACAGCTCTTTGGAATGCACCAAAGGATGAATATGAACAAAGTATTCATGGTGTAATTGGCATGCTAACAAGTGGTGCACTTCGTCCAATTATTGGTACAACTTTGCCACTCCAGGGAGTATCGCAAGGCTTTGAACAGCTAGAAAAAGGTATAGGAAATGGTAAACTTGTTTTGATAATTGACTAGTTAAACTACATGAATTTAAGGGATTGACTTAAATTAAAGGCTGCATTAGTCAACTAAGCATATACTAGAAGGACCTTATAGGGTCCTTTTTTCTATTTAAAAGTGAAAATATAGGTGGATAGGTTAACGTAGTAAGCTAAATGGGTATGTACTATTAAGATGAAAGGAGTTTTTACAGTGTTAGCTTTAATTCTTAAACTTACTATCTCATTTTTTGCTGTTATGAATCCACTCGGAAACATACCTATTTTCATTACTCTTACGAGTGATTATTCTATTCAAGAAAGACGTCATAGCGCAAGGAAGGCTGTCTTTATCTCTTTTATTATTCTTACCCTATTTTTACTTTTAGGAAGTTTTATCTTTTCCGCCTTTGGGATCACCATACATGCTTTTCGTGTAGCAGGAGGAATCTTAATCTTTGGCATCGCCTATAGCTTGCTTCATGCTAAACCTTCTAATGCACAAAGTCCTCATTCGCATGAACAAAAAGCTGCAGCTTCCCAAAATGATATTTCCATCACCCCCCTTGCTCTGCCGATTATGGCTGGACCCGGAACAATTGCGACAGTCATGTCTCACAGTTCTTATTCGATAGCAAATCTAGGGAGTGTACTCATTAGCTACACCCTTATATTAGGAGTTACTTTTATCCTTTTCTATTATTCTACATCTATTATCAACAAGCTCGGACAGAATGGTTTAAATGTCATCTCAAGGTTAATGGGATTAATACTGGCAGTGATGGCTATACAAATGATTGCAGAAGGTATTCACGGGTTATTTCCTCATCTGTAATCACTCAAAAAGACTATTCTTATAGAAATGAGCATATGTATAAAAAGCTGCATACTCCGGAAAAAGAACCCTCGGCGGAACCGTTCTGCGACAAGGGTTCTTTTTTGTGATGTGTACCGGAAAGAGACATTATGTAAACTAGCTTTGTATATCATATACAGCGTAAAAACAGAAAAACTCCCCCAATGCGTTAAGGAAGTTTTCTGTGTAAAATTCGAATAAGAAAGTCCGTAGATGCCTCACGGCGTCTTGTGTAGTTTGCTCACTATATAAGAAAATATTCATGTTGGGCAAGTTATATAATACTAGTCCATACTATTTTCTTAAGTTTTGGACAATCCTGTTAAAAGGTAATCTTAGTGAGAGGAGAAGAGAGAAAATATTAGTAAATATTATTATGGGATTTATTGTACCTTGGGTTTTTGGTTTCATATTATACAAGAAAGAACCTATAATCGTTCTTTTAATTGCACCAATAGGAATGACAGTAGCTTTTATACTAAATGATTGGGGAAGTAATTACTTTTGGCAATTCAAACCGACTTTTAGAGATCTAAGTTTATCAGCACTCCCTTTAAATATTGGTTTCTATCCTGTCTTATCTTCTTTTTTAATTTATTTTAAGATAAAAAAGAAGATTAATACGATTATCCTTTTACTTTGTTTTACTCTCTTTACTACAGGTTTTGAAGGCATCGGTTTAGTCTTAGGAAAAGTAGAATATTTCAATGGATGGAATATTATAGGAACCTTTATCAGTTATTTAATAGCGTATTTTATTATTTATGGCTATTATCGAAGTTTAGTAAAGCATCATATTCTAAAGAATTAAGCTTTTCTTTATAAATATAAAGGTTTCATACTTATTTGAAGCCTTTTTCCGTTTTATTTCCTAGAATGGTGATTATGTAAACTATAATTGTATATCTTATACACCTTAAAAACAGAAAAAACTACCTTATGCGAGTAAGATAGTTCTTCTGGTGAATGTCTAAATAGATGTATTTGACACCTTATAGTGTCTTGGGTAGTTTGCTCATTGTATTTAATATTATTCGAAATAGGCAAGTTTAATATAATAAAAATAGACAGAATATTTTATTAATTACTTTACTTTGTAATCGCTTTCATTTATACTAAGTGTAGGTTGGATGGCATGAGTGGCTGTCATAGTATTTAGCGTAGGTGGGGCTGATACGAGGGAACAGGGCATAAAAGAAATGTCCTTTTTTGCTTAGGAAATTTTATGGAATTCTTTCGAAAGTTTTTATTTTTTCACTTAGTTGATTAATTAGAGAGGTGTTTTATATGAATAGAAATAAAGGCACTAACGTTTTTTTATTAATGTTTTCGGTAATCTTTATTTGTGGAGGATTATTATTAACAAATGTTTTTATTTATTCCCCTATTATTGGTTGGCTTCTAGCAGGATTTTGTTTAATAATGAATTTTATTTATAAAGAGGAACAGTTTAAATATAGAAAAAGAGAAGATTAGGAATATGATCTTCTCTTTTTTTACAGGTTCTTATAACGGTGGTTATCTTAACGAGAATTTTGCTCTTTTTTTGTTAAGGGCCCTTTTGTGGAATAATACTTAATGAGATAATTAGGTAAATTTTGTTAAAGTAAATAGAGAAGATTGTGAAGAAATGTACTTAAGCTAACGGGGCAGGTTAGTTTAATATTGGGACAATTTATTTTTTTAGGTTTTTCTTAAAAATGGATGGTTCTTTTTTAACGTGAAATGGCTCTTTTAAAAAGCCCCTTAAATTTCTCCCTATCTTCAGATGTAAATGGTTTTGGCCCCTTTGTACGCTTTCCGCTTTTTCGAGCCATTGCACTCAAATAACGTGTTTGTAATAATTGGTCAATGTTTTCATTTGTATAGCTAGACCCATTATGGTGAAGTACCGCGCACCCTTTTGCTAAACCTAGCGAAGCAAGACCATAATCTTGCGTAACGATTATATCTCCTTTCCCTGCTAACTTCATAATCCGGTAATCCGCAGCATCTGCTCCAGAATCAACATAAATGGTTTCCACTCCTGATGGTTGTTCCACATTAGAAAAATGAGAAAAGCTAGTAACAAGGATAACAGGAATTTCGGCATTCGTACCTTCAGAGATAATGATATCTTTTACCGGACAAGCATCTGCATCAACATAAATTTTCATCTTTAGCTCTCCCCGTAAATAAGTTTGAGTTGATGATAATGGAAAATTTAGCCTTTGTCAAACAATAAAGATGGTTTACCTAAAATTATTAAAAAACAGTTATTCTATTAAAGGGCGCGTTTAATGCTCTCTTTTTTAAAAGGAGAAGCTAATTTGATCTTACGTAACCTTCTAAATTATGAAAAAGATGTTATTATCACTTATGAAACCCATAATAATAATGATGTGGTTGCTATTTATTGGGAGTGTGATGATATTTGTTTTTAATTCATTTATGTGAACCTTGTAATGTTGAGGAAATAACAACTCAAATAGATCCGAAATATAAATGCCCTAAGTGTGGGCTATTGACTGAAGATAGATGGATTGATGAAGAAAAGGAGTATGAATCGTGAGCTTTAAAAGGGAGAATTAAATACTTTATACATATAAAATATACGTAACTAAGCGTCCTTAAAGGAGTTATTTAATGAACCTTCCTAATGGAGTAACCGGTTTTCATAGTTCAATAGATAATAAACCGAATGAAATAGATGAGAAACATTTTAAAGATATATGCTTCAATTTAGTTAGAAAAAATCAGGGAAGAATATTAGACATTGATGAATCAAATTATGTTCTTTACAAACTTATTTAATAAGGAAAAATGCAAACATAATACATATAAATTAGAAGCTGATTTCTCCGCAGATCCCATCTGGTGTAATGATTGTGGAGAAAACCTTGATCTTGAAGAATTTCCTTTGTCTGAAAACCTTAAAGGTGAGCTTGAAGAGTGGATTGATGATTATGGAAACTGGATTGATTTTGATACCGATTCTTTAAGGGAAAATGGAATAGAAATGGAAACTGAATATAACAAAAAAGGTCTACAGCTCTTTGGACAAGTAAAAAAACAATTAGGTATAGACTATCCGATTGTTTTTGTTCCTTCTAAATCAGGAGAACTATACAAAGACCTATAAGAAAAATAAGCAGTCCTTAATAAGAGGACTGCTTATTTTTCACGACCGATAACACGTTTTATGTTAACTTTAAAAGTGGATTATTAATCAGTGACTTCTTCTTCCACAATACTTATTATTCTATACCAAGCTAAAGATGTAGTTTCCATATCCGGAAAATGTTCAATGTGGCCCGTTTCAACATTCTTCAATTGAAAAGTCTGTAGTTCTTTAGAATAATTGAGAGAAAAGGTATTATTTCCACTACAAAAGGCATGAGTGATTTCACTATCTTCATACCGTAATAAAGTTTCTAACATTTCTTTGATTTTAATTATTGTCATCTATCACCAAAACCCCTTTCTCACTATTTAAAAAATTTTTACTAATTAAAGTTTAATCCATTTTAACATAGGGTATATTTATAAGTTATTACCTCCAATAATTGAAATAAAGATTTCAAAAATGAAATAAATTTGTAAAAAAACAAAAAAATGTAATGTTATATTGAGGATAGGTGCTATATGACGGATGCAACATAGTTAGCAATTTTCAATATATATGGTAAAAAAGATGGATGTAAAATACATGTTTTGAGGGTAAAAATAAAAAGAGTCTCATTTAAAAATGATATTTTTAAGGAGGTAGGAGGTATCTGAAATTGAGTAGTGCATCTAGATTCAAAATGCGAATTTACAGCCCTCGGTGGGGACTTAAGGACCTTTATCATTTTAAAAAAACAGAAGGGGGTTGGACGTTTGAAAACTATAGATGTAAGGGTGAAGTAGATAAAGGCGGTAATCCTTTATTTTATAAATCCCTTATTACTGAATCCATTTCCTATCCTGATCATCTAGAGGTTTATATTTCTAATGCATGGGAGAATGTTAACACGTTAAATAAAGAACAAGTGCAGAACATTTTTGATGAACTATCTGAATGGATATCAGCCAGTGAAAATAACCTCCATTGACCCTTTATCATGGTGAAAGAAGTGTCACTACCATGGGCATGTTCAAGATTTACCAATTGGTTATAAAAGTATTAGCATTTCTTATCCAAAGCCATATCTATTGGGGATAGTACAAGGAAGACTTTTCTTTATAGACAATGAAAAAATGACATTTCACTTTGGGATATTGATTATTTAAAGCTAACTATAATCAAAAAAATAAGGGGGATTTAAAATGGATATTATTTATAATCAGAGAGAGAAAATGACTGATTTTATTAGAGACAACAAACAGAATTTTCAGGATAAACTTTTATCAGAGGCGGTTAACGTTGCCTCTAAGATTAATGACATTTTAGAAACTGGAAATATTGATCTTTTAAAAAATGCTCAAAAGTTATCTCTATATGTCGTGGAGCAAAAAGAGGAACAACTCATTACTTTCGCTCAGCAAGAAGGCGTAGCCTGGGCGAAGCACGCCTTAACTCTTGCCTTCAAACTAGAATGGGTACAGGCCATTAGGCGAACATTGTGGCATTTTATCTATCAATATGATCGAATAAATAACCATTTTAATAGCCGTGAAGAATTTTATGCCTTAGAGAAGCGTATTAATGATAAGATTGATCAATTTCTTAACACTTTTCTAATTAGTTATTCCAAATATAAAGATGAATTAATTGCCTCCCAGAGGGACTTAGTGGAACATCTATCGGTGCCTATTATACCCCTTAGCCAATCTGTAGCTGTATTACCGTTGACAGGAATGGTGGATACATATCGTATCCAAACGATTGAGGAGAAAGTACTGACAGGCATATCAGATTTAAAGATTCAAACATTAATTATAGATCTTTCTGGAATTGCTAACATGGAGATGCATGTCATTGATCATTTTCAAAAGATATTAACTGGAATTTCAATGATGGGATGTAAGGCTATTCTTACAGGTTTACGTGCGGACCTGGTGCGGACAATGATTCACTCAGGAATCTCCTTTGAAGAAAGGGCAGAAACAAAAGGGACGTTACAGCAAACATTAAAAGAATATCTAGAACTCTACCAGATGTAGGAGGACTAGGGAAGTTTACTCTACACACAGAAATGAAAATGAATTTATGAAATTAGAATTGTTTTTGAAAAAATAAATCAGTATTCAGAAAAGCCTTATAGTAAGATATAAGGCTTTTTGTGCCTAGAAATAGTCTTATGTTAAGTAGTTTTTTGAAGATAAATAGAATTCAATTCATACACTATTAGGTGAGAATATTTATTCTAAAGTATCTATAGTTAAATTTAAACTAAGAAGTGCTTGTTCGAGGTTTGATTTTACAGTTATTTTACTAAAATCAATTCCAAGTTGTATCATGGTCTGAGCAACTTCAGGGCGGATACCAATTAACATTGTTTTTACCCCAAGTAAATCTAATGCCTCAATGATTTTAAAAATTTGATGGGCAACCATAGTGTCCACAATCATAACACCAGAGAGATCAAATAGAAGATGAGATAATTTCAATTCATTTGCTTTCTTCAACGTTTCGTCTAGTAAGAGAGTAGCTCTTTCCGTATCTACCTCTCCAATTAGAGGGAGTATGGCAATTCCTTTTGTGATAGGGACCATAGGTACAGATAATTCAAGGAAGGCACTCTTTGCTTTTTTTAATGTTTCATGATGGAATTTAACATAAGTCAAACTAAAAGCATAAACAGCTTTATCTAATAAAGGGTCAATAATTGAGCTTAATTCAAATACCATGTCTATTGACATGTTGTGCTTTTTTATTTCTTCTTTAAGTACTTCCCATATGAATTTTCGGTAATAGGTCGTATCTTCTAAAGCCTCGCTCAGAGAAATACCTAGATTTGATGCCAATTCTCCTGACTCTTTTCCCCATTTTACTATTTGATCAAAAATTATTTTTTGATCGTGTTTTAACATAATAGCTTCTCCAAAATAGTTGATGAAGTTTGCTCTCATTTCAATAATTTTTTCATTTGTAAGATTGTAATTTCTTGTTTGTTTAAGGTCTACCATTCTATTTGTATGTACTTTATGCGCAATTTCATACTTTTTTTCTCCGATTTTTTCTCCTAGAAAGTGCAAATTATTCATTAAATTTTGGCCTCCGATCTTTCCTTATCTAAAAAGGTAATTTTCATTATTTTAACATTTAAAATAATGGCTACATAATTAGTTTTTTAAGATAATTAGATTGTTCCCAAGGTAGTAAAAGTCATTTTAATTAATTCTTTAATTTTGAGAATTCGCTTTATGTTAACTAGCTCTATAAACTACAAATAAAGCTAGCTGTGTTAAGCTAGCTTTATATTTTCATGGCGTTTTTCTATAAGTTTTTCAAGTTTTTCAATTGCTTGTTTATCTTTAAGCAATTCTTCTTTATTCTCTTTTACTAGATCTTCAAATGATTTTGTATGCTTACGCATGTTAGCACTTCTTTCTTTTGTATTGGATCGCTTTAACTATACCTTATCTAGGCAATTTTAGGTAATAAAACAACTTCACTATTTACAATGGTTCCCGTACAAAATAAGTATATCCTATTTATTTTCTCCAATTTTGAATTTCGATAAGATTCCCTTCAGGGTCTTTTGCAAAAACAATAGTTATAATACCAATATCTCGTTATTTTTCCAACTATCTCCTCCACTCTTGGTACAAAAACCAGAACTTCATGAGTGATGATACTAAAAGACGAAAAGAAATGATTTAATAGTAAGAAAATCTGACAAAGTGCTCAAGTGAAAAAGCCCGAATAAGGGACACTTTTTATGTAGTGACCCTTATTCGGGTTATAGTTCAGCTAATCCAGGTATTTTTTTATTAAAATTGAATGATTTTATCGTATGGATATTCAATTTTTATCGAGGTTTGGTCTTTTGTTATTCAAATTCACACGCGATTTTTTATTGTCTAGTAGATGCTTAATTTCTTTGAAGCTTACAAAACGTTTATTTTTTTGATCTAAAAGTCGAAAACGAAGAGACTTCAAGCTTGTGCTTAGTGTAATGGTTGTTGCTTTCTGTAATGGTGGCGTAGACTCATGCGCCTTTTCTAAATTATAGTTGGGAACTCTTGGAGCCAAATGATGTACATGATGGAAACCAATATTACCTGTTACCCATTGTAAAACTTTAGGGAGCTTGTAATAGGAGCTACCATCAACCGCAGCCTTCACGTAATCCCACTCCTTTTCGTTTTCAAAGTAGGAATCCTCAAATTGATGCTGTACGTAAAATAGCCAAATTCCAAGTGATCCTGCTACAAAAAGGATAGGAGCTTGAACGAGCAGAAAAGCTTGCCAACCAATACCCCAACATAAAAGTGCATACACCGCAACAATTGAGAAATTGGTTAAATATGTGTTCAAACGTTCCCTTCGTTTCGCGTCTTTTCGATTCAATCGGTTAGAAACGAAGAAAAGATAAATCGGACCTAATCCAAACATAACAATTGGATTGCGGTAAACTCGGTATGCTAACCGGCCCCAGTAGGAAGCTGCAACATACTCATCAACTGTCATGACCCACACATCACCAGTTCCTCGTTTATCTAAGTTGCTACTCGTAGCATGATGAATGGAATGGCTTCGTTTCCACTGTTCATAAGGAAACATGGTGATAACCCCACTGATTGTACCAAGGATATTATTCGCTTTTCGGCTTTTGAAAAATGATTGATGACAACAATCATGGAAAATAATGAAGATTCGGACGACGAACCCAGCTGTAAAAATAGCTATTGGCAGTGTTAGCCAATAAGAAACGGATAAACTTTTATAAGCTAGAAACCAAAGTAGTAAAAAAGGAAGGAATGTGTTTATCAATTGCTTTATACTCGATTTCGTATTGGATTTTTCAAAAGGTGCTACATTTTTTCTTAATTCAGTCGTTTTTTGTTTACTCATGTGTTCCTCCTTACATCTTTACCGTGTTTAATATTCAGCTCTTCTTTGTCTTTATAGTAGAGCATAGTACCTGGTAATGAAAGATATAAACGTCAAGTAACTAGTATGACAACTGTCATACATGTGTGTATGTATTTTCTTAATGAAAGGAAAAGGGTGTGAAGAAAAATTCATTTTCATTAAAGTATTAGCATTATTTTAGTTACAACTATTTAAAAGTGCTCATAAATGTGTACCTTTCCAACAGACTTTGAGCCACTACTTTTTAAATATAATGCGAACAAAAAACTACCTCCCCTATGATGACTAAGGATGGTAGTTTTTCAGAGCTATGAATGTTCAACTGTCGTTCATTTTGGTATAAAAACTCTTTAACAATTTCATCATCTCACGCCCCGATGTTCTAGACAGTTTATCATTACCTTCATCTTCATATGTACTCACATACCAGCTGCCCTTGTCATCTTCATTTAACCTTTATACCTTATCGTTTCTACTATCTGTATAAAAATCTCCATCCTTCAGTCTCAAATAATCCTCCCCCTCTATCACGTATATACCCGGTATTATACCCAAGATATCAATTTTATAAAAAATTTCATCTACACAAAACATCAGGTTTCTTAATACGCTTACTCTTTTGTATGTAATCTACATAGGTGCACAAATGGTGAAAGTCAATTGAATTTATGTACTACTAGTAGATCTTAAATTAATCTTTTTACAATAGAATTTCCACACTTGAAAGGGCCATTTTTCCTGTATTTGCTATATTCGGTTTTATATGTTACAATTAAGTTAATTATTTTTGTTCGGTGTAGGATTAAGAGAAGAGAAATCTCTTCCATAGAAATTTTCATCTTAAGATAGTATGTTTGGACAAGGGTAGTAATACAAGTGTGGAATATTCCACACCAGGAGGCAATATTATGGAACAAGGTACAGTGAAATGGTTTAATGCGGACAAAGGGTTCGGTTTTATAGAAGTTGAAGGCGGAGACGATGTATTCGTACATTTCAGCTCTATTCAAAGTGAAGGCTTTAAATCATTAGACGAAGGTCAAAAAGTAACGTTTGATATCGAACAAGGGCAACGTGGAGCACAAGCTGCTAACGTTCATAAAGTAGCATAATCAAAATGAGTAAAAAAGACTCCACCTGGGAGTCTTTTTTTACTTTTGATTCCACTAGCTAAAAAAAACAGGTTTTTGTTCAATAACTTAAGAAGACGTGATTTTTAAAAGGATTACTTGGAAAATAAGTTTAAAAATTGGAGAACGAACTCTGATAAAGGATCCCTATCTACTTTTAAAATCTCGGCATAATAGAAAAACGAACGGTACAAGGTTTAGACTAGTTAAAACATACACTGGAAACATAAAGAAAATAAGGTATACCAATTTGTTAAGAAGTTTAATTGTAGTTAAAAAAATCAGAAGTTTTTGGTAATTCACACAAAAATGTGGGGTATGAATTATTTTTGATGGGGATTAGGGGACTCATCTAAAAACCGTTCTCGAGCTCTCATTTTATGGACACACAAAGGACACTTTTGATGATTTTGATAAGAGAAATTTTTTTCTCATCTAACCATTACACTCTTCTGATTGACATTCCCAAATTTCTGTTCGTTCTTTAGGTAAGGGCTCTTGATTTTTCTTCCTATGGTTATAATACTTAACTACATCATCCCTCCTCCTAAATAGTATACCTTTTAAAAAAGAAATATCAGGACCCCTATCTTTCTAAATTAAACCACTTTTTATAGGTACTATAAGAAATTATAAATACACTTAGGCGTGGATAAAATAAGGCATGAATTCGCCTTGTACGGATACGTTAGAACAAGATGTTCGTTGATAGTAACATTGATTTATTAATACGCAGGGATGAAAAAGCAACAGCTCTTTTTGAAGAGTGCTTTGCTCGTTCTTGAATTTGAGTAAAAGAAGGAGCACGAAACAGTTGAAAAATTTTTCTGATTTTCACTTAAGTAAGGACATTGAAAAGGCCATTCATAACTTGGGTTTTGAAGAGGCTACGCCAATTCAGGCTGAAGCTATTCCAATAGCTATGACGGGTAAAGATCTAATTGGACAAGCTCAAACAGGGACTGGAAAGACAACAGCTTTTGGTATACCCCTTATTGAGCGAGTTGAGCTTGATGAAGAAGCGATTCAGGGAATCGTTCTAGCGCCGACGCGTGAACTGGCGATTCAAGTAGCTGAGGAATTAAATCGAATTGGGCAGGTAAAAGGAGTTAAAACGTTACCCATTTATGGGGGGCAGGACATTAATCGTCAAATCAAGGCCCTTAAGAACAGACCGCATATTATCTCGGCAACCCCTGGACGTCTTATGGACCATATGAAAAGAAGGACGATTCGTTTAAATCATATTCGTACTGCTGTTCTGGATGAAGCAGATGAGATGTTAAATATGGGCTTTATTGAAGATATCCAAACAATCCTTGGTGGGATTTCTTCTCCCCATCAAACCTTACTATTTTCAGCAACCATGTCCAAGCAAGTACAAGGTTTGGCGCAGAAATTTATGAACAATCCTGAACTCGTGAGAGTAAAAGCGAAGGAGTTAACAGTAAAGAATATTGAGCAACGTTATGTGGAAATTCCAGAGAATCGAAAGTTTGATGTTCTTTGTAATCTTGTAGATCTTCAAGCACCAGATCTTGCTATTGTGTTTGGACGAACAAAAAAACGTGTGGATGAACTTGCCGAAGGGCTAAAAAAACGTGGGTATGCAGCAGAAGGCATTCATGGAGACCTTACCCAATCAAAACGTGCCGATGTGATTCGTCAATTCAAGGAGCATACGATTGAGATTATGGTCGCAACCGACGTTGCAGCAAGAGGACTTGATATTACAGGTGTTAGTCATGTCTATAACTTTGATATTCCTCAGGATCCTGAAAGCTATGTTCATCGTATTGGTCGAACAGGACGGGCAGGTACTAAGGGATTGGCGGTTACATTTATAACCTCGAGAGAACGTAATCACTTAAAAGTGATTGAAGATGTCACAAAAACAAGAATGTCTAGACAATCACCTCCTACTTCTAGTGAAGTAATGGCAGGAAATCAGGAAGCAATTATACACCGCGTTTTGAACACCATCGACAAGAAAGAGTTCGGGGAATATAAACATGTGGCGGAAAAGTTATTAGAAGAAGTGGATTCTGTTACTTTATTGTCAGCCACTTTAAAGCTCTTAACAAAAGAATCCAATATGGCTCCTGTCCAATTAACTGAAGTGGCACCACTTCGTAATGAAAAGGCAAAAACGGAGCATAAGAGAAGTAGAGGCAGAAAAGAAACAGTATGGCGTGAAAAAAAGTATAGAAAATAATCCCTTACTGTTTTATGACTATGTACTTCATTATTAGGTATTGAGGTTTATCACACCGTAAGGTGTCAAAATACAACTATCCCTTCGTGAACCAACTACCGAAGAAAGGTTGCTTACTTTTTTAACACATATACCAGAAAACCTATACGAATTGATGTAAGCCTTTCTCAGCTCCATTATAAGAATCACACGGCAACTTTAATTGTTAATCCTTATGATTGTGGAGAACTAAAAAAATATCAGGCAAAAGAACTGGGTAAAAATAAAGAATCTTAGGAGATTTTAATTATGTCTTAAGATAAATTTTATTATTTCTGATACGAGAGAGGATGAGGGCTATGAGCGTAAAACTATTTACTAATGGAGAAATAGTAAACATAAGAGTATCGAATGAATTAGTGACAATCTTAAAAAGTCATTATGTAAAAAACATGAAAAGATACTCTTATACGGTCAATAAATATCCAAGTACTTTTTTCTTTGAAGAAGAATTAATGAAACAAGAATAATAAGTAGATAAAGAGGTGCTACACCTATGCTTAAATTTAAAGTTATTTTTGAATTTATAAATGGCAGGACAAAGGAATTAAAATTTGAAGCCACATCAAAGAAAGAAGTCATCAGTCATATAACAAAATATGAAAGATTCATTTCGAATGAAAAAGAGCTAGTGCACATCAATTTAAATAATGTGGTACAGTTTATGGTTACAGAAGAAAAATAAGAATAATAAAGATAGGCATCTATTAATTGGGGTGCTTTTTATTTTGATAGAAATACTGATTTAAGAAATAAGCAACACTATAAGGTTTAGAGCTTTTTGATTCCATGACGTGTCATCAGTGGCAAGCACTTACGAAAAGCAGGTGATTTTTTTATAGGTGGTAGCTCTAAATCTGATATTATTAAGATGGAGAATGAGGACGTTTTAAAACAAGAAATTTCAAGCCATGAAGGTTGGTTTGAATTTAAAGAAATATTAACCAGTAAAAGAACTACAAAAGTGTCTGGGAGATTAGAGACATTGACTTATTTCTCAATTAGAGAATATCGAAAACCAACGGTAGGAAGATTTAATTAAATAATCTTTTAAGGATACTGATCCATCAGTTTCCTTTTTTATTTTGAGAAAACAGGGAATCTTTTAAGACTCGTCGTATTAATATAGATAAAGAGGTGGTTGAATTGAAACAATTAATTATCAATAATGTTGAATTTAACATTGAAAATTTCGAAGAAAAAACAATTACACATTCCACTACAGGTGAGCAGCTAAAAAGGATTGGTTTTGCATTTTCGGTTATAGGAAAAAAAGATTATAACTTATATGACTTATTTTTCGAGAGCCCCGATTTTGAACTTACTATTGTTGATACAAATGAGAAACTTAAAATGAAAAATATTTCACACAGTACTTTTTATCAAGCAGCAGAGATATCCGATGACACAAAAGTCGTATTTAGAATTAAGTTACAACAAGAACCAGCCAAAGAAAAAGAACTTACAAAAGATCAGAAGTTGATGGTTAATGCCGTAGATGAGGTTGTTTTATCTAGAGTAAGATTTAAAGCGTTAGAAGAAATACTAGAAGAAAAAGGATTAATCAAAGGTGATGAATTATTTGATAGGATTGAAAAAGTAGCTAAAAGAGACTTTGACACGTTAAAGAAAGAACTACTTTATGGTAAAGAAGAAATAAATACGTAAAAGCACCCCTGTTTTATCAAGGTACTTATTTATTTTTCCATAAAGAGCCTTTTCGTGTATTATTTCCGAGAACAGTCGTTATGTTAAGTAAATGATAAAGTAAATAGTAAAATCATTAATTTTACTATTTACTTTAAGTGTAGACAAAGGAGAATTTTTCACATCAGAACTCCTATGCTTAGTAGGCGGCTAATATCCATCTGTTTTAAAGATTTTTTGTCCTTTAGTGTCGAACATAGCAAGTCATGGGGAAGGGGCTGTTAATATGAATCTAAAAGATCAATTTGATAAAAACGAAAAAAGACTAACAATTACTAGAGAATTAATGGAGAATGCTAAGCAAAGAATCAAGTTATCTTCAGAGTTAGAGAAAGAATTGAATAATTTAGAACTTCAAAGAAGAATGAGGCAATTAGAATTCGAAAGTAAGGTACTAAAACAGCAAGAAAAAGAACTAGGTTAATTACTCTAGGACTTGGGTTCCGTAAAGAGACATTATGTAAACATAACATAATGTCTCTTTACGGAACTAAGCAAGCAAACGAGCCCTTGATGCATAAGGGCTCGCCTAAATTTATCATTTATACATCGTTGATTTATTAACATTTCGAGCTTTTGCTAAATAATACGTTCTACATAAGAAAGGAGAACTTTATGCTCCATTTCATTCAGAGACATCAATTATCGACTTCGATTAATCCTCTTCACCACTATTTTCTTTCCAACTTTTTTGTAGTTTCCGAATATAAATGATTTGACCAATGTGATATGCGTTATGAGTAGTTAAATTTCCAAGTACCTCCCACCACTTCACATGTGCAGAAAAACCATTTACATCTCTTTCGACTTTTTCCTCAGTTAATAACTCTTGCCATTGTAACAGTACTTCTAATAGTCGATCTTTTAAATGATCAAATGTTTGATTTTCGGCAATTATAAAGCTTTTATTATTATTTCCTATAGAAGGTACTGCATTGACATGAGACTTTTGATACCTAGTTTGCCATGTTTCATTCCAGTAAAGTAGATGTTGCACAACCTCAGCTATACTATTACTATCCTTGTTAGGCTTCCAAAAAGCTTCTTCTTCTGACAAGTTTTCAATTGAAGCTGAAAATGGCTGGTACCAGCTAGGGTCATTAGCATTTGCTAACAGCTGATCGGCTAAAACATCCTTCGCGTGAAACATGATTTCCATCCCCTTTATAAAAAATTCCCGATCTATTCACAAGAAAAATCAAAATTATGTAAAGATGCCTTGTTGAAAATGTCATAAATCTATTTTCTTTCCACTGACATACATTCTCTTATATATAGTTATTTTCCTTTTTCATTCAACCACTCCCCTTCATTTGTTTAACAAATAAAAACTATATATTTTTACATTAGAAGAAAATATTTTTGTTTATTTAAAGGGATTTTTGGTTCCTGTAACTGTGATTATGTTAAATAAGAGTGTATATAATATACACTAATTTTTTGAAGGATATACTAATATAGACAGTGTGCATGGAGCTTTCATACAGTTAATTCCTATAGATTATAGAAGGGAAGAATATGGAGAAGAAAAAAGAAACAAACGTGTTAAAGGATGTGGCTAAGTCTTTTGCATTAGGTTTACTGGGAAGAGATTCCTAGTTCAATTTCACAAGTGGTAGTGTATAATGAGACTACCTTGTAACAAATTCTTTTTTATCACACAGATGCTCCTGGCAGAGCGTCTTTTTTATTTATCCCTACATGAGAGCAACCGAAAGCTAAGTCGTTATAAGTCACAAGTGTGACTGTGGTGTTGGAATCGAAGCGTTAGGATCTCCCATTAAACTGTGAGCAATAAGACCGCCTTTTACACATTTACCGCACTTTCAACCTTCACCGACTTCAAACCCTCAAAGATACCTTCTTTTATGCTTTCTACATGTTTTTTCAACTCATCTAGACTAATTGCATCACTCCTCTTGATTTCTTTCTCTATGAGAGCGTTAAAAGCTCCATCAAGAGTGGTGTAATAACCGATTTGTTTGAAACCCCCTTCCGTTGTTACATTGCCTTGCTTATCCTTTTTGAGATACTTTTTATTTAAGATGATGTTAAGTGCATCCGATGTGATTTTATAATTTTGACCAACCATGATTTCCATTGTTATCTCTCCCTCAACAGCCTTTTTTTTGGCTTTAGCGATTTAATTAGTTCTTTTCTAAATGAGCTACCGCAATAATATTTTTTCACAGCGTACAATTTGAATATTTTATATTAATAGACTAATAAGACAATCTTTTAGTTTTCTTGCAACTATTCCATATATTCGTATATAATGTAATATTTAGTACATAGCACAAGGAGTAACATAATGAATAGACGAACTAAGAATAAACGATCATTTGGATGTCTTGTAAGTTTCATAGTTTTATATATTATAGTGGGTTTAATATACATTACAATCACCAACTTATAACAAAGGGTTTGTCGAAACCTTTTGTCTTCTAACAGTCTCTTGTATTGAAATTTTTTCCTCATACTTATTATCAAAAGGTCCCCTTCCCCTCCCTTAATAGCTTATTTTTCTTCTTCAACTTAGATATTTCACCTTTTAAGTACGATATTTCTTTATTCGAATCTCCTAATGGTTTCTTTACGGATATATTTAATGACTCGAACAACGGCTTTAACTTTGGAACACTAACTGTTTGTTGATGGTCAAATACTTTTTGAAACTCAGCCTGTGCTTCCCTGTACTTCACGGTTATCCTCCAATTAAAAGGAGTCAAATTCATCATCCTTTGAAACTTTTTCCAATTTTAACCGTAGTTATTAGAAAAGGGGGTCTAGAATATGAAAGAATATCGTTTTGAAAAAATTGAACTAAAATCCTTCTCGCGTGATCCTAAAGAGGATTATCACGAGATTATTCATGAGGCTGCAAAGGATGGATGGGAATTAGTTCAAATATTCGCTCCTGGCACTGCTTCGTATGGTACTGCCGCATATTTTGAAATCATTTTTTCTAGAGAAATGGATTAAATTGATGGGAAGGGACTAATTGAATCTGTCCCTTCCTTCCTTATTTAAATAAAAAACGTCTGCAACATACATACAAATCATCTAGCATATATTTTCAAAGAAACTTTAACAAAGAATATTATAGGAGGTGTTTGTTATGAAGTGGTTTACAAGAATTATCCAGGGACTATTAGTTATTGACTTTTTATTATCTGGAATTATGAAATTAACAGGTAATAATACGGTGGTACAGGAATTTACAAAGGTCTACAATTTTTCGCTAGGATTTATGTATACTATTGGTATTCTTGAAGTCTTGGGTGCACTTGGACTATTTATTGGTTATTGGAAGCCAAAACTTGCAGTAGCTGCTTCTGGAGGATTAGGGCTAATCATGATAGGTGCGATATTCACTCTTTTTAATGCGGGACAAGGATTAATGGCTCTAATCCCTTTAGTAGTTCTTATTTTAAGCATTATTGTATTTATAAGAAATCAAGCAATTTTAAAACAGAAATCAATAACTAAAGAAGGATAAGTGATTATACAAATAGATATTTAAACATTCTTGGTTTTCAAACTCACATATATCAAAAGCCCTTAGAATCATTAATTCTAAGGGCTTTTGGTTCTTATAATAAGTTTTATGTTAACTGGATTGATTTTTTTTGAGAAAGTAATTGCTTAAAAAGCAACTACTTTTTTCTTTTTTATAGAAAAATATGAAATCATTGTATACTTTTTCGTTGTTAATACGTTATAAGACAGGAAGGAGGAAAAACACTTGAAAAATCGGTTATCAAACGATCAATTAAAGAATGTCATGAATCAACTTTATTTATACTTAATCAAACAAGGTGCAAATCAAGAAACAGCTAAAGATATTGTCCAAGAAGCTGTTTGTAAACTACTTCTTCATCTTGAATCGATTGATACCGATAAATATAAATCATGGCTTTTTAAAGTAGCTATAAACTTATATTACGATTACTGTCGAAAGAACAAAAAATCTCAGTACGTGATAGTAGAAGATTACCTTATTACCAATGAACGATTAATTGAAGAGATGATGATTGTACAAGAAAATCAGCTTCTAGTAAGAAGCATACTCCAAAAGGTGTCTCCCACCTTTAAGCAACTACTTCTTTTAAAGTACGAGCTAGAGTGGTCTTATAAACAAATTGCGGAATATGTAGATATGAAACCTGAAGTTGTGAAAACGTATTTAGCTCGTGCTAGAAAAACATTTAAAGAGATGTATAGGAGAGAATGTAATGAAGAAAACGAATGATGAGTTAGATTCTATTTTTGATGAAAAGTCTTTACATAGAACGCTTAAAAAAGCAAAGTATAGAGCAATTTTACGAACAGTTTTTATCTCCGCACTCGTAGTTAGCTTTGTTATTGTTTTATTTGTCAAAGGAAATAATTATTTTATTGCCTCAAAAGGAGACAAGATTGCTGATCGGATAATTACTGAAAATCAGGTGATGATGTCACCAAACACATACACTAACACTGATACCATTTCAATTGGAGTTTTAAAGGGGACTATTAAAAGTGAAGTATTTAAAGTAATTGAAGACAAAGTGATACCTTGGGGTGCAGAAGATATAACGTATGATTTACTTGGCAACTTGAATGCATCATTTTCCACGAGTAGTACAATTGTCAATGACACGACAGTTTATCATATTCCTAATGGGCAACGTGAGATGCTATTTTACGTACCAAAATACAAATATAAGATGTATGCTAATGACTTTGGAATGATTAAAGATTATCCAAATGACAAATACATGGAGATGGCCATATCTTTTAATAAAAATTACACATTAAAAGAAGTACAAAAGATGCTGCCTACATCTGCTCACCAAACGTGGTATTGGGTAGATAATTATGCAAAATCTACTGGTTACAGAGGTGAGCCAGAAAATGGCCGATGGTTATTAGGTATTTCTAAACCATCCCCACAACTAGGAGCAAAACTAACGACCACTAAAGTTAAAACAGAAGCAGACTTTTTGAATGAGCTCAAAAAAACAGATCCAGGAGAAGCGAAAAACCTAAAAAATAGACAGGAAAATGGATTGATTATAGGCGTAGTTGTTACAGGAACAAAAGAAGAACTACTTTCCTTGCGAAATAAGCCATATGTTAAAGCAGCTAGTGTAGGAGCAGTAGTAGATAAATATTGAATTTTAGGGACTAGAAACGGAGAAAATTCGTTTTATGTTAACTGACAGATAAATAAATGGTATCATTAACCATATATTTAGTTTTTGGGGGACCAAATTGAAAACACGTTTTAGTCAATATTCACTGTGGTTATCGTTGCTTGGAATTGTTATTGGGGTAGGACAATATTTCACACCAATATATAGCTCAAATATTCTTTATATAGGAATTGTCATTTACCTTATGGGCTTTTTATGTGGAGTAATAGCTTTTGGAAAACATGAAAAAGGTTTAATGAAATATTTTAGTTTGACCTCTTTTGTTGTAATTCCACTACTTATTATGTTAGGTATGCTATTTTTTGCAATGAATTTTGGTGAAACTTAAAAGAAGCGAGTGCAGCATGCTTGCTTCTTTTTTTTCTATAAAATTTATTAGGAGGAAACTAGATGGAGAAATTCTTTAAAAATGCTTTAAAGGTGTCAATAGCCTCTTTAGTTACTTCAATAATCTTGTATGTAGCTATAATTGGTTTGTTTCTTTTATCAGTTGTTACAACAAGCGTTTTTGGTACCTTAATTAAGGTTACTGTCCCTATTTTAACTATAGTTACAATCCTCGGGTTTATTTATTCTTTCTTTATCAAAGGTAAACAGAAAATCCCTTTCTTAACATTACATTTTGTTTCCTTATGTGCTCTTTCGTTTGGTATCTATCTTGCTGTTAGTTTTCAAGGGTTTGCACCTTGAGAAATATCTACATAAAAAAAGAACCCTTTGCTCATATAAGCAAAGGATTTTCAAATTTATTGGAATAGGGGGAATACGTTATTAGTTTGGCCAGATTTGTAGATTCATATACATATGCCTTTAAAAATAAATATTGTAATTATTTTTTGGTACAAATAACCTTGTCTATGTTTCTTAATTAGGTAAGTAAATAGTAAAGTATTTATTATATCGTTTAGGTTTCACTATTTACTCTTTATGACGACAAATATAATGTTTTTCTATTTATACATATAAGAGATAAAGTTCTATTGTAAATGATAAAAAATGAAAGACACAATATTATTTTAGATAAATATAATTTAATGTTATCAATAAGAGTAATAGTTAACGTATTTTAATAAAAGTAGATTTAACTATTACACACATTGTAGAAAAACTCCATATTTGTCGTCATTTTGAGTAAATAATAAAACTATTATTTTTATAAGTTAGTTTATACATTTACTTCTTTGTATAAAATACAATGATTATGTATTTAAAGTTGAAAATATTTCACTAAAAATATATAAACATTAAGTGTTTTTGAATTTTATGTTGAAGTTAGAAGGAATAAATCGATTTTCTAAAAGGAAAGTAGAAGATAGATTGGTATATGATAAAAGGCAAAAGTCTCTATTTTCCGTAAATAAGTGTAATTAATAAAACATTAATCTTTAAAAGCTAATTTTTATCCTTTCTCTAATAAATAAAATTAATTGTTAATCACCATTATTTCTCATTAATCAATTAGTTATTAATTATGTGGTCATATCTTTTTTTTTCTAATTGAAGAAATATGAAAAATATCTAAAAGGAATATAGGAACGTAATCATGCATATTACTCTATATCTCACTTCATCTATCAACCTTGCATAAAAAAACGGCAAAAGGGAATACTGTTTGCAAAAGAGAAAAGATAAAGGGGTTGACGTTTTATGGAAAATAATGTACTTAACGGAATGGAGCGAGTTGATCCAAATTTACGTGATGAAATGTTGGCTGAATTGTTTTTGGACGAAATGATGAATGACTTCAAAAGAAGTAAAATCCTCGAGGAAATTGATCATTCCTTAAAGAATAAAGATAAAGAAGCTTTTTTACATTTAACAGAGAAATTAAAATCTGTATCTTAATAAAAACAATATAATATAGAAGAAACTCGTCAAAAGAAGCCTTTGCTCAACATGAGCAAAGGCTTCTTTTCATAAATTTCTCCTATATTCAAATCAGATTAACTTCCCTTTGCATAAGAAATAAAGAGAAGAATAATACTACCTGGTAAATAAAAGAATTTCCCATGGAGTAAATAACGATATTTTAAGGGTGTTTGTGTCTAGACCCTCCTTAATATAAAGATAAATAGGGTGATTAGTATGTGGAAATCAATGGTTTCCTATCTTCCAGAGTGGCAAGTTTTTGTGCAAGCGTTAATGGCATTTTTCATCCCATATATAATCTCCAGATTGTTTAATTGGACTCGTACTTCAGAGGAAGAGTGATGAAAATGAAAACAAACAAGAATCTGTATCTAAAAATTTAGCTAATCCATTTACACGTGATTTCAATTCAAATGTAAAGGAAGTTAGAAAAGAAATTGGTCATAACTCTGACGTTCATTTTAGGGAGTTTATTATAGGACGTACCGGCATTCGAGCATCATTGTCTTAGTTGAAGGACTATCAGATAAAGATCTTATTGATAAACATATTTTGTCATCATTGATGACTGATTCTTCAGCAGAATCCCAATTGAAACAGCCTTACGAAAAGGGTAGCTTATGATGAAAGGAAGTGAACTGTGGGTAATGATCAATTCAAACGATCGTATTACGACACCTCAAGCAACTGTGGTTGTTATCAATTTTATACTTGGAACAGGAATTCTTACCTTGCCCCGAACAGTTGCGGAACAAGTAAAAACACCAGATGTTTGGTTAAGTGTTATTTTAGGCGGAATAATTGCCATGATAGCAGGAGTAATTATGGTGAAATTAAGTCAACACTTCCCTGAAAAAACCTTTTATCAATACAGCCAAGAAATTGTAGGGAAATGGATGGGCAAGTTATTTAGTTTCTTCATAATAGGTTATTTTTTAGTACTTGGTGGGTTTCATGCTCGTTCATTGGCAGAAGTAACAGGATATCTATTGCTGGAAGGAACCCCTAAATGGGCTATTATTATGCCCTTTATGTGGGCAAGTCTCTACCTAATCAGAGGAGGGATAAATCCAATTGCTCGTCTATTTGAGATTATATTACCTATTACGGTTATTCTTTTTTTACTTGTTGCCTTTATGAGTATCAAAATATTTGAAGTAGACAATCTGCGCCCAGTATTAGGTTCAGGTGTCACACCGGTGCTAAAAGGCATAAAAACAACTGCTCTTGCATTCACGGGTCCTGAAATCATGTTAATCATTTTAGCGTTTATGAAAGAACCACACAAAGCAGGAAAAGCTGTACTAGTTGGAATTACTATTCCTTTATTTATTTATGTGATTACTGTTGTAATGGTGATCGGAGCGTTCTCAGTGGATGGAGTGGTTACGAGAACGTGGCCTACGCTTGATTTAATAAGAAGTTATGAATTAACTGGGTTAATATTTGAACGCTTTGATTCCTTGTTGCTGGTGGTATGGATTATGCAAATGTTTACTTCTTTTACTGTTAACCATTACGCTGCTTCATTAGGACTATCTCAACTTTTCCAAAAGAACATTCATCCATTTATGTATGGCGTGCTTCCCGTTATTTATCTTATTTCCATGATCCCCAAAAACATCAATGATGTATTTAAAGTAGGGGATATGGTTGGCAACGCTGCCTTGGTTTTATTTGGCTTTTTGCCGTTGCTTCTTCTCATCATTTCAAAAGTAAAGGGGAGAAAGTATGAAACAAACCTCTAATCACGTACAGTTCTTATTGGTTTTACTTTCAGTTTTTTTGCTCGCTCCTCTGGCGGGCTGCTGGAGTAGTCATGAAATTGAAGAAAGAAGTTTAGGGGTAGGTGTGGCGCTTGATAAGGGGAAGGAGTCCATGATTGAAAAAGAATTTGATGAACAAGGAGGGGGATATGCGAGAAAGAACCTAATTACGTCAACCTATCAACTTATCACCCCACAAGTGGCAAGTTCAACCACTAAACAAGGAGGTCCTCAACAGAAATCTTATGTGAATGTGTCTGAAACAGGAGATTCTGCTTTTCAAATGCTTCGTGAATTATCTTTAAGAAGTGATACTCCTTTAACTAGTCCCCATATGAAAGTGATGGTTATCGGTGAGGCCCTTGCACGATCGTATAGTTTGGAACAATTAGTGGATCAAAGTCTTCGTGACAATGATTTTAGACCAAGTTGTCTGATGTTTATTAGTAAAGGGATAGCAAGCGACACACTCGAATCAAAAACAGCAGGAATGATCCCAGCATTTCGTTTGTCTGCAATGGTGGAAAATGCCTATCGAACAACGAGAATTTTACCTCCTATGTCGCTTATTAAACTAGAGAGCCAGATCCAATCACGGTCTAGTTTTCTGTTGCAAAATGTAGTATCAGCAAATGGAGAAATCAAATTTGCGGGTGCAGGTATAATTAAAGGAAAAACAAACAAAATGATTGGTTTTTTGAATGAGGAAGAACTGGATGGTCTGACTTGGATCACAGGAAAAGGGAAAGGCGGGCTAGTGAAAAGCTTTGATAAAAATACCGGTCAGCTGATCGTATATGAAATAGAGTCTATGAAAAGTCACATTCAACCCCATGTGAAAGGAAATAATATCTCTTTTGATGTACACATTGAATCAGTGGGAAGGCTATCTGAAAGTTGGATGACCTCAGGGGGCACTTTTAACAATCAATTTTTGCAGAACGCACAAAAAACTTCAGAAAAAAAAGTAAAGCATCTGGTAAGAAACGTACTAGAAAAAATGCAAAAAGAATATCAAGTCGATGTTGCGGGTTTCGGAAATCGATTGAGAATTAGGCATCCTAGAGTATGGATGAGGGTTAAAGAGAATTGGGATCAAACATTTAGTGGAGTTCCGATTAACTACGATGTGAAATTAATGATTAAAGATTATGGAGCGTCAGGATCAACGAAGTAAGCTTTCAAGTTTAACTTTGCTTATTTTAATGTCAAAAATGAAAGAAAGCTCCAAGGAATAACCTTGAGGCTTTCTGAAAAGTATTCATCCTATACTTATTTAAGAGCTTCTTTTAATTCTTTTCCGGGTTTGAACGCAGGAACTTTTGAAGCTGGAATCGTCATTTCTTCACCAGTTTGGGGATTACGCCCGGTACGAGCTGCACGTTCACGTACTTCAAATGTGCCGAATCCAATCAATTGAATTTTTTCTTCATTAGCAAGTGTATTAGAAATCTTTTCAAACAATGCATCTACAGCTTTTTTAGTATCTTGTTTCGTTAGTTCTGATTTTGTTGCAACTGCATCGATTAATTCAGCTTTTTTCATATGTAAATACCTCATTTCTTACTGCATATATAGTATGTATATGTAGAACATATCACAGTCTTTATAAAATGTTCAAACATAAGCACTCATTTGATGATTTTCTCCTATTTTCAAATGGATATAACCTTTACATCAGAATATTTATTATTTATTCAGTCTAGATGACCTGTAATTAAGAAGGATTTTTACTTGTACTATGCTAAAACCTATTAATCCCCCAATAATAGCTGGAATAATCCACCCTAGTCCTAATTTGTACATAGGGAGAACTCTAATAAAGAAACTATTAATAGATGAAATGTGAATACCACCCGTATTTAATCCATCAAATAGACTAATAATAAATGTCAAAAGTAAGCTCCCTTGATAAACTTCAGTTTTTCCTTTAAATAAAGGATGAAAAAAAGTTAAGAATATCAATACAATAGCTAATGGATAAATAGCTGTCAATAGAGGTATAGAAATAGCAATTAACTGCGTTAACCCAATGTTAGCAACGATTGCACTAAAACCACATAGACTAATAGCAAGTATTTTATAAGGTACCTTTGGAAATAGTTTATGAAAGAATGAAGAACAAGAAGCAACAAGTCCTACACTAGTTGTTAAACAAGCTACAGTAATCATTAATCCTAATAATATTCCACCGTAAGCTCCAAAATAATAATTCGAGACTTTTACCAAAACAGTACCTCCGTTATCTAAGTGTCCAAGTTTTTCTACACTTGAAGCACCCATGTAAGAAAGAGCCGTATAAATGGTTATTAGGATAATCGCAGCAATTCCTGTTGCTTTTGCACAAATAGTCATAATGTGTTTTTTTGTTTTTGCGCCTTTTTCTTTAATAGCATTAATAATAATAATTCCAAAAACAAAAGCTGCAAGAGCATCCATTGTTAAATAACCTTCCTGAAATCCCTTGAAAAATGAGTGAATTTTATAGTTCTTCGTAGGTGCCTGGAAATCCCCAATCGGATGAATAAAAGCCATCACTACAAGAATTCCAATAAATGTTAACTTAATAGGCGTTAGGAATTTTCCGATAATATTGATAGTTTTAACAGGATTTAGTGAGAAAAAGCATGTGATGCTAAAAAAGATGATGGTGAAAATAAATAAAGGTATGTGGTCTAGATCTTCCGCCAAAAAAGGTTTGACGCCTATCTCAAAAGAAACGGTTCCTGCTCTTGGTATGGAAAATAAAGGACCAATCGCTAAATAAAGTACGGTTGTAAACACAAGAGCAAACACAGGGTGTACGCGACTCGCTAGTGACTGTACATCATCTTTCCCCGAAAAACCAAATGCTAACACACCAAGTAACGGTAAACCAACTCCGGTTACTAAAAATCCGGCATTAGCTGACCAAATATTTATTCCTGCTGATTGACCAAGCATTGGTGGGAAAATTAAATTTCCTGCCCCGAAGAATAGAGCAAATAACATTAAACCAATAACTACTATAAATGAAAATGGCACTTTATCCGACATATAAAACCTCCATAAAATAACAACTTTCACTATTGTTATATAAATGAAACAAGAAACCGAAAGAATGTACAGTGTTTTTCAGAAAACTTTTCGGCCTTTTCATGTTTTGACTTCTCGTGGCATTACGATAGATAGGAATTCGACTCTTCCTATAGCCCTCGAACATATGAGAAAAGAGAAAAAAGATGCCCTAGGCATCTAATAAGACAAGTAAAATATCTCAATAACATCGTCAAAAGAAGCTTTTGCTGTTGTAAGCAAATTCCCTTTTGGAAGAGTTTCTTCTATTCTAAATTATGTTCATGAGATGGGATGGACTTAAATCTTAAAATTTTTACATTTTGAATGAACACTCTTTCTTTTGTAGATATATCCAATTTAGCTAACCTTACAATTTTATCTGGATCATTAATGGATTGCATGACTATGGAATTATTAATTATTTTATTATTTTTTAATATAGAATAGTCTACCGTAAAGGTTTTTAACCTTCCTACCTTATTTTTCAACATAACAACTATCTCCACATACTTATAAAATACTTGTATTAGAAACCAATTTTTATACAGCTTTTTCTTTATCTAATTGAGATTTTATTGTTCTCTCCCTTAATCTCATTTCTTCATTTACTTTGGTGGCTTCCTTGAGGTATTCTGTTTTAAATCCACTCTTTACAGCCCAAACATAAAAAGCAAGAGACAAACATGTAATGATAAGCATGTCCCAACCGTATCGAATAACATTTATTCCACCAAACTTTTCACTTCCTAAATATGAAATAACCATCATACATAATAAGTAAGTAACCATCCAAAGTCCAGCTAGGAAGTTCTTCTGGAACCCCTTCCATTTCAACTTTGCTTGATAATAAAAGTAAATAGGAAGACCCATCATAATAATGAATAACACCTGTCCTGTAAGTGGCCACCTCGCCCAGTACAGAGTTAATGACGCAAATATAAAACCTAATGGCGCAATAATACTTAATCCCTTTAGATGTAATGGTCTGTACAACTCTTTCCCCGTTCTTCTTAACGTCATGGCTGTAACAGGCCCGGTAATATAAGAGATTAATGTCGCAACTGAAATAATTTCAGCTAATACACCCCAACCTCTGAATAGAAATAAGAAAATGAATGATACGGCTAAATTGAAAAACATTGCTTGACGTGGCACACCATAAATAGGGTGCAATTTCCCTAAAACACCAGGTAAATATTTATTCTTTTCCATACCGTATATCATACGAGATGTGGTAGCAGTATAGGTTATTCCCGTTCCAGAAGGAGAAACAAATGCATCAGCGTACAATACAATAACAAGCCAGTTAATACTTAAAGCAATAGCCAAATCAGCAAATGGAGAGTTGAAATTAAGGTGACTCCATCCATGAACAACCATAGAAGGGTCAACTGCTCCAATAAACGCAACCTGTAATAAGATATAAATAACGGTAGCAATTAGAATCGACCCTACTACAGCTAATGGAATAGAACGCCCAGGATTCTTTGCTTCTCCAGCCATATTAATAGGGCTTTGAAAACCATTAAATGCAAATACAATACCGGACGTTGCTACCGCCGTTAGTACGCTTGCCCAACCATTTGGCGCGATGCCTTCTCCAGACGTAAAATTTCCACTATGAAAACCGGCAAATAAAAGTGATCCAATTGTTAAGCCAGGAATCACTATCTTAAAGATTGTGATGAGTGAATTTGCTTTGGAAAAGAGACTTACTGTCCAATAATTTAGTAAGAAATAAATAAGTAATAAAACAGAAGCAATGCCTAATCCAGGTAAAGTAAGCGTGCCATTTTTCACTAAACTACTTGTCCACTTTGCCCATTCCCAGGGCCAAGAACTCATGTATTGTACAGAGGCAACAGCTTCAACTGGGATAACAGATACAATAGCAATCCAGTTTGCCCAAGCAGCAATAAATCCAAGAAACGATCCGTGAGAATATTGTGTATATTTAACCATACCTCCTGCTTCCGGAAACATAGATCCAAGCTCGCTGTAAGAAAGTCCGATAAATAAAATAACAATCATACCGATAATCCAGGAAATAATAGCAGCAGGTCCAGCAATTTGAGCTGCTCTCCATGCCCCGAATAACCAACCTGAACCAATGATTGAACCTAGTCCAACCATTGTTAAAGAAAAAGTTCCCATCCTACGCTGTAAATGATTCATTTTTTTAACCTCTCTCATATAAGTTGTAGTAATTATAGAAAGACTATTACATCCTCCTCCCTTTCTTTGTAAGGGAAGGATTATAGTAGATATCGTAGTCTGCTTAGCTTCAAAAGGAGTTGATACATCAGCGTAACTTGAAGAGATAGTGACACTCCTTTAAGTCATTAATAAGGATACAATGAGAGCAATTTTTTTCTGTAGTTAGTTTATAAATATCTTCAATCCCTTGAAGTAGAATTAAGAAAAGATAAACTATTATTAAACGCTTTCATTTCTCCCCAGCGAAATCGTATCTTTAATTTATAATAGGAACTATATAATCATACAGAAAACGACAAAAATTATAAATTTTCTAAATTATTTTTTGTGAATGATTCGATAAGTAAGAAGTGCGTATCCTCCATTATTTATATATAGAAACATTTAATGTTATCATATATGGATTTAAATACTTTTTTACATATAAATAATTTAATGGATATTATTGGCTGATTTTATGTAGATTTTTGTTTAATTCTGTAGTTTGTATCATAAAATGAGGCTTAATAAATCTTTGTTATTAGTTTAAATTCATATATTACTTTTATTAAAAGAAAATAAACAAGAAAAAGATAATTTAAATTAGGAGTGAGAAAATGAAAAAAATAGGGCTGATTAAAGGTCTGGGTAAATTTGGACGTGTCACATTCCCTAGTGAACTACGACGAACCTTAGGGATAAAAGGCAGTGAGAGTTATGTGGAGATGTCTATAGAAAATGAAGCAATAATTATCGAAAAATGTGGTGAAAGTAAACCCTGTGCTATCACTGGTAAGGTAAGTGATAAAAATAAAGTGTATATAGGTAATATCGTGCTAAGCTCAGAAGGAGAAAAGATTTTATTACAACAATTAATTGATATAGAAAAAACGATTGAGTGACCATTCTTTCATAATGTCATTACTGATATTACATTTGGTATAACCGATATACACCAATTAATTTCTGTGTTCGTAGCCACCATTTTACACCAGGTTCCAGAGTGCAGGGCAATCATGACTGTTCTTTCTGTAGCAAAAGTACCTCAATTATCCTTTTTACTAATTGTAGCCTTCTTATCTTTATCCTTAGGTGGGAGTTTATTAATTGGAGAAAGCGTACAAGCCTCCTCACTTAAATTACAAGCTTTATCGACTGGGGGACCAATCGGTACATTGTCCTTGGTTATCTTTCATAAAGTAATAGGCCAGGCTGTAACTCATTTTAGACTTCTACATGTATGGATGCTTATAGGTTTAAGAGTATTAATTATTTACGTTTATCAGTATTCACTTTCACTATTTCATGGTCATTAAAGGGATTTTATTATTAGTTGTTTTAAAAACGACAAGAATGATGGATATACCTTGTAGGTCAAACTTTTCCTTACTATTATAGGATTAGTTGCATAAAAAGTCTTTAGTCGTATTAATCATGCTAATAGTAAGCATAGTTTCTACAGCCTGTTCAAGTTCAAATACAAGCGAAGAAACAGCTAGTAATGAGGTTTTACCTGAATTTTTGAAGGATAAACCAGAAGAGGTGCAAACCATTTACGCGAATGCTGCCCAAAATAAAGAGCTACTAGAGAATATTCCATACTACTGTGGCTGTGGTGAATCGACAGGGGATAAAAATAACTATGATTGCTTTATCCATGAGAATAAAAGAGATGGAAAGGTAGTATGGGATGACCATGGAACAAAATGTGGTGTTTGTCTCGAAATAGCAGCTCAATCCGTTCCTGATTTGGAATCTGGCAAATCAATTAAACAAATTCGTCAATCAATTGATGAAAAATATAAAAGTGGTTATGCAAAACCAACACCAACTCCTGAAGTTTAAGGTCAAGTATAGGCTTTTAGCTTACATGTAATTAAAAAGATATCAAAAGATTGCTTAAAACAAATAGGACCTTGAGAAGAGTAAGTTATATATCTTGCTCTTCTCAAGGTCTTTTTTATTAATACATAAAAATTACTTTTCTACAGCTACCATTGTTTTTTCTTTACTTGTTGTTTTGAGTATAGAGAGCGATATGATTATAAATGAAGCCACACCTATCATTCCTAGAACAAATAAATAGCTTTCAATATCATGCCCTCCAAAGTAGAAGATATTACGTAGACCTTCTACACTATATTTAAAAGGAACCCATGAATAAAACCAATCTTGAGTTACTGTAGGTAGAAACTCTGGAGGTAAATTTAATACCGGAATTGAGAAGAGAAAAAGTAAGATGAATAATGGAACTCCTACTAATCCTAACCAATTTAAAATAGCGTTTTGAAGTAAATAAAACATAAATGCAGTAAAGAGTAAAAATAAGAATGTTGTCTGGAAGTCAGATATATTAACGTTTAATACATTATCGGTAAATAAAAGGACTGTAGAAGCAATGGCGGTTGCAAATAGTAGTCCTGCAACTAATTGAGCTAAAACAGATCGGATACTTATACGGCCATTTGTAACCTTCTTCATAATAACAAAATGAATAACAGAACTAATAATGACTGCGATCCATATTATTTGTGTAAATAATACAGGGGCATTTCCATTGGCTGTATGATCTCCAACTTCGTTAACTGTTTCATTCTTCACAAGTAAAGGGCTGCTCAAAAGTTTCGCTTGCGAAGGAGTAATAGTAGCTTTATTAGTCTCTAACTGGGTAAAAACAGTATCCTGAATTTGACCATTTATTTTAGAAAGCAATTGATCGATAACCTGCTTTGTTGTATTAGCAGCCGTGTAATGCATTCCTTGATTAATAATTACCTCTACTTCTGGCTTTTGAGGTGAAGGAGATTGAAGTGACAAAATTTGTTGAGACATATTCTCTGGAATCACAATCGTTGCATAGTATTTCTTTTCATTCATTGCACTGATAGCATCTTCTCTTGTGTCAATCACTGACCATTTAAAGGGAATATCTTTATTATCTAGTAACGCTTCTTTATATTGCTCTCCAGCATTTAGTTTTGTGTTATTAGGCAGTTTAGCAGCTTTATCATTTACCACCAATGCAACAGGCAAGTCCTTCGGAGTGGGATTAACAATTGATCCTATGAAAGCAATACTAAAAATCATAACGACAATGATAATTCCTAGTAAGCTCCCCCAAAATCTTTTTTGTGAAAAAAAACTCTTAAATACGCACACGTAATCTCCCTCCTGAACATCTTGTTTTCATTGACAGGGCGTTGCATAAGAAACGCCTTGTTATATACAATGTAATTATATTCCTTATTCTCACATACTCAATAATCAATATTGCGCTATTTGTTATATATACAACACATGAGTCCTGAGTGTTAATTAAAAATGAAATCATAGACAGGTGATGAGAAAATGTTTAAAAAAACAGATTTGCGTGTTATTCGAACACGAAAAATGATTAAAGAATCGTTTATTGATTTAATTCAAGAGAAAGGCTATGAATCTATTACCATTAGGGATATTGCAGACAATGCATTAATTAACAGGGCTACCTTTTATCTTCACTATGTAGATAAGCAAGATTTGGTGGATAAACTAATTGACGAAGTTTTTGAGGAACTAACAGATATTATTAACCCTTGTATATACATTCAAAAGAAAAGGGTGAAAATATCACAGTTTCAATCAATGATTGAAGCTATATTCACAAATATTTTCCACCATGCTACTTTTTATCAAATTATGTTAAGTGAAAAAGGGGTACATGGATTTAATCGCAAAATGCAAGGGGTTATTCTAGAGAAATTCAGAAAAGAATTCGCCACAATAAATTTACAAGAACAAAAATTTTCAACTCCTCCAGAATTATTAATACATTTCATTTCTTCAGCATTGATTGGTACTGTAGAATGGTGGGTTAATAATGATTTAGTCTACTCTCCTAAACATATGGCAGTGCAGTTAGTTAGCTTAATTACAATTGGTCCATTACAGTCTTCAGGTTTTGAAATTGAAGCATAAGATAAAATTTAACTTGTAAAGAGTTCCAAACTTACTTCAATAAGCAATTTTAAAAACAGCAGCATCACCTAGGCTTTTATAAAAAATGGGATTATATCTAGGATAACTTCCAGAAGAGATCTTGAATGCAGATAGATATAATCCCTCACACTATCATTCTCATCTTTTACCTTCATTTCCAAATGTAAACTTCATTTTTTTTTAAAATTTTTTTGTGACATTCTTTTTTGGTAAAAATGGTAGCGTTGTCATATGTTTTAACATTCAAAAAAGCGTTTGAGTGTTATAGAGACATATTATACATAGTGAATATCTCACTTTTAAATAAAGATTCATCTGCTCTAAAAAAACATCTAAACTTTCTTATATCTTATACTCCACTTATTTTTTTTAAAACTTCTCAAAAATACCTCCTGAAATGAGTCTTGCTTTGATTTTATTAATATAATTTTAAGCATACTAATGTACTTATCCTAGTGAATAAATAGCCTTTATTTTACCTCCTAAAAGTCTTGTGAAATAGTTATTAAATTATTCTTAAATTTCAAATAAAGTGATTGACAACCCAAAATATTGTTTGTAGAATCCATTTGTAGCTGCTTTTTTTACAAATAGAGGTAATTATAGGTTAATTTTCTTCTGTTTCAGAGTAGTTAAATTTCACCATTATGAAAAAGGGGTGGGAAAATCGTCCGATGATTAAATAAGTTTTTATTATTTTAAAGTAGTTTGTTTTATTCTTTATGATAGTTACTTATATTTAAACAATGAGGGGAGAAATAAAAGATGTCAGACGATACTTTATATAAAAAATCATATTTAAATAGATTAGGTGAATTAAAGGAAAGGTCGCCAAAGGTTGCAGCAAAATTTATGCAGTTTGAACATGAAGTCTTTAATACGGGTACGATTCCTCCTAAAACAAAAGAGTTGATTGCTATTGCCGTGGCTCATACAACAGGATGTCCATATTGCATTGAAGCTCATGTAGCTAAGTATAAAAAACTAGGTGGAACTATGGATGAGATTTTAGAAGCAGTGACTGTAGCAGCTGCACTTAAAGCTGGTGCTGCAATTAGTCATAGTGTAAATGCCATCAATGCCTTTGAAAGAGAGTAGAACTTTTGATTTTGTGATTTTAGAACACTAAAAAGAGGTGTAGACCGCATGGAAAAGTTGATAGACAATCCTACTATTCCAAATAGTAATTATTCTTCAATGATAGACTTGTTATCACATAAAGCGATGATACATCCTGAAAAAGTAGTCTACACATTTTTATCTAATGATAACCAAGATGAAACTAATATTACCTATCAAGAACTTCATATGTATGCTCAGCAAATCGCTGCTTACCTACAACATTTAGGTTTAGAAGGACAACGAGCTCTTTTAATGTATCCATCGGGGATAGACTATGTTAAAGCCTTTCTAGGATGTATCTATGCGAATGTAACACCCGTACCTGTGTACCTTCCCGGGTTAAGTAGAAATATGGAACGTTTAAAAGCAATTATGGATGATTCAGCTACTAATATCATCTTGACAACTACTCAACTGCATTCAAAAATAAGTTTTCATTTCTCAGATGAACTTTCAAATATGAATCTAAAGTGGATTCCGATTGACGATATATCTCATGATTATCGGGATCAGTGGTCGCAACCAAAGGTAGATAAAGAATCTTTAGCTTTTTTACAATATACTTCAGGATCTACATCTTCTCCTAAAGGAGTGATGGTCACTCATGGTAATATCTTGCACAATGAAGCCATGATTAAAGCAGCTTGTCAGCATAACGAGGATACAGTCATGCTCGGATGGCTACCAATGTATCATGATATGGGGTTAATAGGTAACATTCTACAACCACTATATCTTGGGGCTAAATGTGTATTTATGTCGCCAATGGATTTTTTACAAAAACCTTTTCGATGGCTAAGTGCTATTTCAAAGTACAAAGCAACTATTAGTGGTGGACCCAATTTTGCTTATGACTTATGTCTAAAAAAGATTACAGATGAACAAAAGATGCAGCTTGATTTGAGTAGTTGGGAAGTTGCTTTTAATGGGGCTGAACCCGTGCGTTATGAAACTATTCAAAAGTTTGCCCGGGCTTTTAAAGATTGTGATTTTAAACTAAATCAATTTTTTCCATGCTACGGTATGGCCGAGGCAACTTTATTTATAACAGGTAATGAAAAATTAACAAAGCCTGTCTCCAAAGGCTTTTGCAAAGAAAGTCTTCTAGAAAATAAAGCTATAGAGCGACCTACAAATTCTGAAGATTCAGTTAAATTAGTTGGTTGCGGTATGACTTGGCTTGATCAGAAAGTAGAAATTGTTAATACTGATTCCTTATCCAAGTGTGCATTAAATGAAATAGGTGAAATTTGGGTTAAAGGAGACAGTATAGCAAAAGGATATTTTGGACGGGAACAAGAAACAAATTATGCGTTTAATAATACAGTGAAAGACACAAACGAAAATGGTTTTTTTAGAACTGGGGATTTAGGGTTCTTTCATGAAGGCCAGCTTTTTGTAACAGGTAGACTAAAAGATGTCATTGTATTGAGAGGGAAAAACCATTACCCACAAGATATTGAATTAACTGTGGAAAAAGCAGATGAAGCTATTATTTCAGGAGCCAGCGCTGCGTTCTCTGTTGATATTAATGGGGAAGAAAAGTTGATTATAGTTGCTGAAATTGAACGTAAATATAGGCCTAGACCACACAAAGAAAGAGAATTAAAAGGTTATTTAGACAATGTTTTAAGGAGCATCCGTCAACAAGTAATGGAGGAACATGAAGTTCAGCCATATTCTATTTATCTTTTAAAGACTAGCAGTATACCAAAAACATCTAGTGGAAAAATCCAAAGGCGTGCTTGTAAAAACGCGTATTTAAATAATGGTTTAGAGGTTTGGCATAATTAAATTCGTTCTTTTCCCTCTTTTCCTAATAAATTCATCCTACTATGCATAATGTACTTACTATTGTTGAAGGAGGGATGTTAAATGGGAGATTTATATAACACAATTGTAATTGGTGCTGGGCAAGCAGGACTAGCTATTGGTTATTATTTAAAACAAAAATCTCTTTCATTTTTAATTATAGATTCTAATAGTAGAGTTGGGGACTCTTGGCGTCATCGTTACGATTCTTTAACCTTGTTTACACCTAGATCTCATAGTGCACTGCCGGGTATGAACGTAGAAGGATCGCCACATGGTTACCCTAACAAAGATGAGATTGCCGATTATTTAGAGAATTATAGTCATCATTATAATCTTCCAGTTCAACTGAATACAGCAGTTACTAATTTATTTAAAGAGAATGAACAGTTCCACCTCGTTACTAATAAGGGGAATTACGTAGCGAAAAATATAGTAGTTGCGACTGGTCCCTTTCAAAAACCCTTTGTACCAGATATTGAGAAAGATGTCTCAAAAGACATTTTTCAGATTCATGCAGCTCATTACAGAAATTCGTCTCAATTAAAAGAAGGAACGACTTTAATTGTAGGTGCTGGTAATTCAGGTGTGCAGATTGCAACGGAGTTAGCTGAAAGCAGAGAAGTTTATCTATCTGTAGGTAAACGAATGAAATTCCTACCCTATACATTACTGAACAGGAGTATTTTTTGGTGGTTTCAAGTGCTTGGAGTATCAAAAGCAACTATCCATTCAAAATTGGGGCAGTTTATGAAAAAACATGATCCAATTATAGGGAAAGAGTTAAAACCACTGCTAAGTAGAGGAGCTGTTAAAAAGGTTTCAAAAGTTTCAAAGGCAGACGGTGAGAGTTTAATTTTTCAAAATGGCGAGAAGGTCCAACCAGAGAATATCATCTGGGCCACTGGTTACCACAATGATTACGAATGGATTGAAGTCCCTAATATAATTGATAAAAACAATAATGTGATTCATGATCGAGGCATAACAAAAGAAAAGGGTCTTTACTTTCTAGGGTTATCATGGCAATACCGACGAGGTTCCGCCTTATTATTAGGGGTTGGAGAAGACGCCAAGTTCTTGGCAAATCATATAACTTAATTAATATGAAAAGTTTTAGTGGGGGTCCTAACTATGGAAAACGATAAGATTTTTATGATGATAAGAGAGTCTATTTTAGTTTTTTCACCTTTAAAAGAAACGGATATTAAAATGGATAGCAATTTGTCTGGAGATTTATCGCTAGATTCAACTGATCGTTTAGAACTTGTTTTAGATTTAGAACAAAAGTTAGATATTAGCATTCCAACTGAGGACTATGGCTGGTGTAAAACAATTGAGGACGTTGTAGTGTTAGTAAAACAAATACAAGCTCTAAACACTAAGGAGGCTATTAAATGAACTTATCTACTCAGTTAAAAGAACTAGGACTATCTCCATTAAATACTTTAGTGGGCAGTGCTCATAATCTTTATAAAATGCCTTTTGATACAGTAAATGAATATAAAGGCAGTATTATAGCAGATAACTTTCACTATCATTATGAAAACAACGAATTTTATCGTGATTTATGTAAGAAGAAAGATGTTCGTCCTGAGGACGTAAAGGGTTTTGATGATCTAACAAAAATCCCTTTAATACCAGTTCAAACATTTAAACAATGTGATTCCCATCTCCTTATGACATCAAAATTAAATGAGGTCGAATTTGAAATGAGAAGCACTGGAACAAGTGGTATTCCTAGTGTATCTCGTCGTGATCGTTTAACGATGGACAGCGCATTTGATAGTGTTGTAACAACGTATAGAGAGTTTTTTAAGCTTTCTAGAGGAATGGGATTATTCCTTTTTCCACCTACAGAAGAAATGCCTGAAATGGGAATGGTAAAAGCACTGAACGTTTTTGCTGGTTTATTAGATGGTAGTGTTAATTTAGTAAAGAAAATAACATTCAACCCCGAAAAAGCTGTAGAAGTCTTACAAAGTTGGGATGGAAAGCATACTAGACATATAGTAGGTCCCCCATTTTTAGTATATAGATTAATTAAATATTGTATGGATCGCAATATTAAACTTAATTTAGAAAAGAATAGCTTTATTATTACGCTTGGAGGATGGAAAAGGTTCACTGGTGAAGAAATTCCACGAGCAGAATTTAATGAGCTTTGCCATGAATATTTAGGTGTTCAATCATACAATGTAAGGGATATGTATGGATTGGTGGAAGCTAATATGCTTGCAGTAGAATGCCATAAACAAGAAAAACATATTCCACCATGGGTCCACGTTTCTATGCGTAACCCACACAATGTCTTAGAAGAAGTTGAATATGGAGAAAGAGGCGTTATTGCTATTTATGATCCAACTTCTATTTCTTATCCAGGCTTCGTTCTGACAGAAGATGTTGGCTATTTAAGAAAAGATACATCTTGCGAATGTGGTCGTAATGGACAGACACTAGTATATATTTCAAGGATGCCAGGCGTAGAAGTAGGTTGTTGTGCAATTAACCTTGAAAAGTTTATTGAAGAAAAAGAAAAAGGCATGGCTATCAAAGGAGGAATTTAAAATGTTCAATGATATAATCTGTGATCATTTTATGAATCCTAGGAATATTGGTGAACTTACAGATGCGGACTATGTGATCGAAATCAGTAATCCTATTTGTGGTGATACAGTACACATGTATTTAAAGTTAAACCAAGAGGTTATCTCCGATGTGGCTTATAGAGCTTATGGATGCTCTACATCTATTGCTACAGCAAGTATTGTTTCAGAAAAAATAGTTGGTATGTCTAAAACTGAAATTTCGTCTATTACACGAAGTAACGTTGTTGAATGGTTAGGTGAGTTAGAACCTTCACAGCTTCACTGTGTGGATATTGCTTTAAATATTCTAAATCAGTGTGCAAATCCAACAAAAAAGAAATTTGAACAGAAAGAGTTTCTGATAGAAGGGGAAGGTGCATTTTAACAATGCATACACCTATTTATTTTGACTATAATGCCACTACTCCTATTGATCCAAGAGTATTAGAAGGTATGTTACCGTATCTTCATAATCATTTCGGAAATCCGTCGAGCACTTATTCTATAGGATATCGTACTAAAGAGGCCATTGAAATAGCACGTAAAGATATAGCTAATCTTATCGGTGTTGAGGATGGTAATGTATTTTTTACAAGTGGTGGATCTGAGGCGAATTCCACTATATTAAAAGGCATTGCAGCAAAAAGTTCAAAGAAGAAGCATATTATTACAAGTTCAATTGAACATCCAGCTATCTTAAAAACGTGTGATTACTTAAGAAAGCATCATGGATTTCAAATTACCACAATACCTGTCAATTCGGCTGGTATTGTGGATGTTAATGATATCGAAAGAGCTATGACTAGCCAAACAGTTCTTGTTACAGTCATGATGGTAAATAATGAAATTGGATCTATACAGCCTATAAAAGAAATAGGTAATCTGTGTAAAAAGCACAATATTCATTTCCATTGCGACGCAGTACAGGCAGTTGGGAAAATACCTGTTAATTTAAAGGAACTTCCAATTGACAGTTTATCTATGTCAGCGCATAAGATTTATGGACCTAAGGGAGTAGGCTGTTTATATTTACGTGAAGGTGTGAATATTCCTCCTCTTATCCTTGGAGGGTCTCAAGAATTTGGTATGCGCTCTGGAACAGAAAATGTAGCAGGTATTGTCGGTTTTGGGATTGCTGCAAAAATAGTTCAAGAAGATCTATACTTCAATCTTACAAAGATAGAGTACCTACGTAACTTATTCTTAACTAATCTCCATACAGAAATTGAGGATTGTTTAATAAACGGAGACATACATGCGAATGTTCCTTCCACAATAAATATTCAATTTTCTGGTATTAGAGGAGAATCCTTAGCCAGTATGTTAAATGAATTAGGATTTTGCGTATCTATTGCTTCCGCATGTAGTTCTACGTCATCAAAACTATCTCATGTATTAAAAGCAATTGGGAGGACAGATGACGAAATTAGAAGCTCAATTCGTATAAGTATAGGAGCACTAACCACTGAAGATGAAGTAAATCAGCTAGTTAGACATTTAAAGCATTCTGTTGTGAGATTACGTTCTTTCTCACCTAAATATCAAATACCTGTATAGGAATATTAGAGTGAAAAATAATGATTGAAAGGTAGTGAGACTATATGAATGAATTAGTATTTAAGCAGTTTAAAGTGGCAAAGGATTACTTTATAAGAAATGTAGAATCTATTTCTAAAGAAGTAGCGAGTGTTCAGCCAGATGGTTTTAACAATACAATTCATTGGCATGTTGGTCATGTATTAACATTCACTGAGCAATTAATGTTTGGCTTTCCAGAAAAAACGACTTACCTTCCAGCAAACTATATCGAATTGTTTGGTAATGGTACAAAACCAGATGATTGGAAGGATAAGGTGCCTAGCTTAGACGAATTGATTATTCAGCTCAAGGATCAGTCCATTCGTCTTCAGCAAATTCCAAATGAACAATTAAAGGCAACACTTCAAAAACCATTTATGGGATTTGAAACTTTTGAAGAATTAGCAGGTTTGGCCGTATTACATGAATCCAATCATTTAGGCCACATTCAAGCAATGAAACGTGTTGTTGAATATGAAAATGTAAAAAACTAATCAATGTAGATACAGCTGAAAAATACCTTCTAACAGTTTATATTAATAAGTTCTAAACAAAAACAAGCATTTGTTTTCAAAGGCTTGTTTTTTTGTTTAGATAGTTCTGCTGCGTCTATATAGTAAACATTCTAATTATAAAGGAGATAAGATAAATGACCATTTACAATAAACTAATTAGAGACCGCATACCCGAAATTATCCAAGAATCCGAAGGCGAGTGTGTGGTTGAAGTTTTAACAGAACAGGATTATTTAAAAGAACTTCAAAGGAAAAGTCAGGAAGAATTAAATGAGGATTTAGCAGCTTCTAACTCAAATGAGGCTATAGAAGAACTTGCAGATTTATTAGAAGTAATCTATGGATTAACAAAGTGTCATGGATTTTCCATCGAAGATTTAGAGAGAGTTAGACAACATAAAGCTGATAAAAGAGGAGTCTTTGATAAAAAATTATTTCTAGTGGAAGTTCGTAAGAAGGAGTAAATTTAATTTCGTTAACGTTGTGAAACAGTATCAAATATACTGTCGGTAGAAGTATAGTTTATAGTCATTTTACACACCTTTCTAGTTATGTAATTGTATCTAATTCACTAATATTATCCAAATAAACCTATTTAATTGATTATATTTCCATATTTAACAGTCAGCATTTATTTGATAAAATAATTTTTGACGAACCCTATAAGCATTATCTGATATTTATACTTTGGGATTTTTTATGAAAGCTCACTTAAAAGGCATGCGTATTAATACGCATGCCTTTTAAGATTTCTTATTTTTATTAAACACAATTTATTATAAGTAAGTTTACGTAATTACTTATCGGTTGTTACTTAATTCTGTGTTTGAGTATAGAGGCTATACTTGTATGGATAGGTCTGCATAGTTTCTCCACATCTATTTGGTATAAATAGTGGACAGCAGTACTTAATACAATGAAAGGGTGTAGATATGAAAAAGTTACTATTTATCGTGGTATCTCTCTTAACTATGATTGCTTTGGTAGCATGTAATAAGGATTCTGAACATAAGCAGATGAAACACGACATGGCAAACATGGACCATAACGATTCTTCAAAAGAAAAACAACAAGTTGCAGTACAAACCGATTGGAAGTTTGAACATTATCCTCAGGCTAATACAACCAACCAGTTAACAATCACAATCAAAGATAATAAAGGGAAGCCTATTTCTGAATTTGAGGTAAATCACGAAAAGAAAATGCATCTGATTGTTGCAAGCAAAGACTTGTCAAAATATCAACACATCCATCCTACTTATAAGGGAAAAGGTGTGTTCACAGTACCTGTTACGTTTACTCAGGGAGGATCATTTCAGTTAATTGCTGACTTTGTACCGAAAGGACAATCGGATACAGTTCAAATGCATACGGTTTCTGTTAAAGGAAATACACCAGCTCCTGTTAGCCTTACACCTGATAAGACATTGGTAAAAACTGCGAATGGGAATCAAGTGTCTCTTAAAATAGATAGCCAGCTAAAAGCGAATCAGGAAACTATGCTAAATTTTCATTTTGAAGACGCTAAAACTAAACAGCCTATTCAGGATTTACAACCATACCTTGGAGCTGTAGGACACGTTGTCATTCTAAATCAAGACGCAACAAAATATCTGCACGTACACCCAATGGATGAAAGGGTAAAAGGATCTAATGCTATGTTCCATACAACATTTCCTTCACCTGGCGTCTATAAAATTTGGGGAGAGTTTCAGCGCAGTAACAAAGTCTTTATAGTTCCATTCGTAGTGGAAGTTAGTAAATAACTAAAAAAGAATCTATCTCTGTGAGTTATTCGTCAATCATTCTTTC
>NZ_JBBOUA010000004.1:0-128917 GCF_038005845.1 Priestia sp. FSL P4-0332
ATAATCAATGAAGACACGACTTTAAATAGCCAAGTGGTGGCAACGGATGTCGATGGCAGACCATTGACGTACGGGTTACTGACAGGTCCAGTAAATGGAACCGTCGTTGTGAATCCAGACGGCACCTACACGTATACGCCAAATGAAAATTACAATGGGATAGATAGCTTTAGTGTAGTAGTAAGCGACGGCCAGGGAGAAACGGCCGTTTCTACCATCACGATTACGGTTCTGCCAATAAATGATCCACCAGTAGGGCCAGATGTTATTACGGTTACTACATTGGAAGAAATCCCAGTTACAGGCCAAATCGTGGCAACTGATCCAGATGGAGACCCTCTAATGTACACCTTACAAGATCTACCGACTAATGGAACAGCGATAATCAATCAAGAAGGATTATTCACTTATATACCAAATGAGAATTTTGCTGGAAACGATACGTTCACTGTAAGTATAGCTGATTCAACTGGACAATTTATTATTACTAATGTATTTGTTGTTGTTATACCAGTTGAACAGCCACCTACTGTACCGAATTATTCAATTACTACTCCTGAAAACCAATCCGTAACCAGCCAGGTAGTAGGAACCGATCCGCATGGGGATCCACTCACTTATCGTTTAGGAACCTCTCCAGTAAATGGGAACGTTATAGTAAATGCAGATGGAAGTTTTGTATATTTACCAAATTCTAATTATGTAGGTCCAGATTTATTTACAGTTATTGTAGAAGATTCAACAGGTCTTACAGCAGTGTCTATTGTAAATGTTACAGTTATTGATATGAATGATTCGCCAGTTACGAGTGATGTTATTCTTCAGACTATAGAAAACGTAGCAATCAATGGGCAAGTGTTCGCTACAGATCCAGATGATAATTTACTCACTTTCAGTTTATCTGGTACTCCCTTTAACGGCACAGCTGTGGTAAATGCAGATGGAACATTTTTATATACACCAAACCTTAATTTTATTGGCTTGGATTCTTTTACAGTAGAGGTAAGGGATAGTCGCGGAGCTAGTGCACAATCTCTTGTGACTATAAGTGTAATTCGAGTAAATCAACCACCTCTCGTTATAGATTTATCAATTTCGACTGTACAGGGACAGTTTGTAACAGGGCAAATTCCTGCCTTTGATCCTGAAGGTGATCCACTAGTATATGGGCTGAGTTTAGCGCCACTTAATGGTACCGCCATTATTAATGCAGATGGCACCTTTACCTATACGCCGAACCCAAGTTTTGTAGGATCAGATTCATTCTCTGTTTTTGCCAGAGATGCTCTTGGAAACCAAGGGTTTGGAACTATTACCGTGGAAGTGCAGTCTCAAGATTTACCGATTAGTGCTGAAGGGCTCACTTTAACTACTTTAGCAAATCAACCTGTAAGTGGATCTATTGCCACTGTGAATCCAGCGGGCTTTCCGTTAAGTTATGCTGTAGCCATTTCCCCATCAAATGGAACCGTTGTGTTAAATCAAGATGGTGCTTTAGTTTACACACCAAATCCTGGATTCACCGGAGAAGATGTCTTTAGTATCGTTGTTAGAGATTCAGCTGGAAACCAAAGTATTGCTAACGCTGTTGTGACAGTAGTAGTAGGAGACAGAATTTCAGTTGTTAATAGTGAGATAACTACTTTATTCAATGCACCAGTTTCTGGGCAAATAAGTGCTACAAATTTGAGTGGAAATCAGTTGTTTTATACACTTACATCTAATCCTATTAATGGATCTGTCTTAGTTAACCCAGATGGCACATTTAGTTATACACCAAATGCTGGATTCTTTGGAACAGATCAATTCCAAGTGCTTGTAAGTGATGTTCTCGGTAATACAGCTGTTGCAACTGTTTCCATTGTTACGGAAGGACCGGTAGAAAGGGCACCCATTGTGTCTGATCAAACCTTGACTACAATTGAAGAACAGCCAGTGTCAGGGGCAGTGCAGGCAGTTGATCCTCAAGGTGAAGCATTAACCTATACGTTACTTGGCACACCACCAAATGGAATAGTCGTATTAAATCCGGATGGCACCTTTACGTATACACCAAATTCAGGATTTGTGGGAACTGAGTCATTTACAGTGGCTGTTCAGAACCAAACTGGTTTAAACGCCACAGCTACCATACAAGTGACTGTTACCCCACTAGTAAATCAAATTATAGTGACAAATACGACGGTTCGAACAGAGGAAAATCAGTCAGTAAACGATCAAGTATCAGCTCGCGATCAGTTAAACAGGCCGTTAACCTACACGCTTAACACTCCTCCATTATACGGAACAGCAATTGTGAACCAGGATGGAACTTTTATCTATACACCAACTCCGGGTGTAAGCGGTATTGATAAGTTTGATGTGCTTATTCAGAATAATCAGGGAGACCAAGCAATTGCACCGGTTATTGTAATAATAAATCCAGCCCAGAGCACTATTACACTAGAGGATGTAACAGTGCAAACCCAACAAAATGTGAGTGTCTCAGGGACAGTAATAGCTACCGATTCTCTTGGAAGACCTCTTCGCTTTTCATTGAACCTGCCACCTTTAAATGGAACAGTTAGAATAAATCCGGATGGCACATTCACATACACGCCGAGCCCTCAGTTTTTTGGAATAGACTCTTTTACCGTACTTGTCCAAAACGATCGAGGAAATTCAGCCATTGGAATTGTTCGAGTAGTGGTTCAAGAAAATCAAGATATTATTACAGTTACTCCTCTTACAGTGAGAGGGCAAGCAAACCAACCGGTTACAGGGCAAGTTACAGCAACCGACACACTAGGAAGGCCGTTAACATATCAAGTAAATAATTTACCTTCAAATGGAACAATTGTTTTCAATGCGAATGGTACATTTATTTATACACCCAATATGGGTTTTACCGGTATTGACTCCTTTACCGTACTTGTCCAAAATGATTTGGGTCAGTTTGCAACGAGCAGTGTGAACGTTGTAGTTGAAGGAATAAATAATACGATTAGTACACAGGATCAGGAATTGACAATTCCAACAGGTCAAATTATTGGAAGTCAAATTATTGCGGTTGATGCATTAGGAAGACCCCTCACCTACACAGTGGTAACACCGCCTGCAAACGGTGTAGTGATTTTAAATATAGACGGCACATTCACCTATACTTCAAACTTAGGGTTTGTCGGTCAAGATCAGTTTGTTGTTGTTGTAAGGAATGACACTGGGCAAGAGGCATTCTCAGTTGTGACTGTTAATTCAACTCCAAGTAATAATATCATTACACCAGGCAGTAATACGTTTACTACTCTTCAGGGGATACAGGTGATCGACAGCGTGCAAGCAACGAATCTATTACAAAGACCATTAAATTACACACTGACTACTGAACCGGCTAATGGCAATGCAACCCTTGATGCTTCTGGGAGGTTTGTATATCAACCAAACTCCGGATTTATAGGAACAGATTCCTTTACAGTATTAGTAAGAGACGATTTAGGCACAGACTCTATTGTGCTAGTTACAATTATAGTAGGTAGGTTACCTCAGCCTCCTATCATAGCAGCCCAAACGTTTAGATTGTTGGTTAATACTATTGCAACAGGACGAATTATCGCCACAGATCCAAATTCTCTACAATTGTTTTATCAAGTGACTCAAAATCCACAAAACGGGCAGTTGCTGGTTGATCGAATAACAGGTGAATTTATTTATGTTCCTAACCCTAATTTTGTAGGAACGGACACTGCTGTCGTGCGTGTAACAAATACGGATGGGGTATCAAGTGAAGCTACGGTTACATTTACTGTAGAAAGGGCGCCTACACCTACACCCCCAATTAGCCGTCCAGTCAACAATCTAAGGAAAAGAAAACGTCTTAAAAAGAAAAAACGCAAACAAAAAAATGACTGCTCTAAAACGAAAAAAGAGAAATCACAGGATGATTGTTCTGAAACAAAAAAAGAGAAATCTCGGGATGAATGTTCTAAAAAGAGAAAAAAATAAGATATAGAAACTGATCCTTTGATTGCGAATAAAGTAATTCACGGTTCTCTAATTTCACAAAATAAAAACACCTTCACATTTAATAACTAACATTGAATGTAAAGGTGTTTTTTAGTGAAAAAGAAGAAATGAAGGCTTAAAAATATTAGCAAAAATAAATACAAAAATACATTTAGAAAAAGAAAACATTATTTGATATTTTGTGTATAAGAGGTAACAATAATTTTTATTTATAAAGAAAATTTGCTACGATACTATATTTTTAAGAGCAGTCATCAGCTGATCATAATTGAATTTTTTCACAATAGGAAATAAGGTTTTCTCATATGTCCCTTCATATTTCTGAAACAACTCTAATATAAGAAGACGGTTTGTTTGATGAAATTTATCAATTTTGTGTAAATGATTATTCAAGGTTCTCTTATCAACCGTTCCATCTTTTTTTCTATAATTCTCTCTATTCATTAAACGTTTCTTACACTCTTCCGGTGAAAGGTCTAAAAAAATAATTACATCAGCCTTCTCAAAACGTATATCGTAAGTTTCAAAATACCCCCATCCCTCAATAATCCATTCTTTTTGCTCTACTACCTTGTCTAATTGCCTTCTGAATTTGCGCCTTTGGCGCCGAAGCTGTTTAATCCTTTGCATGTTTTTATCACGAAACCATAAGTCCAAATGATAAACAGGTATCATTAGGTCCTTTCCGAGAGAAGTAGCCAATGTTGTTTTACCTGCACAACTATTCCCAAAGATTACAATTCTACACATAGAGCTCCCATCACTCCATTTATAAAATTAAAGGCCGCTTATAGAATTTAGTATAGGCTATGAGATTATATTAATAAGCCGTAAAATGGGTCGGCTACTTTAAAATATAACTCTTTCTGCTTACATAATAAGAAGCTACTTTAAAAGATCGATAGCATTTTTTCTGTTATATAATTAAATTTTATGATCATGTTAACTGTATATATGTTTGCAGATACAATAAAGGAGACTTATTACTATATAGAATATATACATAATATTTTTCAATAGTAGGCAATTATCTTTTTAGCATCGTACAACTCTGATAACCACAAAGGTGTGGATAAGTTTTCTTATTAATTCTATATTTCATGCTTGATCTAAATTGCTTCCATAAAGTGAGCGACTAATAGCCTGATTCACTTATTCTATGCCATAATAACTATATATAACCTTATATAACTTAGAGCACAGACTTAAACCTGCCCTTTTAGTAATCTATTCCTATCTGTAGAAACCGTTATATCGATATTGGTAAGGTAAATAATACAGAAAATATGAGCTTAGATGTAGATTTTAATACGATGTGGAATATTTGAGGGGTGAAAATTGAGCAACGATTTAAACAAGAGTTAGAAGATCTACAAGCTTTACTGTAATTGTAAACGAATAAAATTAAAAGGGTTGAGCCTCGTACGATAAAGAGTTTGATCTCATTAGGTACTTAGGCAATGTATCTAACTTTTAAGGTTTAGTTTCTAATCTCGATGGTCCTTTTTATCTAAACAAGCTTATCATGTACAAGTTTAGTGTTGATGTTAATATACAGCTAAAAATAGGTATTTTCCCTCCATACTTTGTCCATTCAATGTTTAATATTTTTCATATAATATATAGCAATGTGAATTTATTTTTCTTCTTTAAGGAGGGGTTTTGGATGGGCAGAGATCATAAATGTGTATGTGATCAGTTAGAAAGATTACAACCAGGGACACAAGTTGATATATTTCTAAACGGAAATGTACTGGAAGACCTTATTTTTACTAACTTTAATTTGGATACTTTCTGTGCAACTTTTGTTGATGTGGAAACGGAGACAGGAACTATTATTGTTTTAGATTGTAGAGATATACAAGCACTTCGAATTGAGTAGCATTATAAGATAATAGTGTAACAGTGTAATTGCAGAAGAGCTTGTAAAAGAGCTCTTCTGTTAATTTAAAGAAACGCTCTATTCAGATATTATCCAAACTAAGAAAGGGAAACCTAAAATGTCAATTTTCGTTAACCGTTTTACCAATCCCAAAATATTCAATTCTAATTCTATAGCTGAGAATCATAATCAGAAGGTATATCATATTGATCTGAATTCAAAATACAGTTCTAAAAGTGTGTGCAGCCTTTTAGAAACTTTTCACCAAGGAAAAAAGGTTAAAAACCTTTTAGTAAATGGTACACAAATAAAAGTTCAGAATTTTGTAGGATTTAACCCTAAGACTGGTCTCGCTACATTTTGGGGAAAGAATGATGGTATTCTTTTAGTTGATTGTGAGCGTATTGATGCTATTACACTTTGAAATAATTTTCACACTATAATGCCCTGTTCTGTGTCTTGTTAATCAGTGAAGATACCCCTTACTGTAATATTGTTTATAGAGAATTAATAACAGATATTTTTATACTTCCATATCATTTATACAAATATAAGGTTACTTTACAAACGTTTATAGAATTTAAAATACTCTGATGCATATTTTTTCTGCAACAAAAAGGCTTCTTAAAAATAGAAGCCTTTTTAAAATTATTAACCATGGAATAGTAAAAACCAAAAAAGTTTAGTCCTATTAAAATTTTCAAAACAATTTAGTTTATAAGGTTCTATATAAATCACACCAAATTTTCTGTTCTAAGTAGAGAAAAGCTACTGTACAGAAGCAATGGTTTTTCTGTTTTTAGGTTGTATAAATTACTCACTTTTAGTTTATATAATGAGCTTTATCAGAATTAAAAAGCTATGTTTCTTAAACAAGAACATAACTATTAAGGAAAAACCATCTAATGGATGCACTATATAGATACTTTAGGAGTAGCTACCCCTATCTTTAAATTTCATTGCCTGAAAAGGACAAGCATACAAGCAAAACTTTTTCTTTTTCATATTAATATATTATATCTTAAAAAGGGAGGTGGAGTGTTGAACTTTAATAGCAATGCACTCATTGGAACGGAAACAATACAAAAAATCCTAAGCAAGCAAATTTCCAATTCAATAGTTGTTGTTAAAGATTCTTGTAATGTTAATATTTCTATCACAGATACACAAACAGCAATAATTTTACAATCATTATTGCAGGTTTTAACCTTTATTCTAACGTTAATAGGTTTGGATGCTAATTCAATAAGATTAATTACAATCGAAGTTTTACTCCTTGCAAAAGTTATACAATCTAGCAATCATAAAATTATTATCGAAAATTCTAAAGATGTTCATGCTACTACAACTAATATTGATACAGTTATTTTTATACAAAGTTTTATATTAGTTTTGACTATTTTACTAGTTATCTAGGGCAGTGTATAACTAAATAAAAGTCAACTTAAGAAAAGCTCATCATACAAAAATTCAAATGGTATCGGGCAAGCATTTAATTTCTTGTTAGCATAATGGATTTAAAATCCTCTTCAGTGATTAACTGAAGAGGATTTCAATGTGTAATGATTATATTATGAAAAGAATTAAGATAAAGATTATATTAACTACCAAATAAATCATATTCATTAGCTTACTTTAAGTAAATTGTCTATATGAAAAAAATAACAATAATTAGAGTGAACTGATGCAATGAAACATACATTCAAAAACCTTGCCGTAAACAGAACAACTACTGTACAAGAGCAGTAGTTGTTCTGTTTCTAATCTATATATACTATACATTTTTAGCAACATAATTATTATTCTCGATATTTGTTTTTATAATAAATAATTAAATAGTACAAGCTCTTATTTGAAATTTACATATAATAAATCAAATGTAAATTTATAATTTATATTTAATTTATTGCAATAAGGGGGGGATACAAAGGATGATTACAGACTTATTAAGAATCTTAGATCCTGGAACACCAGTTCCAACCTTAGTCGTAGGCGGTGCTACGCTTACTAATCTTGTATTTTCAAGCTTTAATGCTACAACTAATTTAGCTTCTTTTGCAACTAGAACAGGTACTGGGACAAACGCTAGCACAAATATTGTCACAGTAAATGCTAATCAGATTCAAGCTATAACAACAGCTTAAATATATATCTTATTTAGAATTGGACATGCTTCATTTGACTATATATTTTATTAGATATATTTTAAAATCTCCATGTTTGACCAAACACTTACATCTAATTTAATGTAATAAATTCTAAAAATTAACTTAATACTCGTATAATTACAAAAAACTACTGATGGATCCAGTAGTTTTTTTTCTGCTTTTAGGCTGTATACGACATACAAAGACAATTTACATAATCTGTTTAATAAGAATGGCATAGTCTATTCTTAGACCATCCCATTCTTATAGAGTTATATTTAGTATTTAGAACAGTCACAATGATTGCAATCACAGTGACGATGGCATCTACAATTAGAACGGTGATCATGATGATTATTACATTCATGGTGGTGTTTACAGCTAGAACCATGGTGATGATCGCATTCATGGTGATGTTTACAGCTAGAACCATGGTGATGATTACATTCATGACGACGTCTACATCTACAACAAAATACAAGACGATTCCAACAATTCATATATAATACCCCCTATATATAGAATAGGATATTATATTCACAATAAAAAAAATGGCTTGTATTAGTGTCACCTAGTCTAAAAAATAGGCTCTACAATATAGAATGGTTATTCTTAAAGAAAAAATCTTGATGGTTACAAGTAAAAACCAATATTTTTCTTTTTTATACATAAATTGTTTACCAATTTGAACAAACTAATCAAGAGGATAAGAAAGATTTTATAAGAAGGGAAAACCTTTAGATATTGCTTAAATATAATGATTAAATATCCCTCGTAACTTCTCGTGAAAATAAGGAGTTGGTCCCTTATAATTGCTGCGGTTAATAATCTTAATATTTGTTCATATGAAATTTTTTTTAGTAACACAAACCAAGCAATTGGGTCATATGCTGATGAATGAAAAATGAAAGGTTGTGAATAAATGAACTATTATGTTTATGTTCCATATTATCCTCTGATGCATACCTATCACCCAACTGATCATAAATGCAAAAATTCATATCCTGTAGACATGTATTATACCCACCCTACTTATTTTGATTATCGTTTCTACGCTGTTCCGACTTATCATGAAACAGAATACCAAATGGGTAGAAGAAAAGTTAGAAAAGAAAAAGGTGGTCCAGATTTTGAGGCCCCATCTTATCGTAATTCCGACCTTGAGACTTCATCCTCTCATGATTCAGATTTTGAGGCTTCATCTTATCGTAATTCCGACCTTGAGACTTCATCCTCTCATGATTCAGATTTTGAGGCTTCATCTTATCATAATTCCGACCTTGAGACTTCATCCCCTCATGATTCAGATTTTGAGGCTTCATCTTATCGTAATTCCGACCTTGAGACTTCATCCCCTCATGATTCAGATTTTGAGGCTTCATCTTATCGTAATTCCGACCTTGAGACTTCATCCTCTCATGATTCAGATTTTGAGGCTTCATCTTATCGTAATTCCGACCTTGAGACTTCATCCCCTCATGATCCAGATTTTGAGACTTCATCTTATCGTAATTCCGACCTTGAGACTTCATCCCCTCATGATCCAGATTTTGAGACTCTATCTTATCGTAATTCCGATCTTGGGATTTCATCCCCTCATGATCCAGATTTTGAGACTCCATCTTATTGTAATTCCGATCTTGGGACTTCATCCCCTCATGATTCAGATTTTGAGACTCCATCTTATCGTAATTCCGATCTTGGGACTTCATCCCCTCATGATCCAGATTTTGAGACTCCATCTTATCGTAATTCCGATCTTGGGACTTCATCCCATCGTGATTCAGATTTTGAGACTCCATCTTATCGTAATTCCGATCTTGGGACTTCATCCCATCGTGATTCATTCCTAGACAATTTATACAAAGATGGTCCCTATGGTGATATAACTGTAGCCTATCCCTTCAAAAACGATATAACCAATGGAACTAAATAAAAAACGTAAATGAAAAAGCAATTGCTGAAAAGAGGGATAAGTTATATAAAAGGACCGCATCCTTTTTTATGTAATTAGTTTAGACAAAACTTATGATAATAACAAAAAACTAATTTTTTATTTATCATAGGTTTTAAATCACATATTATCATTATTAGATAAAGCTTTTAGCAACGAAGCATCAGCAAAAGATTACAATAAAAAAACAGAAAAAAACTATCTCCATACGCCAAGATAGTTTTTTCTGTTTTTAGGATGTATATGATATACAAAATATCTTACATAATCAGTTTAATGGGAAGTTCGTTTCCCAATGAAATTTATCTATCAGTTTGATTTGTATTTATTACGATTGGAAGGTATAATTTTTAACGGTCTCATCATGTCATGGTCTTCATGTTCTAAACGATGACAGTGCCATACGTAGTCTCCAGAAAATGGATGAAATTTCATGATGATTCGTACGGTTTCTCCTGAACCTACTAGAACAGTATCTTTTAAACCAAAATCAGCTGGGAGAGGAGCTACCAAGTTTCCATTTTGATCATAACGATCAAGTACACGAAAATTAACCAGATGTATATGAATAGGGTGAATTCCGGGGGTCAAATTCACTAACTCCCATATTTCAACAGAATTAAGTAAGGGTGTTTCTGTTGCTGGGTCCATCCACTCCTTATCGTCAAATAAAAGCATAAGACGTCCAAATTCGTCTTGCGAGTCATTTAATGTCAATCGTCTTATCTTTTTCACTTTATTTAATGGAATACGGTCAATATGGCTCAAGAGAGATGGAAGTCTGCTCTGATCAGGACAGGATAAAAATTTAGTTACTTGGAATTCCATTATCTCGCCAGTTGGATTTTCTGATTCAAAACCATCTTGTAATATTACATTTTGCCCTTCCAACCCTGAAAAATCAATAACAATATCGATCCGTTCAGCTGGTGAAACATCCAAACTTTTCACTTTAATTGGACGGGAAAGAAGGCCACCATCAGTTCCAATTAAAGCAAAAGGGCGCAGGTTGCTTAATTGGAACTGATATGTTCGAGTATTGGAAGCGTTTAATAAACGGAATCTATATTTGCGAGGCTCTACTTTTAAAAATGGCCAGACTTTCCCGTTAACCGTAATGGTATCCCCTAAAAATGAAGGAACAATTGAAGGGTATGGTAAATTAGGAGATGGATTGTCTGGTTGTGCAGGATAAAAGAGCGAACCGTTTAGATTAAATGTTTTATCTTGGATAATTAGAGGTACCTCGTATTTACCCTTAGGAAGTGACAGTGATCTTTCTTGCTCATCTCGAATGAAGTAAAGTCCCGCAAGACCCGCATACACATTCAGACGAGTAACCCCAAGTGCATGGTCATGATACCAGAGAGCAGTTGCTCTTTCCTCATTCGTATAATGATAAATTTCTTTCATAAAGTGAGGACCTGTTTGTCTAAATCCTCTTGTAAACCATGCTTCGGGATGACCATCACTAGCTGGTTCCGAGGGGCTTCCATGCAGGTGTACAACAGTTCTTACTTCTGGATTATGACTAGCTCCGTGAATGGTTTTATCCACTGGTAAAAAATGTTTTTCAGGTAAGTTGTTTGCCCATCTCACATATATGGGTTGATTTTTTTCTACATTAAAAGTTGGACCTGGTACTAACCCATTATAGCCCCATACCTTGGTTTTAGGTAAATCCCTATGAAACTTGTGTAGTGTTTCAATCATGCATACATCATAAAACGGCCTGCCTTTATACATTCCCTTTGGTCTGATTATTGAAGGAATTGGAAGGGTATCAACAAATTTTTTTAACTCCAAACATTTTTATCTCCTTTTATCTAACAGAATATATTAATTGACTATATTCTATTAAATAAATATTTTTTTGCTTGTATACTTGTCCATATTTATTATAGAACTTGATATATAAGGGTTTATAATATTTTTTTAATTAATTAAGCTTCACTACTGTTAATGATGCAGCATTAACTTCTTGTTCACCTATAATTGGTAACAAAGTATCCGTAGATGGACCGATGTTTCTAAGTTCCAATGTTGAGTTTTTTGGGATATGAATAATAGCTTGTCCAATGAGCATTAGACTCGCTCCATTCACTTGTCTTTGTATACCATACTGGGTAAGCTTATCCTTTACTAAGAAATTGTTTAAAATCAAACCATACGTTGAAGAAGAAGAAGGACCATCGATTAATAATACATATTCAATCTTATAGTCACCGGATTTACTAATTATTAAGGTATCACTAGGTAAGGCAAACTTTATATGATTTAATGGACCGTTTTGATTAAACGTTATACTTTCACCTGAGTTGACCATGATGGGTTTGGAACCTATGAGTGTAACGTAGCCATAGGCAGGTGAATATCTTTTCCAGTTTCGATCTGACACTATTAGTCACCTACTCACTTATTATTTCTATTATGGTATGTGAGTAGATTAAAATTGATTGTACTATTGTATTATGAGTTATATTATTAATCCTAATAGATAGAAATGAATACTCAATACAATGTTAGTTAACATAATAAAAATTATAAGTAATCATAAAACCAAACCAAAACCTTTCTTTTTCTGTTTTTAGATGCATATTGTATATAACACTAGTTTACATATGAGTTTTTCCAGTATTAAAAGCCTCTTCAGTTCATTAAAGGGGCTTTTAATGCGTGATAAGTAGATTTAGAAAAAAGGTAAGGTGAAGGTTAAATTAACTACCAAATAAATTATATTCATTAGCCTATTTTAAGTGAATTGTCCAGTCAATAAAAATGAGTTAAAAACAGCCCATGAATTAATTCATGGGCTGTTTACCCTCCTAGCAAAGGATGAAAATAAAGATAGAGCAAGAGATCTGTCACGTGTAATATATGTTGCTGCCCATTACGAAGTAAATTGTCCGTAGGAATAAAACAAAAATAATTTGAGAAACTACCAAGATGGATGAATCATTGTTTTGAGCTCATCTCCTTAAGAACAGAAAAAATTCCTTCCAACCAACGGGGATTTTTCTGTTTTTAAGCTATATATGATATATATATGTTTAGTTAACATAATATAGATTCCATAAATAAGTAAATGCATTTTAGATAAAAAGTTGCATTTTACTCTTTAGGGTATACTTGCCTAGTGGTAAGTACACTCAGAGCATCCTTAACTTTTCTTGCAAAGGAGAGTGGCTGATCAATAGACTCGAAATGCATATACATTAGACGTGGTTCATCAAATAGCCAATGATTATGAACAGCTGTTACGATGATACCATGTTCTCGAAGCCTAGTGATAAATGGATTGATTTCAGTCTGCAAAATCACAGTTTCTCCACTGCAAAGAGCCTGACCATCTTCTGTCATAGACTCGAATGTAAACATTTGAGGGATTAGTAAAAATGATCTTCCTCTTCTCCCAAGAACCTCAGGGTGAATGTTTGTACGAGATTTCATTACTGTACAAATTCCATTCTCAAATGTATGCATGGATCCCCCCAGAATGTTATTAAATCTGTCACAGAGATTAGATGAGTTACTATAATCAGAAGTTATGGTTTTACAATCAGGATAAACATTACGTGTAGTCAATACACTCAATGCATCTCTAACTTTTCTCGCAAAAGAAAGTGGTTGATCAATAGATTCAAAGTGCATATACATTAGACGTGGTTCATCAAATAACCAGTGGTTATGAACAGCAGTTACTATGATGCCATGCTCCCTAAGTTTACTCATGAATGGATTAATTTCATCTTGGAGAATTACTGTTTCCCCAAGACATAAAGCTCTCCCATTTCGATCAACGTCTTCAAAAGAAAAAGCTTGTGGTACAAACATGAAAGATTCTGCTCTTCTCCCTAATACTACAGGATGGAGATTGGTACGAGATCTAGTTGCAGTACATACGCTATTAATAACACTTGGCGTTGAGTCAAGTATTCTTGCAAACTCTCGACAGAGTTCAGATGGTTGATTGTCCATGTTCCTCATGAAAATGCCTCCTATAAATAACATATAATCTTGTTATAATATGTACTTACATAAATTAAGAAATGGGCAATCGTCTACTACTGTTCTCTTTAGATAACTTTTTCTGTTTTTAAAATGTATAAGGTATATAAATCTAGTTAACATAATGAGTGTCATCTGAGTTAAAAGCCATTGGAACTAATGATTCAAACGTTTTTTTTTCATATCAGAACATGCCCAAACTCTTTTCATTTAGTTGCATATTTTACTAGTACAAGCACTATATAACTTTATGAAAGGAGAAAAATTAATGCCCTTTAACTTTAGAAAAACTGTAATCGTTATGGAACTGCTATTCCAAGATGTGTTAAAAACAAACTTTGTAATCCCTTTATATCCAACTACATTTAGAGAAACCATTATACCTGTCCCTACGCCTTTAGGAGTTACAGATTTGCCACCTAACATTTATTTTGATCTTGATAATCGATTTAATGTAGAACAAGAACAAAGAATCAGAGATGCCATTAGTGAAACTATGTTGGTATGGGCTACTCATATGAATGAAAAATGGAATGGCGGAACAAACACTGGAATTTCACAAATGGCAGCTTGTATAAACATATATGCAACACAGAATTTACGCCCTGCTTGGTATAGTGAATCACCTATTCAAAATGGACTAACAGCTACTAATATAGCTATGGATCAGTTTACTCAACTTATACGTGATAATGGATTTAGGCGTTCCCCAAGAGCGAAAATCTTCGCTGCTCCACTTAACAATAATACTATTGTCTTTGCATTAACTGCTTTTACTCAGAATTTTGTACCCTTATCATTTATTGTTGACCCAACCTTAATTGATATTGCTACTCTAAACTTTATCACTGGTTCTATGATGCACTCTTGGCTACATTGCGCAGGATTCTTCGACCCTAATACAACTAGTTATTTCAACACGGAATGCTCAATGTGTGTCATGAGAGGATTTCGACCTAAAAACCCTGACATGCCTGATAACCTTTATTATCAGTTTTTCGATTAACTAAAAGTGTACGTATACCTTATACACTTTTAGTTAATATAATGAATTTTATTAGAAAGAAAACTTTTTTTACAAGTTACCCTAAAGGCTTTCTATATAGGATTCAGATTATATTAGACAAGCACACAAGCACTTTCTTGATTAAAGAATAGTATATTAAGAGAAATGAGAAAGGAGGAATTATAGTGGGTAACTGCCATGAAAAAAAACATGAACACAAACACAACTGTGAATCTATCCTTCAGAAAGCCTTTGAAAAACTTTTAAAAGAAATCTTCGAAGATCATCATAAAGATCACCATAAAGATCACCATAAGGACAAACATGATTGTGGATGTCATAGCTAAGATTAACATTATTATAAAAGACCTTTTAGCGGGGACAAGCAATAAAGGATTGAATTCTTGTCTTAAATACTGACCCATAATTCAAACGATTTACTCAAAATGTTGAAAAGTATCCCCAATTTAGAACCCAAAAGGAAAAGCTTCTGTTGCAACAGAGGCTTTTTCTCTTTTAGACTGTATACGATATATAAAACTAGTTAATATAATGTGCCTCACTTATACAAAATGCTTGTCCTGTCTTAGGACAAGCATACAAACATTTTATTAATCAATGAATAAGATATATAGAAACTAATAATGGAGGTGATAAACATGTGTAAATATTATTGCAAGTCAAAAGATAAGAAGTATAAAGAGGACAAGCATAAGGAATATAAATGTAAAAAAAATAAAGAATACAAGTCTAAATGTAAAGACAAGAAAAACGATGGTTATTCTTATTAATTAATTTATTAATGTAAGGTCTCTATTTCTTATAGGAAGTATAACAGGTTTTTAAGAAAACCTGTTATACTCATCAAAAATGCCTGCCTCTTTTGATTTAAAAAGGGCAGGCTGTTCTTTCTACAGCATCTATAAGAAATAGACGCAAAAATAGTATAAATCTTAAATAACACCAGTACTTGTCCAAGCACTTGTAATTACTTTACATATCATAAATTATGCGACGAAACATTTTGTCTCTTTCTATAAATGGGAGAAAAAACTACTGATGGCACACATCAGTAGTTTTTTTGACTTTAAAGATATATTTGGTATAGACTTTTAGTTCATATAATGTTTTTTATCAACATTAAAAGCCCCTCCGATCATTAAACAAAGAGGCTTTTGACGCCTGAGAGGTTTATTCGAAAAGAATAATGATAGAGTAAGAGATCTGTTATTTACAATACATAATATATGTTACTATTCATTACTAAACAAATTGTCCATTATGAATAATTTTTTTATCATTTGGACAAACTAGCTAAGATGGATAAATCATCACTTTACGACTACCTTTCAACAAACAAAAAAAGCTACTGTTGAAGCCAGTAGCTTTTTTGTTTTTAACCTATATATAGTATACACATGTAGCTAGCATATTTGATTTTATAGGCACTATATCTACAGTAAAAGGATTGCCAAAAACACTTTTCCACTTCATTACCATAAATGTAATTTTTTAATGATTGATATTCTTAAACTTATCTGATTATTATGGATTTAAATCGTCATTCTTATCTAATTAAGCGTTTTCATTTTAAAAGTGGGGGACTATACTTATGCATGAGAAACAGAAAAGACATGCTCAATTTGTAAGGCTTCCTGTTGATATTGTAAAAAGGATTGATGAGTATAAAGAATCTAAAACAATATCTTCTAGAAATGAAGCTATTTTAGAATTAATTAAAAAAGGGTTAGGTAAAGCTGATTGATCTCTAAAGAGTAAGACGCTGTTACGAATAAGATTTGCTTTTACGAACAAACTACTCAAGAAGCTTATTAGCTTTCTGCCCAAAATTTCCGCAACAGAAAAACTTCCTTAACGCATTCGGGAAGTTTTTCTGTTTTTAAGCTGTATATCATATACAAAGCTAATTAACATAATGAATTTTATAGGAAATAACTAATAGCACCTTATCTATAAAGATGCTATTACCACTGAACTAAAACACTCTTTAAGGCATTTTGTTTAACTAACCCGTTTGTATATTTCTCCTGGAACTTATTTAACATAGAGATTTTCGTTTGAACAAGAAGATTTTTGCTATATTCATAAGGGTCTGAACATTTTGGGCCTATTTCTCATACTGTATTAGGTATTAATAATATATTGAGGTGAAAAATATGGACGCAAATTATATAGATTCTTATTATTACCCAAGATTTTTAGACTCACAGTTCCCGTCCCCTAGTTTCCCTGGATCACCTGGTGGTTTCCCTGGATCACCTGGTGGTTTCCCTGGATCACCTGGTGGTTTCCCTGGATCACCTGGTGGTTTCCCTGGATCACCTGGCGGTTTCCCTGGATCACCTGGCGGTTTCCCTGGATCACCTGGTGGTGGGCAACAAGCTCCAACTTCCCCACCACCAGCATTTATCCCACAACAGCAAACGGCAACACCATTTGCAGTCGATCCAGGAGCCATTTCTTTATGTTTATTCCGTAACACCTATATATGGCTTAGAAATGGGTCAAGTTTTTGGTATTACCCTATTTTTGTAGGACCGAGATCAGTTGCTGGTTTCAGATGGAACGGGCGATTCTGGACTATTTTTGGTATAGATACAAGACGAATTGTTTCATTTACATGTTTCTAAGTGTTCATAATTTATAGCCCTAGAAAAAGGGGGGAACCAGCTTTGCAACATACAGAGAATGTCAGGGCTAGTATGCCATTCCCATCACGATGGGGTATCCACGCTGAGATTGCAGGTAGACCTATGGTTTGGGGTGTGCTTATCATTAACTCTATTACAGAGAATAGAGTAATGGGTACAGTTAATTTTCGGGGCACCCTCATTCCTATTAACGGATATTGGAATGAGGGGAGCAAACAAATCACCTTTAATTCACCTTATGCCACATATTCTGGTAACTTAACTATGTTTGACGATTCCACTACTAGAATTCGACATCTTGTTTTAAGTGGGCGGGTTATTATGATGTCACCTTCTTTGCTAGCAGGTAGGAGTGGAACTTGGGTGGCTACCACAGATACAAGTCTCACAGGACCTGCCGTTAGCAATAGTGATTTACCTCCTGTTGGTGCCTTTTTAACATCAAATATACTTCATAGTGGACTTGGACGTTGAGGAAATCCTTTGAAAATATCCAATTTGGAAAGCAAAAAAACTAACTTTGAGTCAGAAAGAAGTTAGTTTTTTTGCTTTTAATGATATAGATTAATACATCATCTTATAAAATTATAGAGAATTCCTAATAAGTATTATAAATATTTTCGCATGTTTCAGCTTTTGGTTGATAAAAGCAATGAAGCTTATATCGAGCAACAAGAGGTTGATTGTACCATGTTGGAGGGCACTGTTGAGGAGGTCTGAAATACCATAGGCTAAATTTTGCAGGCCAACTACGTTCTCCTCTGACAGATCGACGTGCCAAACGTTTTTCACTTTCCCGTGCTCTTTGATAGAAATAGCCTTTTTGAGTAGCTTCAAATGCATGCGGTTGATAAATCATTTGTGGAATAGTTCTCAGTCCTTTAAAATCAGAGCAATTTGCTCTAATTCTATTAACCCCCACATTTCCTATAAGAAGCATTCCTTGTTCACCTTCACCTTCACCTTCTGCTCTAAGGAGCCTCGCTAAAAGAGCTATGTCTGAAGTTGTCGCTTTAACAACCGCCATAATTTCACCTCCAGAAATAGGATATTTCCCTATGGCCCGTATAATGTCTTTTCTTCATTTTTTTTAAAAATAGGCTTTTCTCTACCATTACTTCCTGCCTATTTTCCCAAAAATATGGACATTCACCCAAGAAGGAAACTAGGTAAATGCATATTCTTGCTTTGATAAGAAAAAATGGAGGTTTTTGTCATGAATTCAGAAATGCATTTGTTACCTAATTTATATTTTCAAGAAAATCAGTTACCCTATGGAGATATGAGGTTTGGAAGACCAGGTTTTGGTGGTCCTGGCTTCGGCCGCCCTGGTTTTGGTAGTCCTGGTTTCGGTTTTGGACGCCCCGGATTTGGTTGGGGACCTGGTTTCGGGTTCGGTTTCGGTTTTGGACGCCCTGGATTTGGTTGGGGACCTTGGTTTGGCCCTGGAATCGGTTGGGGAGGGCCCTGGTTTTGGTAGTCCCTTTTTATATTAAATGAACTATATCCAAAAAGCCTTAAGATCAATGATCTTAAGGCTTTTTTTGAAATAACTTACTAAATTCAGAAAATCAAAGCTTTATAAATTTACCAATTTCAGCATATTCAGTTTCTTTACTTAAGTGACTTGCCTATAATGAATAAAACAAATGATGCAACAAACATAAAAAACATTGGCTAAGACTTAGCCAATGTTTTTTATGTTTAGATAGATACCCTGAGGAGGGCTTTTTCCAAAAAAAAACGGATGATTCTTCAGAATTCAGATTACATTCTATTCATCGACCTGTTTTCAGGTGAATTATCTATACGAATAACATTTAACAATTTGAGCAAACTACCCAAGATGATTAGAGTCATCAATAAAACATAGTTTTTTCTTTTTTTAAACTGTATAGAATATACAAAGTTAGTTAATATAATGTGCATTATCAGCAATTGCTAAGTATATATAGAAAAAGTGAATAAAAAAAGCTAGCATCTAGCTAACTTTTTTTCAAACAAACTGGATTTAATGATTAGCATCCTCCAGCGAAGCCGCCAAAACAAGAAGCACCGATAATGATTAATAAGATAAACAGCACAATAATTAAAGCAAAACCACTACCAAAACCACAGCCGCCTCCGCCATAGCCGCAACCGCCACCATAACCTCCAAAGCCCATATTTTCACCCCCCTATATGTTTAATACTCTTAAGATATGCATAGAAAATTAAAATGCCAGCCCATACTCTGAACTGGTAAAAATAATAGGATTTTGTAGATATATATAAACCCTTTAGATTAGTTTACATAGAATGAATGAACCATCCGATTTAAGCCCGTAGATCAGTTACCTCCCTAACGGATTTGCAGTTGTTAAAAAAACAGAAAAACCCCCTGCCGCCTGGGAGTTTTTCTGTTTTTTAGATGTATATCATATATATGTTTAGTTAGTGTAATGGATTTTATTGGAATTCATTATCTGAAAAGGTTTTGAATATTATTAGAGAAGGCTCTAGGAATGCCACTTCGATAAAGCCATCTCTATTTTTTTTAAAAAAACAATCTGTCTTCCAATACAGATTGTTTTTTCTTTTTTTGATTTTGTGAATTATGAAGGTGAAAAATGAAGTTAAAAGGATTCTACGTGTGAGACGAAATTTATTCAAGTTACATTATATGCCTACATTTTTCTTTAGGTAACTTGCCTAAATTAATATTTTTCTATCATTTGAACAAACTACTCAAAATGTAATAAAGCATCAGCTAACATCTATATTTTACGACTAGAAAAACTCCCCATAAGGTAGTTTTTTCGTTTTTTAAGCTGCGTATTTTATACATCTTTAGTAAACATAATCGTTATTCCCAGAAATGATAAGAGCCCCTATTTTATTGAATAAGGGTTCTTCTTATTTAGTTATTACTATGAGTAGCTACCAAAGCCTCCGCCAAAACAACTACATCCAATAATGATAAGAAGAATAAATAATACAATTAATAAAGCAGCTCCAAATTCGCCGCAATTAGACGTATAAAGAATCCCTTCTCTATTAGATTTTTATCACTTTCACAGATAAAATAGTCCTCTTACTTTTAAGAAACTAGTCTATTATAAATAAATTTAAAATGACCAAACAGGAATATGTAAAAGCCTTTCAATTGATTTAAAAAGACAGACTTTTCTTTCTACAGTATTTATCTTAAAAAGGCTACTGCATGGTGAACAGTGGTTCTTTCTTTTTTTGCTGTAGTGAATATACAGGTGTAGTTAAAATAATACAATTTATAGATAATAGTCACCTTAATCTTTGATTAATAATACTAAGATTTATCTTGTAATAAAAATCCCTTGAATTATACAAACTCAAGAGATTTCTACATATAATTAATATCTTTATTTATAAAAAGGAGTGAATATATGAATCAAAATATACCTCAGTATGTTGCTTTAACTTTTGATGATGGACCTTCAGCTTACACAATCTCCATTTTAGATATTCTAAAAAGATATAATATATCCGCAACATTCTTTGTTGTTGGTTCAGAAGTGAAAAAATTCCCAGATATAATACAAAGAATTTATAGGGAAAAGCATATCATTGGCAATCATACTTGGAACCACCCTGATATAACAACCCTTTCAAGGAATGAATTGTGGAAGGAAATTAATTCGACAAATATTCAAATCAAGAAAATAATAGGACATTCTCCAGATTTATTTCGTCCTCCCTATAGTTCAATAAATGATAAAAATGCTGATGCTATTAAGAAATTTGGGATGACTTCCGTATTATGGAATGTAGATAGTAAAGATTGGCAGGAGAAATCCCCCTCAAGTATACAAAAGAATGTCATTTCAGGAATCAAGAAAAAGAGTCTCATTGTAATGCATGACGGGGATCAATACGGTAGTGGACCTAGAGACCAAATCGTTACTTCATTGCCTGAAATCATTACATATTTATTAAAAAATAATTATCGTTTTTTAACAGTTCCAGAGTTCCACCAAGTTGCATACAAAATTGAAAAATGGTCCTAAAAGGATGGTTAACTTTTTTATATTCGGCTCAACAGTAAGATAGTTTTTTCTTTTTTAGCTGTATATGATATATATTTTTAGTTAACATAATGAATTAAATCAGCAGCTACACTTAAATCATTTTCAATACCTATCAATAATTTTTAGTTCGATCCATGATAAGACCCTTCCATTTTTTGAGGGCACCCCATATTATAATAAAGGTCTTTATGAGTTCTACATGGAGTGCTTTCCTTGACGGGAAAGTGCCCTTTTATTTTGTTGTCTCCTTCTACTTTTTTGAATTCTTAAAGAATTCTTTCTCCAAAAGCTGAACAAGAGAATCTTTTTTGCACATACCTTCTTCAATACATCTCTTAGCAAATTCTTTAAATAATTCTTCTGGTATATCAGCATTTAAACGCTTAAATCCAGGCAGTGTTTTAAGCATTTTAAGCTTCCTCCTAGAATGAGTGCGCACTCAAATAAGTGATAATTAAAGGATATAATTACCATAGACAATAACCAAAATTAAAATGGTTATTTAGTAATTAATTACCTATAACAGAAATCTTGAATATCATAGGGAGAATTAACACATTAAAATCCGGGGGGACACGATGTGACCAAACTATTTGCTATCAGTGCAGGTATGTCCTTTTTTGCCGTTGCTAAAGCTGAGAATGAAAAAGAAGTACTTACTATTCTTGTTAACCGAGAATTAGAAGAACAAGAGGATTTTGGTATCAGAGCGCATATTGATGACTTTTCGATTGAAGGGCTGTGTGGTGATTTCTTCCATGATGAAAAGGGATCATTTATCGAAGGTCACATCTTAGACTACCCTCGCCATATAAGGAAAATGGGCACTAAAGAGCGTGATACCTATATCCAATCACATGTCGAAAAGAATGCTAGAATTTTTTGGAAAGACAATCCATTTTATGCGGAATTGTACTTGCGGGAATTCAAAAAGTATAAGGCAGCAGGGAAAGACCTAGGAAATACGTTCCGTCCTCATTTTTCGGATGAATTTTATTTCATTACGGCCAAATTAATTATTACTGAAACGGATTGGTACGGAGAAGATTTTCAAATCATTGAAATTGACTTAACTAACCGTAATTACCAGCTTATTTTCGAACTTACTTTAGAGGAAGATTAGTTAACATAATAAGCATTCTAAGAAATAAAAAAGCCATGTTCTTAAAAAGAGAACATGGCTAGGGAAGATGAAAAGGTTGTAATACATTATATATACTTTATAAATAAGTTGTATTAGACAATAATCTAATTTTAATAAATAAAATTAGATTTCTAGAGCAAACTATTCAAGAAGCTGTAAAGTTTCCATTCTTCAATCAAATAAATGTAACAGAAAAGCACCAGGAGTTTTTCTTTCTTTTAAGCTGCATATGATATACATGTTTAGTTAACAATTTCAAGTATGCTTCCCGATTCCTCTATATTAAAATAAATCTATATGGAACAACCTGATAATAAGATCCATATAATAATATTATATTTCTTTGTCTTTTGTCATTTACTTACCATATCTTCATAAAGATATGGTTTTTTCGGATCAATCCACATAAAACAAAAAAGGACAGATAAACTTAATTCTGTCCTTTTTATTCTCAACAAATAAATTAATATCCACTAAATCCTGTACAAGAACAACCTACAATGATAAGTAAAATAAATAGAATAACAATTAATGAAAATGCCATTAACTATAACACCTCCTACTTTTACATCAGAGGATTAATTAATAAGAAGACTTGAAACATGAGCAACCTACAATAATTAATAAAATAAATAAAACGAGAATTAAAGCCAAACTAAAACCGGATCCACCATAACTAGATCCACCGTAGCCACAGCCACCATAATTGTTTCCACCCCAACACATCAATAACTCACCTCCACTAAATACTAAGAAAAATTAATCTCTACTCTAAGGTATGTCCTTAAAGCTAAATTCGATTGGACAAACACATTAATAGGCATAAAAATAAATTTTATGCCTATCGTCATTATTATTGTGTATATAAAAATTATGATAAAAAAGCCTGTTATTATAAAGAAGATGCTATCTTAGAAAGTATAATACAAAGAACATAATGATTCTAAAATACATATAGTATTCATGTAATAGCTCACACAAACTTATCTATAAGCCATATTCTTTAAAATTCGAAGATATGGCCTTCGTTAAAAAATATACGTATTTAACAATATTTATTTTAAATATCTGTTTCCAATAGATTTATTTAATTTAGGCTATGTTGACGATCATTAAAGAAAGACCTGTTACTTAGGCGGTGTTAGTAACAGATCCTGTAAAGGAAATATGAAATAGGATTTCCTTATACGCCGCTAAGATATCCTACGTAAAATTAGTGAAACAACTTATAATAATGTCTATAAAATCATTAAAAATATATATTATTTATCCATAAAAAATAACGCCAGCACTTATCAAAACCCTTTTTATTACTTTGCATACCATAATGTTGAGCAACCTCCTTGCTCTTCCAATAGATCCTGAGTTCCTATATTGCTACTATCTTAAAGAAAAAACTACTGCCTAGTGATAAACATTAGTTTTTTCTGTTTTAACGATTTCTAATTTTCATAGAAGGAGCAAAAATCGTCCAAGCTTTTTTCATTAAACTACATATCATAATTATATATCTTGTCTTACGAAGGGAAGTGATGATATGTCTTTGGAACATCATTTTCGTGGAAATGGCTATCGCCATTGCAATGTAATATTTGTGACATTCGATCAAACAACTGGCAGAGTGATCCTTATTAGTCCTTCCATAGGCACAATTCCTCCAGTTTGTGAAAATGACACATCCATCCAAGATCTTACCGTGTGCTTATTGAAAGACGGCTATACAATTCAAGCATTCTATCAGGAAACCTTTGTCTTCTCAAAATGTAAAAGCTACTATGATACAAAATAGGAAATGAATAAAACTCTATAGCCCGGGCAAACTACTCGAGAAGTCTTCTAAGACTTCATCCACAACTTATTTTCATCTATCAGTAGAAAAAACGACCTTCCGCCTGGGAGTTTTTTCATTTTCAAGTATATACTCTCACTATATCAATGAAAGTTAATAAAATTTTTATAATATCAGCACTTGTCCAAACACTTGTAATTACTTTATATATCATAAATTATGCATTGACACCTTCTATCTCTCCCTATAAATAAGAGAAAAAACTACTGATTCACACACCAGTAGTTTTTTTGATTTTAAAGATATATATAGTATAAACTTTTAGTTCATATAATATTTTTTATCAACCTTAAAATCCCCTTCAATAATTAACTGAAGAGGATCCTGATGTGTGATTAGTGTATTTCGAAGGAACTTAAAAGGATGATTATATTATCTACCAAATAAATTATATTCATTAGCTTACTTTTAGTGAATTGTCCACATGAATAAAACAAAAATAATTAGAGCAAACTACTCGAGACACCGTGAGGCATCTACAACCAATTTTCTTCCTTAGCAAAAAAGCTATTGGCGCTGGATGAGCCAGTAGTTTTTTTCTATTTTCACCCTGTATATGGTATACATCTTTAGTTAACATAATGGATGTTATCGGCAATTGCTCTGTATAAACAGCAAGGATAAATAAAAAACCACTCTTTATAAGTGGTTTTTTTAACTGAAGCCAGGAAAATAGACATATATATAAACTTTCTATGTTATTTTACATAGAATAATAAAGTATTCTTATGATCACTTTGATTTTTCTGTGGAAAGTAAATCTTATTATCCCTGATGGTACGTTTGATGCCATTGTTGCCAACTACTATGAGGATGCTGATGATGCCATTGTCCCCATGGCACATATGGGTTTTGCTGATGCCATTGCTGCCACGTGCTGTGAGGATAATGATGGTGCCATTGTTCCCATGGTACGTACGGGTGCTGATGATGCCACTGTTGCCAGCTACTATGAGGATGTTGCTGATGCCATTGTTCCCACGGTACATATGAAGAATGTCCTTGTTGCATTGAATTCACCTTCTCTCTATTAAGCTTTTATAGTTTATGGATATTAAGTTATAAAGAGCTTATCTTCATCAAATATGGGCTATTCCATTAAGAACTAAAAGCCATTGGGATTAAAAATCCCAATGGCTTTTAAAATTGAATATTGAACAAGTAGTTTTCTAAAACTTAAAAATAACTCTAATAATTTCAAAAATAGGCTTTTCTCTTTTATTACTTTTTACTTATTTTTCACCAAATAAAGGCATTTATCCAAGAGAGAATCTAGGTTAATGCATATTCTTGGTTTGATAAGAAAACAAAACAGAGGTTTTTCTCATGAATTTAGATGAAAGATTTATTGGTAGACCCGGATTTGGCTTTGGCGGGCCTGGTTTCGGGTTCGGTAGACCTGGATTTGGCTTTGGCAGACCTGGTTTCGGATTTGGTGGTCCATTCATAGGTGGATTAGCAGGTGGATTATTAGCTGGTTCTTTATTTTCCGGTGGATATGGTGGTTATGGTTATGGATATCCTTATGGAGGATATGGAGGATATGGTGGCTACGGGTATGGGTCCCCATATGGTTACGGTGGTTGTTGTTAATCATTCATAGTTTAAATAAGATAAATATAGTTTTATCAATACTGCTCTTATCTTATGTAAAATAGTCATCGGAAGTCTGGATATATGTCCTAATCGCTTTTGTGAAAAATTTTATCAAGGCTAAAACTCCTTAGATTTAAAAACCTTGAGGAGTTTTATTTTGCTGAAGAAAGGATATGTTTTTAATACTTACATACTTTTGTTTTTGAATTATCTTTCTTCAAAGTTACCGTAAACTTCTTGAAAAGGCTTTGTAATAATCTTATTTAATTCCATAATCAACATATTCATCCTTTGTTCAACTTCTATTAATCGTACAATCTTTTCATTTCTCTGAACAACTTCCCCTACTTTTTGAACTTCCTCAATTTCATCCCGCATAATTTTCTGACCTGTCATCTGCTTATGTTGTAATTCCATTTGTAAATTGTAGAACTTATTAAAAAGTTGCTTTGTCTCTGGGTCAGCATTAACTTCTCTATATATACTCTTTAAACTTCTAAATTCATTGCTCCTACGTAATATCCTTTCAAAGTCATGAGTTATACCATATAAGTTTACATCCAAGGGGAATATCCTCCTAATATCAAAGTTATAGTAAATAAAGCTAATGGAATTATTAATCCCATTGGCTTTATCTATAAACATGAAAAAATCATTATGATGGTGTATTTAGATCAGGTTTTTATTTTAATACACCATCAAAAAAAGAGCTTTTAAAGAAAATACAATTCATTCTAATTTCACTATATTCATTGACCCATTTTTACGTAAATTGTCTATACGAATAACATTTACTATTTTTAGTATACTACTCAAGGTGTAATCAAACATTGACTCATACAACTTAACGCTTGGTACGGGAAAAACTACTTTTTATAAGTAGTTTTTCTCTTGGTTTTTTTAGACGTTTGTCACATTCCTTTACTCAATAGTGTCTAAATATGTAATATTTATATTAGTTAAGTATATTGGAGAGATTTAAGTATGCAATCCCCTTCTCCCCTGGTCTTATACCCTTCCCTTTAAAACAAAGTCAACATACTTTATATAAGCACGTCCAATTCTAATTAAAAAGGAGGGTGATACCATGAAGAGAAAAAGATTAGGTTTTTGTATGCCTGGGTACCGATGGTGTGGTCCTGGATGTAGTGGTCCAGGGGCGCCGACAAACGATGTTGACGCTTGCTGTAAATTACACGACGAATGTTATCGGAGGTTTGGTGGGCCTTCGGCCTATTGTGATAACCTATTTATTAACTGTATGCGCCCTAAAATCAATTCCCATACAAGAAAAGGAAGGGATGCAGCCCTATTTTCTAACTTTGTAAGACTTAGTAAATCATTACGCTCCTTCTAGCATGACTGCTCACAGTAACTCCTAATACCCAGAAAGGATCCGTTTACTTTATAGATTGGGGAGGCGTAAAAAGGAGGGTGAAGGGATTTTAAGTGCGGGAACTGAATTATTTCAACCACACTACATGCCTTCATCTTCCCTTAGGTAACTTGTTCATTACAAATTAATTCGCTTATCAGGAGCAAGCTATACGGGACGCCTTAAAGTATCTACCTAATGAGATAAGTTTTTCCGATACACAAGTCCTTAGTAATAAAATAAATCTATATGGGATAACCCAACAATAAGACCCATACAATATGTAAATTTTTATTTCTTTGTTTCTTGCCGATTTACCATATCTTCATAAAGAAGATATGGCTTTTTAGATTAGTCAAGATAAAAAAAGGTAGATAATCTTAATTCTGCCCCTAACACTCTCAACAAATGAATTACGTTTAATGCTTGCACTTAAAAAGGAAATATAAAATTAAGAAGCTTTTATATATTCACTTTACAAAAAAATTAATATCCACTACATCCTGTACAAGATTTAGAGATTACTTGCAATTATTCCGAAGTTCTTACATCAAAACCTGTTTCATCATACTTAAGGATTTAAGCTTATAACCCTCTTCACTATTTTGCTTCTTTACTCCCCCCCTCGTCCTTAAACTTATTAATTATTTGTTTAACTAATGGTGAAATGTCATTTATTATGGGTTTATATACATTAACTGTTTCAATCAGAGTATCAATGTTTGCCATGAGCTCAATAATATGCTTATTGCTACTAATATCTTCAGCAGGATTAGGAGAAATATTATTAGGCCCAGCATCGTTACTAAATAAATCATGATTTACTTCTTCCGTTTTGGCCCCCCTGATCCTAGAATTTCCAAACATGAATTGTGAGAACCTATCAATATCCCGATTATTATTCTGTTTCAGGATACGATCCCTATTTCCATTTGAATTGCCACTCCGTAAGGAACCTCCCGTTGTTGAGCTACCCTGGGAATTTTCATTAAAGTCAATATTATCTTCCACTATTATCCTTCCTTTCATTTTGGTATATCCTATGATCTTCCACATTGCCAAGTTTGGACTTTTTTTGTTTTTATTAAATTTTAATAATTTCTAATATCCCCTGTTCACCTCATTACTAGTGCAAATCTTATGAAAAAGACCACTTGTGGAAATAGGACATTTAAGTTGGTCATAAATTCAACATACTCTAGACGTAATCTATCAGGAAAGTGAAACCAGCTATATTTTGGAGGGGATTAGGGTTTTGAAATGTATTTTATCAGATATTATTTTTTAATCTTTTTTCACTGACAGCTTGGCCTTGATATCTCATAACTAAATCTAGATGCCTATACCTTAATAAGCTTATTTGAATAAAATAGGAGGGATCATACTAGTAAAGGGGGGAATTAAGATGTCCCATGAAGATAAACAAAAAGTAATCCATGCTGACAAAGTAGTTATTCATACAAAGGATGTTGAAATTATTCATAATCGAAAGGAAATTACTCAAAGGGATCCATGGGGGTTTTTTTGGGGGAGACAACAGGTAGATAAAGTAAATGAACAAGAAGTACCAAACTCAGAAGAATCACAGACTAGGAGCAATGAAAAAGTTACAAAGATAAATAAAACAGGAAAAAGAAAAGGACCATGGTTTCCAAGTTATTAGAAGTCTAAAAAGCTCTTAATTGTAAGAGCTTTTTGTCATATGTATATACTACACAAGTCAATCACCATATAAATACATATATCAGTTATAAGAAGTCAAAATAAAAATACGCTAACTATTTTCCAGATAGTCAGTGTGTTTTTATTGTCCTTGAAAAGTGAATTCCAAAGACAAAATGCCTTACTTTTCCGTCCCTATATTTTATGCATATTGCTAGTATAAAAGGCTTAAACTAAAAATTTTCTTTGAGCCTTGAGCAAACTATTCAAGATAGATTAAGCATCCCCCTTTGGAACTGCTTGATACTTCATTACACTTAACAAATACCTTGCCACCTTTCTAAATGGATTAGAGGTAGTTTTTTTACGAAACACGAAGTCATAGAACTTTAAGAATAAGCATATAATCTAAAAAAGGGCCCCACGTGCTCATGGATTGAACTAGTAGATAACTCATGAATACAATGTATTCATGGGTTATTTGCTTTTTATATGAATTAAAACATCATAACCAGAGCAAACTACCCAAGACGCCGTTAGGCATCAGCAACTTTAAAATCCCTATTCCTTTAACAGAAAAACTCCCCTCAAAAAAAACTAACTGAACAATTAGACAGGGGAGTTTTTTTCTGTTTTTAAGTTGTATATTGTATACATGTTTAGTTAACATAGAAATGAGCTAAAAGAAGTCCATGAATTAATTCATGGACTGTTTTCCATCCTTACAAAGGATGGAAATAAAGGTAGAATAGGAGTTTTGGTATTTGTCATACATAATATATGTTGCTGCCTATTACTAAGCATATTGCCCATATAAATAAAACAAAAATAACTAGAGAAACATATTCAAGGATTGGTTAGTAATCTTTAGCTATAGCTAAACCACTAAAAGAAATCGGTCCTACGATAGCTGCTTCTGTACCATTTGTAATATTCTCAGCAGTTACTCGGTAATCATGTGATCCAGCCCTCACATTCTTATCTATAGCTTGGAATGTCACAATATAATTTATCTCTGATTCAGGATCTGCTTCTACTCCTTCTTGAGCTCTAAAGATTTCTTGTCCATCACGAAAAATTTTAAATAAAATTTGCGAAGTACCACTTACTCCTCGAACACCAACTGTTGCAATTAATTCTACATGATTTCTATTTGCGTCCCTTCCAGGAATAGTTATACGTATATCTGCTAATACAGTTTTTTTAGGAGAATGAGCAATAGGACTTGGGTTTTTTTGATTAACTTTATGAACTGGTTCAGTTGCTTGATAATCAACAATACGAAACATTATAATTCCCCCCTTAACTTTTATACCCTAGAGTATGTAGTTAAGAGAGAATTGGCTTGGACAACTTTTCTATGTTTAAAAGAAAAATTTCTCTAAAACTATTTTTCTGTATTATTTTATGTATATCATATTCAATCTTAGTTAACATAATGTAAGTTATAGACCAAAATACAGATTGGTTACGCTGCAATGCATAACCTCTCTAAAAGTAAAACAGCTAGCATATTATTACTAGCTGTTTTACTGGATAAACACAAAAAATAATCAAATAAACTTGTCTTAGTTTCCCTCATATAGTCAGAGGCTGAAATAAGATTTACTTCTTATTAGTACCCTCCATGACTAAAACAAGAACAACCGACAATAATTAATAAAATAAAGAGGACAACAATTAAAGCAAAACTACTGCCAAATCCTCCCCCGGAGCCGTAACCATAGCCCCCTCCAGAACCATAGCCTCCACTATAACCTCCAAAACAACACATATCCTTCACCTCCATACGTTTCTACTTTAAAATATGTACAAGAAGAAAAAATGTTCGTCCTAAATTACTAAAAGAAAAATTATCCACGCCTGACCAATTTCTATGCCTCTATTAATATCTTAAGGAATCTATATAAAAAGACCCGTTACTCAGACCTCAATAGGTCCTCTAATATAATTGAATTTACAACTTAGATTTACCTATTGAAAATTTCATTTTATATCCACGCCTGTCCATTACCTTTTATTCTATTTCGCATATTCTAAAACATATGAGATAGAAATTCTCATGTAACCACCCGTAGTCTATATTCGCCACATCTAACAACAGCCTCTCCCTTTATGGAGCAATAATAAACTCTTATTATATTCCTAAAAATAGACTATTTACTATGAAAGGAAGGTGTTAAATATGAGTTTTACGTTAATTGTCATCTTATTCATCTTGCTTATTATTGTAGGATGTTCTTGTACAGGCCTAGGTGGATATTAATTCACCAAAGCATTGATTATAAACTATGATCTTATATTATCGATCTAAGTAAAAGGATTAGTTTAATATTAGTTGATTGAAAAAGAAAAGGGCAGGTTGAAAAATTTGTCTCTTTTATTGAAGTAAGGTATTTTTCCAAACATCTGTTAAAAGACATCTACCTGCTTGAGAAAGGAGGATGAAAATGGAAAACTTAATTTGGAGATATCGAGGAGAACCCGTTGAGATTATGGATCGTTGCGGAAGAATCCACAGGGGAGTTATTGATTCGGATCCACCAAGAGGAGGAATGTTTCTTCGTAATGGTTTTGGAAGAAGATTTATCCCATTCTTCTTAATCACTGCGATTTTCCTTTCAAGATTTGGAAGACGACGCATTTTTTAAAAACTACCCCTGATTATAAATAAATAGGGGATGGGCAACTGCTATAGAAACGTTGACTCATCTTTTTTTAGTTGTTAAACTATCAGACTTACGACCTGATAAAAATTTTCAAGTTATAAAAATATATCTTTAGAACGGTGAAATGTTCACTTGATATCCAGAACCAATCAATATAAGGTGCATATAATATTCAAGATGGTAGGTAAGTTACCCAGCTTGCAGATTTATCATCCTTATCTATGAGCCATGTCCCTTAGCCATGAGGGGGCATGGCCATTATTATGGAAATGTATATATACTTTCTAAGACTTATGTTAAATATTTTTTATATTTTTATTGATCTGATCCGAACTATTTTGACCGGCATTCAACGAAGCCCTGTTACTTAATCGGCGGTAGTAACAGGGCCTATAAAGGAAGTATATGGGATGTCCTTATACAAGGATAAAATATTCTATGTCAAGTTAGTAATACAGCTTGTACAAATACCTATAAAACTAACAAAAATATAAATTAATTATCCATGATGAATATATTTTTTATAACTGAAGCAAACTACTCAAGAAGCAGTAAGCTTTCGATCCTTCAATAAAAATGAATGTAGCAGAAAAAACTCCCGACCTCCTGAGGAGTTTTTTCTGTTTTCACCCTGTATATGCTATACAAGGTTAGTTAACATAATGTCTCTTTCCGGTACACACCATAAAAAAGAACCCTTGTGGGAGTTGGGTTCTAAGGAGGTTACGATTTCTGTAATATGCAGCTTTTTATACATCCTTGATAAATCCTTGATAAATCAGCTTTTTCTCTTGAGGTGATTGAAGCCACGATGTATAAAAAGCGCACCTTTTATACATATGCAAAAAAAGAAAAATATATATTTATTGGTAAAATATGATACAATATTCAACAGCAAAGAAACTACTGGTTCCCTCCGTTCCAGTAGTTTTTTCTATTTTCAAACTGTATCCGATTTTATTAATGAGATTAATGACCTTTAGGATAATTTTTATAGCCTTCAGGTACATCTTTTATTTAGTATCGCTTATTAGAATCTAGGAATTAGAAGTATTATCAATTTGTCCTTGATCACTAATATCTGGATCACAATTATTATTTAACATATGCGCCACTGAAGGGGAAGCATTGCCAAATGAAAAACAAGCTCCTACTGATTTTGAATTAGCCGTATGACTGTTTTGAACATTATTACCTATATCTAGATTAGCGTTTTCTGTAACTCCATTAGCATTGAAATTTTGCACATTAATATTAGATGGCATAAAGAATATACTCCTTTATTCTTAAACTTGGCCTGATATTGGCATGGAAGGGTTAGCAATTTGATCTTGATCACTAAAATCGGGATCAAAATTACCATTAGCCATCCAAGCTGTAGAAGGAGAAAAGTTACCTAAAGAAATATTAGCTCCTACCCACTTTGAATTAGCTGTATGACTATTATGAACCGTGTGACCAAAATCCACATTTCCATTTTGAGTAATACCATTGGTCAGTACATTACCAATAATAATAGAATAAGGCATAAGATTACTCCTTTCTCATTTTCTCACTTTACAGAATATAAAATCATCCATTCTTTATAACAACTGTTTCATATATCCTGAATTTTAAGTGATAAAGAGATAATATAAGAGCTAAATTCACTTTAATTGTAGCTTATGTTCTCATTCTTTATTAGGTAACTTGCCCATCCTGAATATTTTTTTATAACCGAAGCAAACTATCCAAGAAGCCGTGAGGCATCTACCACTTTAAAATTCCTATTCTTTTAGCAGAAAAACTACCTTTGGCTGATAGGTAGTTTTTCTGTTTTCAGGCTATATATGATATACAGGACTAGTTACCATAATGTCTCATTTCGGAACACATCACCAAAAAGAACCTTCTTGGGTTCTAGATGGGGCCTTGTTTCTTCTTTATGCAGCTTTTTATACATATGCAATATCCCAACAGAGATAGCTTTTTTTAGAAAAAGATGTTAATATATAATTCCATAATGATGATGTTCTAAAGGCAACCTCTACTGACGACTGGAGGTTGCTTTTTATTTTGTTAATAAGCTCGCTCACCTTTACAACGATTTTTTGCTCCTCTTGTTTAGCAACTGCTACTTTATCTAAGGCGATGCGATGGGCAGCAGTTCCTCCTTACTCTCTTTCTGATGTTCTCTACATGTTCTAAAAGTTTAAATTGAGCCCATGCCCATTTAATTTTTCGCTTACACTGTTATTATAATGCTCATTTTCAGTAGATATTTCTGTAGCGCATAGAGTTATAAAAACTTTATTATATGTTGGTATTAGGCCTTTCCTGGATGTTTCAAGAGTTATAACGTTTTTTTATCTGTGACTCTTCTGAACTTTGAAACGCTTGTATCGGTGTAAGATCTGTTACCTTTCTCATCTTTATGGAATATAAAACTCCCATTTTCAAAAGTTGTAGCGTACCATACTTAATTACTGTTTGTCTTTGAATACTTAATTGTAACGCCACCTCTTCAGGAGAATAAAAAGCTTAGAGATTTTCTTGTATTCCTTTTTTATAACGGCATTACAAGATGAGTTATAAAATTTTTTGTAACTGGAATTATAATATTCTTTAAACCCTAATGCTTTTCCTCATTCAAAAAGGGGTAGGTCCTAGCGGGAACTTCGAGCACAAAGAATATGAAATAAAATGATTAATCAATTTACTAACCACAGGTAATTAAGAGCAATTAACAAGCATCACCTATTTTACTAGCCTGTCCTGTAAAACAAAATAGAAGAAGCTAACCTATCCAAAATCATTCGGTTAAGTTTATGGGTCAGTTTTTCTACACCACAACTGAAGGAGCTTGGACATAGTTAGATATAAAAACAGCCGTTGAAATGATTAATTCCAACGGCTGTTTCTTCTGATAAAACTCATTATGATGTCAATTTCATACTTCTACCAGAAAAACAATGAAGCTAATGCAAGACCTGTAATTGCTCCCAGTGCTACAGCATAAGGTGCTCCAAACCCATAAAAACCCCCACCATAAAAACCATAGCCAATACCATTTCTACGTCTCATAGGCTGGATATAAACATGACTTGGAGTTACCCTTGTAATACGTCCAAGATGCGTTCGACCATAACGATCATTAATTCTTACGGTACGTCCACGGTGTCGATGACAAAGTTGATAATAGTTTCCGCCGCTCATTATTAGAACCCCCTTTTTATCTGATATGATATGAAAAGGAAGTCCTAAATGTTTGGACGAGTGTCTTGAAAATTAGGAAATACAACGAAATATACGAAATCCTAATAAATTTTGATACTTTTTAGTTAATCTTTCATGATCATCAAGTAAATCATAAACATTTGAAGGGATTTCATCAGATAAATCAAACTCTGTTCCAAAATCAATATTTTGTTCTTTATCTTCCCCTTCCACTTTATATTCACGCCTACTTACCACTGTGGAAAATCCTGCCTTTTTCCAATATTCGACCCATTCCAATTCATTAGGGATGGATTGAAAATGATAAAATTCCGAAACTAAACGTTCATCCTGTTCTGTCATTTGTGGTTCTTTTACCGTTTCAATAGCTAAGATAATTCCTCCCTTTTTTAGCACCCGTTTACATTCCTTTAACGAAAAGGAAAGATTTGTAAAAGAAGCAACAGATTCTAACAGGATGATATCAAATGACTCGTTATCAAATGAGAGATCCTCCATATCTTCAATTGTAGCCTTGCAGGGTAATTTTAACTGTTCAAATCTTTTATTTGCCTTTTGTACCATAGTTGCATTTATATCACATGCTGTTATTTCACACCCATACCTGCAATATAGGTATGCGGATGTTTGTCCTGTACCACAACCTATATCTAATATGGAGGTATCTCCATTTATTTCCTCTTTTTCTAATAACTGTTTTGTTAAATGTAAACCGCCAGGATGGGCCCCACCAACCCCTAGTAAGGCAAGCATATCCATATACTTCATATGAATCACCTCTTATTTTTGTATGTAACAAGGTATGAGAAAAAAAGTAAAAGGTAATAACTTAATAAAATATTTTTTAGATGTATAGAAATTTAGATTTGCCTTACTTGTATAAATCCGCAATGAATTAGTAAGCATAATTCCCAAGTATCTTAATAAAGCTAGCCTTTTTAATTCAGTGGTTATCTTTATTTAAAACTATTATTTTAGGCGATCATTCTTACTCCTTGTACATATTATAAAATTAACATAACTAAAAGGAGATCTTTAAATTAATGTATAGAAGAACACGTCGACCTATAAACCCTTTTTTTCCACATCAATTTCAGCGTCCGAATACAAAACAAAATAACCCAAGTCTATTGTCCTTTTTTCGTACATCAGATGGAAATTTAGATTTTGACAAGATTGCTGGTACTGCGCAGCAAGCGAAGGGATTGTTTAATCAGTTCAGCCCCTTCATTACAAAATTTCTTAAAAAATAACGTTATAATTCCTTAAGAAATGTTGCGAGGTCCTTATATTCTATTTCCCCCCTCTATAAACCCCTGATATTACCCAATTTATAGTGGGGGATCATTATGTCGGATATAGCTTTAAAAGAGGAACTGCCCTGTCTCAAGTTATATTTCCCTTAATAGATAACGATCATATGAGCTTAGAAACTTATAAAAGCTTAATATGTGGGACAAAGGCCTATTTTACAAGAGCGATAAACCATATAACCACTCAGACAGATACTAAAAATGTGCTGTACCCTATCCACTAATTATTTTTATCTAATATAAAAAATACAAAGGGGTGTTTATTATATGTCTGAATGTGGCGGATATGGATTTGGCGGGGGCTTTGCCTTCCTAGTTGTGCTATTTATCCTTCTTATCATTGTCGGATGTAGTTGTTTTGGCGGATGGTAATCATTGCAAAACAGAGCCCAAGTGAGTCCAAAAGGCTCTGTTTTTTGCCCTTATGACGATTGAATATGTAAGCAGACTGAGAGCGAAAAACAGTCTGCAATACTGAAGGGGTACATATAATGGGTCTTAGGATAATTCAGTGTATGTTAAATTACAGAAAATGTTTATATAAGTTTTATTTGTTTGTACCAACCTTTTACTTTCTTTGTAGCATCACTTTTATCACGACATTGGGCAACTTAATTAAAAAGTTTTAAAAGCCATACCAAGATAAGTATGACCCCCTAGATAAAGATGATTAATATGTAATGACGTGGACGCCGGTATCCACTACTTATATATGTAAATCTTACAAAAGGGTTAACGATTTAAGGCGAAAAACAAAGTTCGTAAGCCCTATAGTAAAATAAGGCCCACGAACTTTACAGGTCATTTATATTCTTAGTACCCCCCACCAAAACAAGAACAACCTACAATAACTAATAAAATAAAAAGTACCACTAATAAAGCGAAGCTGCCTCCAAAGTTACCCATACTTTCACCACCTATAATATTCTTTCTTTATTATATGTACAAGTTGCAAAATTGCTCGCCTAATGTTTTATAGGAATAAAATGCAAAATAAGCAACACATTAATTCATAATATTAATAAGATAGTATATAAGTTTTTATCCCACAAAACTTTATGTAAACTTTCTAAAATTAGCTTGTTTACATCCTTCACTTTTTACGAAAAAACACCCTTTTCATCAGCCATGAAAGGGTGTTTTTTTAATAGCAACTATGATTTTAGTGCTCTTGGTTTAATTAAGCTATCCATCTCCAAAAATAAGTATAATAAAGTAAAAGAGCCACTACATAATATATTGACTCTTTTGTTTTTGAGAAGTGTGATTTAAGATAGTTATGTATAATTTTGTGCATCTTGACTTGCTACGATCATTGAGTTTGCAATCTTTATACACTCATTAAAGTTTCTTATCTTTCGAACATGTATCATTTATTAAAAATGCTCTTTGAACTTATGCTTAGTACTAGCACTTTTTTTAAATCTTTTTTACAGGAATTAGTGAACAAGTATAGAATAACTCAATTATCCTTCTCTATTTCATAAAATGATGGTACTGTAATGAAATAGATTGCACCAGCGCTTCTTTATTCGTCTTAGTTCCCAAAAAGACGAGCAAAGAAGCCTTTTTTATTTTCTCTCCCTTTTTCCTGGGCCGCTGCTGTTTCAAGTAAATGTTGTTGCTGTTGTTTTTGTGATGAGCGAATGTATTCCATCATTTCTTTATCACGGCTCTCTATGTGTTTTTTCATTTGCTCGGCTTGCTTATCAAAGCTGGCTTGCAACTGTTCGAGTTGCCTTTTTGTTTGCTCGCTATCTACTCGTCCTTGGTCCTCTAACTCCCTTAAATCATTTTTAGAATCACTTAAGGCATTCCTATACTCTTCAATTTAATCATTTCTTTTTGTCAAATTTTAAAATTTCCAGTATGAATAAGGAAGAGCATAAGGGGTTTTTGATATCACATGACTGTGATATGCTGGGCAGAGCCCAGCAAAACAATGTTTTCATCTCAAAAAAGGTGATATCACGAAAACTTCCAGTCTGTCGACATGCTGTTTACCTAAAAAGAAGAAAAACGCCTAATATTGATCTAGTACTGACATCAATTTTGGTGCTTTTTTTGCACATGTTGACCTACTGTGTACTCAACGTCCCCTCAACTTTTATGAAGTTTTAACGAGTTTTTGAAAGGTTTCTTGATGATAATTCGTGAAGTTTTGAGAAGAAGTCTGGGTAGCTTTTTTATAAAACCGATCGTTTCCTCCATCGAAAAAATGTTTAATTTTTGTAAAATGCTGCGTCTCTGATTCTTAACTGTGTTCACTTCTTTGAACAAAATATCTTGCATTTCTGTAATGGAATGGCCATCAATTGCAAGAGCAAAAAGCCGGTGTATATTTAAGCCTTTGGACTATTTCACTTCTTCCTAACGTTCCTACATTAGATTAAAGAGCACAGGTAGGAATTTAAATAAATGGAAACCCTGCTATCGCTATCAATAGTGATTTCTTCGTTGAGGAGTAATTTTCGCTAATGCAGTAAATGTTTCTACTATTCTTAAGTTAGAAGCTGGAGATAGAGTTGATATCTTTGCTCAAAGTAATTTAGATGTATGATCTTAACGGATACCAATAATGTAATTAGTACAAATTTTGAAGTTGCTAAATTCCCTTCTCCAACAAGATAAATAAGGGAATTTAATTACTAATAGGGACAATTTATATAAAAATACTTTAGATTGTTTTTATTTTTCTAAAGTATTTTTTATTTAAAAATGAGTACTGTATACATTTTAAGTTAACATAATAAATTTTATAGAAAAAGGATACAAAGAAGATAGTAAAAGTTTTATATAAAACCAGCGCTTGTCCAAACCTTTTTTATTATTTTGCATATTATAAATTGAGCATTGCATTAACCTCCTCCTCTTCCATTAGAGGGCGATCCATTGCTATGGAGTTGAAGAAAAAACTATTTTTGGGGAAGAAGTAGTTTTTTCTTCTTTCTATACATAAATTCCTGATAACGAAGAAAGCTACTCAAGATACCTTAGGGCATCAATAATCTTTAAGTAGATTATGTATCAAAAAAAATTATCTACTTCCATGATAGTTTTTTCTATTTTACATTATATACGTTGTTCATTCCCAGTAAACTAACTTCTAAAAAATAAAAATACTATTAAAATAATGAAATAGTACAAGCCCTTACTTGAAATTTACATATAATAAATCAAATGTAAATTCATAATTTATATTTAATTTATTGCAATAAGGGGGGGATACAAAGGATGATTAGGGACTTATTAAGAATCTTAGATCCTGGAACACCAGTTCCAACCTTAGTCGTAGGCGGTGCTACACTTACTAATCTTGTATTTTCAAGCTTTAATGCTACAACTAATTTAGCTTCTTTTGCAACTAGAACAGGTACTGGGACAAATGCTAGCACAAATATTGTCACAGTAAATGCTAATGAGATTCAGGCTATAACAACGGCTTAACTAAATGCCTTATTTTAATTTGGAAACAAAAGCCGTTGTAATCAATAATTACAATGGCTTTTTCTGTATTTAACCATGTCCAAACCTTTTTCATTTGGTTACATACCCCACTAGTACAAGTATCTTCTATGAAAGGATAAAATAAAAATGTTTCATAGTGTAAAACGAACTCTAATTATAATGAAATTGATTCTGCAAGATGTATTACAAATAAACTCCTTAGTACCTTCCTATTCCAGCACATTCACAAAGATAGCCTTTCCTGTACCTGAACCACCTGGCATATCCGACTTACCACTCTTCATTTATTTTGATATTGATAACCGTTTTACCTTAGCCCAACAACAATGGATTCGTGATGCTATTAACGGTGTGCTATTTCAATGGTTTCAACATCTAACTGAAAAATGGAATGAAGGCTCTAATAATGGGATCTCCCAATTGGCAAATTGCACTAATTTATACGCCATCAGAAATTTACGACCAACTTGGTATCTAGGGTTACCCATTAATGATGGATTAGCTGCTACTAATATCGCCATGGATCAATTTACCCGACTCATACGTGACAATGGATTTGGACTGGCTCCCCAGGCAAAAATTTTTTCAAATATTTCATTCCCTGCAAATTCTTCCACCATCTTTGCTTTAACAACTTTAGCACAAAGTCAAGTTCCCCTATCCCTTATCGTTAACCCGGCGCAGCTTGATAGTTCAGATTTGAACATTAAGTTTCTCACTGGATCTATGTTTCATGCCTGGCTCCACCGTGCCGGTTTCTATCATCCTAAAAAAAGCGGTCATTTTATTATCGAATGTCCAATGTGTATTATGAGAGGATTTCAAATTAAAGAAACTATCACTCCTGATAGTTTCTATATTCAATTCCTTGATTAAATTTAAGCTGTGTATGATATACAATCTTAGTTAACATAATAAACATATCTAAAGTAAATTATTTTGAGATTTTCTTCATATAGAATTCATATGCTAATGGACAAGTACACAAGCACTTTCTTGATTAAGGAATAGTATATTATGAGAAAAAAAGGAGTGACTAAAGTGAGTGAATACCATGAAAAAAACATGAACACAAAAACAACTGTCAGTCCATCCTACAAAAAGCCTTTGAAAAACTGTTAAAAGAAATTTTCGAAGATGATCAAAAAAACACATCGTTGTGGATGTCATAACAAAGATTGAAATTATTATGAAGAACCTTCTAGATTGGACAAGTGATAAATAATTGATTTACGGACTCGCTTTTAAATTAATTTTTCACCCTAAATGTTAACCCATAATTTGAGCAAACTATCCAAAAGCTCGTTAAATATCAAGTCATATAACCCAGTATAACAAGAGGAAAAGCTACTGTTTAGGCCAGTAGCTTTTTTTCTTCTAAACTCTTTCTGTATTCTACCACCAGTATCTGTTATGAAAGGAGAATAAACACAAGAATGAACGATGAAAAATTTAACTTTAACATAAGAACTCAATTTAAATTGACAACAAATGATCGTACTTTAGGCTATATTTTAAATAGTATTGCTCAAAAAGGAATCAATATTAATGACTACTCTCAAACAAAAATTAATGTAAATGAAAATCTTATTAGACTTGTAGTTGGAGGTACTAGAGCAGAAACAATTGATGTTCTTCGTTGTGTAAGAAGTATATTCAGAATGCTTGACATTAAGTTTAGTGAGAAAGACATTATTCAAATTGAAAGTATTGCATCTAATGATACTCGTCAAATTAATACTTTGTTTGGATCCTTGTAACATAAGTCAAATGTATTATATGAAACTATAGATGATGCCGTGAGGCATCTACGAAAATCCTTGCAGCAATAGAGCAGAAAAACCGCTGATTAGCCCTAGCGGTTTTTCTTGTTTTCATACTCTATACCATATACAATGATTTATTTTAATATAAATACAGCTACAGGAAGCCCTAAGGCCAATGTTAAACTTAGTGTTGTTTAAAGGGAACACTTCCATAATACTGCATCTACTACAGCATCATATCTATGTTAAATCTGTTGTTGCAATTTTAAAGGAGATTTCCTCTGCTGCCTCTAAAGCTCTTCTTTTAGCAGTTTCTTTATAATATGATGATGCTAAAATGTAACCATAACGATGCCCCATTGATGTAGGTGGCTGTAAAATTGCTCCTTTTTTAGGCTTTATATAAACCTCTTCTATGCCTAGGTAGTTAGAACTGCGTTCTTTTCCCGTAACTTGAATTAGTTTTCCTTTGGACTCAACTGTTAAATAATGGGCGTATACATATTTATAATCCTTTTTAGTCAAGGAAGGTTCCTGCCCCATCATTAATTGCATAGTCTCTTGTACTAAGTTAATTCCATGTCCAATTTCAATCATACGATTCATAGCTCCACCCGATATTCTTGGATTTATCTCAATTAATTTCCAACCTTCAGTTGCTTTACGAAGCTCCAAATGACACGCTCCATTTTTCATACCAAAGGCCTGTATAATGGAACTAACAGCATTAAAAAGACTATGAGATAAGCTACTATTCAATTTCCCTAACAAAGAATAACCAGTGACGATAAAACGCTCAAAAAGGGTAATTTCTTGTTCAATTATCGCAATAATATGAACCCTTTCATTATGAACTAACACCTCAACTAAGTACTGAGGGCCATCTACGTATTCCTCGAGTAAGATTTCCTCGTTAGGTAGCTTTTTTAAAAGGGTATGCATAGATGATATTAACTCACTCTCATCCTTCGCTAACAATACATCCTTTGATCCTGTTGATTTAGGGGACTTAACAATAAGGGGAAAATTTATCTCTTTAGTTTTAAGAAATGAAGATAATGATTCTGTTGGTTTATAAATTAAATAATTAAGTGAAATGGGTAATTCCTTTAGCACATTACGAGTCAATATCTTATCTTCCATATGATAGATTGCATCAGTAGATATATCACTCTGACAGAATTCCTCTGACAGACGTGCAGCCACATAAACAAAAGGGTCAATGAAACTAAAAATTCCTTTTATATTTTTTCTTGTTTTTTTTAATTTTTCGATTATCGTGACTAAATTATCATAATCATTTATATCAGTAAAGATCATCTCATGCACATCTGGAAATTCACTTCGATCTTTAAGAAATTTTTTTCTACAAGTTAACAAAACCGTAAAGAAATTAAGATTATTTGCTGCCTTAATTGCTTCCCGACTCGATCCTGATTTATTTGTTTCAATAAAGACAATAGTATCCATAAATATCCCTCATCCTATCCGATCAAAAATGTTCTCTCACTCTATGATATAAAAAAAAGACAACCAAGGTTCGTCCAAATGTAAATAATATACGAATTTGATGAATATACCTAAACAAGTAAGAGTAGAAGAAAGGATGATTGCTATGGCTTCAATCGGCATGCTTCATCATCGTAAAGACCCAATAAATGTTAGAAAAGCTTATGCTTTCGCTGCAGTAGCAAAAGTCGAAGGTATAGATTTTTTTTATTTCACTCCAGGGAAAGTTAATTTAGAAAAACGTACCATTTTAGGAAAAACATACAAAAAAGGAAAATGGATAGAGAAAAGATATCCTTATCCTGATGTTATTTATAATGCCAGCCCCCCTATAAGTGATAAAGCAGCAGATATAGTAGATGAATTAAGGAAGATAATCCCATTTACCAGTCACTCCGTTGGGGATAAATTAACTGTTTATAACAAAGTGAATAAGGCTAAAAAATTTAATCAGTACCTTATTCCTACTTCAGAATTAACTAATTATAGAGTATTGCTAAATATGGTGGAAAGCTACACAAAAATAATTGTAAAACCCTTATCCGGGCATAAAGGGGCTGGTATTTTCTATATAGAGAAGATAGGTGACAGTTATAAAGTTAGTAAAGACGAACAAGACTCCATATTTAGTGAAAATCAATTAGCAGAGTTTATCGATAGTCATATAAAACAGGATACTTACTTAGTACAAAAATTTATAACATGTAAGACAAAATTAGGAAATGTATATGATTTTAGATTACATGTACAAAAAGGTGGCAATGGCAATTGGTTAATTACGTCTATATATCCCAGAATAGGTAAAATGGGTAGTATAGCTTCAAACCTAGGCAACGGTGGCTATACTTGTATTCCAGATATCTTTTTAAAACAGGAATTTGGAGATAACTACTATAATGTCCAAAAGTATCTTGAACAATTTGCTTTAAGTTTTTCTAACCATTTTGAATCTCTATATCAGGATATACTATTTGACGAGTTAGGAATTGATGTAGGACTTGATAAAAAAGGAAGACTTTGGATTTTTGAGGTAAATTGGAGACCAGGCCCTCCTGTCATTATGAATGTTGAATTGGATGTAGTAAGGAATACTCTTCAATATGCCCAATATCTAGCTGATAAAAATAAAAAATATTAGCTGAAATTTATTTATATAGAAATATAAGCATTATTAATTAATATAGGACTTCAATTCAATAAATAATTTTTAATGATGTGAAAACACATGCCTCTGCATGGAGATATTTTTTTATTTTACTCTATAGATTTTATCTAGCCATACCAAGTCGAGTAAGTTAGGGGCAACATTGCCCCTGCCTCCCATAGCAAGTTTTTTTATCGTCTCCTCATCTACCGTATTAGTAGATAAAACGTACGCCCATACTCCAAGTAGAGGTACACATAACAGCATCTTTCTTTCATCAGAGGATAGCCACAACCTTATGTACCTATAAGGGACCAGCAAGAGGTCAACTTCATTTCAGATCTATCATGAGTTTGTCCATAAGGAAAATAGTATTCATCCAGTTATGCAGTTTTATGCTTTTCTGTTCACTTTCCATATACCGGTGTTCACTTTCTCTTGTATTCTTTATACCCTGTCACGTCATTTGATTGTACAGTCTCCCTACTTATATAATAAGGGGTTTACTGAGCTCATCATCCTATAGATACAATCAGCTTAAGTAGATTCTTTACCCCAGGTAAGATACATGACGTATCACAGGAGTATTATGTATCTACTTTTTCTCTTGCCAATACGTAAACAAATCTGTATCCTGTCCTGAGCTCACATTTACGAAGCTTACAAACCTTCACTCTCATTCATCTTACTTATCTTCCCCAACAGTGTTCCAGACCGTGTATTGATTTTCTATTTCGGCGCTTTCTCATGTAACCCTCAAATCCGTTACCAAGCCAACGTTTTTTGACATGAATATTTTTCACGTCTAAACTAGTGGCTTTTGCCCTAATATATAGTAGCAACTGCTTGTCATACCCTAATTTTTGTTGCCTAAAATTATAAAAGAAGGAACATTCGCATATAGAATGCTCCTTCTTTCTTAAATTTATTATAAAGTTCTTTAAAGAGCTTTATCCAATACATTTTTGAAACTCTTCTAAATTAAGTTGTTCCAGTTACCCTGCTGATACTAATAGCATCTAAACTGGTTGTATTAATATTATCCGAGCTATCTGTCCAAATTAGAAATCCATCTTGTACATGAATAAAAGTACCATTTCCATCAATTTGGTTTCCAAAAGAAAAAATTTGAATCCGATCTCCTCTTCTTAAACCATTAAAATCGAAATCATTTGAAGATGCTCCTTCTAAAGGCGTAATGTTATCACTTGAGTTAACATTGCTTTCAAAGGTATGGCCATTAGACATGACATCACCTCCTAAAAAAGATAAGTAATAATATATACTATGAAAAAAATTAAGTTTAGTACAAGCCAAAAGCTTATTTATAGTTATGAAAATCACCCATTTAATCCTGTTCGCTTTTCTTGGATACCATAAAATATACAGTACAAACGTCCCTCCAATCTTAGAGTATGGAATTTAAATTTCAATCTATGAAAAACCATTTAAATCTGAAAATATTATAAATATATTCTGTCTTGTCCAATCAATTTAGAATGCTCCCTATATAATATAAGAAAGCATAGGAGTGAATAGTATGAATTTACAAACTCTGCGAGGCTCTTATAATTTAGTAGCAGGCTTAGGGAGTTGGTGTGGTCCAGCACTTTATTCTGAACGTCATAATTTAAGAAGGCATTCATTCCCACTTGATTGGGTTCAAACCCCTTTTCTTTCTGATGTAAATAAATTACTAAAAAATAAATTTCAAGGTTTTATGGAATTAGAAAATATGATTGAAAAAGATATATTAGCCAATTATATAGACGACAATGGATATCCTATTTTTAAATTTGGAACTCATGAATCAGTAAGAACTCATTATATTACAGATACCCAATATAACATCGACTCTGTTCATGACTTCCCAATAATCCCGAACCAAGAATGGTTTCTACAATATCCTTCCTATAAAGTAAGACTAAATCATCGCATCCAAACATTCCTTAATCAAATTACACAAAGTCAACGAACCTTGTTTATACGACACGAATGGCTGCCAACAAATTATCAAGATATAGTCATACTAAAATCTATATTAGCTGAAATGACTAATGGTAACTTTAATATTCTTTTAATAGAAACCGTTGATGATGACTTACAGGGCGTGAAGGATATGAATTTTGGAACAGCTGAAGATGGTATTTGTTGGGTTCAGGTTTCTCGCGAAAATGGTACTAATCCTTCCATTTGGAATACTCTATTAGAAGGAATAACTTTAATAGATTAAACTTTTAAAGACATCAATTAAGAGGAATGAGAAGTACAAATATAAATAGACCAAAAAATCCAGGACCAGACCTTAGTCGTTAAATAGTTAAACAAAAATTTGCCTTAAGGCAATTAGAAACAACTTAAAGTTGTTATTGCTCCTAGGAACTACATTTTATATATTAAAATTCGGTGTTATTCTATGTTTTAGGTTAACTGATTAAAGAAGCCATCTATTAGATGTAATAGATGGCTTTTCTATTTGAAATTTATAAGCTTTATATATTACCAAAAAATAGTTATCTTACCTTAGGGCACATTTATACTAAATGGACAAACATGCATATTGGATAATATAGGTATTGTATTCATTATCCTTATGGAGGATATGGTGGTTACGGGTATGGCTACCCATATGGTTACAGTGGTTGTTGTTAATCATTCATAGTTTAAATAAGAAAAATATAGTTTTATCAATACTGCTCTTATTTTATGTAAAATAGTCATCGGAAGTCTGGATATATGTCCTAATTCTTTTCGTGAAAAATTTCAGCAAAGTAAAACTCCTTAGATTTAAAAACCGTGAGGAGTTTTACTTTGCTGAATAAAGGATACGTTTCTCATATTTACATACTTTTGCTTTTGAATTATCTTTCTTCAAATTTACCATAAAGTTCTTGAAGAGGCTTTGTAATAATTTTATTTAATTCTATAATCAATATATTCATCCGTTGTTCAGCTTCTATCAATCGTACAATCATTTCATTTTTCTGAACAACTTCCCCTATTTTTTGGACTTCCTCAATTTCATCCCGCATAATTTTCTGACCTGTCATTTGCTTATTTTGTAATTCGATCTGTAAATTGTGGAACTTATTAAAAAGTTTTTTTGTCTCTGGGTCAGCATTAACTTCCCTATATATACTTTTTAAGCTTTTAAATTCGTTGCTTCTACGTAATACCCTTTCAAAGTCATGAGTCATATTATATAGGTTTACATCCAAAGGAAATATCCTCCTAATATCAAATTTATAGTAGATGAAGCTAATTAAATTATTAATCCCATCGGCTTTATCTATAAACATGAAAAATCATTATGATGGTGTATTTAGATCAGGTTTTCATTAAAAAAAGAACGTCTAAAGAAATTACAATATTAAGATACAATTCATTCTAATTTCATTATATTCACTAACCCATTTTTACGTAAATTGTCTATACGAATAACATTTAACAATTTGAGCAAACTACCCAAGACGCCGTGAGGCATCAACATTAAGTTCCCTATTCTTTTAACAGAAAAAACTACTGAACATAGTCAGGAGTTTTTTCTCTTTTTAACCTGTATATCGTATACATCTTTAGTTAACATAATGGATTTTCTAGGAATTAGACACAAAAATAGTAGAAAACTTAGATAAAATGAGCGCTTGTCCAAACGTTTTTCATTGCTTTGCATACTATATAAGTGAGCATCCTCCTGCTCTTCCAATAGATCGGTTTTATTGCTATTAGATTGAAAAAAACTACGGTGTGGTGAACAGTAGTTTTTTCTGTTTTTAAATTTGCAAACTCAGGAGGTTGAAAAAGGCAGTCTAAAAGTATACTCAGTACGAGACTAAAGCTACTTGAATACATCTTATGTCTTTATTTCCCTTTAGGTAACTTGCCTATTAGAAATAAAAATTTATTTTTTGAGCAAACTATTCAAGATGTTACAAGGCATCAAGAATCCCTGTTCTTTTAACAAGAAAACCTACTGGTTCCCTCCGTTCCAGTAGGTTTTCTATTTTCAAGCTGTACTTATTTAGTAACTACTACCACTAAAACAAGAACAGCCAATGATAACTAATAAAATAAAGAGTACAACAATTAAAGCAAAACCACTACCAAAACCGTATCCTCCACTTGAACCGCAGCCAGGTCCTACACCGTATCCTCCACTAAAACCTCCGAAACAACACATATTCCTCACCCCCATACGTTTCTACTTTAAAATATGTACAAGAAGGAAAATGTTCGTCCCAAACTGGTAAAAGTAGAATTATCCACGCCTGACCAATTTCTATGTCCTTATTAATAGCTTAAGAATCCTATATAAAAAGACCTGTTACTTTGGCGGTTTTAGTAACAGGTCCCGATGAGGAAATATGGAATAGGATGTGTTTATGTGATATAAGGATATCCTATGTAAAACTGGTAAGATAGCTTAGACTAATGTCTATAAAATGATCAAAAATATAAATTATTTATCCATGAAAAAATAATACCAGCACTTGTCCAAACCCTTTTCATTACTTTGCATACCATAATATTGAGCAACCTCCTTGCTCTTCCAATAGATTTCGGCTTATACATTGCTATTAGGCGAGAGAAAAAACTACTTTTGGGGCAGACAGTAGTTTTTTTCTGTTTTTAGGATATATATGATTTACATAAAAATAATTGTCCAAGCAAATTTACTCAACTAAGCATCTTATATAGGAGAGTCTCAAAAGAAAAGTAGGAGAATGATTAATTTGAACTTACATGATATCAAAGTATCCTATGATGCTGTGTTTAGTTTAGGAAGCGCCTGTAATCCAGCGCTTCAATTTCAACGTCTTAATTTAAAAAGATTCACCTCAAGTCCACTTGATTGGAATTACTCTCCATTCCTTTCCGACGTAAATAGATTGTTGAAAAATAAATTCAATGGGTTCATGGAACTTAAAAACATGCGTGTGATAAATGATAAGGGAGTTTCTATGTATGCTGATGAAGGGGTTTTTATTTTTCCTGATAAAGGGCTTCATAAACCAATAAAATCCTATCTAGTACTAGATACTGTTTATAAAATTTTTTCTGCTCATGATTTTCCTATTATTCCGAATCAACCTTGGTTTTTAGCCTATCCACCTTTTAAAAAAACACTCAACTTTCGGATAGATAGATTTTTAGATAAAGTTAAAAATAGTCAATCCATTTTATTTGTTAGATGGGTGGCTAATTATCAAGAAGCAGTTGAATTAGAATCTATTTTATCTGGACTAACGAAGGGAAGCTTTAAAGTCCTTATCCTTAACCCAATAGAAGGTCTACAGGGGATTAGTGAAGTAGATTGGGGATTGGGTAGAACTTGTGTAGTTAACGTTCCAAACGATCCAAATAGTAATGTAACATGGGATTATGTCTTAAACGGGATAACGTTAATTAATTAAGGGATTGTTTTAGATCACAAAATCATTAAATGGTGTAAATCGTTACCCCGTATAACAAAAAGAAACGTAACAAAGCCTAGGCTTTGTTACGTTTCTTTTTTAAACCCTATTAAGTGGTAATTATAGTAGTAACACCTAATGTGCTAGTTGGTGTTGAAGTAGAGGTTGCAGTATGAGTTACAAATTCTACAATTACAGGTGCTCCAACTGTTACCTCATCATCAATATTCAAAGCAGTTGTTGACAGAGTGTATACACTAGTAGGCTGTATGACCCCATTAATATATACATTAGTGTAAGAATTAGCTGTTACAGCAGGCAAGGTTGTGATTGCTGCTCCTGTATCATCAATAAAACTCCCTGCAGGTATGGACGTGATTCCTCCAGCAACCATTGGTGCTGTTACGAATACTGTAAATCTTGCAGGTGCAGGAGTCACACTTGTTTGGTGTCACAAGGTTTCTTCATTATTGACTTAGAAGAATGTATAAAAAGTGCACCATTTATACATATGATATTCCCCCCGTAAATAATCATGTGTATGCGAAAGATATAGTAAAGCCAGCTCAGCTCATATTAAATTTCCCTAAAAAACAACCTCAGTTGAACACTTGAGGTTGTTTTTTATTTTGTTAATGAGATTAATCACCTTTATTTTTAAGCCTTTAGGCATATGTTTTTTCTAAACGAATAAGGCATAAAAATATTAATAAACCGTAGTAAATGCACTTTCCATTATGTACAAGCTTCATACACTGTAATAAGACAAATATAGAAAGAAGTGTATGATATTATGTTAGGTAATTCTAAAACATTAAAAACTTATGTTTTAACAACCAGCTTTGACAAATATGAAGAACAATTGAATGACTTTCTTCAAAATAATAATTTTGAGATTATAGATATTAAAATTTTTAATGCTGGGTTGAATGTTTCAATTTTAATTATTTATAGAGATCTACTACACCATCCCCTTAAGCATCCCTTTAGATTAAAGAAAAGTCTTTGACATAAAAAGACCCTTTATTATTAAGAGTTCGATACTTGCTTCGTAATTATCCAATTTGATAATTACGAAATTAAATTAAGATGGTGTTATACTAGTTATAATCTTAAATAAATTGGAGGTTATAACTGGTATGTACATGGAATTCTATGAAAAAGTAGAAGGATTAGCAAGAGCTATTGGAGTTACTACTTCAACTGTCAAAAAATATTATTTACTTTTTGAAGAACATGGTTATAACTTTAAACGTAATCAACAAGGACAACTCTTGTTTTCACAAGATGATATAAATTTATTTAAAGAATTAATGCTTTTAAAAAATGAAAAAGGCATGACTGTTCCGAAGGCTGTAAAAGAAATTATAAAAGATAAAGTTATGACGGACACAACTGATATAACTGATATAACGGATATAACTGCTACAACAGAAGACATAACGGTTATATCGAAACACGTCACAACCGTTATGTCTGAATTAGATGAGTTAAAACAGTTAGTAAAAAATCAAAATGAGATTATAGAAAAACAGCAAGAGGACTTTAAAAAACAATTTTTAAAACAAGAAGCATACATAAAAGATAGTTTAGAACAACGAGATAAGACATTAATTACAACATTGAGGGAAGTCCAAGAATCCCAAAAAGAAATAGCTACTAGCTTGTCAAAAGATCAAGCTAAAAAGAAATGGTGGCAAATATGGCTAGATTAAACTACTTTAAACTACTCAAATTGATTGAGTAGTTTTTTAATTAAAAGATGACGTCTTGAGACGGTTTTTTTAGCCTTTAGGCTATAATTTTTTTTAACGAAAAAAATTATAAAAAGACTCTTGCAATTCTATCAGCGAATTGCTATTTATATAGAGTGAGAAGGGACAAATACAAGAATACTGTTATATCAAGGTTTGTAAGATATGAGGTGTTAGAAAAAACTAACACCTAAAAAATGTAAAAAAGATAAAAAAAAGAAATGCAAGAGCATTTCTAAAATAAATAAATTGGTAGTTTGTGTTTTTTCTTAGTATCTCCCCCAGTAAAATTCTTCAAAGATCTTCGAAATATTTGTCGAGTAGCTCTATCAATTTTATCTTTAGGACCACAACATAGAATATTCGGATTAACAAACCAAGTTCGAGAAGTACAATTACGTCCTTCTTCTGTAGTAATACCAGCTTCTGCTACTCCTAAAATACCTTTTTTCAAAAGATCATTCATAATGACTGATAATGGTGCTCTAGATTTACCTAAAGCTTTCGCTAAATATGTGGGCGTTGCAGCGTTAACTGTTATCTCTTCATGTTCTCCTTCTGCTTTTTCAATATAAAGTATAATAATTTAGACAGGAATTCGTCCCACAAATCATAGTGAGCTTAATTTCATTTTTAAGTACCTAATGTGTATCATAAGAGGATTTCAACTCAAGTTACCATAATGGTCTTTCTAGGTAGTCATAAAAACCATATATGATTAGTAAAGTAACCCCTACGTAAGACTCACCGCCCTATAGATTCTTAAATCTAAGGGGTTTCACCTTATAACCACATGTTCTTTTTAATTTCTTTGAAAATAAAAGAGTACAACTAAAGAATAACCTAGTATAGAAGGAAAAGGTGTATTTCACTATGTATTGTGTCTAAGAGGATTTGAAGGTAAACAAAAATTAAAACCAGCTCCTCCCTATATTCATAGCACTCCACCTTAGGACTTGGGAGGAAATCATGCATTGACAAGTACAACAGCTGCCTAAATGAAGTACCTAACTTTTTGGTTTCAGTTCATTTTGATATACCGATGTATTTTTTTGCAGCTCTTTTATAATCTTTAACAAAAAAAGAACCCTTGTTCACCAAGACAAGGATTCTCAGGAAGAATAGATTTTTTGACTAAACAATTTTTTATACATCCCTGATATAACGGATTTTTCCCCAGGATCCAGGTGGAAGGAAGATGTATAAAAAGTCTGTCCTTTATATATATGCTGCGTTTTAGCTAAAGCAATCTCCTTTACAAAAACTTATTAATGTTTACATTATGTAAATATTCCCATTCGTTAAAAGACAAGCATACATGCAAAAAAAAATAATCAACATTAAATATAGTATATTGAGAAAAGGAGGTTATGATATGTCTTCATCTAAAAAAAGAAAGCATGACTCTTGTTGTACTCAGCCTTGTTCTTGTTCATCCTCATATCCAAATTCCCCACCTAAGTCTTGCCCTGCTTACGGTAACTTTTTCAATAATACTAGTCTTGTAACAGTACTAACTGGAACTGCATTTCCTTTTAATATGCAAGGACCGATTGCTGGAGGAGTCTCCCTGTTAAATCCCACCACTATCTTTATTGAGAATGGAGGAGATTATAGAGTGAATTTTGTAATAACCGATAACACAGTTGTTTTTGGTCCAAACCCAGTTGCATTTCCTCACCTTCCTACTGTTTCATTATTTTTAAATAATGTCCAAGCTCCACTCGAACAAGCTAACTTTGGAATTGAAATTACTCAAGCAGAAGACCGAGGTTGCAAACCAATTGTTGGAGACACTATTCTATCTATTCCAGATAACTCAATACTTGAATTAAGAAATATAACTACACAGGGGCCTATTACAACTATAATTACTTGTGACAGTGTGGGAAACAACGTTCAGTTAAGCCTTTTTAAACTAAGTTAAGCAGAAAGCACTCTCTAATTCCCTCTCTTGGAAAGCAATCTCGCCTAGCCGAGGTTGCTTTTTTACATACTTAAATCAAGCTAAGTAAAAAGAGATAAGATGGGTATCTCCCAGAATTATTGAAGTAAAATTGTGTCTTAGGGAGATACAAGATGCACACATTAGGAACGCCTAAAAGTTGATCCGCCTTCGGGCGGCCATGTAATCTCAGGATTTAATGTTCTCTAATAAAAAAACTAACATATTTTCCATAGAAAAAAGATCTTAGCTACAATTAAGCTCTTTTTTATTTCCTCACTCTACAAGCTACTGGACTCTTATTGGCGTAGTCTGTAGAGTGGCTATATTATTTTGAATAGTTAAGTTTAAATCATAATAACCTCTATCAACAGACTTACATGCATAATCGCCTGAACATCCTGTCACATAAAATGGCGTATTAGGAAAGCTAGGATTAATAGGAACTGAGTTTGAAAAAAGTTTATGTGCATGATGAGTGAAGATAGCCAAAATTCTATTTCTCACATTGGCAGGTATTGCATTGAAAAACATATCTGTTTCTCCTTGTGTCATAAGGTGGTCGTCATGTATTTCATTAGTTATCCCAGGAACTCTCAAAGGCCAATGAAAATCAATAATATAATAATAATTAGGATCCAAACTTCTTAATAGGTTTAAACTATCCTGGCTCCATCTTCGATTAGCGTTATCTAGCCAGAGATGCCGTACCAATCCCTGCGTTCCTGGAATACCCACATATCCAGTTAGATAACGGTTGACATACCTTCTAAATAAATTTGTAGTAGAATCTTCCCAGTTTCCTATAGATGATCTATAGGGGATATTTGTCCCTAAAACATTATTTATAATACTTGCGAATTGTTGGTAACGCCTTGTAGCTTCTGCTGTTGAAACTCCGCCAGCGTGTACATCATCTCCCCCGAAAATAACATACCTTTTGTTACCACTATTCACCACATTCTGTAAAAGATTATTAAACATACTTTGGCTATTTCCAAACCCCACATGGCTATCACCCACAACAGCCAAATTGACAGTAATAGCCGATGGAAGTCCCGGTTGGTTTGGGGGATTAAAGCAATAATTGTCCACATTACTTTTATTTTTCTTAACTATTTTTATCACCCTTTCTTTATAACTTACTTCATATCTTATTCAATAAATGAAAGGCTGCTTGTACCCTTAAAAAAATGTTCTTTTATCATTTTCTTTCCCCTTTATTTTTGAACCAACGTATCTTAAAAGGGATCCGCACAGTTACGCAGGGTAAGGTAGGGGCATTACTGCCCCGGCCCTACCCTGCGTAACTAAGATTGTATACAACTAAATAACAGAAAAACCCCTTGTACAGTCGGGATTTTTTCTGCGCTAAATCCAACTAAGAAAAGGGATAGATACCTGAGGGTACCTTGTCCAGTTTGCTCAAGATCAAAAGTTTATTTTCTTCTTTTAGTATCCATTTGTAATAACCTAATAAGACTAAAAATAATATTAACTCTGTAATTGATGCTTATTGTAATTTCAGCACCCCTAAGCAAAGTATCTCCTCAGCTTAGGAAGCCCTATAATTATTTCATATTATCTTCGAAATTAATTTTTTTCACTTTATTATCTTTGTTTTTTTTGCCACATTTTCTAATAACCACACCATCTTGATTGGCATTTTGTCCACCTGTTTGGGCAATCTGACCACCTTGATTAGCGTTTTGTCCTCCATTACCACTAATTTGTCCTCCAGTTTCGGCATGGTTGTAAATGTTGATATTAATACAAATTTTCCCTTTTTTACATTTCTTGTTTTTTTGTTGATTATTTAACTGTTTACTATATTCACCATCGTATTTTTTTATTGTAATCACCTTCTTTTTTATTTATCTTTATAATTTATTCATTGATAGCAAAGGTGATTGTATGCTTGTCTTATTGAATTAGACTATTTTTTAACAGTACTTAAAGAAAATTAATTTTAAAATATTGATATCTAGAATAATAATTATGTTAACTCTTTACCTACTTACAAACTCCTAGGATTCTATACTAAGCAAGAAGATAAGAAGCAAAATTATGCTTCTAAAAAATTAAAAAATAAAGGATTAACGAAATTTTGCCGAACCTCTCGTCTACGTTCAGCACTAAATAAACCTCTTAATGTCCCAAAAAAGTAGGCTTCAAAGACAGTTTTTATTCGTTTTCTTTTGTAAGCGAAAAGAGTTTCCCTAAAACCTTGCACAGCAATAGAAACTAAGTCTTCTATAGGCTTTTCTAAGCCACTAATTTTATAAGCTAGCAGGACTTTTCCCCATAAGCTATAAATATCATCTGCATTCCTAAAGAATGGAGCTACTGCTTGTTTGAACGATTTCGGAATAAAAGATGGTACATAATCCTGTGAAAGTTTAATACTTGTATCTTCTTTACGTATGTATTTATTTAAATCTTTTAAAGATAAATTATAGGTAGAAGAATTTTTATAGAGTTCTTTCTTACTCTCACAAGGGATTACGTCTTTTTCTGCTTTAACATCTGTTTCAACATTCTTAGCCAAATTGAGTTGTAAATAGTTCACCCAATATTTGAAATAAGGATGATTTACAAACAGATGTACAGGACTGCCTTTTCCATTATTACGAGGACAACGCCGATAAACTGTAACAATTTGTCCTTGCTTTCGAAGCTCACTTAGATGGCGATCAATTGTTCCTTTTGACTTTTCATATGTTTTACCTAAATATGTACTACCAGGAAAGCAAAATCCTCTTTCCGCAGCAAACCAACAAAGCCGGTCTAAAGCTTTTCTAGTTCCTTCGTGGAGACGATAAAATTTTTCCCCATAAAGGTTAATAATTTCCTTAAGTAATTTTCGTTTCAATGATTGATGTTGAGAACGGTTTTCTATGAAACTCTGATAACTTTTCATATAATCAAATTCTTCTGTCGTAAGCATACGCGTAGTAGACATCAGTCTATCCTCTCCTTTTTAGGAACAAAAAAAGACATCGCATCCCATAAAATAGGAAAACGATGTCGGATTTTTTGACAGACTATGCCCTTGAAATAAATCTAATTATCCTATAAAATAAAGGCGTAATTAAATTTATGTATTAGGACTTCGACAGGTGTTTTCCCTAGTCTCTTTAGGGTTAACGGTGTAAGGGTGTTGGCGCACCACTTGCACACGTTGGAGTCTTTTTATATTCCGGACTGTTTTGTTGACTCTATTATAACGTCTATTAATCTTGTAATTCAATAAAAATTCACCAAGTCCTCAGTAAAATAATATAACCTCCCTTCACTTATGATTAAAATCACTTCAATTGGATACGCTGTTAAAGTAAATACTCTGGGATTAGGATTTTCTCTCTAAACAAATAATAATATTAAAATATAATGTATACTACTGTTGTTTTCCTGTTTTACATATTGTTTTATATATTGTTTTTCTGTTTTATTGTTTTAGACCCTCCGCAGACCCTTATATTACAGCATTTATAAGCATAAACTATCACTAATTTTGCGCGAACTATCACTAATTTTGCGTAAACTATCACTAATTTTGCGCGAAACTATCACTAATTTTGCGCGAAACTATCACTAATTTTGCGCGAACTATCACTAATTTTGCGTATTTATCCCTATACGTTTATAAGTATCACTAATTTTGCGTGGAAAATGCAGATTCGGCTTAAGTATCACCAATTTTGCGTGATAAATGTAGACATGCTTTAAGTATCACCAATTTTGCGCACCAAAATTAAGATATAAGGTAACAAATTAAGGTTGAGTTATGTTTTTAGGGTTAAAATCCCTCCTTAAGTATCACTAATTTTGCGTGATATTTAAATTGCAAGGACAGGCTGCTCTTAAACATGCAATTTACACAGTATCACTTTTATGATATTTTAGTGATAGTTTAGAAAAATATGGGGGATTTTATGAAGAAATCAAATGTAGTTCAACCATATGATCTGGAAAGCATAAACATAAAAAACTGGGTAACTAAGTCAAACATTTTAATTGAGAGTACATATAAATTATCCTTGCAGGAACAAAGGATTTTGTTGATTATGGCATCTAAAGTTCAACCTAATGACGAAACGTTAAAGACATATAGATTCCGAGCTAAAGATTTTATAGAAATAGTGGGAAATAAGAAAGGAACAGGGTTCTACTCATACTTAAAAGAAATTGTGAATGGTCTTCAAACAAAAATTCTTACCATAAAGGAAAAAGGCCGACAAAGAAACTATAACTGGGTTATTACCTCGATCTACGAAGAAAATGAAGGGTATATAACATTACAATTTCATCCTAGTCTAAAATATTTATTTTTAGAGCTTAAGGAAAAATTTACTTCGTACCAGTTAGAAAATGTTGTGAGGCTTAATTCGGTTTATTCAATTCGTATTTATGAACTTCTTAAGCAATACGAGCGTTTGAGAAAAAGAGAACTAACTCTTGAAGAATTACGTCATTTTTTAGCTATTGAGCCTACTAAATACAAACAGTATGGCCATTTTAAGAGCAAAGTATTAGCAGTAGCTCAAAAAGAAATAAATAATAAAACAGATATTTACTTTGAATTTGTAGAAATAAAAACAGGCAGAAAAGTAACCTCTATAGAGTTTATCATTACTAGCTCTTCTGCTTTGAATGGTACTAGTTCTTCCAAAGAGACGAAACTTAAATCAACCCAATCTTCATTAGATTTATTAGATAACGAAAAAGAAAATGGATTGTACCATGACTTAATGAGCTTAGGAGTTAAGCCTGAAAAAATCGAGTGGGTTTTATCAGAATTTACAAAAGAACAAGTTAAAAGAAATGTAAAATACACGCAAGGTCGTTTAGTTATTGGAGATATCACTCATCCGCATTCTTATGTAATAAAAGCCATTCAAAAAGACTACGCGAAAGTATCACAAGAATCAAAGGTTTCTACACCTAAAAAGTCTACTAGAAAAGAGTTAGTTCCAGATTTTATAATAGAAGCTGAAGATAAAGAAAAGGCTCTTGAAAACCTTACATTAAAGGAAAAACAAGAATTATTTTATAAAGAAAATGGAAATCAAATAGAATTTGAAAAAAGGCTTTTACAATTTCAAGAATTAAGAAAAATGTTAGTTTTAAATTCCGAGGAGCCCAACCAGGAAGAATTAAAAAAAGCCCAAGAAGCAGCAGTACAAGAAGTACTACGAAATATGAACGAGGACTTAAGAAAACGTGAAGAAATAGGCCTTAAGCCAAGGCAGATAAATGACTTCGAAAATAAAGAACTAAGGGAAATATATCGAACCTTCTTGCATAAACAAGTTTAATAAAAAAATAGTGTTATTAGCACGCCTTTTATGGGCGTGTTTTAATGTTTTTAAACGGAATATTTTTGTGCGAAAGGTAAATTTAATATACAATATACATTACTTAATCTAGTTGGTGTTTTTGATTTTTATATTCATTAATAGTATATTAAATTTACCAATAATGGAGGTGTTTTATATGGATATTCCTCTTCTTGTTCAACATTTCCTTATTCATTTACATGAAACAGGGAAAAAACCTTCTACAGTTTCCATGTATAAACATGATTTGATGGCGTTCTTCAAATGGTTAAATCAACACTCCCCTGATATAACGCCAGGAATCTTGCCAGAAGAGAAAAGTTGTTATGAAGAATACCTTACCTACCTGAAAGAAAAAAACTTATCAGAGGCCAATTTAAGGCGTGTGGCTTCCCATCTGAACAGATTGTTAGAATATCATAATTTAACGGATCAATTTGGAGCGCTTAAAGCTACAACAAAAAAACAGAGGGATTTAGTTGACAGTGACTTTATAACTGAAAAGGATACCTTTTCGCTTTTAAACTCTGTTGTCAGTAAAAAAAATCTGACAGAAACTCAATTGCAAATACAGAAATATATAGCTCCTCGTAATTATTCAATTTTGATTCTAATGCTTCATTACGGCCTTACACTTAATGAAGTGGTATCTTTAAATATAAAGAATATTAACTTTAGCCAAAATGAATTAACTATTATAACTAACAAAGGAAAACGTGTCTTAAACCTTTCTAAAGACGATAAAAAAATAATATACAATTACTTTTCAAACATACCTGCCTTATTTAAACCTAAAGATTATACAGACGATCCTTTGTTTCTTTCTTTTCATCCTCAGAAGATGGTTTATTGGTACGATTATAATTTAAACAAGCCTAAAAGAATTAGTCTAATTGGTGTAAAGCGGATGATTGAGAAAGAAGTCGAACGCTCAGGTATACAAGCTAAGGCAAGATCAACACAGTTTCGAAACAGTTGTATACTAAATAAAATCTGTGAAGGATATTCAAATGAATACCTTATCACCTACTTTGGTTTGTCTAGTCGCCATGCTTTGTATCGATATAAGAAATACCTAAAAACAAAATAAGGAAAGTTCCTATTTTGCTTCAAAATGCATTTTTTATTAAGTTGAACTTATTTTCTATTTAAATCGCTAAATTAAAGTACTTTTATATGATGAGTTCAACTTATATTCTCTTTTTATTGTGCCTAACTCTAAAAAAAACCAAGAAGTTAAACTTAAGTTTAACTTCTTGGTTTAAAATAAACGCAGCCACTTTCATTAAATCGAAATTTGTTGGTTAGATAGATTAATAATAAAGCATTAATCTAAGATATTTTAAAAATATCTTAGATAAGCGTCTATATTTAAATGGTTATCATTCTGGAATTTAAATTGAATTTCTATTCTTGATTTAAAGCTAGATAAAGTACATTCTAGAATCATTATCACGCCTTAATTACCAAGGCTTTAATCAATTCAAGATTTAGTTTTTTACAAACAAGAATACTTGAAAAATATCTAATAACATAAATAGGGCAATCTATGAAGAAGTTGAGCTTATCTATACATCTGGGGAATGGAGTCCATATAAAAAAACTAGTTGTTTCATTAATTTACAATAAGGAATAATATCACTTTATTCACCACTAAAATATATGGTTTTGAAAGTAACTTTCAATCTGGAATAAAAACTAGTGTAAGTACATTCTAGAATCACCAAAAAGCCTTTTGTAGATTGGTTTGCAAATACTCTAGTTTTCTAGATATCAGAGATAATTTAAAAATAATTCTCATGTATATAAAGTATGTAAAGATCTCCAAGTAATTCTATCTCGTACATTTATAAGAATTATATATAAGAGATTTCGAGGAGAATAATAGGCATTTCATTAATATATAAAATAAATATCCCCCCCTTGAAAATTTCCTGTTTTTATCTAGAATTAAAAGAAAGAAGGTATAAACATTATTCCAGAGAATTAGAATATCAATAAATAAAAAAGATTTTTTTTGCTTTTATCTAGAATTAAACCAGAAATATAAATCTTGATTAATATCTTGTACATCTAGGTTCTAGATTCACGAATAATCCTTTTGTAACAATGTTATATGCCATCTAGATTTTTTATTTAGAAAGGAGAAGTCTAGAAAAATGTCCAATAACTTAGATGAAGAAGTTGTTTACACTCTGAAAGATACGGTGAAATTAACTGGATTAAGTATTGATTTAGTTAGATTGTATGAAAAAGAATTTAATCTCCAGATTCAAAGAACAGAGGGAGGCCACCGAAGATATACTAAACAGAATATTGATTTGCTAATTGAAATCAAGAAAAGAATACAAGAGCAAAATTGGAGTTATAAAATGATTAACCAATGGCTTCAGGGAGAAATCATACCAGAATCTATCGAGGTTCAATCAAAGCTCGAAAAAAAGGTGGAATCTCTCGAAGATAAAGTTCAAGAATTACTTAATCGTTCTGAAAAAGATGAGCAGTTTCAATTTGCACTTATTCAACGTTTAGATGAACAAAGCAAGCTTATAGGACAGCTTACAGAAAAGTTATCCTCTCAAGATAAATATATTGAAAATAATCTAGAAAAAAGGGACGAGAAGTTAACTAATGCTATTCGAGAAATTAGTGATACAAAGAAACTAATTGCAGCTGCTCAGGAAAACCTAGAATCAAAACCTAAAAGCTTTTGGCATAGGATTTTCCGTGGTTGAAAACTCTATGGGTATAGTATCTAACCATGTTCCTCTAGGCGGCCAAGTTGCACGAAAGAACGTAACACTGTGTAATGAAATACAAAAATGTTCTAGGATGTTAAATAATAGTATGTAAGTGAAGGTAACTGAAAAGACCCTTATCTCCTGAGAGGTGAGGGTCTTTTTTATGTTTACTCTGTTTACCTTTAGTTTATGTAAACTTGCGGAAACTAAAAAAAGCAAATAACTACTTTTTCTATAAAGAAGTGATCTTTTCAAATACAATTTGGTTATGTATTCTATAATATCCCTAAGCCTCCTTACAAAGGAGAGCTGTAAGAGATTCTTTGTTCTCAGAGGTTAATGCTCTTCGTACTGAGCAAAATTTTCTTGAATTAAAAGCTAAAATTTTGCACAGACCCCTTAATTAGTTGTGCATAAAATAGTGCAGACATACAAAATTCTAATTACACCAACCAGGCAGTAAACTGCTATATCCCAAGATCCTTTTTTTAGTAAAAGAAAAAAACTACTGGCTTAACACAGTAGTTTTTTTAGTTTTCTAATTTATTAAAACTTTGCAAATAGCCCGTCCAAATTACATTGTTCCAGATACTTTACGTTCCAGATACTCTACTGATACTAATAGTATCTAAACTAGTTGAAGTAATATTACCATCTTCATTCACCCAGACTAAAAATCCATCGCGTATACGGATAAATGTACCAACTCCGTTAAGTTGATTTCCAGCAGAAAAAACTTCAATTCTATCACCTTGTCTTAAACCATCCAAACGAAAACCATTCGAAGATGTCCCACGGTTACTTGAAGAAGTACGGCGCTCGTCAGAAGTACGTCGTGAGCTACGACGCTCATCAGAAGTACGATGTTTTGGCATGCAATCACCCCCTAAAAGAGATACTACATGATATGAAAAAAATTGAAATCTGTATAAGCAAAAAGCTCAATTATTATTTGTTTTACTAAAAATGGTTAAATAATCTAGTTCTACTCTACTTATTTAGTCTTATTAAATCATTCTAATTACATAATATTTTTTTAGAGTATTAAAACTTGTTCAAAAACTTGTATTTATCTTACATATTATAAAGTGTATAATCCCAAAAGACTAAAAATCCTTATTATGGAACAAAAGAGTTGAAAATAAGTATATATTATACTGAATACACACCTTAAGATAAGAAGTACTATCTAAGAATATTATCTAATTATGAAGAAGTAAGAACCATAATTAAGGTAATTTTTAGTGACATTATAATAAACCAGGTAATGGGAATAAGTTTTCTTCCTAAACCGAAATCTTTTTTTATCACCATAATGTAATTTATATATCTTTCCTCACAAATTATAAAAACGCACTTTCCCTATATGCTTTTATTATAAAATGTAATTTTTATACATTAATTCAAAAGGGGGCACAATCCTAATTTACTAAAAATAGCCCAGGCAAACTTGATGATTTTTTCTATAATAGTCAATGTAGCATCATTATAAATATAAAGAGGGGGATTAGCCATGAAAAAAGCAAGAAAATCTGTGGGTAATAAAACGAAAATTTTCTTAACATTAACATCAAATAATTCAGGCAAAATTGCCAAGAAGCGTTGATACATTCAACTAAATTTTATAAGAAAAAAAACAGCTGTCTTCGTTTGAGGATAGTTGTTTTTGTTTTATTGATTTATCCAATCCTTGAGGATCAGTATTTTCACAAACCGAGGTCTACAGAACTGTAATTAAAGAATTCAGTAATACATTGCTTACGAATATATCTTTATACATATTTTAACCTGAATTTATAAATTCAATTAATGTTTTCATAAGTAATACGTTTGTCCAATCCTTTCTAACGGAACATGAATATTCTATAAGTACTCAGTTCTTTAGGAGGGAAATAGATGCTTAGTTGGCTTGTTACTGTCTCATCTCTATTCGTTATTATACTATTATTTTATACTGTGAAATATATAGTGATACTCTTACAGTTAGATTCTTCAGAATTTACTAAGAACACTCAAATAATCGTTAAGTTTAAAGAAGATGTGTGTGAAGAAACACAGCTAAAAATTCATCATAAGCATAAATGTACAATTTTAGACCACAACAAGGAACTTGACTTTCAAGTTTTACATTCTAAAAGGGATATTAATACACTTATTAAAATTTATAATAAATTAGAAGAGGTAGAATACGCAGAACCAAATCATATGTTGAAAGCCTTCTATACACCCAATGACCCTTTTTTCGCCTATCAGTACGGCCCTCAAAAAGTACAAGCTCCTGATGCTTGGGATGTTACGACCAGTAATGGAAATATAAAAATTGCTATTATAGATACGGGAGTTCAATTAAACCATCCTGAGTTAGCTATTAAGCTTTGGCCTGGTTATAATTTTGTAGAGGGGAATTTAACTCCTAACGATGGCAATGGTCATGGAACTCATGTAGCTGGTATTGCTGGAGCTCTTACAGAAAATAGTTTAGGTATTGCGGGGATAGCTCCTTCAGCATCTATAATACCTGTTCGTGCTCTTGATAACAGCGGAAATGGAACCTTGAGTAATATTGCAAATGCAATTACTTACTCAACAAATGCAGGAGCTAAAGTAATTAATTTGAGTTTAGGCTCTTCTCAAGGATCAATTACTTTAGAGAATGCCATTAATTACGCCTGGAATCAAGGGGTGGTTATTGTAGCTGCGGCTGGAAATGAAGCTTCTAATACACTAACATATCCAGCTGCTTATCAGAACGTAATTGCTGTCGCTTCTACAGATATAAACGATCAAAAATCTGATTTTTCTAATTATGGTACTTGGGTAGAAGTATCAGCTCCTGGTTCAACTATCTTATCCACTTACACAGGAAGTTATTATGCGTATTTAAGTGGTACATCGATGGCCTGCCCCCACGTAGCTGGATTAGCAGCATTATTAGCAGCTCAAGGGAAAAATAATGTACAAATTAAAAATACTATTTTATCTACCTGTGATCCAGTACCAGGCACAGGATCATATTGGACTTACGGAAGAATCAATGCAAATCGAGCAGTTCATTAACTCTTCTAAATTAATGAAAAAACTATTGGCATATTAAATACCACTACCAATGTAAAAAATATAACCATCCACTTTTAAAAGCACTGACCTTGTAAGAATATTCAGTGCTCTTTATATTTTAGTGTAAATTAATACTTTATATGAACATGAATCTAGAAATAACTAAACAAATTGCCATCTGAACGTATTTAGCTATATACCCTAGATTTTAAAATAAGTGGGGGATAATTTTTAGATAGTTATCCACTTTTCTTAGTTACTTAAGACCTATTAGGATTAAGTTTCTCTAAGTCTGTAGTTACTTTGTCCAAGCAAAAATAAATGATTTAGCATTTACTATAATAGAACTGTTAAAAGTAAAGGGATGATTATATTGAATTTACAAGATATTAGAGGATCTTATGATTTAATGTTAGGGTTAGGCAGCTGGTGTGGTCCCTCTCTTAATTTAAGAAGACATAATTGGAGAAGATTTTCGTTCCCTTTAGACTGGATGATATCTAATTCAATTTCTGATGTGAGTAGATTGCTAAGAAATAGATTTACTGGGTTTATGGAGTTTCAAAACTTACAGCGAACTGACGGTTATGCTCATTTTCTCGATGATGGCGTAGCAATCTTTCCTGAAGAAGGAGGAACTGAACCAGTTAATGCTCACTTCATTCATGATACTTACTACAATATCATTTCTGTCCATGATTTCCCTATCATTCCAAACGTGGATTGGACTGTAATGTACCCTTCCTATAAAGAGAAACTCTATCAGCGAATAGCTAGATTTTTGGAGAAAGTCGAAAATAGTTCCTCCATTTTATTTATTAGATGGGGAGCAGCTAGTCCAGAAGAAGCTATAGAATTAAAATCTGTAATATCAGGGTTGACAAAAGGGTCGTTTAATATATTACTCCTTCAGCCGGCAGAGGGACTTAAAAACGTTATTGATATGCATTGGACGATTGATGGGATCTGTTCTGTTCAAGTACCTATGGATGACCCAAATAATGAACTAGTATGGGATTATGTATTAAACGGAGTAAGTTTGAGTAATTATTGGGATTAGCATTTAAGATAGAGCATATCTTTTTTATCGCCATGATAATGAAGATAAAAAGAAAGAGTCATTATAAAGAAAGACAGCAGAACTTCCTAAAAAGCTTCTGCTGTCTTTCTTTATAATGATTGAATAAATAAATATCCCTTTTAAATTTATTTATAAGCCCAATACACAACTCTTTTTAACGCTATTTTTAAAGTTTTACAAAAGAATAATAAGCTCTAAAGAAATCCTTATGTTTATACCGCCTTTCTCCCACTTCACTTAAAAAGTTTTATAAATTGGGTAGCTAAGTTTTTATTGGGAAGATTAATAGATTAGCCTATAGCAAGAAACAAGGGTGAGCATATTTTAATAAATAAGGGGGCGAATACGAAATAGAGCAGGTATTTATGCTCAAATAACATGAATAGGGCGTGTATACAATGAAAGTTATGACCATTTTGGGTACAAGACCCGAAATTATACGTTTAAGCCTCATTATCAGAAAACTAGATAATTACGCTACAGAACACATTTTGGTTCATACAGGACAAAATTTTACTGCTTCATTAAGCGAAGTTTTTTTCCAAGAATTAAATGTTCGCCAACCAGATTATGTATTGGCTAACCAACAGCTTACCCTGGGAGAACAGTTATCAAAAATGTACAAAGAGCTAGAAGGTATATTTTTGAAAGAAAAACCGGACAAAATTTTAGTATTAGGTGATACTAATAGTGGTCTAAGTGCGATTTTAGCTGAAAGAATGGGTATACCAGTTATTCATATGGAAGCTGGAAATCGTTGCTTTGACTTAGAAGTGCCTGAAGAAAAGAATCGACGAATTATTGATTCTATTTCAAGTTTCAATCTTCCTTATACTCCCCAAAGTAAAGAAAACTTACTTAGAGAGGGTATCCCCTCTAATCGAATTATTGTTTCTGGAAACCCAATTAATGAAGTTTTAACGTATTACAAATCTAGAATAGAAGATAGTAAGATTCTTAACAAATTGTCCTTAAAAGAAGGAGACTACTTTTTAGTTACAGCTCATCGTGCGGAAAATGTTGATCATGAAGATCGATTACTGGAAATTATTAAAGGGATCAACATGGTGGCCGAATATTACCAAAAAAGAGTCATATGTAGCATACATCCTCGTACAAAGTCTCGAATAGAACATAGTTCACTTGTTAACATTCACCCACTAGTAGAACTTCATAAGCCATTTGGCTTTTTTGATTTTGTAAAACTTGAAAAAAACGCTTACTGTGTCTTGACAGATAGCGGTACAGTACAAGAAGAATGCTGTTTATTTCACGTTCCTACTGTAACCATTCGTAAAACAACTGAAAGACCAGAAACAATTGAATGTGGAAGTAATATGCTTTCAGGAATAAGTGCTGATCAAATTTTAAGCTGTGTCCATGTAATGGTTAATCAATTGAAAAATTGGTACTATCCCGAAGGGTACGGTCATCTAAACGTTTCAGATAAAGTGATTAAAGTAGTATTAGGAGGAATAAAAGGTGTTTGAAAATAAAACTATTTTAGTGACAGGCGGTACAGGTTCATGGGGATACGAATTAGTTAAACAACTATTAACACATAACCCTAAAGAAATCCGCGTTTTTTCAAGAAATGAGTCCAACCAATTCACAATGAAGCAAGAGTTTGACAACCATCCTAAATTAAGTTTCATAATTGGTGATATTAAAGACAGAGAAGCAATAATGGAATCCTGTCAAGATGTGAATTATGTTTTTCACTTAGCTGCTTTAAAGCATGTTCCAGTATGCGAAGATCAGCCAATTGAGGCATTGAAAACAAATGTACATGGAACACAAAATGTAATAGATGCAGCTATAAGTTGCAATGTAGATAGAGTTGTCTATATTTCTACTGATAAAGCATCAAACCCCGCTAACTTCTATGGCTTATCAAAGGCGATGGGAGAAAGGCTAATTATTCACGCTAACACATTAAATACTAAAACTAAATTTGTTTGTATACGTGGCGGTAATGTACTAGGAACAAACGGGAGTGTTATTCATGTATTTAAAAAGCAAATTCAGGAGAAAGGGAAAATCGGCATTACGGACCCGAATATGACCCGCTTCTTTCTAACTTTAGAAGATGCAATAAAACTTGTTTTTAAGGCGACATTTGAAAGTCTGGGCGGAGAAATTTTTGTTATGAAAATGCCTACTTGTAAAATTATTGACCTAGCTAGTGTATTGATAGAGGCTTCTGGTAAAGAAACGATTGAAATTGAAACATTAGGTATACGACCTGGAGAGAAAATACACGAATTACTTTTATCTGAATATGAGAGTACGACCACTGTCACATATGATGATGAATATTTCGTTATTTTACCTCCAATCCATATTGAAGGCTTAAAAGAATATTACGCACCATACACCCTTGTAAACCTAGAAAAATATGATTCAAGTAAAGAAACAATTAGCAAAGAGGCAATTAGAGAAATGTTGCTGAAAGGCGGTTTTATTTAAATGAAATTATTGATTCTTGGTGGAAAAGGAATGGCAGGGCATGTAATCACAAGGTATTTCATGCTAAATTCAAATTATGATGTATCCTATACATCAAGAGATCCTAAGGATAAAAATGGAATTTACTTAGATATAACAAATTTTAAAAGGCTCGAGGAAACTATCGACGCTATAAAGCCAGATATTATTATCAATTGCATTGGAGTCTTAAATGAACACGCAAGTAATAATCCTATGCGTGCTTTTCAAATAAATAGCTTATTACCGCATCAATTAGCTAAATTAATTGAACGTTATCAAGGTAAGTTAATTCATATTAGCACAGATTGCGTATTTTTAGGATTAAAAGGGGATTATACAGAAAACGATTCTCCAGATGGTACATCGGTATATGCTCAATCTAAACAACTTGGTGAAATTGTTGATAATAAGCACCTAACAATCCGTACTTCAATAATAGGTCCTGAACTGAAGGAAGGTGGAATTGGTCTATTTCTTTGGTTCATGAACCAACGGGGAATAATAAAAGGGTATAAAAAAGTTTTTTGGAACGGAGTAACAACCTTAGAGTTAGCTAAGGCCATTGAATTTTTTATAGAAAATAATGTTACGGGATTATATCATCTACATTCAAAGCAAAAGTTATCAAAATTAACATTATTAGAATTGTTTAAAGAAGTTTTTGAGAAGGATGATATTGAAATAATTCCCGACGAGGAAGTAGTATTAGACCGAACAATCATTAGTACCCGCACAGACTTCTGTTACACCCCTCTAGAGTACAGAGAGATGTTAAATGAATTAAAAGAATGGATGTCTAAATAATTCCCTCTAAATAATAGAAATGATAAAGGAAGCCACACTAAAAATGATGTCCTTTTTTATCTCCACCTATTGTTTGAAGTTTTGTGATTTATTTAAACATTCATTTTTAAATAATTAAATTAAAGGGGTAATAGACAGCCAATTATTTCAAAATGAAGCTAATTAGCTGTCTCTTTTTATAATACCTTATTTGTTGTGTAACTCTTATAATTATAAAAGCTAACTTAGCATAACCCATTCAAAGGGAAGAGCTAGATCTTTTAACTTGTTCAGGAATTACATACACTGTTAAACCATAACACTCTTTTATTTCAGTTGCAATTTGATCTGCTGTTACTTTATCGTTAAATGCTCCTGTTATTAAGCGGTAACGTTGTTTTTGAGTGGAGTTATTATAATTACTATTATGAGTCTCTTCAAAGCGATTATTATCCATAATACAGCCCTCCTTACTTATAACTAAGGATAAGTTAATTTAAATACTTAGTTACAAACAGATTTATCACAGTTACTCTTTACCATGGTAAGGGCACTCCTAAAAAGCACCCTAACATCCTTAGAAGAGGTGCCTTAAATGAAATTGAATAAAGATTCGTTTCAACTTGTCCAATAATCTTCATGTTAATTATATTTAGAGAAAACAATTTATAGGGTATAACTGACTTAGAGCAAAATAAAGAATAAATTCTATGTATTTACACTAATACCTCAGTGCATATCCTCCTTTTAAATTTAATATTTGCTCTTACTAACAGCAAAACTTTATAATTATATAAAAATTACCCCCTTTATAATTAGGTAAGAAAAGGCTCCTTCATGTAATTATAAAAGGGTAATATCAGCTAGTATCATTTTCCAATAATGATTGTTTGCATTCCATTTATCATGATTAGGCAGTTCAATGGCACAGACTCTTTGCAGAGACCAACTCTTTTCAACTACATGGGCCACATCGGTATGATTAATAACAAGAATTCTAAAATCATTAGCAATCATTCCAGATAAGATAGCTTCAAGCTCAGCAACTTCTTCAAAACTTGCTTCAGTTCTTATAAACAGGATTCTTTGACTTGTAGACAACTTCTCTAAAAAGCGCTGAATTCTTCTATCATATTTTTCTTTAACCTCAGCATAGCCACCTAAATGGGTAAGTGTATTTTTATCTGTTTTAAAATCATGATTAAACCCTATATTATAAACTTCATCCCACACTAATAAGTCCCATTGTGATATATATTTTATAATTCTAAGATTATTTAGATTCAAAAAATCAGCAAATCGATTCTGTAAGAGAGCATTAACATTCTTTAAAGAAGGAGATGAGACCCAATCTAAGATTCCAGAAAATGTTCTTAAGTTGTTATCTTTAAGCTGAAGTGAAGTCAAACACAAATCCCCTAAACTGAAAATAGCGTCGTAGTGCCCTTTTATACCTTCTAAATTCATACTATTTTCCCCTTAAAATAAAATTTGTACGAGTTTATATATTATATTAAATGCACAAATCTAAAAAAAGGAAGGGCTAGTAACTACTAATCTAATAAAATAAGCATTCACACAAAGGATTATGGATGGGTCATAGAGAAGCTTTAAGTCAAGTGAGTAAATCGACTAACTATTAAACAATCATATTTATAAATGTTATTTATTATTTTTTAGATATTTGTATGTTTCTGTTAAGCCATTAAAGATAGAAACTTGAGACTGCCACTCTAATAGCTTATGTGCTTTTTTACTATCGAGACAGCTATGTTTAATATCTCCAGGGCGTCCTTCCGTATGGCTTATATTAATTTTAGAACCATGAATCTTCTCAAGCTCCTTTAATAAACGATTCACAGAGGTTCTCTGTGTAGTACTAGCATGAATAACCTCCTGATGGCCTTTGTCGATAGCAGCTATATTTGCCTGAACAATATCTTTTACGTAAATAAAATCACGGGTTTGTTCGCCGTCACCATGAATATTTAGCATAGTTCCTTTATTTAGTCTATCTAAAAATACTGCAACTACTCCTCCTTCACCCTTTGGGGTCTGCCTAGGTCCGTATACATTTCCATAACGAAGAATTGTATAAGTTAGTCCGTATAAGCGGGAAAATAGGCGTATATATGACTCGGCTGTTAGCTTAGATAAACCATAATAAGAAATGGGTACTGTAGGATCCATCTCGGTAATTAACTCTTTTTGTAACTCTCCATAAACAGCTGAAGTAGATGCAAATATAATTTTATCAACAGAAGCGTCTCGACAAGCTTCAAGTATATTGATAGTCCCGTTTATATTTACATCAGCATCGTACTGGGGGTCATTGATGGACCTTGAAACATCCGCCTGAGCAGCCAGATGAAACACTATATTTGGCTTTTCCTTGAGAATAATTTGTTTAGTCTGTTTACTACATATATCTTCAACATGAAGAGTAGCAAGAGGATGTATATTCTCTTGCTTTCCTGAGATCATGCTATCAATTATATGAACTTCGAATCCTTTTATAATAAGTTCTTCCACAAGATGGGAACCAATAAAACCCGCCCCTCCAGTTACTATAGCCTTCATATACTATTCTCTCCCTCTTTAAGTTTCAATAGTATATGTCATCAAAAAGGTCACTGTGTAAGCTCCCTACCCAATACTTCGTTAAAAAGATGAATTAATTTACCTTTGCCGCACTACTAAAAGTTATAAGTTTACTCCCGGTGTGAGAGGACCTTTTCGTAAACGTTTAATACCTTATCAACTGCTTTTTTTTGCGACCAATGATTTAAGGCCCATTCTTGAGCTTTAGCCCCTAAGGATTCCCTGTATTCTGGGTTTATTAATAAGTTATAAATATTTTCACATAGTGAGTTTGGGTCTCCAGCAGGTGAAATTATTCCTGTTGAACCGTGTTGAACCATTTCTGGTAACCCCCCTGCATCACTTACTATTACGGGTTTTCCAGCAAGTTGCGCTTCAATTACGGATAGGGGCTGATTTTCTATAAGGCTAGGAAGTACAAAGATATTAGCAAGAGATAGTAAAGAAGGAACATCATTTCTGTTGCCTAAAAAAATAACTCTTTTTCCTAGCCCTAGTGCTCTGCTTTGAGCTTTTAACTCAGCTTTTTTATCCCCATCCCCCACTATCCAACATACCCACCCTTTTTTTAACTTTTTTAGTTCACTGAGGGCAGATAATAAATGATGAATTCCCTTAATCTCAACCAACCTTCCCGTATAAATAATTACTTGTTGACCAACACGTGAACGAAGACTTGGGGGGTTCTGCATTCGCTGAAGAAAAGAATTAATATCATATCCATAATGAAATACTGTAAGCTTTTGCTCTTGAACCTGAAATTCCTTTATTAAAATATTCTTAAGCCAGTTATTTGCGACCACTGTACAGTCAGCAGACATAGCACCTGTATGCTCAAGCTCATTAAAATACTTACATGCTATATCGGCAGTAGAGGATTTCAAAGTATTTTTAACGTAGTGATTTAATTCGTGGGCTACACAACCGTGTATAGTTGCTACTAATGCTGTTTTTTCAGGTTTTAGCGGGCTAATACAGGCAGTTGACACTACGTCTTGTGTATGAATTAAATCGTATTGATCTATGCATAGGTGAGTAACTCCTTCCATATAGCCCAGACGCTGCTTCTCATAAAATTTAACTACTTCATCTTTGTATAGAAGAGGTTGATTTTTTTCTTTTTGAGCTAACTTTGTGACTAATGAAAGCTCATCTTTAATAAATTCTTGATTTTTATTAACAATATGAACTGATTCATTCCCTGCTCCATGACCAAGCAAGTCTACTTCATGTCCCAATGCTTCAAGTTCTTTTTTTAACTGTTGCATATAATTCCAAACGCCACCTACATGAGGGACTTCCCAAAATGTAGCAAGTAATATTTTCATAAATTTCTCTCCTCTTTTCATAAAATCAGAGCTCCTAAATTCCCTTATATATAGGTATTCATGCAGATAATTAATGTTATAAACTACCATTTCTATTTAAAAAACAATATTTTAATACAGTAGCATAGAGGCTCTAAATGAAAGATTTGTTTTTTTTAGCATACATCTAATATTAAGCTTAATTTAATGGGAAGTTTAAATACACTGGGTGGGATGTGAAACTAATGAACGCAAAATATAAATTATTAATTACCGGAGCAAGCGGCTTTACCGGACAACATGCATGTGAATATTTTTCAAAATTAGACTTGGATATCATAGCCATAACTAACAAGAGAAACTTTTGTTATAAAAAAGTTAAAACAAAACAATGCGATTTATTTAATAAAAAGGGAATAAAAGACCTTATTAAACAAATAAAACCTGATTATGTTCTCCATTTAGCAGGACAAAATGCGGTAGGTCGTTCATGGGAAGATCCTCTCAATTCCCTAGAAGTGAATGCAATGGGTACAGCATATCTTATTGAGGCTCTCCGACAAGAAGCACCAGCTTCTAAGACAGTTATTGTGAGTTCAGCTCTCCAATTTAACCCAACCTCTATCCCTGCTTTTAACCATCCCTATGGTCTAAGCAAAACGATACAATCTATTTTTTCTCAATTTTGGGCTGCCTTATATAATATGCATATTGTTATTGCTAGACCATCAAATTTAATAGGACCGGGATTCTCTACAGGAGTCTGTTCAATTTTTGCTCAGAAGATTGTAAATATGGAAAGAGGGAAAGAAGAAAAATTCTTAAACGTGAGTAATTTAAATAATCGTCTAGATTTTTTAGATGTACGAGATGCAGTAAAAGCTTATGATTGTCTTCTTAAGAGAGGGAAGTCTGGTGACATATATGATGTCTCTTCTGGTAAGAGCCATTCCTTAGGTGAAATTATAAACATGTTTAGGAAAACAACGGATATTTCATTTCAAACAAAATTAGATAATCAAAGCCCTATAGTTAATCATGTTGATCTGCCCCCCGTATCTTTAATTGAATTGGGGTGGCAGCCAAAAATACCTCTGGAAACTACTATAAAGAACATTGTTGACTTTTATCGTCAACAAGTAAATAGTCCTAATAACTAGCAAAAGAAAAATGGCTACTTTATTAATTAGTCCTTTAATGATTCTTATAAAATCTCTTATGTGAAATTAATTAAGATTTACTTTAATCGAACCTTTTTCCATATTCTCACTAGAGGTTGGCATATGAAAGGTGTTTTTTAGAGAGTTTTCATATCATTTAACAAGTGCTTTGCATATTCTAATTGAGGAATTAAATAAGGTAATTTCAGACTAGTGGGTTCCTTAATATTCCGTAAAGTATATAACTTATAATTTCCATTGCTTAAATTAAAGTTATTTTTTGTGAAAATTTGGATTAAGTATGGATAATAAGCGAGTTATATACCCTGAATACAATTTATTTTTTGGAGGGTAAGTAATGGGTCCAAAAGTATCAATAATCATTCCTTTTTATAACTGTCCTTATGTAGATCAGGCAATTAAAAGTGCCTTAGATCAGACATATGAAAATATAGAGATAGTGGTAATAGACGATGGTTCTACAAGCTATACGGAAAAAATCATTCCATTTAAAGACAAAATTATTTATATAAGGAAAGAAAACGGGGGAACTGCTACTGCTCTTAACACCGGCTTATTTGTTGCTACAGGAGAGTATATTGCTTGGTTAAGTTCAGATGATTATTTTGTTCCTGCAAAAGTTTCTAAACAGATAGAATTCATGACTAAAAAGAAAATAGACGCCAGTTTCACAAATTTTGATTACATTAATAAAGATAATCAAGTTTTAGTTCCTTGGTGTACTAAACGCTTTACCAATCTTGATGATGTATATAATGCTTTTCTAACTTATAATGCTATTAATGGCTGTACGATCCTTATAAAAAAGGAATTTTTTGATAAAGTGGGGGTTTTTTCTCCAGACTTTCGTTATACACACGATTATGAAATGTGGTTCCGCATGCTTGTGAATGGCTATGAAATTCATTACTTTGATGAATCCCTTACAAAGTTTCGCTCACATGAGAATTCGGGAACACGTAAATATCAACTCGAAATGCAAAAAGAGATGAAAATTATTGAATATCATTACCGTCCTCTTTTAAAAGAATATATAAAATCGCTTCAGTCAGACCAGTCATAAAGTGTGTATAAGTTTACAATTCTCTATGCCCACTAATATCTATCTCAACCTTATTTAATAAGCTACTTCACTACTTGTTCGAATTATGAATCCCATCCAAATAATTAAAATCCTCCCTTACAAGTAGTGCTACCCCTTATTCTTAGTCTCTTTACACCTATATACATTTAAATCTTGTTACATACATCTCTAATTGAAATATTAAAAGAATAAGCCCCCTCCATATCAATTAAAAATTTTTCACATATTATACATTAAGGAAAGCCTATATAACTAAGAAAAATTTACTTAACCTTATATAAATGTGGTAAATCGGATATTATTTTTGGCCTAATTTTTTTAAGAAAGAAGGGAATTAATAATAAATGAAAGACAAAAATACTTCATCATTTGATAAAAATCTTACTGATTTCTTAGATGAGATAAAAACCAAATTGCATCCAGACTATAAAATTCCTGATCCTCAAGTTGTAAATATAATTTTAAAATATACTCAGTAAGCTAGTCGAGCTTTCTACAATGTTGTTATAAGCTTACACACCCAACACCAAAATATATGCAAAACAATTAAGGGATGATTATAAATGAAAATTTTATTGGTTTCCTATTATCCACTCCCCTATACCGGGGGAGTTTGGACGTTTGTATCATTACTCAAAAAATCTCTTGAAGACTTGGGGCATTCTGTCGATGTACTCAGCCATACTCCTGATACAACCAAATATCGAATTATAGGGCAAGAAACAGAAATAGAAATTGATAATATTTCTCCTTATATTAAAGAAAAGATCATAACAGAGATGCCTTCATTACCTATAAACAGCTGGATATATAATGTTGAAATATTTCGTTATAGCTTGGAGCTATCAGCCGTATATTATAATCTCCAACACTATGACATCATTCATGCACTAGATGTAACAGCGGCAAGAGCTGTAAGTAGAGTTAAACCTTCAAACATCCCCCTTGTTACTAGTGCACTGGGTAACCTATCAAGGGATATTTTCTTTACCCTTAAGACCATGCATCGAAAAAAAACTGATCAACAACTGCAAGATACATTTGAATATCAATACCATAAAACCCTTGAACGTCTAGGATATCAATCTAGTAATTTGATTCATAGTCCCACGCTTTGGATGCGTAATAATATTATAGATAACTTTTCTATTTCTCCGGATAAAATAATGACTTTTTCATACGGATTAGATATTAAAAATTTTCAAGAAGATTCTATGAAACACCCTATTATTGGACCAAAAAAGGGAAAGAAAATTATCCTGTTTATGGGGAGGCTCGTTTATTTAAAGGGTGTTCATCATCTACTTGATGCACTTGCGCTTTTAAAAAAGGATAGAGATGATTGGGAATGCTGGATACTCGGAGAAGGAGAATTAAAAGCAGAGTTGCAAGAACAATGCCAAAGTTTAGAGCTTAGTACCCACATTAGATTTTTAGGAATCTCTAATGATGTTGCTCATTTTCTCAAAGAGGCAGATATTTTTGTTCACCCTAGTATACATGATACCCAGCCTTATTCTGTCATGGAAGCTCAACTAGCAGGTTTACCGGTTCTTGTAAGCAATACGGCAGGTTTACCTGAAATGGTTGAGACCGGCAGAAGCGGATTAGTTTCCTCTGTTGGAAACATCCATGAACTATATGATCAGTTAAGATATTTACTTGAAAATGATATTCTTCGTAAACAACTGGCTGTCTGTACTAAGGAATGGGCGAAAGAGCGATGGTCTCTTGATACCATGGTTAATAATGTTCTGTCACTGTACCAACAGGCTAAAGGTTTAGAAACAGAAAATGAAAATTCAACTTAAATAAAACACCAGAGCATGTAAAGGCTCTGGTGTTTTATTTATTATCATATTCCAAGGGACCTAATCATAGCAATAAAATTTGCACAGTATAATTCCGGACTAAAGTTTATCTTTACATGCTGGAGAGCATTTTTACGTATGTACTCTCTTAATTGAGAATCCATTATCAACTCTTTTGCTTCCTTAACAGCTTCATCAACATTACCTAACGTATAATATTTTCCTGTTTGATTATGAATAATTGAACTTTTTACACCATCAGAGTCTGTTGTCAATACGGGACACTTACAGCTCATTGCCTCAAGAAGCGAATAAGGTGCTCCCTCTACTTTAGAGGTAGAGCATAAAAAGCCACCAGATTCACCGATCATTGAAAAATAATTTGCCATTTCATTGTTAGGGACATTTGCGTGAAGCAGAAGATTTGCCTCTAAATTTAATTCTTTAATTAAATTTTTAAATTCAGCTCTTTCTTTTGGTTCACTTATAGTAGGATCTTCAAACATATGTAATTGTATGCCTGAATTATAATTATGAACTAATTCACTGCCTATTTTTAAAAATTCTCTCCAATTCTTATTATCTTCAATTCGTCCAATCCATGCAATATGTGGAGTATGACTTTCAGGTACGGATCGGTATGAAAACTCATTAGTATCAAAACAGTTGTTAAAACTAAAAACAGGGAATGAGGGATAAAGTTCATCTAACAGCTGCATAATGTGAGGGGTTTTAGGGTTAAGGAAACCAGAAGCGTATTTAGTTACAAGAGGCACAGCATTTGTAAGGGCAGCTCTGGCGGTGCTTTTTGGACCGTATCCTTGTATTTCTATAATCATCTTTCCCCGATAACCTAGTGATTTAAATCTAGGTAAAGCTTGGAAATCTGAAACGATCACAACGAGACTGTAATTTCCATCATTCAATATTTTTTTTATCTCTGTGTCTTCATTTGTTACAAACGTTTGAGTACCATGATCATTTATTGTCTTTTTTCTATTTTCATAATAGAGACAGTCGGCATTAATATTATATTTCTTAAGAGCCTTACACCTTTGACGATTTAAAGTCTCTACACCACCACTTGGGACATAGAATACAAACAATATATTCATTTCTTACCCCCATTTAGTAAATTAATTTAAAAACAAAAATTATAGATCGTATATTAAACCTTAAGATAATAAAGGTCACTCTAATAAATAATATGCATAAATTGAACTGCTCTTTTACTTAACTTACCAATATTATTAAATTAAAATTTTTATTCACTTTAAATGATGAGTAAAATTAATCTAACGAATATCTATTTCATATTTAAAATATGTTTCATATCTTAATAAATGTAATGTTATTTAATAAGGTATTAGAGATAAAATAATAATCAAATAGGATATTAATAAGTTTAATGTTATCTGAAAGGAGAATTAAATATGTTAAAAGTATCTGTTATTGTACCTTTCTTCAACTGTCCATTTATTAGTCATGCATTGGACAGTTTACTAAATCAAACCTACAATGATATTGAAATTATCGTGATAAATGACGGATCTACTCAATATAAAGAAAAAATCATTCCTTATTTAGATAAAATTATATATACAGAAAAAGAAAATGGGGGAACAGCAAGTGCTTTGAATGTGGGTATCAAGTTGGCTACCGGAGATTATATATGCTGGCTTAGTTCAGATGATATTTATTATCCCCAAAAGATTGCTCTCCAGTTAGAATTCATGATTATAAACAATGCTCTTTTTAGCCATACAAATTACTACGCTATTAATGCAAAAGGTAATATTATAACTCCTCCTATAGGATTTCATCCCTCAAGTAAGCTTGAAGTACTAAAACAAATGAGTAAGGGAAACATTATTAATGGCTGTTCTACAATGATAAATAAAAATGTGTTTACTTCTGTAGGCTTTTTTGATGAAACACTCCTTTATACTCATGACTATGATTTATGGGCGCGAATCATTCAAAAATTTGATCTTCATTATCTTTCCGAACCGCTTTTATTATCTAGAATTCATGAAAATATGGGTACTAAAAAATATGCTTCCTTTATTAAGGAAGAAAATAAAATCGTCATTAACCGCCATCAAAATACTCTGACGCAACTAATCACAGAATATATAGCAAAAGAAAGTTGATAAACAACAATACCTGATATATTCACAGTCTAAAAGTTACTTTACCAAAACAAATTGTTAAGTTTATTCTTCATACTAAAAAATTTAAATATAAACACAGAACATTTGTAATACACTTCTCTCTTGCATATACCCCTCAAATACACATAAAAGATTATTCAACCCCTGACTAAAATAATTAAAATGCTGAGCACCGAAAAAATCGGATAAGCATATTATAAAACATAGACAATAATGTAAAAAAATGCAATTAAGAAAGGATGATTATATTGGCACTATCAAGTGAAGCTAAAGCAAGGTTACTCAACCTACTTGGGACATTACAAACCTTACCCACTACAGCGACTTCTACAACTAACAATCTGTTAAACACTGCTAATTCATCAACTAATGTAACTGAGCTCCTTAACACTTTAAATACTAATGGCCTTGTGGATACTTCTTTAATCACTAATCTTTTGAACTCTACTACCACTAATGTAACTGATCTGTTAAACACTACTACCGCCAGCGCTACTGACCTGTTAAACACTACGACTGCTACTGCTACTGGCCTTCTAAACACTACCACTACAGCGACTACTAACCTTTTAATTGATCTTCTAAGACTAAGACTTCTACCTAGTTTAAACGCTCTACGTAATGATTTAACAAATCGTCTTAACCAAACAGTACAATTGTCAACAGAGTACGAGACACTTACAGGAGTTTTACTTGCCGTTCTATCAGATTATGCCGTTTTAGTAGAAAGTGATGGAACGATGAATTTTGTAAATCTAAGCAAAATTGAAACAGTAGCATCACTTTAAGGAGGAGGTTTATTATATGTTTGAAAGCTTTTTAGCTGCAGAATTAACAAAACGTATTGGGACACCAGTAGAAATTGCTATGTCTGATGGTTTTGTGGAAGGAATTATTACTTCTGTTACAGGTAACCTTCTTACTATCCTTCAGACAGTTGGATATGGTTATGGTACTACTACTACTCCACTAACTATATCTATCCCTGCAATTAACTTTGTTACTTTTTCTCCAGTTGCTTAATTAAGCAATTTTAAAAAATCGCTCCAACCGGAGGGGTTTTTTTTTGTGATGCTTAATTCATGCTCTCTCACATTATAAACTGTAAAATCTTTATATAGTAAACGATTTTCTCTTAGTAAATGATTTAATATACTAACGTCTTCATACATACGACCATTCTCAAAGTCTATAATTGGAAATCCTTTATTCTCCTTTAAAGGCAATGTCCGATAGACGCGCGGGCCTAAAGGAAACGTATATGAGAGCAATTCCATTTTATTAAACACTTGGCTTCCTTTTCTAATACCTTTGTATTTTACTTTCTCTGGGTTTACCTGTTTCCAAGCTCTTAAATTACCATAAAGAACAGCAACATCGTCTGATAAGCTCCTTAAATAATCTCTGATAACAAAGATCGCATCAGGATCTAGCCAATCATCAGCGTCTAGTTCAACTATAAAATCTGTCTCAATGTATGGGAGTAATTCATTCAAGGCTCTGGCCTTTCCACCATTCTCTTTAGTTAAAAGTTTAAACCTAGGATGGTAAATCCATTTTTCTAAAATCTTATAAGACTCGTCAGTCGAGCCATCATCAACCACTAATATCTGTTCTGGTGGACTACTTTGTAGGAAACATGAATTAATAGCAGTTCCTACATAGTTAGCCATATTATAATTTGATACCATTACTGCTACGGAGGGTTGAGCTATATGGTTAGGTATTTTCAACTGATACCTTTCTATAAATTTTATTTTTTCAACATTACTTGTAGAAGCATCTTTAGAGTACTGACTAATAATACCCCTATTCTCTAGTATAAGGTGATAATGATCAACTAGAGATAGCCATGAAGGTAATATGGCTTCTTTAAAAGGAACTTCGTTATCCTGAAAAAATATATTTTGTTTTAAGAAATACGTCTTTACAAGAAAAGGCCGTTGAATTGTTATATTTTTAATTGTACTTTGATAAGTCATCACTTGTTTTTCATTGTTTAACTCTAATTGTATCTCTGTTATGTTTGAATTTAAATAATCTTGGTCGTAAAGAAATAAAACATATTCACAAGATAGCTCTTTAATATAGTTATTTAATACCCTTCCCAAATCATTGTTATTTAGTTTCACATATTCGATTTTCACTTGCGTAGTAAAAGTATCAGCTACCTTTAACAAAAGGTCAGGTATATCTATAACTACGACCTCTTTTACTCGATTGATAATAAGATTTAAAGACGTTAAGGCCTGCTGTAATGCATTTGAGTTAGAATAACTCAGTAAAATGACTTGAATATCTTTCATAATATAAATTAACCTCCATTATACAAGATACTGATTATAAATATTCCAATAACGGGGGTATTGATACTTTTATAAGCTTACTGTCATTAATAAGACGACATTCTAATTTAATTTTTGTATAGAAGATATCTTATCTTATAAAATTTCGTTACAATATTTGTAACGAAATTAAAAAGTAATTATTTATAAGGTTACTCATATGTACTTTAACTTCTTTATGATATTAAATAATTTATGTAAATTTTACTCTAGGGAAGTATAATTGATTAGATTTCATTCCATTAGTTAAGATTTGAAGTTGTACTTAAACTAATTGGTTTGTCCAAGCGTAAAAACTTACTTGTCATATAATAATAAATACCATAGAAAGGAGGTCATTACATGACTAGATTATTAGATGCTAGAACATCCCAAAATGCTAGCATTGCTAACTCTATTTCTATTCCTATTACTATTCTCTCGCAACCAGGATTATTTGGACAAATTGGACTTAATGTTTCAGGAGCTACAGGTCCTATCCGTACTCAATTAAGCGGGACAGTTGCTTGCCAATTACCTCTACTACCTGCAGCAACAACTATTACTCTTACAATAGTCAGAGGAACTGCCCTTACTGATCCTGTTGTTTATTCCTCTTCAGAATCCTTAAATATAAATCTATTAGGCCCCCAACTTTTTACCTTCACAGCTTCTGATTTTAACATCCCTGCACCGGCTTCTGGCCTTTTAGTCTATACGGCATTTATTGGCTCAAATCTCCTAGGAACCGTGAGAGTGGGACCAGAGAGTTTTAATGGTATTGCTTACTCAGACTAATACCAAATAAAAATCTTGTCACTTTTCCCCTCAGATGGTGAAACTAAATACTAGAATTGTTTAATTCCCTTGTCCATTTAATAATTTCATCTATAAAATATAAAAAGCACTTTCCACAAGAAAAGTGCTTTTTTCCTATTCTCAGGAAAGTAAATAACGAATAAATTTAGCTAAATATATCCATGAGTTTAAATATGACGTAATAATCTTTAGAACTCTATATAATTCTGGTGTACTCTAAAACTATTAACTGAGGGAACCGTTTTTTAGACTATCCCTCTCTTTTTCTGCTAGTAACCTCTTAATAGATAAAAAAATCCAAGATTATTACGATTATCTCTTTATTTTAGTTTGTAGTATTAAAAAAATAACTCATAATTATGAGCTAAGTAGAGAAACAAATATTGCTATTAACACTTGAATTGCTACTTGAATATTTAAAGCAACATCTGCATCAGTTGTATTAACTTTTACATTTATTGATCCTTCGATAACTGTTTTTTGACTATTCCGTTGTCTAGTCCCCAATAGTGCTGTCATTTCTTCAGCTACAATTTCACCCTGATTGACATTACTCGTGAGAATGGCTACAACGGCTGCAATAGCTACCTGAATAGCAACTTGTAGTTGTACCGCTACTTGTGCATCTGTTGTGTTTACTTCAACACCCTCAGAATCTTTAACAATAATCCATTCAAAGGATTGTTGTTCAATTGAACTTGCTGCTTCTGCATCCTGATCGATAACTGCTCCATTATGTGTTCCAGTTTTACAATGGTCTAGTGCTCTCCATTTTTGTTCACCCATACTATTTCACCTCTTTAAATTTTTAATTAAATAAGAATTAAGAACTAAGGACAGAAACAAATACTGCAATTAGAGCTTGAACTGCTACCTGAATGTTTACAGCGGCATCTACATCAGTTGTTGTAATTTTGACATCTTTTGAATTTACAATGACAATTTTTTGTTTGTTAGTTTGCTCAAGGTTAGCATGTGCTAGTAAGTCTTGAGCTATAACTTCAGAATTTGCAACATTCGCGGAAAGAATGGAAATTACTACTCCAAGAGCTACTTGGATAGCAACTTGAAGCTGCACAGCTACCTGAGTATCTGTTGTAGTAACTTCAATGTCGCATGAATCTTTAATCCAAATTAATTCAGTAGATTCTTGATCCACAAATGAAAATGCATCTGGTTCTTGTTCAATAACTGCATCCTCTTTACTCTCGTCCTCAAAATGATTATCGCTTTCAAATAAATGGGAAAAATGATCATCCTCTTCTAATTCGAAACGACTTTTGTGATCATGATCAGAATGCTTCTTTTTACTTCTTTTCTTTACTTCACGAGACTCATAGCGTTTATGAGTTGGCATGATTAACACTCCTTTCCTTATATGAAATAATATATGATTTTTCGAATGAATAAGATTGGGCTAAACCCTATGAGCCTATGTCCAATTTTAAAATAGAAAAAACGCCTAAAAAAGGCGCTTTTAAGAAGAAACGGAATTACTTTGGTTTCGTTTTTGGAGAATTGGACTTGGCCCTATCAACAAGTGAACCGGATTGCTGTTTTAATTCTTCTAATAAATCGAAGATTAGTTGCTTTTGTTCATCAGTTACTTTCCCTTTAACATTCTCTTTTGTAATACCGTGTTTTTGAAGAATGTTTAGCATCATTAATTCCATAAGTTTGTTAGGGGTTTCCCCGGGCTTTTGGTTTGAATTATTCAATTTACCTGCTCCTTTCATGATATTTGCCATAATACTATATGTATTTACTGCACAAAAGGAAACTCCTGAGTTCGACCTTTATTTCCAAATATTATAAGTTTTAAAATGATGCCAGGGGTATATCATATCCAATATAGGGGTAAAAGTATATGTGGAGAAATTTATCTTATAATAAGGTCAAGTTTTTTTTTGAATAATAAAAAAATAATAATATCATATATTTATACATAAGATATTCCCCTTATGTTTTCAACAATTTTCTTACAGTAATTATGAAAAGAGTTGGTGAAAATGGCGAAGAAAGCAAAAAAAATAAATGTTAATTTTAGCGATAGTGAAGCTTCTAACGATCAGCTATATGTAATAGATGAGAATAATAACGTAATTTCTGTCGTTAATGCAACAACAAATAATGTAGTTTCTACTATTCCTGTAGGGCATCAGCCAGTTAGCCTAAATGGGAATCCAAATAACAATCGGATTTATGTAACAAATGGGGGGAGCCAAACGGTTTCTGTAATTGACGGGGCAACTAATACTGTAATTGCTATCATTCCAGTAGGAGTTCAACCGGCCGGTGTAGGGATCAATCCATATATCAATCGAATTTATATCTCAAATAGGGGAAGTAATACCGTTTCTGTAATTGATGGGTTAACTAACACTGTAATTTCCACGATTTCAGTAGAAACTTACCCAACTGATATAGATGTCCATCCATATATCAATCGAATTTACGTAACAAATGAATTTAAGAATACCGTTTCTGTAATTGATGGGTTAACTAATACTGTAATTTCCACGATCTTAGTAGAATCTCAACCGTCTGGTATAGGTATAAATTCGGCCACTAATCGAATTTATATCTCAAATAAGGGAAGTAATACTGTTTCTGTAATTGATGCAATAACAAACACTGTAATGGCTATTATTCCTGTAGGAAATCAGCCTACAGGTATAGAGGTTAATTCATCCAATAATCAGATCTATGTGACACATGAAGCAGAAAATACAATTTCTGTAATTGATGGACTAACTAATATTGTAGTTGCTACTGTTCCGGTAACGTCACCTATGGCTAACATCGATGAGGACCTTTCTTTAGAATAATCTAACCTTATAAAATTTATAAAGATTAACAATTTAATGATTAGACAAAAATATATAAAATTGAGCATGTTATTATAAATATATTGATAACATTTGTATTAAAATACCATTTAATTAAGTATCACAAAATTCCTTTTTAAGCAGCGTATCTCTGGATATAGTGATTAAATAAGGGTTAACTACTATATTATAAGATTCGTGCTAAAATTAAATTTAATTTTATGTAAGTGGATTAAAAAGCCATAGGTTTGAAGAGCCCTGGCTTTTTTTGTGTGCTCCTAGACTAATTAAGGGAGAACCAAGAAAAATTACATATTCCTCGCGTTTATTTAGTGCTTATAAAAAATCACCTACATATATCATTTAAACCATTGTTTAAGAACGAACGTTTTTCAATTTCCTTCCCTTTTCCACTCATAATTAATTATTTGTTATGTAAAAATTCAAAAATATACAATCGTTCTGAGTTACTGTCCTCGAGGAAATTTCTAAATTTATAACTATTAGTTCTCCGCCAATGACAGTTTCTAAAGGTACAAGTACTTCATATATTAAATATAATACGGAACCAGGAGGAAAGAAAATGAGAGATTGTATATTAGTAATTGGAGCTCATCCTGATGATGAACTATTAGGAACAGCAGGAACTTTAAAAAGATTTGTAGATGAAGGCCATCAGGTAATTTCAATCGTTGTGGCTTTAGGAAGAAAAGAAGAAGCACACCACATTCAAGAATTAGGAAAGCTCGCAAACAAGCAGCTTGGTATTGATGAAGTAATATTCCTTGGGCATCCCAATTTAGAGTTAGAATCAATTCCTCTTCATTTGTTAACGAAGGAAATTGAAAAATTGATCGAAAAATATAAACCTAGTAAAATATTTACCCATCATTATGGTGATCTAAATCTTGATCATCAAATTACATTTAAGGCAGTATTAACAGCAACTAGACCACTCCCTAATAAGGAACCAATAGAGTTAATTACATTTGAAACTGTATCCTCTAGTGAATGGAATGCCTCAACTTCTGATAACCTATTTAAACCAAATTATTTTGTTGATATCACAAGTAATATTGATGCTAAGATTAATGCACTTAAATATTATGACGTTGAAATGCGAAATTTCCCTCATCCCCGTTCTTACGAAGGCGTTAAACATCTAGGCAGAGTTCGAGGTATGACTATTGGTGTGTCATATGCAGAAGCTTTTGAAGTGATAAGAAGGGTTTGGAAATGATAAGAGATCTTATTTTCCCTTACCCTTATATCATTGAAAAAATGGATGAATACTATAAACCTAATCTCCCGCCAGTAAAAATTAGAGAAGAATATAGAACAAAGATAAGCCCTCATAAACGGCCCTCAAAAAAGAAACTCACTATATTAATCGCTACATTTTGGGACTACCCTCATATAGGAGGATTGTCCAATTATATTACGGAGCTTAGTAAAGGTTTAAAAAAACAAGGCCATAAAGTTGATGTTATCTCCCCTAATCTATTCCCCGGTGCGACAGTAAAAAATTTACGAGAAGATATTACCCCTAAATTAAAGGAATTCTTCCTTAGACGATATGGAAGTTATGATAAAAAAATCTTATCTAATAGTCGTCTTTTATATGTATATGAACAGATGCTTCAAAAAATGGATTTAGAGAAATACGATATCTTTCATGCACAGGATATATTTACAGCAAATATTTTAGGAAGATTTAATGTCAATTACAACAAACCTTTATTTTTCACCCCTCACGGAATGTTCACTTTCAAGAGAATAAAATTCAATTTAATGGAAAAGGGTTCTATTGAAGAAACCTATTATAAAGAGCTAGAGAAAAAAGCAATAGAGTTTGCTAGCCAGCTCATTATTCTTAGTGACTCATTCCGGGATTCATTAACAGAATTAGGAGCAAAACAGGAAAAAATGACAACAGTAATTACAGGTATTAATTATCCAGAAAAATATTACAAAAAAAAGCTGGGGCACCAAGAAAAACTTGTAATTACATGTGTCGCCAGATTAGGACCAAGAAAAGGGCACAACTATTTACTTAATGCATTATCACGTATTAAGCAATACACAAATAATGTTGAAGTATTAATAGTTGGTGATGGTGAAATGCGGGAAACTTTAGAGAAACAATTACATTCCTTAGATTTACCTATGGTGAATTTTTTAGGTTCAAGAGACGATGTACCTTATATTTTAAGCAAAACAGACATTTTTGTACTTCCAACAATTAACGATAGTTTACCGATTGCGATTATTGAAGCCATGCATAGTGGGACAGCAATAATTTCAACAAATTGCGGTGGCATTCCAGAACTTGTTAGACATGGTAAAACAGGAATTATTGTTGAACCTGGAGATACAGAAGAACTAGCACAAGCATTAAGATTTTTCATTGTTAATAAACAAGCTCGAAATAAAGCTAGTACTAATGCATTTAATTTTGCTAAGACACACTTAACCACAGATGGAATGATAAGAAAAATAGAAAGTATATATAATAAATTTTAAAGGTGGCTAAACCTTATGAAACATGAACATTGTGCAGTTGTGCTTGATTTGAGCGCAAATGGGGTTGGAATAATTCGAAGTTTATCTAAAAAAGGGATAAAAATATATGCTTTTGATACAGAGAGAGCTTATAAGATAGGAAAATCCCGTTTAGCGACTTGTAATATATGTCCCAATCCTTTAACTGAAGAAAATGAATTGCTTATGTTTTTAATCAATCTTTCCCAAAGCATAGGAAAAAAACCTATATTATATGCAGGTTCTGATGATTATATTGTTTTTATTTCAAGAAATCGCAAAGTACTGTCTAGATACTTTTTGTTCTTACTTCCAGATCACTCTTTAATTGAAGAAGTTCTAGACAAAGAGAAGGCATATGAATTGGCTTTAAAGCATAATATCTCATGTCCTAAAACATATATTGTAGAAAATGAAGACCACTTTGAAGAAGCGATTGCTAATCTTGATTTTCCTTGTATCCTCAAGCCAGTTCTTGGCCATGAATTCAGAAAAAACATTAACAAAAAAGCTATCTTAATAAATGATTTAGCCCAATTAAAAGCTGATTACCAGACCTACAGGGAATATGGAAAGCTAATTATTCAAGAAATTATTCCTGGAGATGATAATTGTTTTTATAAAGTCGCTACTTTCTATGATGACGATATGAAATTAATGGCATTATTCTCTTTACAAAAAAATCACCAATTTCCTGCAGAGTTTGGAACGGGTGCACATATTATAAGTAAGCGAGTTCCAGAGCTTTTCGATATATGTTTACCCTTCTTTGAAGAAATTGAACTTAAAGGCATTGGTATGGCTGAATTCAAAAAGGATCCTCGAGATGGTATTTACAAATTCATTGAAATAAACCCACGTTTCTGGCTAACACATAGCTTAACAGAACCTTCTGGTATTAATTTTGTCTATATGTATTATTTATATTTAACTAAACAAAATCCCGAGCCCATCTTCTATCAAATAGATGGGGTTAAATGGATATATCTAGTAAGATATTATCTGACTTTTCTTCAAAAAAGAAAAAGAAAAGAAATGAGTTTTATTGATTTTTATAAAGGTTTTCAAGGAAAAAAAGAGTTCGCCCTATTTGCATGGAATGACCCAATGCCATTTATTAGAAGTACATGTTCTCACTTGGTTAACGCTTGGAAACAACATTGGAAATAACAAAGGAAGGAATGAAAATTGTGTATGAACCTAAATTATTATACAAACTATTTACGAAATTAAAGATTTCCGAAAAGCTTTCTTATTCCATGGGCGAAAAAGTTATCATTGATCCAACTAAAATAGAGTGTCTGAAATCAACCAAAAGAAGCAGCATATATAAATTATTACTTCGAAAAAAAAGTGGTTACTATCCAATTATTTTTAAGGTCTATAGTTCAACAACTCAAAAAAATGAAGTTGAAATTAATATATATAAGAAACTCCACCCACTGCTGAAAGAATTTTTACCTCAAATTTACCTCATAGAAAGGAATTCAAATGAAGATTGGGTTTTCATGGAATTTGTTAATCAAATACGCGGTCAATTAAAATTTACCCCAAAACATTTAGACTACATTATTCCCACGGTTGCTAAACTTCATGCTCGCACGTTCGAAGACAAATTCAAAAAATATAATGATGCTTGGAGTTCTTGGCTTCCAACTTATGATTCCGCATCAGCAAGAAAGGAACGAGAAAAATACATTGAAAAAACGGTCGTTTTTCTCGATGAGGCAGTTAGCGATGACAGAACAAAAGATTTAATAAAACCTTATTATAAGCCCTTAATAAAACTATATAGTAAAGGTCCGGATTTTTTCCGTGAAATACTGGAAAGTGGGTCTTCTCTTACACATGGAGATCTTCACATGCAAAATATATGTAGTAAAGATGTTACCAAAGATTATCCCTGGAATATTCAGTTCATTGATTGGGAGTCAGCAAGATATGCTCCAACATGGTTTGATATGGTAGTTTTAGTAGAAATATTATTAGGATTCAGAGCAGATTGGCAAAAATACGCCGAAGAAATTCGAAATCATTGTATAGTAACTTACGTTAACGAAATGAAAAAGCATGGAATTAAATTTAAAACTGATCCAAGAGATCTTTACAAAATGGCTTATTTACAAAGAACATTAGAAAAAGGATTGCACACCCAATTACGAAGAATATTTGATAACCGTGGAGGCGAGTTACTAGGTTATCATCTGGAAAAAGTAGCAACTTGGGGTAGGGAATTAGGAATAGATTGATATATAAAAAGTAAGTTATCAATCTCTATAAATAACAATCTTTCCGGAGACATTTAAAAATGACTCTCCGGAAAAATTTAAAAATAGGCTGTAATGTTGAATATTTTTCCGTATAGTACAAGCAATTTTACTGTAAAAAAATAGAATATAATATGAAAGGAGGAAAGCAATATGAGTAAATCTTATAAGAACAAAAAAGAAGGCCAGCATTACGATTTAAAAGTCATCCATGACGCTAGCAAAGACAAACATGACTGTAAGTACAAAAAAGATAAATATGAAGAAAAAGACGAGTACAAGCACAAAAAAGACAAATACGAGTCTAAAGACAAAAAAGATAAATATAAAGAAAAAGACGAGTACAAGCATAAAAAAGACAAATACGAGTCTAAAGACAAAAAAGATAAATATAAAGAAAAAGACGAGTACAAGCACAAAAAAGACAAATACGAGTCTAAAGACAAAAAAGATAAATATAAAGAAAAAGACGAGTACAAGCACAAAAAGGATAAATGTAAATATAAAAGCACAGATTACGATACAATGTATCCGTAAATAATCCTTTTTTAATTTTCAAATAAAATTCAATTAAATTTCTAAATAAATATCCCTTTTTAATCACAATTCACGATTAATAAAGGGATATTTTCCACCTAAGTATTATACATATTCATTGATGTTTGACTCATCTAATTTGTCTCAAAAATGTAAAGAAGCAATCTTTATATAGCTTCAATAAGTTAGCAGCAATACCATATAACGTTTCCTAAAAATAGTCTTATGAAACTTTACTAATTCTTCTAGTAACATAGTAGTTTGTAAAATAGACCCTAAGTATGTATGTCTTTAATTACAGTAATGTTTTGTGTTTTGGTAAATTATGTAGGGATCTTTATTAAAAAATCAGTTTGTGTATAGTTAGTATAATAGGATTACACCTAACCTTTTTATTTAAGTCGATTAAAAGAGTGATTAGTTACTCATAATATGTCTCTTGGTTTCTAAACTTTTCTTTAGTATCCGTGAGAATCCAAACCTTAAGGATTTAATATTTTAATAATCAGTAGTATCTTTAAATTTTAAAGTAATCCTTACTGTTTTATTACCTTTTTGTAAATAACACCTTTTATTATCAAATATATTCCAGATAAAATCACATAACCATTCCTCCATTAGGCTTGAAAGAATGGTTATGTAGCTTCTATTATTAGTTACATAAAAAAAGATATATAAATGTAAAAATTATCCTTTTTTCCACAAACTAATAATTCTTACCGTTGCACCAGAATCTTTGTGCTCACTTTTCTTTTTTTTCTTTTTAGAAGAAACTTCTTCTGAATTCTTTTCCTCGTCCCAGTATTCTTTGTAACCCATAATAATAGCACCTCTCTTCCAATTTTAATAATATTATATGTAAAAACAAGCAATCGGAAAGGGTACTTGTACCATATTTCCAAAAAAATTTTTCATTTAAAATAACATTTAAAAAATAAATATTTAGGAATTTCTTTAATAACACCAAATAACAAATTATAAGTCAACAGATTATCAAGACAATTAACATCAGCTAGAATTATTAATTTACACTACAAAATATATTTTCTAATTAACGGACAAGAATCCAAGCATCTTATTAATCCAAGAATAAGATATAAAATATGAGAAAATAACAAAATTCACTTCTCCCTCGGGGAATATATCCTGAAGTTCAATAGAAAAAGAGTCATAAGATACTCGTCTAAATGCTAACTTAAGTAAATTAATGAATCTTTTTATACATTTATAAGTAGAAGGTTCAAGTAATTAACATTTAAGTTACCTAATAGTAATAACAATGAAGAAATCACCAGCTCAGATTTTGAAAATATGATTCTTCATTTTTAGGAGGAATAGATTTGAAAGATTTTTCACCAATAATCATTCATAAACCCAATAAGGTTATTCGAAAGGAAGACTTAAAAGAATATGAAATAATCGGAGACGGAGCAGATGGTATAGTTTATCAACTAACATCTGATCGGTGTATTAAATTTTTTTTTAAAGAAGAAACACAACAAAGAGAATTGGAAGCACTGCGTAGAGGCCAATCATCTCCAGTAATGCCACGTCTTTATCAATATGGTGCAAACTTTATAGTTATGGAATATATAAAAGGATTCTCACTCGCACGATACCTAAAAAAGCATGGACAGTTAACGAAGCCTCTAGTTGAGAAGATTTTAAACATGTTGGATGAACTAAAAAAATTAGGGTTCACTAGATATGATGCAGAAATACGCCATGTGTTAATCAATGAGTTAGGGGATTTAAAAGTTATCGATCATAAAAGGGCTTTTACTTCTGACCAACCTGTACCTGTTAAATTATTGAAAGGATTTAAAAAACTAGGGTTAACAGGCGAGTTTTTGAAATTTGTAAGAGAAGTTCGTCCATCGGTCTATGATGAATGGAAAAAATATAAGTAAAGATATTATTATTTCATGATGCAGGTAGTAGTGAAAGGATAATCCATAAAAACGAAAATTAATATTAATCTTTTAATTTTATAGGATATCCTTTTCACTTTAATGTAAAGTCCCCATAATCAATAAAGACAATTTTCCCTTTCTTTGTTAAGGCTAAATTAGGTCTTACTAAATCTTTAGGTCTTACTCCATATTGTCTAAACCTCTTTTTTAAATACTTTAATTGGTTATCGTAATCTTCAGTTCTAGGTACTGGGATTGTCATTTTTTCCATTATATTCCACCCATATCCGACTTCCTTAATTGGACACAGATGTTCTTTTAACTTAGCATGACAGTACTTATATATTATAAATTCATTTTTATTACTTTTAAGCCCTAACTCTGACGTAGCAACTTTTAATACATATCCATTTTGAAGATCATAAGTGACCCGCTCGTATCCATATCCAATTATTTTATAATCTAATTTTAAGGTCCTTACTGCGGCTTTAGTCATCCACTCCGTATCTTGTGTTTTATACTGCCTCATCTTCGTTATCCACAAATTAATGGACTTTATATCTTCATCACGCAAAATAGCACTTACCACTTTTCCTCCTCTTTTCTCTAAAAGTTTGACTATATGATATATTTAAAAGATATTTTCCTCTTAAGCTAATGAAAATATTAATACATCTGCGTTGAGTTCTACATAGATCTTAAAATTGAACTTTCTCATTTAGTATGAATTATTAAAAAAGGTTTAATAACTTACAAGGCAATTATATAAGGGGGAAAGGTAAAATTAACAAGCTTGAACAGTTCAAGGAAATGTATAAGTAGTATAGAAATTATTCTATTCATCAATTTAAAGACGTTTTTATATAGGGGAAAGAAGGTTTACTCGGAGATAATAGGTCAAATAAAATTAAGCTTAAACTAACATTCATATTGTTTAGGGAAATACTTTGACTGCTGAAAAAGTTGTACTGCCGTCCCCTTGTATCATGCCAGCAATGCTACTTCTCATCCCTACTACAACCTGATCTCCCGCATTTAACCAAAAGGTTTCACTTGCTGTTATAATTCCTGGTCTTTTTGCTGCAAAAGCTTCATTATCTCTTCCTTCAGTTTCTCCCTTGTTGGTTATGAGAAAAACTATATCTAAGTTATATGGGCTACTATTAAAAGGTTTAAATTTAACTGAGGATGAAAGGGAATATACTCCACTTTCTCTCGGGACAAAAGTAGAGGTATTTAGATCATATTCATTTGCCAAATCATATTGTTCAGTTTGAAAACGAACCTTGTTAGCACTGTTAGCCTGGAGAGGAATATCTACATTATTAATAGCTCTAAAAGCAGAAGCTCCTGCTCTTACATCGTTAACATACGGTCTATATACTCCCTCATAATTAGGAGGAATATAATAATTTTTCATTTCATAAACCCCATTTCCTGTATTTTTATATAGTTTATTCCTTTATAGAAAAAGGGTTAGTATTCTTAGCCTACTATAGGCAAAAATACTAATTTGATAATCTTTTCTTAGCATTCTCTGCAATAGCAAACCCATCAAGCTATGATAAACGTTGTTACCAATATCAATTGTTAAATGTAAAAAATAGACCTCAATTGGATTCCTTCTAATTTATTATATATACAAAATTCCTTTCTTTTTGTGCTTGTCCAGTTATGCTAAATTTCTGTGAATTCAATAAATAACTTACTTTTTAACCCCCTAAGTAAGAAAAACCAAGTATACCCTGCTTTCGAAATTCTTCTTTATCTTCATAAATACTTATGTTATAAGGAATAAATCCGTTCTTCCACTTTACTTTCGAGCAAGAGGGTATGCATATGCAAAAACCCTCTTACGTTATTGTTACGCATTGTGTTTACGTTCTTTTATCATTTGAAAAATAAACTCTTTGTTATTTTCTAAGAGCTCTTTTGTAGTTGTATTATGGTTCTTGGCATGACGAGCAAAGTTAGTTTTACTGTACCATTGGTAGCATAAAGGACAAGGTAGTTCATTTTCAACCTCATAATGTGCTGACGTCCAGCGACTAGAAAAAGTAGAAGAGCTATTTGTAGTTTTTTTTATATACGGTGTATTCTCATCTTGTATAGATTTTTGTATTCGTCCTGTAGTTGCAGCAACTTCGTTTGTAGTCATTGTGTATAGATTCTCTTCTAACTCTTCCCTGATGAGTAAATATCCAGCTTCCGACATTGATAGACCTAACTCTTCACAACGCTCTCGAAATTGCTCATATATACTTTCTGGCAATCGAATCGGTAACACTTTGCTTGCTTCTTTTGATCTTGATTGACGAGCATACTTATCTAGCTTTCCCACCTTATCACCTCGTGTATACAATTTGTATACATATTCAGCACTTCATCCTCATGTTCCTGCCATCTATTCAAATACATTTTGTATACGTCCTGTATTCGTAGATGATTTTCTAATAACTATGGATATGATAATAGAAACCAATAGATAGTTTTTCAAGAAATCACATTAAATATTATTCTATTGCTTAATAAAATTTAAAAATTAACTTTTATTAAGATATATTTATAAAGTTCTTATTTTTATATAAATATTATAAAAGTTACTTTTTATAAATATAGTTTATTATTTATATCGTTTGTAGAAAAATCTCCTATTTGTCGTCACTTAGAGTAAATGATAAAACCATTAATTTTTTATAAATATTTTATTATTTACTTATTGAAAATTAATATTTTTTAAATTGTTTTTAAAGACATATATCAAGTCAAAAACATTTATATATAAATATAAATTTAAAAAAAATTAGAACTAATAAGTTTTTTATCATTTTATTGATGCGTTTTATAAGTGGTTATAAAGTAATCCAAGAAAAATAAAATATAATCTAGAAACAAAATTCTGTGTTTTACTGGAACCCCAATTACCTAGGAATCGTTTTTTAACGACTAAGTAATTATAAAATGCTTTTAAGGAAATAATGTATAACTACAGATAATATCCTATTTTTTATTGGTACTATTTTCTTGGGCTAACATGTTTATAAAAGCTGCACTTTTTATACATCCTTCATTCAAACGCCCTTAGAATATTATCGAATCCACGATAGATAAAAAGCTGCGTATTTGAGAGGAAACACCTTTTCAAAAACCAGAAACTTAATGGCGACAAATCAGAAAGATATGCATTGTTAGGTTCAACGTTTTGAATACCAAACCTAGAAGAACTCTTAACAGATAACAAACTCTTTATGAGAATGATGGTATTGAGTCCCTAAAACTCAAGGAAGCGTCCATCCATAAACAAAAGAAAAAAGTCACTGAACCTAGTCAGTGGCTTTTTTCTTTCAATGAAACATAATTGTCTTATGATGCTCAAAAACGCCTTTAGAAGTTTTCTAACTTCAAAATGAACACTTTCATCCCTTGTACATATTTTAAAGGTATAAACATATAGGAGTGAAAACATATGATTTTTCGTAGATGGTGGCGCTGGCAATGGTTACGGTGGTGGAGATCATGGTCGCGAAGATGATGACAGTAATGTTAATAAACGAAAGAAACAAATCCTTAGTAAACAAAGACCTATTCGTATATGGAAAAAACTATTAAAAATAATTTCAACAGCTTCTCTCTTGAGAACAAAAAATTATGTAGAGTATTCTAGACAGGCATACAAGCAAAATTAATATTTTTTTAATATAGCTATAGTATGAGTTAAATAAAGGGGGGAGTTTTTTGTCTTCATGTCGAAAGAAACACTGTTATTGTTGCACCAATCGCACTTCGAACTCCTGTTATTGCACAACATCAAGGCCTTCAGGGTCAAGTGTATTACCCGCTTTTGGTTCTTTACGTAAAGAATCTGGACAAGTTATAGATGTTGATGAAACAAAAGTTGATTATGACTTCGTGGGTCCTTCTGCTAATGTAACATTAAGTATAGTTAATGATACAATAACAATTAATGAATCGGGGGTTTACGAAATATCTATGAGTTTAACTCTTGGAATTAATCCAACAGACCTTGCTAGGGGGTTTCTTTTTGTTAATGATGTTCCATTAAATTTTTCTGCGGTAAGTTTAACTGTAACGAGTAATACACTAGCTTTAGCCACTGTAAGTAAAACTATTCAATTAGATCTTTTAGCTAATGATGTAATTGATGTTCGAATTCATAAAGTTGGTGATTCAGTTATTGTGGGTAGTTCTTCTCTTACTATAAATCGGATTGGTTAATGAAAATTTCAAATATTTAAATTGCATTTACAATAATGTATTTTGAAATTAGCAATTAAATTGGCATATCAAGAGCTAGTTTAATAACTAGTTCTTTTTTAGATAGACTACTCCTAATGGATTTTAAGTTATATTAAAAGACATATAATAAATCGTTAGATAGTTGCCTATTTTTCACAAAAATTTATTAGTTTGCTGATACTAAGAGCCTCCTTTTTTACTCTACGCTTTTAGTATTAGCTAATTTTATTGTAACTTATACAATGCCCTTACTGGTTAAAGAGGGATATATTTTACTAGTGGAATAAGTCTGTGTTTTGTAGACACAAGGGGATTGATAATCATAGCTGTGGTTGTAGACACTATATAGATAATGAGCATGGTTCCGGTTGTAGAAAATAATCCAAAATATTTCTTGTTAACTAAATTTATATATAATAACTAAGAAAGCTACTGAACCCATTCAGTGGCTCATTTTTATTTTTGAACGGGAATCCTGAAGAGGTTTCCAATCCAGTGGGAAAGCCAATGGGTTTTAAATCCTTCTTTTAGGGAGGAGGGGATTATGTACAGCTTAACCAAGCCAGTGTCGAATACCGGGATCCTTGCTAGGGAATAGTTCTTAGTTAACCTTTTACCCCTTTTATTAACAACGATTACGTAAATTAGAAAAGACTAGGGGCTACATTACTGTACAAGGAAAACGACCAGTTCTAAATTAGCTTTTTCTTTCTTCACTTATTTTCACCTCCACGATTGAAGCCTTGCACAGTTATTATTATTCTAAATAGAGAATTCATATTTGTTTAGTCCTTTTATACGGATACAAGAGAGACACCGATACTGTATCAGTCAATGCATTTTTAAAATAAATGTTTCTTCGTCAATATAGTACGCTTAATATTGTTTTCTGATTATTTCTAATAAAGCTCAGTATGTTAATTAATTCTCGTGGCTAATAAATTTCATTACATACCATTTTTAATTAATATTCTAATGGGAAAAGAGTTACTTTTGATATCAGTAGTAGAGGTCACTGTGTTCGTAGCTGTATTAATAACCGATACATTGTCACTAAACTCATTTGTAACATAAACATGGGTTCCATCCGGTGTAATAGCTATTCCAGATGGAGCATCCCCAACGAAAACAGTAGCTGTTACCGTATTTTTAGCTGTATTAATAACTGAGATATTATTACTACCCGCATTTGTAACATAAGCATACATCCCGTCTGGTGTAATGGCTATTCCAGATGGTTTATAACCAACGAAAATAGTAGAAATTACTGTATTTATAGCTGTATTAATAACCGATACATTGTCACTGAACTTATTTGTAACATAAGCATACATCCCGTCTGGTGTAATAGCTACTCCAGATGGTTTATAGCCAACGGAAATAGTAGAAATTACTGTATTTGTATTTGTATTAATGACCGATACATTATCGCTACCCGCATTTGTAACGTAAGCGTATTTTCCATCTCGTGTAAGAGCCACCTCATTAGGAGTGGTGCCAACATAAACTGTGGCGATTACTGTATTTGTAGCAATATCAATTACCAAAATCGTATTATTATCCTCATTTGTAACATAAATACGTGTTCCATCTGGTGTAATAGCTAGTCCGGATGGATTGCCTTCAGTGAAAATAGTAGCAGTCACTGCATTAGCGATCGTATCAATTACTGAGATTGTAAGATCTCCATAATTTGCAACATAAATTCGCATTCCATCTGGTGTAATAGCCAGTCTGTATGGGATACTTCTAACTAAAATGTTATAAGTCATTAAATTAGTTTCTATATCGATTATTGAAACTGTGTTATTTCCAGGATTTGCAACATAAGCGAGAACACTATAAATAATCGAAGGTGTTGTTATCAATTGAATTCTCCCTTTCTTCATTAATAAGAAAACTTACATAGCTTTATGTCCAAATTGTCGTGAAAATCTTTTATATTATAAATTAAAGTTAATTATGAAATAGTCCATACATTATTACTTTTTTTGATATTTCAAGATTGACTTTTACTGTTTTAAGTTCATATACCCTTTCAAAATCTTTTTGTTCTTCGAAATCATCTATCGCTTTGTTAATGTTAATAAGGGCCTTGTTAACATTACCTAATACTTCAAGTAAATTTTCGTTATCGGGATGTATGATGGTTATTCCCTCCCTTTTTGCGTCCTTATTATATAAAATGATCAATTAATTAAAAGTGATTGGACAACTTAGAAAGATAATTATTTTTCATGTAATAAATTTACTAAATTAGGTCTAGAGGAGTATTATTGCTATCATGAAGCGAGCAGTGGGTTTCCTTTTTTATGCCTCCCATAAAACCCAGATAACTAAAAATGAATAAACTATACAGCCTAACAAAAAAAACTACTGTTCCTGAACAGTGTTTATTTCTGTTTAGACGCAGGTTTATACAGAGTAATAATGTGAACCATCTCGAATACTTTTCTCCAATAATAGAAAATATTCAGCTTAGGCAAGTTACCTAATTGAGAATGAAAACATATAGTGTATTAAGAATAGTTTTTTTTGGTGATGGAATAATTAACTTTTAATGCTCATATTTTTGCATCATTCTAATCTTTATAAATCAAAAAGTCCCTAGAACAAACATTTCTAAGGGCTTTTTTTGATAATTGTGATTATACGAAAAGGAAAACTATCTTATGGGAGAATTAAGGTAGTTTTTTCTTGAACAGACAGACATTCAAACCTTCTGTTAGAAAATTAGGAGAATACTGAAATAGAATTGCTTAATTTATAATATGTAAAGTAGTAAGAAGGGTGTGGACGAGTGCAGATTCCATATAAGATGCCTATTTCCTGAAGAAGCCATTATGGAGTGTTACAATAAAAGATTTTGATTTTATCAATTAATTATTTTTATTAATTTTAAATGATATTCTATTAAACTGAGACTAACTCCTGTTGTAACTTCCATAAGAGAAACATTTATAAAGAAAAATAGACAATTCTTAAGAAGGCACTGACTCAAAAAAGGAGGAAATATTAATGAAGGAAAAACTTCATCTGGGTTGTGGGAAAACTATTCTAAAAGAGTGGATAAATCTAGATATCATGAAAGGACAAGGAGTGGACATTGTAGCTGACCTAGAAATGTGTTCAGAAATCCCTCTTCCTTTTGAAGACAATAGCATAGATGAATTTTATGCAAGTCACCTAATTGAACATATCCACTTTACACTCCCTCTAATGCAGGAACTTCACAGAATAGCAAAAAATGATTCAAAAGCAGTTTTTCGCCTTCAATATGGATTAAGTGATAATAAATATGTGGTGAAACCATACTTTATAGATTCTTTTGCTTGTTTTTCACAACCTTATTATTGGAGAGCAGATCATGGATACAAGGGTGATTGGAAAACGGAAAAAATCTCTTTATTTATTAGTCAAGCAGTATATAAGAAAAAATCATTTCACGAAATATACGAGGACGTGATGAGAAAGCGAAATGTTGTAAGTGAAATGGTTGTAGAATTACGAGCCATTAAACCTACAAGAGTAACGAAAAAAGAATTACAAACACGTCCTTTTATTGAATTTCTAATGGTGTAAAAGTAACTTTAAGTTGATTCTAATTGGGGTCACTCTAGACTGGGATAGCTTTTTATCAGGTTTCATACGTATAACAAGCAATGAAAAGATAACTTCGAATTAATGAAACCGTATTTTCACCATCAAGACTACATTTTACCTTAGCTGCATATGTATAAAATGTGCACTTTTTATACACCTTATTTTCATTCACTTGTAGAGAAATCATTGTTATATCAAGGCTGTGTAGAAAGCTGTATATTGGAAAAAAGTTACACAAAGAGAACCTTTGGTATATCAAGGTTCTCTTTTTCGTAGATCTCCGTGTTAACTAAGTTTGTATATCATATACAGTCTAAAACAGAAAAAACTATGTGTATATTGATAACCCTAATTGCCTTGAGTAGTTTACTCAAAACATTAGCTTTTATTAATATATCTTCCATTATCATCAAGTTAAATTGCATATTTTATTATTTATATTACATAAAATTTATAATTACATTTTTATTATTAAAATTAGGAGTTGAGTAGATGGGATCAATACAGTTAACAGGACTAGTAATCTTCAAAGGAGACCCTGGCTATGAAGAAGCCATTAAGAATTGGAACCCTTATGTTGATGTCTCTCCCCTTGTCTTTGTTTTCGCACAGAATTCTCAAGATGTAAGCAACGCTATTAAATGGGCTCGTGAGAATGAAGTGCCCATGCGCGTCAGAAGTGGGCGCCATGCTCTAGATAAGAACCTTTCAGTAGTAAAAGGTGGTGTTGTTATTGATGTGAGTGAAATGCAAAAAGTTTCCTTAGATAGGAAAAATGCGATTGCAACGGTTCAAACAGGAATTCACGTCGGCCCACTTGTAAAAGGATTAGCTCGAGAAGGTTTTATGGCTCCGTTTGGAGATAGCCCAACCGTTGGAATTGGAGGAATAACAATGGGTGGTGGGTTTGGAGTACTGTCACGATCGATTGGTCTTGTAAGCGATAACCTTATCGGATTGAAAATGGTAGATGCAAAAGGTAAAATTATTCAAGCAAATCAATCTAGTAATGAGGATTTACTATGGGCCTCTAAAGGTGGCGGCGGTGGTAATTTTGGATATAATACAGAATACACCTTTAAAGTTCATCAGGCCCCTAGGACAGCAACAGTCTTTAATATTATCTGGCCATGGGAACAACTAGAAACTGTATTTAGGGCTTGGCAACAATGGGCACCGTTTGTAGACGAACGATTAGGGTGTTTACTTGAGATTTATAGCAAAGTAAATGGACTGTGCCATGCAGAGGGAATCTTCTTAGGTTCAGAAAGTGAGCTAAGGAGATTATTAAAGCCTTTACTAAATGCTGGAACCCCAAAAGAAACAACTATAGAGACATTAGCTTATCCAGATGCTATAGATTTCTTAGACCCTGACGAACCGATCCCGGGTAGATCTGATCAGAGTGTTAAATTCTCTTCGGCATGGGTATTGGATCTTTGGTCGAAAGAACCTATTTCAATAATGAAACAATTTTTGGAAGAGGCCACTGGGACAGAAGCCAATTTCTTTTTTATAAATTGGGGCGGTGCTCTAAGCAGAGTACCAAGCAACGAAACAGCCTTCTTTTGGCGCGATCCATTGTTTTATACGGAATGGACTGCTAGTTGGGAAAATAAATCACAAAAAGATGCGAATCTTGCATCAGTTGAAAAAGTACGCCAACAGTTGAAACCATATGTAACAGGCTCATATGTGAATGTTCCAGATCAAAACATCAAAAAATATGGAAAAGCATATTATGGCTCAAACTATGAAAGGCTACGAAAAATAAAGGCGAAATATGATCCTGAAAATGTATTTCGTTTTCCACAAAGTATACGTCCTAAATTTTAAGTCTATCTTTTTCATTTACTATTTTATAACTATTTAGATTAAATTTGGAAGTTGGTAAGAATTAGTAATATCTATTAACGGAACATGTTATATATACAGTAACTTCCTATGATGTTGATTATGGTGCGAAAAAAAGTCACCTTTATATGGTGTGGCTCATGCTACTAGTTTAGAAGTAAAAACTCCCCCATGTAGCAGTAAGGCAATTTTTCTTGTAAATACCATAAACAGTTGTACTTGACATCTTACGGCGCCTTGAGTAGTTTGCTCAAGGTGTTAGAATTTATTCTTTAAGTTTTCAAGTTCCAAAAAGGAAAAAAGGGGAATACACTAAAATTAAGAAAATCATGTGGAAATGGTATGTGTTACTTTCAACACTTAATTAAAAAATCTTGAAATCATTGCTTGCAAGGACTTTTGATTCTATTAATTTATGACTATGCTTGTTACATAATTTCTAAAAGGGAATTTTCCTCTTTGCATTTGGAAAATAAGAATTAAAGGATTTTTAAGAGAGGAGGTAAATTTTCCAATGGGGAAAAAGCTTATTATCTTTATACACATTCCTAAAACTGGAGGAACCACATTAAATGAAATTTTCAAAAGATCTTATGCTGAGAATGAGATATATGATCATGTCCCCGTGGAAGCAATGAACGAGCATTTTAGTCAGTTAAAAGAAGAAAATAAAAAAGTAATCAAAGCAATATCTGGTCACCATTTTTATGGAATACATGACCTTTTTTCTAAACCCTATACTTACTTTACTATGATGCGTAATCCTATTGAACGTGTGATATCGTTATATTATTTTTTAAAAACATATCCGGGTTATTATGAGGAGAATATGAAAAATATGACCTTTGAAGAATACATTGATTGGGATCCACAAGCTAAGAATGGACAAATTCATCAAATTTGTGGGTTAAACTCTCAACTAAGTTTAGAAAAAGCAAAAGAAAATCTAGGAGTATTTGAATTAGTTGGAATAACAGAGTTGTTTAATGAATCACTTCTATTGCTAAAGAATAAATTTAATTGGACTAATATTGAATACGTGAAGAAGAATGTTACAAAATCCCGCCCTCGACTCAGTGAAGTACCAACTGCAATAACAAAGAAAATAGAAAAAAATAATGAGTTAGATATAGAACTATTTAAATATGTGAAATCTAATTTTATTAGGCAATTGAAAGATCTTTAAAAATAAGTTCACATATATTTATTTGGATATGCAGGAATAAAAAACAAGGAAATTCCCTATTTCTACAGCGAGCTTTTCTGCTACAAGAATTATCCCATAGGTTGATGCGTTGCTGCACCTTGAATAGTTTGCTCTAGAAATCTAATTTCATTTGTTATAGTTAGATTATTGTCTAATACGATATTATTTAAAAAGCCTGTATGATGTATTACCACCTTTTCATTTTCTTTAGCCATGTTCTTTTTTTAGAACATGGCTTTTTTACTTTCTAGAATGGAAATCATACCTTTTGAGACAAAATTATAAGTAGCGTTGCAAATTAAATACGTTGTCTGGAAGAAAGAGTATATGATTAAAATTGGAGAAGGAAATCGTCATCTTACTTCTGACATTTCAAAAGAGCTACATAAGGAATTACGTTTTTTAGCTCTTGAAAACCGCACAAACATTATGAAATAAATGAAAACGATTTTAGAAAAACATGTAAAGAAAGTAAGAATAGTAAACAAAGAAAGGGTACTTCCTCTGGATAGGAAGCACCCCATGTAGAAATTAAAGTAGTGGTAGACTTTATAATAACATGGGGTGCACTCAAAAAATAGAAGGGTCTTATCGTAGATCAAAATGAAAAACTTTAAGGGAAATTGAATACATTGGGAGGGTTGCTTGGTTAAAAAATGCAAAAGAGGAATGCAAAATTCTTGAAGAAAGAATGCTTCCAAATCAATTTACAATCGCCAAACCGCAAGTTTTTGAGCTTGCTTTGGATAGATATTCAAGACGAGAAATGTAGTTGATACTGCCTAAAGAAGACACCACAATTAGATCACAAAGACCACATATCATACGCAAATTAGATGTATCCTCTATGAAGTAAGCTGTTGGGAAAATTCAGAATTTAGCATATGAATCACCAAAAAAATTTCTTCAATCTTGATAAACTCATGTGACCTTTGAAGGGTCTCAACATCAACAGATTATATACACTAAGTCACCTGTGAGGGGGACGCAAAAGGGACATTGCTTCAAAACAAGGGGACATAAAAGAGACATTGAGATTTTAAAGGGGGACTTGAAAGGGACGTATGCCAAAAAAAGGGGACGTAAAGGGGACATTTAACGATTTTCTTTGTACCCACGGTTTTGCTAGGCTTTGCCTAGCCCCACGCCTATGGTGGGGGCAAAAACCCCTTATGCTCTTCAAGATGTTTTTTACTTTTTTTATATTGAAGTAGAAAAACACTCAAAAAGAGAATAAAGATAGAGATTAAAGTGAGAAATGTGTGTTCGGTTGCTGTGAAGAATTTAGATGATTTAGCAAAAGGGAAAGAGCCTTCTAGATATGTTATCTTTGTGCTTTCCATATAATAAAATTTCATCTACACAAATTCGAGAGAACTTGTGTATCTCCTTTATTTAGTATGATTTAAAAACATAAAATCCTGGTTTTTATACAAAAAATCCAGGCTTGATCGTCGCAGAAACGTGTTGAATCAATAATATATAAACAATAAATTTGAAAATGACTATTTACATTTTAGCGATGTCTAAAGTTTATAATTTCCCCATGTTATTTCTGATAATTATTGTTATGTAAATCAACTTTGTATTCACTACGGAATGAACTTTTAAGTTTTAAGAACTAAAAAGCCATTTGAGAATCTAATAGTTAAGACCTTTATTTGAATGTTTTATGAATAAAAAGATGAATTAAACATATAAAGTAAAAGTAAATCAAATTATTATAAATATCATTATCGTTTTACCCCTGTGAATATAGAGAGGAAGTTGAAGAATTGATTAATGTAACCATTAATTTAATGAAAGTTATTTTGCATAGTACTATGAGAAAGAACTTGGTTTTTATGAATTGTTACTTTAGTTCAAGAGCCATTTTGTTATCCGGTTCTAAGAAGCCATAAATTATTTTGTTTACCTTGAAGGTTTTAATTATTATCAATACAGATCATGACATGAACCAATAATACAGCCCGTCTACAGCTAAAAAATAGAAAAAACTACTGGTGCCGCCCAATCAGTAGTTTTTTCTATTATACCAAATCATCTAGTAAGAGCGACCCTTTATAGTTTCTGAAGTAACTTGCTCAAACTCTTATATAATATATATTCCAATCAAAAAAGTTTGGGTATATCCAGATACCAGAAGTCGCTAAAGCCAAAGATTATTAAGGCTTTTATTTTTGATAACAACTAATATATTAACTGATAACGCACTAATACAATATTTTATAAAGTAAATATAATAGCATTATGAGATCTTGTAAATGATTTTATTATTCCCATTGGCTTTAATACCATTATCTAATGGCATTTTCAAATGAATGATAATCTATTTATCATTTTATTATTGCATTTTGAAATATTCTACTCATTCTAGCTTTTTTTAATTGTAAGGGATCAATAGTTGGGATGATGTTAGGAAGTATAGGAGCCATGAGATTGCCTACAAGGTTACTGTGAGCCGTATCACTATTTCCCGTTACAGGATTAATAAAAGGTCCCGTAGGATCTATAGCATTAAATTTAAATATATTATTAAAAGGTTGTTTATCAAGTTCAGTCAATAAAACATGTCCTGCTTCATGTGCAAATGTAAAAGGGGCATTTAAAGCTCTATTGCTCAATGCAATAGAGCCAAAGAGTGTAAATTCAGGTATATCATCTTTGATTCTAAAATCCTCAATTATGACTCCTCCTGCACCTATAGGGCTAGTACTACCTGAAGAAACTGCAAAATCATTCCCACTCGTATAAACAACATATATCCCAATTGGATTGCCAATCTTATGTTTAACTTTCTTAATTAAACCTTTAACCGGACCCTCCATTGCTGCTTGAAAACCTAAATTGGTCACATCTATTATTGTTTTCACTTCAAATATAGGTTGTGGAATAAAATTTATATTACACATTCCTCCCCCATTCCATATCTGATTCGCCAAATTGATGTCTCGATTAAATCTTTTTTGCCGTCCATTAAAATCACTAGGTTTAGAGCCTGCAGTAAAGATACCATAAACATTAACTTGAAGGTTATTTTGGTATTGTTGATCGGGCCCAATTTTTAATATTTGACTAGACTGGAAAACCTTATTTGTTTTTTTTTTTGACTTTCTATTATTCAATTGATGCACTTCCTTTTATATCGTTAATATAAGCTATGAAACTACGGCTAATTTGCTTGTATACTTATCCACTAATAGGGATAAAATAAAAATTTTCAAAGCTAAAATCCAGTGACATAATCTATATAATAAAAAACTACTGAACTCTAATCAGTAATTTTTTCAATCATGGTATATAAAAGTTAAATTTACTATGTTTTTCGAAACCTCATATATACATTTAACAAAGAGCGCCCATTACTTATTAATGTACAAGATGATCTTAAATATGTTTACGATAAGAACATCTACATTAACTAAAAGAGGTTAGGTTAAAAACGCAATAGTCAAAATCGCTGTTACACCCTAAATAAATGTTGTCATTCCAATTACATTTTTCCAACAACTAGGTAAATTATAGAAGATAAATTAGTAAGTGTATTTATAGCCTTACCTTACGATGAATAGTAAAGTTGTTAAACACTTAAAATCGATAATTTAGTTCACTAGTACAACTAGGCTTTTATGAACCATCTTACCGTTAATTAAGATTAATGATTATAAAATATGATATTCTCTGGTTTAAAAGGGAGATGAAAAAATGGGAGACAAAACTAAAGATGTACTTTCTATTGAAATTAAAACCACAGATGGAAGAAATTACACAATTAAAGATGAACAATCTATATATGACATAGAGGAGCAATTAATCGGTAACAAGAAGTTACATTTAGGTAGATTCCTTTCAGTTGTACCTGACAATCCATCCTTAGATAAACAGAGGAAATTTGAGCACATGTATTTTAATATCGACCAGGTTTTAAGTATTAAATACTTAAAAAAGTTTGATTGAAAGAGGTGAAGACTTTTTTGAAGTTATATCTTTCATATCATTTTTCATAGGTCATAACACATGTATAAAATGTACGCGTTTTATTGATCAATTCCAATTTCACCTACCGAAGGAACATTAAATTTTCATCGATAACGATGTATCAAAATGTACATATTCTGAAAAAATAATCCTCGGTAGACGTCTACCTCCCGAAGAGTTCTTTAGAATGGCATTCTAAAACTAACTTTATATATCGTATACACTCTAAATTGAAAAAACTCCCTTAGACGGTAGGGAGTTTTTCTTTTAACTAACGAGACTTTAGATGTATTTCACTTTATTGATTGGACAATTCACTTGAAGTCAGTTAATGAATAGAGTTTATTTACTAGTTAATACAATCTTACCTTAATTCCTTTGGAAATACATTTTCCCCACATCAAAAGCCTCTTCAGTTAATCAGCGAATAAGCCTTCCATGTCTGTAAAATTCATTATGGTAACTAAAATTTTATGTTCTACAAACCTACTGTTTGAAAGTAGTTTCTTTCTGTCATATCATTTGTTTTTAATTTTAATCCTGGCTTTATAAAGACTACAAATAATATATTTGTTCGAAGGAACTTGCAAGATAATCAAATCCCCGAGGACGTAATGTTTCAAATTGTTGATGAATTTTTATTCTTTCCTCTGATCCGCCAGGAAGTTTGTAAAGTTCTGTAACAGGCTGCTCGTTATTTAAACATTCAATAATTCTAAAAAGCATTGTTCGAAAAGCTTTTTTTAGTTCATTATATTCATTTGGAAAACGCTCATCTAGTGCATTATATTCAACTAATGTCTGATGCATATGCATAAATGATAGTTCTTTCCATTCAAGAGATAAGATAAGAACGTCTATATTTGGATGTTTTTTAACGAAACGATAATGATTACCCCATTGTTCTTTAAGTTTTTTCTTAGATATTGGATGCTCTTGATGATAAGCAACTGTAGAGGGATCTAAAACAAATTGCGCTCCGTTTTTATATAAACGATATCCAATTTCCCAATCTTCTGCCCCATAACCAACAAAGGTTTCATCGAAATATCCAGATTTGTTTAATTCTTCTTTCCTTACTGATACATTTCCACTTAAAAATGCGATATAAGGAAGTGTAAACCCCTTAAGCCTCTCCCCAAAATGTTTTAACCCACTATTAAGGAAATATCGGTTAGAAAATGATAAACTTTGAAAGCGTTCTGTATCAATATCTTCTATTGTTACAAGCGGATAAGGTTTCTTTGATTTATGTCTAGTACGTTCGTAACTTTCGTATATTTCCATATACTTAGGATCTTTTCTCACTAGATCTTTTAGGTGTGCAAATTGATCTTCATTATAATCCGGCATAATAAAAGTATAGACTCCTTCATAATGCATGGCTCCCGTGACTACAAGGTTTGTTTCTTGCAAGTGATGTTTATAGTGGTTTTGAATAAAATGAGGAGTCACTAACATTTCTCCATCCAAAAAGATTAAAACATCTCCTTCAGAATGCTTAATTCCTATATTGCGGACAAAGGAACGTCCTTTATTTTTTTTCATACGTATATATTTAAATTTGAATGGGACGTCAATTTCTTTTAAAATATCACGAGTTTTATCAGAAGAAGCATCATCTACTAAGATAACCTCATAATCAGAGTCGGGAAACGTTTGTTTTGAGAGGCCGTAAAGGGAAAGGGAGATTTGATTATATTTATTATAGGTAGGCATAATTATACTAACTTTAATTGGATGGTTATGATTATTTTTTATACTCATCTTATATAAGCTGTTGTCCAAATTATGGACTTGATTAATTTCACTTTTGGTTTCTCTTAATTTGTTTTGATTATTTTCTCCCTTTTTTCTATAATATTTTCCCTTTTTATAATATTTTCCATTGTGAGGGTTGTAATAATGACCATAAGAATCTATTTTAATCATCCTTTCCTTTTTTTTTATAATATTCAATTGGTGGAAAAATGCCTGTACAATACAAAAAATGAGTTATAAATGCTGGGGAATTGATTAAAGAATAAAGTATTTTGAAGTAATAATACTTTCATGAACCTCATCTAAAAAATTATTGTTCCAGATTAAAATGTTAAGAAATTCAAATTCACCTTTTTTATTTAACAATTTCTATGTGATTTGGGAAAAGATAATCAGAAATAAGAATTAACAATCTCTATTATCCGAAAGAGCCACCGCTGTAAGTAAGCCTTCAATTCAATACTTAAGTACTTGCCTATAGTGTTATATATCTGTGATTACCGATAAGCTTTATTATGGTGCAAGAAAAAGTCGCTTTTATATAGTGTGGCTTGCGCCACTAGTTTAGACGCAAAAACTATCTCCGTCCCAAACTGCGTTTCTAACAACAGATTCATGGTTTGTATGCGGAAATACGGAAACAGAGAGTCAGTACGTGACTCAAAACATTGCTAGGAAAAGAAGATTCATAATCTTAATAATGCTGGGATGTGCCCCAAATTTTGCCCGAAGTAAAGAACCCATCTAACCTCGTCGTATCTATAAGATGCGGAACTTGGTAAGCTCCTTGTCACTTGTGTAAACGGGAAGGGGCTCATAAGATTCAACGATGTGACAGAGGGTAAAGGATAGGAGAGAAAACGAATGTCGTTATCTCGAAAGAGAACAGGAAGGTAGGAAACTATATAACTCGATGGATACTATTGTTTTCTGGGGGGCAATGTTATACCTTCTAAAACATAATTCCAAGTCCCAGGGTCATTTGGGATTCTAGGTACTTTAACTGCACATATTTTATCAAGTCCCCAATCAATTTCACTTACACCCTTGAAGCCTTCTTCTGGGCAAAGAATAAGAATATTGAACTGACCTTTAACAATTCCCTCCAAAGTCGATTGTAATTCTACAGCTTGTTCATAGGTAGCCGCCCATCTAATAAATAAAATAGATTGAGAACTTGTAATTTTTTCGAAAAATCGATCGATTCGATGGGTAAGTTTCTCTTTATAGGAAACATATGTTGCACTCCAATGTTGATTTGGAATTATTGGGAAATCATGTACTGAAATAATATTGTAATGGGTATCTTCTATTAAATAAGATTTGACACCTTCAATCAAGACTCCGTCATTACTAAATGCAAATGCTCCATCTATCAATTGCATATTTTCAAGTTCCATAAAGCCATTGAATTTATTTTTAAGTAGTCTATTAACATCTGAAAGTGATAGAGCTACACTCCAATCTAATGGTCCAGCGATTGTCCTTAAATTTAACCGTTTTAATTCCATTGCCGGATTACAAGCGCTACCTAAACTAACAATTACATCATATAAGCCCTTAATTTCTTTTAGCTTCAACAGAATTCTCCTTTTTTTATGACTCACTATATAAGATGATTAATTGGATAAATTTGATTGGACAAGTTGTAAAAAAGATGAATTATAAAAATAAGCTCCAGAGGAAAAAATACCCATTTAAAAGATTCTTTAGATATCGATAAACTCCATTATGTTGAGTAGATCTGTATATGATATACATTAAAAAAACAAGGAAAAGCACTGAACAGGTCTCAGTAGCTTTTCATGATACATGTTGTCAACTCAAAACAATGTGGATTTCCAAATGGACGCTTTAGAGCATCCTGGGTAGTTTGCTCAAGATATTAGATTCGATTAGTTCTTTTAAAAACTAACTTTGTATATCCCTTACACTTTTAACTTCTTCATCATTGGCTAAAAAATTTATAGAAAGCACTATCAGGTAGAAAGAGGTTTTTAAGTTCATAATCCCGCATAATACACATTGAACACTCCGTAATAAAATAACTAGTTGTATTAGGATTATAAAATCCTGCCCGATGTAACCAAGCATGCATAATGGATCCTGCATCTATGCCAATATTGCCTACCTTCGATAGATCAACAATAAATGATAAAGGTACTTTGGTTCGGTTTAAAGCTGTTAAAGCCAAAGTAAGGGAATCATTATCAAGGGAGCCAGCAAAGATCTTCGCTTTGGGAGCGAGACGCAAACCGTTGTCACGTATAAGTCGGGTGAATTGATCCATAGCTATGTTCGTAGCCACTAACCCATTGGGAATACGTGGTCCAGTATACCAAGCAGGTTGTAAATTCCGTATTGCATACACATTATTGCAAGCAGCTAAATTAGAAATACCATTATTAGCTCCACCATTCCATTTTTGCCTCAGATGATGGAACCAATTAAATAGTACAAGTGAAATGGCATCTTTAATACCTTGTTCTTGTGTTAAGGTAAATTGATTATCAAGGTCAAAATAAATAAAGGAGGGTAAATTGGTAACTCCCGGAGGTGTAGGGACAGGTATTGCTATTTCTCTGAATGCAGCGGGGTACTGTGGCGTAACGAAATTTGGTTTTAAAACATCCTGTAGAATAAGTTCCATACTGATGAGGATCGGTTGAATATTGATTGGCAAAGAGATGTTCTCCTTTCATAAAAGATATTTGTACTAGTAGAATATTCACTTGAATGAAAAAAGTTTGGACATGTGAAGATAGATAGAAAGCCATTAAAATTGAGAGTTCCAATTTCTTAATAATAATGATTATTTCAACTGGATAATCTTTACTTACTGTATACGTTTAGAATAGAAAAGAACGCTGAACCTCGAGGCTGCACCCTTAGAGCGGATGTTGAAAAAATCACAGTTAGTCGACCTTGGATGGAAAGGAGGGTCAAGCTTTTTTTAGATAATAGAGGCGTGCAATAAAAGGATATACTGATCAAGAGTGTTACATCAAAAGATGGGAAATGGGGAATGTTGTTTTAAGAATTTCCATGGAATCTTAATGAGGGAGGGAAAAGGCAAGGATTTACGTACCAGAAGTATTAAAAAATCAATATATTTATATAAAGAGACAAAAATAATTAAATCGACAATCTCCAGTAAATTATCGTAACGAGCAACTTGTTGCATAAGGAAATGGGGATCTTAAACATGTACAACTAGATCAAAAAACAGGGAGCTATTCCCCTTAGGAAATAGCTCCCTGTTTTTTGATTTTCGCTTTTTGGATCCTTAACCACTTCATCGTTGTTAAGTAGCTTGCTAAAGTAGTTGGCTAAAGTAGTTGGCTCCTATCCATTTTACCCTTAACCCACAGCCTTTGAGCCCGAATTAGATCCCAAGCTCCATAAACTAAATATAATCGTGATTAAACCAAGAATTACACTTGACCAAACTTCTCCATTTGTTAATGAATAGATGAATGGGAAAATTACAAACCAGACACCAGTAATTGTTGAAACCCAATTTTGCCAAGAATTCCAACCAGGCTTGTCATAGCCCCACAATGATACAATAACTTGAATAATTCCAAAAATAATACTTGACCATAAAGCTCCTGATTGATCTGAAAAACCAATAGCCCAAGGTGCGATAATAAACCAGATCCCAATTAATGCATTTAAATTACCCCTTATTTTCACGGTTACACCTCCCAAAGGTCTATGAAATCCCTAAAGATTTCATTACTGAATTATATGCTTAAAAATTATTAACATTAACTAAAATGAGGATACATAGTGATTTATAAAACAACACAAACAATCTGTAGAGGGCAGATTATTTGTACTCAAATAGGGATTAGGGCTGCAGGTCTTAACTGTATTTTATATTTCTCATTTCACTTTATAATTACCTGTAAAATTACTATCTTTGTATATTAATATTTTTTAAATAGGAGAAAAATTGTCAAAATAATCATATATTTTTACTTTCTTTTATATTATTTCCTTATGTTCCATATAGAAGGGAAGGCTAAAAATGGAGGCAGAGATAAACTCTTTATGTACCCCAATCCCTGGTCAAAAAAGCAGATCGAGTCGTAACTTTTCACTTTTTCATTTACCTACGAATAAAAAAGTTAGGGTTGTAGTTGAAAGGAAGTATCAGGGTATATCATTTACTTTTGATATTATGAGTGATGATCTAAACAGTACAGATCATGTCATTTGGCATAATGTAGGAAATGGTTCAATTCTTAAAATGCCAGATCTGATTAGACAAAGTAAGGGATGGTACATCGCAAACCCTTCTATAAGTTCTACGGTAGGGTTCACAGATTTGGTTCGGGAAACATTTAAAGTAAAGTTTTATACATTAGAATAAGCATATAAGCTAACCAAAAGTTGGTTTGTGAAATTCATGAAATAAGAGGAACAAAAAGGTAGAACACTGTGTCAGTTTTTTTCTTTTTTGTTTTCAAGCCAGTGAAGCAATATATGTATAGTAAATACCATGCTGTTAGATGTTTTCCATATAGATAACCCACCTAAAACAGGCCTATGACCATAAAGTAATTTGTATTCTTAAAGTCATCTGTCTTTGTAAAAACTAACTGAAGGAAAACTTAACTATAGGGGGAAAATTCTGAAACGAGTATTTACACTAATAAAAAATATACATGTTCAGATACAAATAAAAATGATTATAATCATTAGTTCTAATCTGCTCTATCCCTAATAGTGATAATTATGTAAAAGAACATGCTCCTTAGTTGTATTAGTATGAGGTTCAGTAAGAGGTTTGATTGCATAATCCTATATTAATCATTGATTAATGAATTGTTTTTCCTCTTGTCCTAGGACACAGAAAATTTATAAATATTTTTATATAGGGAGAGTCACTGGCATCATTAGTTCCAACGGCTATGCTTCAGCTAACTTCATTATTTATTCCTTTCTCCATAAATTGGCTAATCTCAAGGATTTATAAGAAGGAAAAATAAAATATAAAAAATTCTTTTATATTCATTTAAAACCTTATATTTTCCTTTTCACTACAAACCGGTACTAAAAGAAATAACTTCTCTACTCTTTTTCTATTATTAAAAATATAATAGAGACATACCTATGGTCGCACAATGGGTCGCTTGCATAGTTAACATAATCGCAGGTAAAAAAACTTAATGATATTAATGAATACGTTAAAATAACTTAGCCTACTCAAATTTTAAGAGTAGGCTTTTTATAATTGTTATAACTTTTTCGGCTTAGAAGGAGACGGGGTTCCCTCGGGCACAAATGTAAAATAGCTAAGTTTTAAGTATAATTTTTGAAGATAATAGCTAGTTAAATCAAGAGTAGGAAGTAATAAAGGATAAAACCGACAACAAGTAAGCTAGCCCATGTTTTGAAAATTTCATTATATATATTCTATAGGACGTAAAGTGAAGTTTTATTCCCTAATATCTATTATCTTAATTAGTAAAGGCAACAGCCATAGTATATACAATTTATATTTATGAATTGATAATTATAAATTGTAGAGTAATTGGTACATCTTTTGAAGGAGATTCTTCTAAAGTTAATTTTCCTTCTTCAACTGTGTAAGTACTTTGAGGCTGCAGAATACCATTTATAAATAAGTTAATATAGGAAACTTTATTCGGTGACAATATTTTGGCATCTCCGTATTGTGGTACACCATCACTGTTTAAATATTCAAGTTTCTGTCCATCTGAAAAAGTAAAGTATAATAAGCTAGTTGTTGGTATTACTCCCTGAAGTGGTGGTCCTTGAGGTCCCGTGGCTCCTTGAGGTCCTGGTGGTCCTTGGGGTCCTGTAGCTCCTCGAGGTCCTGTAGCTCCTCGAGGTCCTGTAGCTCCTCGAGGTCCTGTGACTCCTTGAGGTCCTGTAGCTCCTTGAGGTCCTGTGACTCCTTGAGGTCCTGGTGGTCCTGGTTTTAGACAACAGCAAGGATGAGATTTACAGTAAGAACAAAATTTATTAATACATGAAGGATCCCTTCTAGAAAGGGAGTCCGGAAGTTTGTACTCACTGTAAATCTTTTTAGAGTAACGTTTTTTGCATTTCTTTTTTTGATAACATAATTTTTTATAATAATGATCTTTGTGCTTTATATTCATCCTATCTTTACCTCCTCCTTTCAGTTAATTTTGTTTTAATGTATTCTCATACCGAATAAAAGGGGATAAATTATATACTCAGTTAATGTAATTTCGGAAATGCATAAATAAAAAGAGAAGATCACATTTGTGATCTTCTTCTTAACCAATATAGCTCTTCACCTTAATGGATAAAAGTTTCTAGATTTATACAAACAATAGTTAATATAATTATGAAATTAATGGTATTACGTACTAATAACAGTAGTAACTGCTAAAGTACTCGTTGGTGTTGAAGTGGAGGTTGCTGTGTGAGTCACTATTTCTAAAGTAACAGGTGCTCCAACCGTGACATCATCATCAAGTGCTAAATCAGTTGGTGACAAAATGTACGCACTAGTTGGTTGAACTACACCATTAACATAAACAGTAGCATAAGAATTAGAGGCAAGCGTAGGTAAGACTGTAAGAGCAGTTCCATTTTCATCAATAAAGCTTCCAGCAGGTACGGTTGTTGTTAGGCCAACAACCATTTGGGCTGTAACGATTGCAGTAAATCTAGCAGGTGTAGGAGCAACACTGGTTGCAGTGGCAACTGTAACATCTCCGGTAATAGTGCTAGTAGCTGTAAAAACCGGTTTAATAATAGGCATATAAATTCACTCCTTCATAATTAATTAGTGAAGGAATTATTAGATAGTCCTTCTTTCTATTAATAATCCAAATTTCTAAATTCGCAACTGTCAAATGTCTATAGTTCGTCCACATATTTCTTATTTCTTATTTCTTAATAATTAATACTTTTAGACATAAGACTTTGAATATATATTTATATATTTAGTTATTCGCCGTTTCTAAATCAGGGGAGAAGAATAATACAATAGAGATAAGACTTTTTCAAGTACCTTGCTAACAAGTTAAAATCAAAATTACAGGTAACGTATATTATAAAGTTGTTTCTTGCCTCTTTTTTATTAATAAATTCACATGAGAATGCTAAACTTAATATTTTTAGAAAGGGGTGTATATGAATGCCTATTGTAAAACCTTTTATGAATTCCCTGAAATTCAGTTCTATAGCAGGAAATGGAACAGGCACAGGTCCTGGATACACTATTCTTGCTACAGCTTTTACGACTGATACAGGTATAGCTGCTACAGCTTTTCCATCATCACCTGCATATTATAACCTTTATATTAATGGTCAAATTCAAACAGCTGATACATCGACTATTACCACTGCTGCCATTACTATTCCAGATGGTGACACACTCTCTCCAGCAACTCCAATTGTAATAGAATTTGTTGTAAACTAGTCGTATCCTATTTCTGGACTAGTTCTTCTGTAAGCAAATCAGACATTTTTCAGAAATATGTATTTCTTATTTTCAAATAAAGCAGTGATTAGACAATAGCAAGGATAGAAATTATATCACAAACAAAATACTAAAAGAGATGGAGTCTCAAGCATAACACGATCATATGATTGCTTATAATAGTTAGGTTTACATCTCTTTTTTCAACAGTATATCTTCTTTTAAATAAGTAAAATCTACCTGTCACCTTTATCCCCTTACGTTTTCTTTATTCAGGTATCAAATAAAGAGGGAGAAATTATGTAATGTGACCATCTGGATTTACATAAGAAGCTTCTAATTGCTTTATGACAAGCTACTGACTAAATTCAGTAGTTTTTTTATTTATTGTATTAAGATGAGGGTTGCGGAAATTAACCTCACTTAATTCCCACCTAATGATTGGGCTTTTTGGCGCATATATATAAACATATTCATTTATAAAGGAGGGGAGATATACACATTTTCTTACTTCTCTTATATACTGAAACGATTTATTTTATTCTAAGAGGTGAATTAATTGCCATATGTAAATCGGTTTTTAACCAATGCCAATGGAGCTATTACATTTACAGGTAACACATTTGGGTTAAATAAACAAGCTAATGCTAATGCTCCTGGAACTGCAGGGTCAATTGGAACGTTCTTTAGTGTCAACCCAACTTCTGTAGACGGCTCCTTTCCTACAGGAACTACTGCGAATTACTTACAAAATTCCTCCAGTGCTATTTTAAGACTTCCATCTACTACTACTCAAATTCTATACGCAGAATTAATATGGGGAGGAAGCTACCTTTATGGTGGAGAGGATGTTAGTTCTGCTCTAAATAATGCTGTCACTTTTATTACTCCTAGCAGAACGGTTAGTGTGCAATCAGATACGGCTACACGCTTTACCTTAACAAGTTCAAGTTTTTATTATGTGCGTAGTGCAAATGTAACAAATTTGATTTCTCAAGCAGGTACGTATTCAGTTCTAGGAGTTCCTGGAACACAAAGTACAACAGAGAACAACGCTAATGCAGCAGGATGGACACTGGCTGTAGTGTATGCTGATCCTTTACAAAAGTCTCGAAACTTATCTATTTTTGTTGGAGCAGAATTAACGAGTTCAGCTACAGGAAGTTCTACAGCAGCTGTATCTGGATTTGGCACGCCTATTACAGGAACAGTAAACGGAAGATTATTAGTAAGTGCTATTGAAGGAGATTCGGCTATAGTAGGTGACCAGCTTCAATTTGGGCCTACAACTGCGTCTTTGCAGCCTGTCTCTGGTCCTAATAATCCAATAAATAACTTTTTTGCTTCTCAGATTAATAACGACAGTGGTACATTAGATACAAGTGGACAGTTTGGCAGTTTAAATAGTACACCAGGAGGTAGCTTATCTGGTGCGAGACAGGGCTGGGATATTACCAATATTGACGTCTCAGCCCGTTTATCAAATAATCAAACTAGCGCCGTCGTACGTGGGACGACAAATGGAGATACTTATGTTATTAGTGCTTTAGCTCTTCAAGTAGATATTAATGCACCTGTTTTAAATGTATCAAAATCTGCTAATGTTACATCTGCTCGAACAGGGGATATCATTACTTATACAGTTCAAGTAAGTAATACTGGAACTGCTGCAGCCAATGTCCTAATAGCTACAGATCCATTGTCTTCAGCAACAACATTTATTCCTAATAGTTTACAAGTAGATGGTGTTACTCAGACAAACGTGGATATTCGAAATGGTCTGCCCCTTGGAACACTGAATATCAATCAAACTCGAGTTTTGACATATCAGGTTAGAGTGGTTGGCCCTCTTACATCAATCTCTTCTCTTGGTAATCAAGTTTTTATTAATTACCAATTTGAAAGTACACCAGGAAATGTATTAACTGGATCAGGTGCGTCTCCTGTTAATAGCGTAACAGCTATTAATACCCCTCCTACAGTTCCAAACTATACTATTACAAATCCCGAGGATACTGTAGCAATTGGAACAGTTATTGGCAATGATATTGATGGAAATCCATTAACATATCGTATTGGTACGAGGCCAACCAATGGAATAGTAACAGTTAATCCTAATGGACAATTTGTCTATACCCCTAATTTAAACTTTAACGGAACCGATCAATTTACGGCTATTGTAGACGATGGGCAAGGAGGAACAGCTACCTCCATAGTTACAATTATAAATACGCCTGTAAACGATAATCCTGTTACTCAAAACTATGCAGTTATCACTAATGAAGATACCCCTCTAATTGGTCAGATACAAGCTACAGATGTGGATGGTAACTCACTTACCTTTCAATTACAGTCTCCACCAACAAATGGAACAGTTACTGTAACTAACAGTGGTTCCTATATATATACCCCTAATTTAAATTTTAACGGAATCGATCAATTTACCGTGCTGGTATCAGATGGCCAGGGAGGAACGGCCGTTTCCACGGTGACAGTCACTGTTACACCGGTGAATGATCCACCAACGGTGCCAAACTACACGTTCAGTACACAAGAAGACAGCCCAGTAGTAGGTGCCATAGTAGGGACAGATGTAGACGGAAATCCTCTTAGTTATCAGTTGCAAAACAGGCCAACAAATGGAATAACTGTAGTGAATACCAATGGAACCTTTAGCTATCAGCCAAATCTAAATTTTAATGGAACCGATCAATTTACGGTGCTGGTATCAGATGGTCAGGGAGGAACGGCCGTTTCCACGGTAACCATTAATGTCATACCCGTAAATGATCCTCCAATTACGTCCAATGTCAGTTTTACCATTGCGGAAGATAGCACGTTAATCAATCGAGTTGTAGCGGTAGACCCAGATGGAGATCCATTAACCTTTAGCCTGCAAACGGCACCTGGCAACGGAGTGGCGGCAGTAAATGCCAATGGAACCTTTAGCTATCAACCGAATTTAAATTTTAACGGAACTGATCAGTTTACGGTGTTGGTATCAGATGGCCAGGGAGGAACGGCTGTTTCCACGGTGACAGTCACTGTTACGCCGGTGAATGATGCACCAACGGTGCCAAACTACACGTTCAGCACACAAGAAGATAGCCCAGTAATAGGTGCCATAGTAGGGACAGATGTAGATGGAAATCCTCTTAGTTATCAGCTGCAAGTTGCACCAACCAACGGAGTGGCGGCAGTAAATGCCAATGGAACCTTTAGCTATCAACCAAATCCGAATTTTAATGGGAGCGATCAATTTACCGTGTTGGTATCAGATGGTCAGGGAGGAACAGCCGTTTCCACGGTAACCATCAATGTCATACCCGTAAATGATCCTCCAATTACGTCCAATGTCAGCTTTACCATTGCGGAAGACAGCACGTTAATCAATCAAATCGTGGCAGTAGACCCAGATGGAAATCCGTTAACGTTTAGTTTGCAAGCTGCGCCTGGCAACGGAGTAGCCGTGGTGAATGCCAATGGAACCTTTAGCTATCAACCGAATTTAAATTTTAACGGAACTGATCAGTTTACGGTGTTGGTATCAGATGGCCAGGGAGGAACGGCTGTTTCCACGGTGACAGTCACTGTTACGCCGGTGAATGATGCACCAACGGTGCCAAACTACACGTTCAGTACACAAGAAGACAGCCCAGTAGTAGGTGCCATAGTAGGGACAGATGTAGATGGAAATCCTCTCAGTTATCAGCTGCAAGTTACGCCAACCAACGGAGTGGCGGCAGTAAATGCCAATGGAACCTTTAGCTATCAGCCAAATCTAAATTTTAATGGAAGCGACCAGTTTACCGTACTGGTATCGGATGGCCAAGGAGGAACGGCTGTTTCCACGGTAACCATCAATGTCATACCCGTAAATGATCCTCCAATTACGTCCAATGTCAGCTTTATCATTGCGGAAGACAGCACGTTAATCAATCAAATCGTGGCAGTAGATCCAGATGGAAATCCGTTAACGTTCAGCCTGCAGACAGCACCTGGCAACGGAGTAGCCGTGGTGAATGCAGATGGAACCTTTAGCTACCAGCCGAATTTAAATTTTAATGGAACCGATCAGTTTACGGTATTGGTATCGGATGGCCAAGGAGGAACAGCTGTTTCCACGGTGACGGTCACTGTTACGCCAGTGAATGATGCACCAACGGTGCCAAACTACACGTTCAGTACACAAGAAGACAGCCCAGTAGTAGGTGCCATAGTAGGGACAGATGTAGATGGAAATCCTCTCAGTTATCAGCTGCAAGTTACGCCAACCAACGGAGTGGCGGCAGTAAATGTCAATGGAACCTTTAGCTATCAGCCAAATCTAAATTTTAATGGAAGCGACCAGTTTACCGTACTGGTATCGGATGGCCAAGGAGGAACGGTTGTTTCCACGGTAACCATCAATGTCATACCCGTAAATGATCCTCCAATTACGTCCAATGTCAGCTTTACCATTGCGGAAGACAGCACGTTAATCAATCAAATCGTGGCAGTAGATCCAGATGGAAATCCGTTAACGTTCAGCCTGCAGACAGCACCTGGCAACGGAGTAGCCGTGGTGAATGCAGATGGAACCTTTAGCTACCAGCCGAATTTAAATTTTAATGGAACCGATCAGTTTACGGTATTGGTATCGGATGGCCAAGGAGGAACAGCTGTTTCCACGGTGACGGTCACTATTACGCCAGTGAATGATGCACCAACGGTGCCAAACTACACGTTCAGTACGCAGGAAGACAGTCCTGTAGTAGGAGCCATAGTAGGGACAGATGTAGACGGAAATCCTCTTAGTTATCAGTTGCAAAACAGGCCCACAAATGGAATAGCTGTAGTAAATGCCAATGGAACCTTTAGCTATCAGCCGAATTTAAATTTTAACGGAACCGATCAATTTACGGTGCTGGTATCAGATGGTCAGGGAGGAACAGCCATTTCCACCGTAACCATCAATGTCATACCAGTAAATGACCCGCCGATTACGTCCAATGTCAGCTTTACCATTGCCGAAGATAGCACGTTAATCAATCAAATTGTGGCGGTAGATCCAGATGGAGATCCATTAACCTTTAGCCTGCAAGCTGCACCTGGCAACGGAGTAGCCGTAGTGAATGCCGACGGAACCTTTAGCTACCAGCCGAATTTAAATTTTAACGGAACCGATCAGTTTACCGTGCTGGTATCAGACGGTCATGGAGGAACAGCCGTTTCCACAGTGACGGTGATTGTCACACCGGTGAATGATGCACCAACGGTGCCAAACTACACGTTCAGCACACAAGAAGACAGCTCAGTAGTAGGAGCCGTAGTAGGGATAGATGTAGATGGAAATCCTCTTAGTTATCAGCTGCAAGTTGCGCCAACCGACGGAGTAGCAGCAGTAAATGCTAATGGAACCTTTAGCTATCAGCCGAATTTAAATTTTAACGGAACCGATCAATTTACGGTGCTGGTATCAGATGGTCAGGGAGGAACAGCCGTTTCCACCGTAACCATCAATGTCATACCAGTAAATGACCCGCCGATTACGTCCAATGTCAGCTTTACCATTGCCGAAGATAGCACGTTAATCAATCAAATTGTGGCGGTAGATCCAGATGGAGATCCATTAACCTTTAGCCTGCAAGCTGCACCTGGCAACGGAGTAGCCGTAGTGAATGCCGACGGAACCTTTAGCTACCAGCCGAATTTAAATTTTAACGGAACCGATCAGTTTACCGTGCTGGTATCAGACGGTCATGGAGGAACAGCCGTTTCCACAGTGACGGTGATTGTCACGCCGGTGAATGATGCACCAACGGTGCCAAACTACACATTCAGCACACAAGAAGACAGCCCAGTAGTAGGAGCCGTAGTAGGGATAGATGTAGATGGAAATCCTCTTAGTTATCAGCTTCAAAATCCTCCAACGAATGGGGTAGCAGTTGTCAATCCAGATGGAACGTTCAGCTATCAACCGAATGCAAACTTTAATGGAACGGACCAATTTACCGTATTAGTCTCAGACGGCCAGGGAGGAACAGCTGTTTCCACCGTAACCATCAATGTCATACCAGTAAATGATCCTCCAATTACGTCCAATGTCAGCTTTACCATTGCCGAAGACAGCACGTTAATCAATCAAATCGTGGCAGTAGACCCAGACGGAGATCCATTAACGTTTAGTTTGCAAGCTGCACCTGGCAACGGAGTAGCCGTGGTAAATGTAGATGGAGCCTTTAGCTATCAGCCAAATCCGAATTTTAATGGGACTGATCGATTTACGGTGTTGGTATCGGATGGGCAAGGAGGAACGGCCGTTTCCACGGTGACGGTAATTGTCACGCCGGTGAATGATGCACCAACGGTGCCAAACTACACATTCAGCACACAAGAAGATAGCCCAGTAATAGGTGCCATAGTAGGAACAGATGTAGATGGAAATCCTCTCAGTTATCAGCTGCAAGTTGCGCCAACCAACGGAGTGGCGGCAGTAAATGCGGACGGAACGTTTAGCTATCAACCAAATCCGAATTTTAATGGGACCGATCAATTTACCGTGTTGGTATCGGATGGGCAAGGAGGAACAGCCGTTTCCACGGTAACCATCAATGTCATACCAGTAAATGATCCTCCAATTACGTCCAATGTCAGCTTTACCATTGCGGAAGACAGCACGTTAATCAATCAAATCGTGGCGGTAGACCCAGATGGAGATTCATTAACGTTTAGTTTGCAAGCTGCGCCTGGCAACGGAGTAGTCGTGGTAAATGTAGATGGAACCTTTAGCTACCAGCCAAATCTTAATTTTAATGGGACTGATCGATTTACGGTGTTGGTATCGGATGGGCAAGGAGGAACGGCCGTTTCCACGGTGACGGTGATTGTCACGCCGGTGAATGATGCACCAACGGTGCCAAACTACACGTTCAGTACACAAGAAGACAGCCCAATAATAGGTGCCATAGTAGGAACAGATGTAGATGGAAATCCTCTTAGTTATCAGCTACAAGTCGCGCCAATCAACGGAGTGGCGGCAGTGAATACGGATGGAACCTTTAGCTACCAGCCAGATCTAAATTTTAATGGAAGCGATCAGTTTACGGTATTGGTATCGGATGGTCAAGGAGGAACGGCTGTTTCGACCGTCACGATCAATGTAATTCCAGTGAACGATCCCCCAATCACTGCTGATTTAGCATTTACAATTAATGAAGATACACCTCTCACAAATCAAATTCCAGCGTTCGATCCAGATGGAGACTTGTTAACATTTACTTTACTGAATCCACCTCCATCAAATGGAAGTGTTGTATTAGGGGCAAATGGAGTATTTACCTATACACCAAATCTAAATTATAACGGGACAGATACTTTCAGTGTGTTGGTATCAGATGGTCAAGGAGGATCTTCCCTTTCCACTGTAACCTTAACAATTGTTCCAGTAAACGATCCTCCAATAGGAGGAGATAGGGCTGTTACAACGACTATTAACCTTCCTGTTACAAGTAGTATACCCGCTTCAGATCCTGACGATATTACACTAACCTATACTCTTCAGCAAATTCCAGCCAATGGGAGTGCTATTGTAAATCAAGACGGCATCTTCACATATATACCTAACAACAATTTTGTAGGTAATGATCAATTCACCATATTAATAACTGATCTAGAAGGGGCGACCGCACTGTCAAATATATTTGTGACAGTACTCCAAACAAATGGATCCACAACCACACAAGATTTACAGATCTCTACTAATGAAGATACGCCAGTAACAAATCAAGTTATTGCTACTAATGTAAATGGGAACCCACTTATTTATACTATTGAAAATTTACCTATTAATGGAGTAGTAACAATTGATTCTAATACAGGAATATTTACGTATACACCGAATACAGACTTTTATGGTTCAGATGCGTTCGTAGTATATATAACTGATAACTTGGGAGGAAACGCTACTTCATCAGTTATAGTTACGGTTGCTCCTATAAACGACTCTCCAATTGTTCCAAATTATCAGTTAACCACCAATGAAGACACATCAGTAACTTCTATGGTAATTGCAACTGATAGTGATAGTAATCAGCTTACTTATTCTCTACAAAATGCTCCCGTGAATGGGACAGTAGACGTAGGAATAAATGGGATGTATACCTATACTCCTAATGCGGATTTTAACGGAATTGACCAATTTACAGTGGTAGTAAGTGATGAGCAAGGAGGAACGGCTGTTTCTACCATCACGATTACAGTTCTGCCAGTAAATGATCCACCAGTAGGGCCAGTAGTAGTAACCTTGGTCACGAATGAAGATACGCCAGTGTCCAGTCAAATCACAGCGTTTGATCCAGATGGAGAAGTGCTGACGCACACCTTACAAGATCCTCCGACAAACGGAGTGGCAGTGGTCAATGCGGATGGCACCTTCACATATACGCCAAATGGAAATTATAATGGTCCTGATACGTTTACAGTGTTAATAATTAGCGACCCATCGGGCGCATTTATAGTGACGAGTGTATTTGTAACGGTTACGCCAGTGAATGATGTGCCAGTGGTGCCAAACTATGAGTTTGTAATCAATGAAGACACGACCTTAAATAGCCAAGTGGTGGCAACGGATGTTGATGGCAACCCATTGACGTACGGGGTACTGACAGGTCCAGTGAATGGAACGGTCGTCGTGAATCCAGACGGCACCTACACGTATACGCCAAATGAAAATTACAATGGGATAGATAGCTTTAGTGTAGTAGTAAGCGACGGCCAGGGAGGAACGGCTGTTTCTACCATCACGATTACAATTTTGCCAGTAAATGATCCACCAGTAGGGCCAGTGGTGGTAACCTTGGTCACGAATGAAGATACGCCCGTGTCCAGTCAAATCACAGCGTTTGATCCAGATGGAGAAGTCCTGACATACACGTTACAAGATCCTCCGACAAACGGCGTGGCAGTGGTCAATGCGGATGGCATCTTCACATATACGCCAAATGGAAATTACAATGGCCCTGATACGTTTACGGTGTTAATTAGCGACCCGTCGGGCGCATTTATAGTGACGAGTGTATTTGTGACGGTTACGCCAGTGAATGATGTGCCAGTGGTGCCAAACTATGAGTTTGTAATCAATGAAGACACGACCTTAAATAGCCAAGTGGTGGCAACGGATATCGATGGCAATCCATTGACATACGCGTTACTGACAGGGCCTGTGAATGGAACGGTCGTCGTGAATCCAGACGGCACCTACACGTATACGCCAAATGAAAATTACAATGGGATAGATAGCTTTAGTGTAGTAGTAAGCGACGGCCAGGGAGGAACGGCTGTTTCTACCATCACGATTACGATTCTGCCAGTAAATGATCCACCAGTAGGGCCAGTGGTGGTAACCTTGGTCACAGATGAAGATACACCAGTGTCTAGTCAAATCACAGCGTTTGATCCAGATGGAGAAGTCCTGACGTACACCTTACAAGATCCTCCGACAAACGGCGTGGCAGTGGTCAATGCGGATGGCACCTTCACATATACGCCAAATGGAAATTACAATGGCCCTGATACGTTTACAGTGTTAATTAGCGACCCATCGGGCGCATTTATAGTGACGAGTGTATTTGTGACGGTTACGCCAGTGAATGATGTGCCAGTGGTGCCAAACTATGAGTTTGTAATCAATGAAGACACGACCTTAAATAGCCAAGTGGTGGCAACGGATGTCGATGGCAGACCATTGACGTACGGGTTACTGACAGGTCCAGTGAATGGAACGGTCATTGTGAATCCAGACGGCACCTACACGTATACGCCAAATGAAAATTACAATGGGATAGATAGCTTCAGTGTAGTAGTAAGTGACGGCCAGGGGGGAACGGCTGTTTCTACCATCACGATTACGATTCTGCCAGTAAATGATCCACCAGTAGGGCCAGTGGTGGTAACCTTGGTCACAGATGAAGATACACCAGTGTCTAGTCAAATCACAGCGTTTGATCCAGATGGAGAAGTCCTGACGTACACCTTACAAGATCCTCCGACAAACGGCGTGGCAGTGGTCAATGCGGATGGCACCTTCACATATACGCCAAATGGAAATTACAATGGCCCTGATACGTTTACAGTGTTAATTAGCGACCCATCGGGCGCATTTATAGTGACGAGTGTATTTGTGACGGTTACGCCAGTGAATGATGTGCCAGTGGTGCCGAACTATGAGTTTGTAATCAATGAAGACACGACCTTAAATAGCCAAGTGGTGGCAACGGATATCGATGGCAATCCATTGACATACGCGTTACTGACAGGGCCTGTGAATGGAACGGTCGTCGTGAATCCAGACGGTACCTACACGTATACGCCAAATGAAAATTACAATGGGGTAGATAGCTTTAGTGTAGTAGTAAGCGACGGCCAGGGAGGAACGGCTGTTTCTACCATCACGATTACGATTCTGCCAATAAATGATCCACCAGTAGGGCCAGTGGTGGTAACCTTGGTCACAGATGAAGATACACCAGTGTCTAGTCAAATCACAGCGTTTGATCCAGATGGAGAAGTCCTGACGTACACCTTACAAGATCCTCCGACAAACGGCGTGGCAGTGGTCAATGCGGATGGCACCTTCACATATACGCCAAATGGAAATTACAATGGCCCTGATACGTTTACAGTGTTAATTAGCGACCCATCGGGCGCATTTATAGTGACGAGTGTATTTGTGACGGTTACGCCAGTGAATGATGTGCCAGTGGTGCCGAACTATGAGTTTGTAATCAATGAAGACACGACCTTAAATAGCCAAGTGGTGGCAACGGATATCGATGGCAATCCATTGACATACGCGTTACTGACAGGGCCTGTGAATGGAACGGTCGTCGTGAATCCAGACGGTACCTACACGTATACGCCAAATGAAAATTACAATGGGGTAGATAGCTTTAGTGTAGTAGTAAGCGATGGCCAGGGGGGAACGGCTGTTTCTACCATCACGATTACGATTCTGCCAGTAAATGATCCACCAGTAGGGCCAGTGGTGGTAACCTTGGTCACAGATGAAGATACACCAGTGTCTAGTCAAATCACAGCGTTTGATCCAGATGGAGAAGTCCTGACGTACACCTTACAAGATCCTCCGACAAACGGCGTGGCAGTGGTCAATGCGGATGGCACCTTCACATATACGCCAAATGGAAATTACAATGGCCCTGATACGTTTACAGTGTTAATTAGCGACCCATCGGGCGCATTTATAGTGACGAGTGTATTTGTGACGGTTACGCCAGTGAATGATGTGCCAGTGGTGCCGAACTATGAGTTTGTAATCAATGAAGACACGACCTTAAATAGCCAAGTGGTGGCAACGGATGTCGATGGCAGACCATTGACGTACGGGTTACTGACAGGTCCAGTGAATGGAACGGTCATTGTGAATCCAGACGGCACCTACACGTATACGCCAAATGAAAATTACAATGGGATAGATAGCTTCAGTGTAGTAGTAAGTGACGGCCAGGGAGAAACGGCCGTTTCTACAATCACGATTACGGTTCTGCCAGTAAATGATCCGCCAGTGGGGCCAGTAGTGGTAGCCTTGGTCACGAATGAAGATACACCAGTGTCCAGTCAAATCACAGCGTTTGATCCAGATGGAGAAGTGCTGACGTACACCTTACAAGATCCTCCAACAAACGGCGTGGCAGTGGTCAATGCGGATGGCACCTTCACATATACGCCAAATGGAAATTACAATGGCCCTGATACGTTTACAGTGTTAATTAGCGACCCATCGGGCGCATTTATAGTGACGAGTGTATTTGTGACGGTTACGCCAGTGAATGATGTGCCAGTGGTGCCAAACTATGAGTTTGTAATCAATGAAGACACGACCTTAAATAGCCAAGTGGTGGCAACGGATGTCGATGGCAACCCATTGACGTACGGGTTACTGACAGGTCCAGTGAATGGAACGGTCATTGTGAATCCAGACGGCACCTACACGTATACGCCAAATGAAAATTACAATGGGATAGATAGCTTCAGTGTAGTAGTAAGTGACGGCCAGGGAGAAACGGCCGTTTCTACAATCACGATTACGATTCTGCCAGTAAATGATCCACCGGTAGGACCGGTGGTGGTAACGTTGGTCACGAATGAAGATACACCAGTGTCCAGTCAAATCACAGCGTTTGATCCAGATGGAGAAGTGCTGACGTACACCTTACAAGATCCTCCGACAAACGGCGTGGCGGTGGTCAATGCGGATGGCACCTTCACATATACGCCAAATGAAAATTACAATGGTCCTGATACCTTTACAGTGTTAATTAGCGACCCATCGGGCGCATTTATAGTGACGAGTGTATTTGTGACGGTTACGCCAGTGAATGATGTGCCAGTGGTGCCGAACTATGAGTTT
>NZ_JBBOUA010000005.1:0-47500 GCF_038005845.1 Priestia sp. FSL P4-0332
TTCCTCAATTTCCCATATACTTTAATACTCTTCAATTACCTTATATATACTTCACGAAAAGTTAGTTACCATAATGTGAATTCTAGGTACCAAAAAAAGCTTTTAAGTGTTATGTTTCTTAAAAGCTTTTTTGGCATGAACTATCATCTAGTGAAGAACATATTTAAAATCTTTTTCAAAAATTGTTCGTAGGACTTAAACATATCGCTAAATTTTGAACTTTGCTTTTCTTTTAGATTCATCATATTCCTACTCCCTATGTAAATGTTGATTAAAAGTCTCAGCAATAAACATAAATTCTACATCGTCTTTATGGATAAAAAATGTAGTACATCCATCAATATCTGTGATCCTGTTTGATTGAGAACATATAACGTCTACCTCAACTAATTCAAAATTAACAGCATCAGTATTTTCAGTATCCAAACCAGTTGTTAAATAGTGAACACTATCTCCAAAAGACTTGAAAACAAGCCTTTTTCCTTTTAGTTCCTCATCGTTAACCTCAAAATAATCGTTATTCAGTATGCCTTTAAAAGGTGCCATTTTGGGAAAGCATTCAATATGATGAATACCTTCATAACGTCTTAAGCTAAACATATAAGCGTGTGTTTCATTTGGCTCAATCTCAATACCGTATTTATAAGTAAACGTCTTATAAACCATTTCATAAAACAATGGAATGACAATATCGTCCCAAGCATCATAAGCATGAGCATGTATGGGAATTAGATGAGGGTATAAGCTCGTAATTGCTTGTTGGAAATTCAACAAAATGTCTGTGTCAGTAAGTTCACTCAAAGAATCATCCACTTCATGATTCTTAATCTTAGATAATCTATTATCAATCATTAAGCCATTCCTCCTCATAAGAAAAGTGTTACTCTTTAATTATACCTTTATCGAGATTAACAACTATATACCATATACAAAATCAGTTTACATAATCAACGTTCTAGGCACCAAAAAGAGCATCTAATTATTTAATAAGATGCTCTTTTTAAACATTGAACTTCCATTTAATTTCCAGAAATTAATCTCCTTAATTGATAATAAGTAATTGTAACCAAGTACCTTGTAATTAAAGAAGGTTTTGACATCAATTTTCATCTTTTATGTCAAAATTTGTGGGCTAAAATAGCTTTATAATTAACAATTATAAAGCTATAATTATGATGATATTTTGAAGGAGGAATAAAAATGAACCAAAAAGCTCTCCATCACTGGCATAAAGAACATAATAAGCGAGTAAGTGAATTTCATAAAAAACACGAAATTGAAATACAGCAAGGTGAAAATGGGAACAGTTTATTAGCTAAATGGGAAAGATATTTTTATAACAAAGTCATTTCACCTCTCAAAAAAGTGAAATAATCCCTCTTTAAAAGAACTGTCTCATGTACAATTCTTTTTTTTGTTACACCTTTTGCATATGCTAATCCAGAATTCAACTTCTACTTATTTAACTAAACTGCCATTTAGTTGAATAAGCTCTATGATAATTATTCTACAAATACAAATATTTTTCCTTTTTAGGATTTTACTTTGTAAAAGCCACAAACTTTACGAAAAGAGCCTAAATTAAAAACTAAAAAGCACAGAAAGACATACATCATGATTAGACTTCCACCTTTGATTACTAAATAAATTGGATATAATTAGTATGTCTATTTATAAAATTAAATTGTAAATTAGCCAACAACGAATAAGTTTTCACATTCGTAACAAACTACTCATGATGCTTTGTACGCCCTGGGGCATCAGCCTATAGAGACCAATTGCATAACATCCAAAAACAGAAAAAACACTGAGTAGACCACCCAGTGTTTTTTCTGTTTTACAGCTGTAGGCCGTATACAGATTTAGTTTACATAATGTACTTTATCAGAAGTTGTTTAGTATGAGCTAAATTCATTGTTTAGAAGGTATTACGATCTCACGTCCTCCAGTGGAAGAGAAATGAATGGATAACCCCATCTATTTGTTGCTAGAGACATGTTTGTCACTATTTCGAATTACAGATTATTTAATATAGATTACTATAAGCATCCATAAAGCCAAAACACCAAGGATAGCAAGTGCTATACGCGTAGATAGTATCCGTACTTCAAAACCGGTTTTCTTGGATGGTTCAGGATATGCAATCACGTAAATTCCCTTTAGTAGTGCGAGCCATCCAATAAGTGTAATGAATCCCTGCCAATTGAGTGCCCATACATTATGCAGGATAACAGTTCCTAACCCTAAGAAAATAGATAGGAAGCCATATATAATCCCAAACCCTCGGTCTTCAACCACTAATTTTTTCAGCTCACGTAGTACCGATGGACGTATAAAAAGTATTCCTGATACGATAACGGTCGTCCATCCCCAAAATAGTCCTAAAAAGGTACTTGCTTGCATTATTATCTCACTCCTTTCAATTATATTTATATTTCAGGTACGCCCCCTTTAGAATTGTTCTGAAGGGGGCATATCCTTTTGATATTAAAGTTGTATGTATATCGCATTCAGATTTAGTTAACATAAACACTCTTTTAGGAACACACCAAAAAAGGGAACCCTTATGGGAGTAAGGGTTCTAAAAGGGTCTCTCTTATGAATTATGCAGCTTTTTATACATCGTTGATATGACAGCTTTTCTTAGGATTATGAATGACCTAAAGATGTATAAAAAGTGCACCTTTTATTCATATGCTATAACCTATATCAAATAGTATGAAATAAAGTTATTTCTAATTTACATTTGCATAATGTGGGAAATAACAGTTTTATATACCTCTGCAATAATATACTATATACGATTGAATTTTAAGATGTACGATTATATGAGGATATTTTGAAAGGAGTTTACCTCATGAATATTACATCTTTTGTATTTTACTGTTTTATTGTTACGTTTACACCAGGACCTACTAATATCGTCATATTATCCACCGTGCATAATTCTGGGACAAAAAAGGCAATGGAATATACGTATGGAGCAACAATTGCTTTTGGGTTCTTACTTGCTATTTCTGCTATGTTGAATACGATACTTGCCACGGTAATACCAAAAATTTTAATTGTTATGCAGATACTTGGAAGCTTTTATATGTTGTATCTTGCTTATCAAGTTTATAAAATGGATTCATCAAAGCCAACTATAAACCAAACAGGCACCTTTATGTCTGGGCTCCTTACACAGTTTTTAAATCCAAAGGTAGTAATATTTGCAATGACCGTCATTCCTACCTACATTATGCCTTATTATGTTTCAATGCCTGCGGTTACAATAGGTGTTATCACTATAACTGTTATTGGATTTTTAGCATTTATTACATGGGTACTTTTCGGTGCAATCTTCAAGGAGTTTTTACAGAAGCATAAAAAGATTGTGAATGTGTTAATGGCATTGTTTTTAGTTTATGCTGCAATCATGGTATGGGTGTAGGTAGCTACTTAAGAGGTGAATAAAATGGACAAATTTATCTATAAAAAATCGGCAGGTATTACAGCTTTATCCGCAAGTATGACTGATTTTACGTATAAAAAGCATGCTCACCAAGAGTATGCAATAGGTGTCACATTGCGTGGTATTCAACACTATCACTTGGATGGTAGCTTACACTTATCCTATCAAAATGGAGTTATGCTTTTTAATCCAGAACAGGCACATGATGGAATGGCACATGATGAGACAGGCCTTGATTATGTAATGTTATATATTGAGCCGCAATTGCTATTAGAGGTTATTGAGAAAAAGGATATCGTACGTTTTTCAAACCCTATTGTGTATGATTATAGACTTGAAAAAAGAATATTGAGCCTTGCTAATGCAATATTAAGCGAAAAAGATGAGATTTTGTGTAGTGAATTACTGTTATCCCTGACAGATAGTCTTGTACAAACTGATTTTTCTACAGATTTTAAGAAAGATAACGCTCTGATTAGAAAAGCAAAGGATATACTTCATACCAACTTAGAAAATGTACTTAAACTTGATGAGATATGTAAAGAGCTTGATTTATCAAAATTCCAGTTTATCCGATTATTCAAGGCACATACTGGAATTTCGCCATACCAATACTTTCTGAACTGCAAAATAGAACGTGCAAAGCAGTTAATAGAAAAAAATAGAGATATTTATGTAGCAGTAGCTGAATGTGGTTTTGTTGATTTAACCCATTTAAATAAACACTTTAAAAGTGTATATGGAACCACAGCCTTTGAATATATGTCACATTTAAATTGAGTAGGAATTTTTGATATTAAGTGTGTAGTTATACTTAGAAAAGATAAATGGGTTTAAAACAAAGGAGGAATAAAATTGTCTTTAAGAGTAGGCGATATTATTAGATTTGAACGGACTTTCACAGCAGAAGATGTTGAATTGTTTACTAAGGTTTCAGGTGACGAAGGATCTCACCATGTTACGCCTGATGAACAGGGGAGACTTGTCATACAGGGATTACTAACAGCTACGTTACCGACAAAAATAGGAGGCGATTACAGCGTACTCGCTCGTAAAATGACTTTTGAATTTTTAAGACCGGTCTTTACGACCGATACCATTCGTTGTGAAGTCAAAATCGAGCAATTCGAAGAGCAAGGCGAAAGAACTCTTATTACTGCTTCTTTTATATGTCAAAATCAAAATGAGAAAGAAGTTCTAAAAGGAGATTTCTCTGGAGTTATAAAAAATTGATTTTCCATATGGAACTAGTAGCTTATATAGTCACTTACACAAATTAGAAGGTTTCTGCCTAGATCCGATTGCCGGACTGGGACAGAGGGATGAAACAAGTAAAGAGTACTTTAGATTCTCACCTTCAGAAGGATCTTTTTATTTAATCCTCCTTCAACTTATTATCATATCGTTCCTTACTTTCATTTAGAGTCTTTATAGACAAATTTTTTCATTTAAATTATAGTTTGTATTAATAATTAATGAAATAAATTTTCCAGTTTTATAAATAGGAGGGGCGTTTTGTTGGATAATTTTGTCTCGGGGAAAATCACTTTAAATGAATATATTCAGTGTACAGGAAGTAATGGAGTGTCTTTTTATGTTCACTACTGGGGAGTTATGCCAGAACATTATAATAATTTACCTCATAAACATTCCTTCTTTGAGGTGTGTTACGTAGTCGAAGGAGAAGGAACTTATATAGAACAGGAATGTACATATCAAATAAAAGAAAATACAATGTTTCTTTCAAGACCCGATGTTTTACACCAAATAAAAAGCGACACCGGACTTTTTCTCTTATATGTGGGGTTTGAACTAGTTGAATCAGAATCAACTGAAAAGTGGATAACAATAATTGAAGAGGCAAAACAATGTTCTGAAGTAGTGATAGATGTAAAAGACGATACAGCTGCACCGTTAATGTGGAAGTCTCTTTTAATTCAAGCAGCAAACAGTGAAAGCGCTCTTTTTGAAGAGATACTATCCAATTTAGCTCATTCCCTTATTCTTTCATTAATACAAACCTTTGTTGTGTCTTCGAATTACCATAGTCAGAAGACTGTTCCAAAAAAGTCTTCTTTGATCCTTACCCTTGCGAAATTATATATTAAAGATAATCTATCAAATTCTATTAAACTTACGGATACAGCCACTTATTTACACCTATCTAGTCGACACCTCTCTCGGCTATTTAAAGCTGAATTAGGTATCAACTACTCTGAGTATGTACAAAATGAAAGAATTCAACGAGCTGCTACATTGCTCAAAACCACCGATTTATCTATTAGAGATATTGCTCAAGAAACAGGTTTTCCAGACGTTCACTACTTTACACGCGTTTTTACTACTTCGATGCATAGTTCACCAGGACGTTTTCGTGCTCTATATACAAAGTTAAAAACAGTTATATATAAAGATTAGTCAACCTTTCTCTACTTAATGTCATTTATGAAAAAGTAGAGAAGGGTTATTTTTATTAAAAAAAATTAGTAATGTTCGATAAAATTGTCCTTAAAAGATAAAAAGTAGTCCTCTTAAAACAAAGACGATTAAGATTTCATATTTTATACTAATCACTATAGAAACAAAATTTATTGAATACTCAATTAAATAAAAGCGTTTCCAATTGCTTGTTTTTCCACATATTAAGATTATTTCGTAAAAATGGATAAGTTTAAAAGCGAAGTGTTAACAAATAACGATATTACTAAGTTATAAACAAGGTTGTAAAGTAATGAAAATTGTTGGATAGATTTGTCCTATAATTATAATCTTAATGAGTGATTGTACACAGATTTTTTAGGAGGAGAAAAACATGAAATTATCTTATGTAACAGACAGTTTAGGACATTTACCTTTTGAAGAAATGTTAGATGTGATAACAGAAATGGGAATTGATACAATCGAAATGACCACAGGGGGTTGGTCACCAGCGCCTCACTTGAAATTAAATGAACTTTTAGAAAGCGATTACAAAAGAGCTGAATTCTTAAATGAATTGGAAAAACGCAATATTAAACTTTGTGCATTAAATTGTTCTGGAAATCCATTGGATCCAGGTGAGTTGGGTAAAGAGCATCGAGAAGTGACAGATAAAACATTCGAACTAGCCAAATTATTAGGTATAAAGAAAGTAATCATGATGAGTGGATTACCAGCTGGAAGTCCTGAAGATAAAATTCCAAACTGGATTACCTATACTGTAAGCTGGCCTCCAGTGTTAAAAGATATTTTAGATTATCAATGGAATGAAGTAGCCATACCCTACTGGAAAGAACTAGTTAAGAAAGCTGAATCCTGCGGTATTGAAAAAATTGCTCTTGAAAACTTCAGTTCACAATTAGTCTATAACCCTGAAACATTATTTAAACTGCGTAATGCGGTAGGACCTACTGTAGGACTAAATTTAGATCCAAGCCACTTAATCTGGATGGGCGCAGACCCAATTTTGTCAGCTAGAGAATTAGGAGCAGCTATCCACCATGTTCATGGAAAAGATGTGCGCCTTGAACGCCATTTATCAGGGATTAACGGGGTAATGGAAACAAAAGAAGTGACGGATGTAGCAAATAGAGCTTGGAATTACGTAGCCGTAGGTTGTGGGCAAGATTTACAGTGGTGGAAAGAATTTTTCTCTGTTGTTAAGATGATGGGCTATGATGAAGAAGTTTCTCTAGAAATGGAAGATTTAACAATGTCAGTTGAAGCAGGGGTTCGAACTTCAATTGATGCATTAAAACAAACACTTAGCTTTTAATTTGATTAAATGAATTGCTTCAGATACTTGAGGTTTATATATTTCTGAATTTTCGTTCTTTTTTATTCAAATTGGGAACATCCCACATAAATATTACATGAAAGAGAGGAATTCTACTATGTTAAATGGAGAGAAAAAAATTGCAAGACCGTTACGATGGGGTATGGTTGGTGGAGGAAGACTAGGGCAGGTTGGCTATAAGCATCGAATTGGGGCACTTAGAGATAACACAGCTTTTCAACTGGTAGCTGGGGCATTCGATATTGATCCTGCTAGAGGAAAAGACTTTGGTGTCAACATTGGGGTCTCTGAGGACCGTTGTTATCCAAATTATGAAACGATGTTTGCAGAAGAAGCGAAGCGAAAAGACGGACTTGAGGTTGTATCAATTGCTACGCCTAATGGTACTCATTATGAAATTTGTAAGGCGGCATTACATGCAGGTCTACATGTGATTTGTGAAAAGCCTTTGTTTTTTACAAGTGATGAGGTACTAGAGATCAAAGCACTAGCTGAAGAAAAAGGGAAAATTGTTGGGGTAACGTATGGATTCTCTGGTAATCAGTTGTTACTTCAAATGAGAGCAATGGTTGAAAAAGGAGAAATCGGCGATATACGAGTAGTTGAACTACAGTATACGCATGGATTTAATGCTACTGATGACGGAGACAAAGTGAATGCTGCACAAAAATGGCGCGTGGATCCTAAGATTGCAGGACCAAGTTACGTGTTAGGCGATCTTTCTACACACACGTACTATATGTCACAGTTAATCATGCCACAAATGAAAATTAAAAAGTTATTATGTGATCGTCAGAGCTTTATTGGCAGTCGTGCTCCACTTGAAGACAATGCTTACGTTTTAATGCACTATGAAAATGGAGCTGTGGGCAGACTGTGGACATCTTCTATTGATGCCGGTTGTATGGACGGTCATCGAATTCGTATTGTTGGTTCTAAGGCAAGCTTAGAATGGTGGGACAGCAAACCAAATGAATTACGATATGAAGTGCAAGGACAGCCAATTCAAACGTTGATTCGATCAATGCCTTACTTAGATGAAAGCTGTAATGCGGATGAGCGTTTAGGCGCTTTACATCAGGAAGGACTTTCAGAGTCATGGTCAAATATTTACCTGAAGTTTGCGATTGCAATTGATGCGAAAATGCGCGGTGATCAAGAAACGTTAGATACACTTGTTTACCCAGATATTAATGCAGGACTGGAAGGCGTTCGCTGGATCGAAAATTGTGTACGTTCAGCAGATCAAGGATCCGTATGGGTAGATTTTGAGAGCAACAAAGAAGCTGCATTGGTAGGAGAAACTCTTTAAATTTAGGTAGAATCGATAACAATTAAAAGTAACAAAATAGTGAATAAAAGCCGTGGGGTTGGTTGTGAAAGCTAATGTCACGGCTTTTAAATAAAAAAGTATATTAATGAATTATGTAAATTTTGATTATTAAATTATTGAAAAATAAAGGTCACCAATTTCATTAATTGTTTAGTGTTTTAAAGGAAATAGTGAATTGAAAAATTTAAAATAGTAGAAAGGAAAGAGTCCTGATGATTTTGAGGGAGGTACTAGATTTAAGTAAAAGTATAGCAAACTACCGTTTAGATAAGTATGAATTAGCAAAGAATAAAGGTTTCTCTGATCCAGATGTGCTAAAAATCAACCAACAGTTGGAATTTAAAATTCAGAATATTAAAAATATAGTAAAAGATATCCGTTCCTTCTAAATATGCCTACTCAATTATGAGAATAAAAAACAGATTTAACTTTGCAGGCATTAATTAAGGTAACTTAACCAAATGACTTTAATAAGGATAAACAGAAATAAAATTATATATTATCTTCTATATTGAAATTTAATCCAAAACTATGTTGTTCCGATCTTTTATCCAGAATTTCACGATCTTTAAAAGGATAGTGGGGGACATAGTCAAGAGAGGATAAATGAAAGCGCTTTTAAATCGGTCACTCGACGCATAAATTCTTATTTACAATAAACCTCAATTGATAATCTTTATGAAGATATGAGGACTTAGGTTACCTATTTTCATTAAAAGGGGGGCATTTCCTTTGCAATCATATTTAGCAAAAAGCTTGATGGATAAGCATTATATTATAACAAATACAATCAATAAAGGGGGAATTTAATGTGGAAAATCTCAAATTGCCTAATGATTACTCAGCACAAACGGAACAGGTCAAGGAAAAGGACTCAAAAAAGTTTTTAAAATTGGTCACCATTGTATCAACGTTTGGAGGACTATTATTTGGATATGATACGGGGGTTATTAATGGAGCGCTTCCATTTATGGCCCGGCCTGACCAATTAAACTTAAACCCTTTCACTGAAGGTTTAGTAGCAAGTTCTCTCGTATTAGGTGCGGCTTTTGGTTCGATATTTGGCGGACGCTTATCTGATAATAAAGGACGTAGGAAGGTTATTTTATATCTTGCAATATTATTTTTCTTTTCTGCAGCTGGTTGTGTCATAGCACCAAATACAACTATAATGGTTGCTTTTCGTTTTCTATTGGGACTTGCTGTGGGTGGAGCTTCTGTAGTCATTCCATCCTACCTTGCTGAAATAGCACCTGCAGACAGGCGCGGTATATTGGTTACGCAAAATGAATTGATGATTGTTACTGGTCAGTTTCTTGCCTATATATTTAATGCAGTTATCGGGAATGTCTTTGGAGATGCAGGACATGCTTGGCGTTATATGTTGGTAATTGCCACATTGCCAGCCTTAGCGCTTTGGATTGGAGTACTTATTTTGCCTGAAAGTCCTCGATGGTTAGCATCAAAAGGAAAGATGGCTGATGCATTGAAAATACTTCAGAAGATTCGTAGTGAAAGTATCGCTCAACAAGAATTGAAGGATATAAAAGCATATATTTCAGAAGAGCAAAAAACAGAAAAAATGAGTTTCAAAGATTTAGGAACGCCTTGGATTCGTCGTATTGTTATGCTTGGTATTGCTATTGGGTCTATATCCCAATTAGTAGGTATCAATTCTATTATGTATTATGGAACAAAAATTCTTGAAAATTCTGGTTTCGGTACAAAAACAGCATTAATTGCAAACGTAGCAAATGGATTAATTGCTGTTGTAGCAGTTATTGTTGGGATGTCGCTACTAAATAAAGTGAACAGAAGGCCCATGTTACTTACAGGTTTAACAGGGGTAACGATTGCACTTATTACGATTGGTATTTCTGCTCTCATGCTTACCGGATCTCCAATGTTGCCATATGTAGTATTGTCTATGACGGTGGTATACTTAGCCTTTTTCCAGGGAGCAATTGGCCCGATGTCATGGCTCATACTAGCCGAAATATTCCCTGTTCGCTTACGTGGTATTGGTATGGGGTTGGCTGTATTATGTTTATGGCTTTGCAATTTTTTAGTAGGATTATTCTTCCCTCTTCTACTAGATGTAATAGGTTTGTCATCAACATTTTTCCTATTCGCCGCATTTGGTATTGTGGGAATAATATATGTAGCGAAATTCTTACCAGAGACAAGAGGGCTTTCATTAGAACAAATTGAGGCTAACTTTAAAAAAGAAAGCTGATAAAAGAGATCAAAAAACGTTACATATATACCAATCAATCTTGAGAAAACTTCACCTTACCGTGGAGTTTTGCTTTTTTAATAGATAGGTAAAAAAATAATAGCTGAAGGGGTTGGAATAAGTGAAAACTCACGTACGTTGGGGAGTCTTAAGTACTGCACAAGTTGTGCAAGATGAATTACTGCCTGCTTATATGAAGGCGATAAATGCGGCAGTCACTGCCATTGCTAGTTCGAATATAAAGGTTAAGGAAATTGCTTCAAAATTTGAGATTCCGAAAATTTATGATTCCTATGACAAATTATTGGAAGATCCAGACATTGATGCTGTGTATATTCCATTGCCCAACGCACTTCATTCACATTGGGTAAAGGAGGCTGCAAAAAAAGGGAAACATGTATTATGTGAAAAGCCAGCAGCATTAACCTTTAAAGAAACTAAAGAGATGATTGAGACGTGTGGGGAAAATGGCGTGATGTTTATGGAAGGATTTATGTATCAGTTTCACCCCCAACATCAAAGAGTAAAAGAGATTATAGCTTCTGGTGAAATTGGAAATGTAAAAACAATGAAGGCAACTCTTTCATCCTACCTTAAAAATCAGAACGGAAACATTCGTATGAATGGCGAATTAGGGGGAGGTAGCTTATATGATATGGGTTGTTACTGTATCCATGCCATTCGAAATATTTTAAATTCGGAGCCTAAAAGAGTTTTTACCTCTATGCAAAAAGACCATGATAGACAAGTAGATATTTCTGTAACAGGCTTGTTGGAGCTTAATAATGGAATGACAGCTATATTTGATGCTGCTATGGATCGAACACGTACAGATTATTATGAAATTATTGGAACAGAGGGAAGCATTCAACTACCAAGAGCCTTCGCACCTCAAGTATTTAAGGGTAAAGCTCCCATCCTGATATATACAGAGGACGGACATTATAGAACAGAAGAAGCTCTTGGAGATCAGTATAAACTTCAAATTGAATATTTCTCTAACTGTATATTAGAGGGAGAAATACCATCCTATTTTACGGAAAATACAATCAATAATATGAAAGCTATTGATGCATGCTTTAAATCTGTTGAAAAGGGAGCTTTTATAAATGTTTCGCCAGAGGATTTGAAGGTTTCTAATTAAACAACGAATTGAAGAAAATGCAAATATTTTATAGTGTAATTTCTAAATCTTATGCTTTTTAGATGAAAATTCACATAAGGAAGTACTTTCCTTATAGTTGAATTATAAGCAGGAAAGAATTAATACCGGATTTTAAGGAGGAAGAAAGATGGGAGAAATTAGAATAGGTCTTGTTGGTGCAGGACGTATGGGAAGTTTTCATGGTAAGTCTATTGCTCATAAAATTCACGGAGCTAAACTTACTGCAATTACTGCCCCTAGAACTGGACCAGCAGAGAGACTTGCTTCAGAGCTTGGAGCGTCCAAAACATATACAGACCCAAGGGAAATGTTTCAGGATCCATCTGTTGATGCAGTAATTATTGCAACTCCCCCCCGTTCACATGCAGAACTTATTATTGCTGCAGCGAATGAAGGAAAAGCCGTTTTTTGTGAAAAGCCAATGGCAATAACTTTAGAAGAAGCAGATAAAGCTATTTTAGCAACACAAAAAGCAAACGTTCCCTTACAAATTGGTTTTAACCGCCGTTTTGCTGCAGGTTTTAGGGCTGCTCATAATGATATTGTCGAAGGACGAATTGGAACTCCCCAGTTATTAAGATCGCTAACTCGTGATCCAGGATTAGGTGACCCAACTCCAATTCCAGAGTGGGCAATTTTCCTCGAAACTCTCATTCATGATTTTGATGCGTTACTTTATTTAAACCCAGGTGCGGAACCAACTGAGGTGTATGCCGTTGCAGATGCGCTTGTACGACCAGATTTTAAGGATAATGGCCTTCTTGACACGGCAGTTGTAAATATCCGTTTTGACAATGGAGCCATTGCAACAGCTGAAGCAAATTTCCAAGCAGTTTATGGCTATGATGTGCGTAGTGAAGTATTTGGTTCAGCTGGAATGGTGACAGCTGGAAGTGCACAGCAAACAAATATGATCCGTTACACAGCAGAGGGAATAAGTAGCGATACATGCCGACAAGATACGAAATTATTCCATGATGCTTACGTCGCTGAATTAATTTCCTTTGTAGAATGTATACGCACTGGAACTATACCATATGTGACAGGGAGAGCTGCTCGTAGAGCTCTTTCAATTGCACTTGCTTGCATTGAATCAGTCAAGACAAATACACCGGTAAAAATTAAGGACAATACGCAGTTAGTCTAAATAAAATACGAGGATTAATAGATGGCTATTTTATCTATATTGTGATCAAAGCTCTACACATTTTAAATTTTAGTTTATAAAAGAGCAGAAGAATTATAGGAAATAAGACATGAATTTATTTAGAGTACAATTTTTTAATTTCATTTAAGAATGTTTATTTTATGGGAACTAGGAGTGTTATAGATGAGTATTAAAATTTCAGGAGCGCCCTGTTGCTGGGGTGTTGATAATCCTCAAAATCCTTACCTACCGCCTTGGGAAAGGGTTTTAAATGAAGCTTCACAAGCCGGTTATAAGGGGATTGAGTTAGGCCCTTATGGATATATGCCAATGAACATTGAAAGAGTACAAGCAGAGCTTTCTAAGAATGATTTAACTATAATAGCAGGAACGATTTTTGATGATTTAGTAACAGAGTCTAATTTAGAAAATTTACTACATCATGTAGATGATATTTGTTCATTAATAACAAAGCTGCCTTCAACTCTCCAAGAAAAAGGACAAAAGTTTCCCACTCCTTATTTAGTCATTATTGATTGGGGGCACGATGAGAGAGATTATGATGCAGGGCATCCAGAAAAAGCAGTACGATTGTCTGAAAGAGACTGGGATAATATGATGGTTCATATTCGTGCACTAGCAGTAAGGGCATGGGATAAATATGGAGTACGCTCTGTTATTCATCCCCATGCAGGAGGATACATTGAATTTGAAGATGAAATTGAAAAACTTTTAGAAGATATACCTTACGAAATAGCTGGCCTTTGCTTAGATACAGGGCATTTGTACTATTCAAAAATGGATCCAATAAAGTGGCTTCAAAAGTGTGCAAATCGACTAGATTACATTCACTTTAAAGATATTGATCTTGATGTATATAAACAAGTAATGGAAGAACGTATTCGCTTTTTCGATGCTTGTGGTAAAGGGGTTATGTGCCCAATTGGACAAGGTATTATTGACTATAATTCGATTCATAAATTATTAAAAGAAATCGATTACCATGGGTACATCACAATTGAGCAGGAGCGAGATCCTAGAAACTCTGACACAAGTTTATCTGATGTTAAACAAAGCGTCGATTACTTAAAAAGTGTTGGTTATTGATCGGAAACGGATTTAAAGAAAAAGTGATATAAAAAAATAATGTACGGAGAGAAAATGAAAGCTAAATCTATATGCGCATTCTGCATTTGCAATGGATGCTGCAGAATGCGGGGAAATATTAGGAATATGTGGCATCTCAATACTAAAGCAGTGATTGAAAGGGTTCACTGGGTAGAAAAATGTGTACGTACTGCTGATAATGGTGCTGTTTGGGTAAAGTATCAATAACTTTTAAAAGTAATTTAATTAATTCTATATATACCTGATTTATAGAGAGCTCAATTAAAATTTAAATAGCTTTACGTCCGGCGGCAATGCAACCATCTGACAAAAAATTATTAGATATAACGGGTTATATACATTGTGAAAATCTTAAATTTCTTACGGAAGTTAAACAAATCAGAAGAAACAACATCTAACTCTGCTTTACTTCAATTAAGGGGTAAAGTACTTTTTTAATCTATTATTCTCTGGAAAAATCGAGTATTATCTTCACAACTCATTTTCCTGGATCGATAAAATACAGTGTTAATTAATAAAAGTTTAGAAACCTTTAGCAAATTTAACTAGAGATTCATTCCAGAAAAGGTTTTGGATTTACAAGTTAAGGATGAGGATGAGGATGGGAATGGGAATGTTAAAAACAAAGCGAATTCAACAAATTCAGGAATATGTTTTAAAACACCAATCCGTCTCGTTAGATGATCTAGGTACTGTTTTTGGTGTCTCTAAGACCACGATTAGACGTGATATTCGAAAGTTAATTAAAGAAGGGATGATTCAAAAAATATATGGTGGAGTAGCTATAAGCCATGCAAAACTTGAATCATTTAACGAGAGAAAGGCACGGAATCAGCTTCAAAAAAGGTTAATTGCTAAAACTGCAGCCGATTATGTAGAAAATGGAGACGTAATATTTATAGATTCAGGTACAACCACATTAGAAATGATTACATTTCTAAAAAACAAACAAATAACTATCATTACTAATAACCTGGATATTATAATTGAAGCCTTAGCTTTCGAAAATTTGAATGTGATTTCAACTGGCGGTTTTCTCGAACGTGACACTAAATCATTTTCTAGTTATAGCCATGCAGATTCTTTTAAGAAATATAATTTTGATAAGGTATTTATGGCTTCAACAGGTGTTTCAATAGTAAATGGAGTCACAAATTCATCGCCCATTGAAAGTGGAATTAAAGAAACAATAGTAAAGGGAAATGCAGACGTTTTTTTATTGGTAGATCATACTAAACTTGATAAGTATGCTATGGTCACTTATTGCGGATTGGAAGAGATTGATTACTTAATAACGGATGATTGCCTAGATGACAGTTATCAAGATTACGCTAAAGAAAATAGTATTGAGCTCGTCGTTATTAAGGAATAAACAGTTATTATCTTTCTTAACGACCTTTTGGTACGAATAACCAGTAAAAGAAATTAATTTATATTCTTCCCCAATATAAACGGATAATAAATAGCAAATTGAGCAAACTACTCAAGAAACTGATAAGGTTTCAACCCTTTGGATAAATAAATGTAGCAGGAAAACTCCCTTAACGCTCTGGGGGAGTTTTTTCTGCTTTTGGACTGTATACCATATACATTGCTAGTTTACATAAACACTCTTTCCGTTACACACGACAAAAAGAACCCTTGCAGGACAAGGGCTTCGATGAGGTTACGATTTCTGCTTTATGCATCTTTTATACATATGCTCAAGGTTGTCCTATATTGCCTTATTTATAAATTTGTTGTACAATTATTCAGACTTTTTTATGAATTGAAGCATACAAATTCCCTAAAAGCTATCCGTCCTGCAACGATGGGGTAGCTTTCTTTTTTACTTCTGGTGATAAAATCTATTATGTTAAGTAAGAATTCAGTAGGTAATCTATTGAAGAACAATTCCCCACTTATAGGGGAACCATTCTTTATAAACATTCCTATATCTTATATCGACTAACATTTTATTGAATAAATAGGGCGTATAGCTTTACATAAATTATTTTCGCTCTAATACGGGATTTAATAATTTATGAATACATACAGGAAGCATATCTAATAGCATTTCAAACGCATAATCTATATCCAAACGTTCTGTCCATTGATGAGCATCCCTTCCTACAGGCCCCACATTTAGAACTGGTACATTAAATTTTTCCAAATCGTCAAGTGGTACAGAGTAACCGTTATTCCATAATGGCATATTGGTAGTAAGTGGCTTCATAGATTCTGCTGGATATTGTAAGCCTACGTAGCTAAGATCGGAAATTCCCCCAAAATAGTTCTGTTTCTTAAAAGTAACATTATGGTTGTCATAAGCATATTTCTCCATATTATAAACTACGTCTTGAATGAAAAGATTGTGACGCGAGCTAACAGCTGGATAATAGGGAGGAGCAAAAAAGATGACAATCATTGGAGCTAACTCTTTGCACATAATAGATAATTGGTCAACAAACTCAATTGTTAAGTCACGATCATCGTTACCATTTCTATTCTTTAAAACAGAAGTTTGAAGAGCATTAATCTGTTCTTGACCATAGTTCTGGACGCAGTATTCTATAAGTTCTTCGTAAGTTAGTATGTTAACTTTGAGGTTCTTGGGTGTAAATGAATTATAGGTAGAGAAATGATTCGCTTGTTTCATATAGTTATCCTCTATTTGAGCTGCCACTTTTATTGCTTTTTCACGTAATGATAAAACTACATCTCCCATTTGCTTCTCTAACAAAAATAGATTAAATAACGTTACTGCACGATGCGGAATTTGAGTAGAGTATTCGTCTTTTAAATCTCTTTGAATTAAATTTGTGGGAGGAGGAGTTGCTTCCCCTTCGATAACTTCGCAAAACTCTGTGTTTAATTCTATTTCTGCAGTTAATAATGAAGCCATATAATTTGCATTTAAACCCGCAAATGGTTCTCCCACATGGGATTCCTTCCCATAGCAAAGGAATCCAGGTAACACCTTTCCAACGGAGCCTGTATAGATATACTTACTTTCATCTCCAGGATAGCGCGTAAACATAGGTTCTGAGTTCAAAACGGTTGTATATTCAAGGTCGAATTGTTTTGCTATATTCAATAACTTAGGAACAGCAGCCCGCATTCCAACAGAATTCACTTCTTCATCTGGAACTGCCAATAGAAGGATATTTCCATCAAATTTTCCTTCGCATGCTTGCTCAATCATAGACATATGTAAAGCAAGTCCGCATTTCATATCCATTGTTCCTCTTCCAAACAACCAATTGCCTTGTTCCATGTCTTGACGAACTGGAACTGGTAACTCATCTATATGTGAGTAAAACATAGATGTTAATTTTTCTGGGTTAAAGGCATCTTCTTTCCATCTTCCATAATCTTTTATATCTACAACATCAAAGTGACTAACAAGAATAACTGTGTTTTTCACGTCAGGTGCTTTTTTTACTAGTGCGGTGATAAAAAATCGATCATCTCCTGTTGGATTTTTCTGTAGATGATTTGGATATTGTTGAAAATAAGAAAAATCTGATAGTTGTTGCACTACAAAGTCTGGAAAGATCTCTTCAGCTTGTGAACCCGTAATACTCGGAATTCGAACGAGATTACATAATAATTTAGTTAATTGTTCTTTAGTTTGCCACTTTCCCATAAATATCCCCCTTGTTTTTCCGTATTATGAAAACACTTTCCACTATATGAATAAAAATTAAAGCAGATTGTCGATTTTAAACTGTCGACGTTCTGCCAATTTTAGTAGATATTTCGCTCGCTGCATCTTTCACACTATCAATAAGAGTATCTAATCTATCTTGATTAATACTATTGCTAGTTACACCTACACTTAATGCTCCTACTACCTTATCGTTAAAGCCTATAATAGGTGCAGCAATGGATGCAGTTCCCTCTGTTTTCTCTCCATAACTCACCGCATATCCTTGATTTCTAATGGTTACTAGTTGTTCTGAAAAAGTTTGCTTTTGCTCTGGCGTTAAAAAAGGATATCCGTTAATAAGTTGATGGCTTTCATCTGCTTTCATCTGAGCTAACATAATTTTATTAGGAGCTCCTATATGAAGAGGAATTCGTTCGCCTAGATTATCAATGACCCGGACTTTTAATGGACTATCAATTCTTTCGATAATGGTAGAATACGTACCATTTAACACACTTAAGTAAACGCTCTCTTCAACTTCATAAGCTAATCGTTCCATGCTTTCTTTTGCAACGATTCTAAAGTCTACTCTTTCTAATTGTCTCAAGCCTATTTCCATCCATATTGGACCTAATGTATAGTGTTTTGTTTCTGGAATTTGCGAGACAAGCCCATTCTTCATTAAAGAATTAAGTAGCCGATGAACTGTACTAATAGGGAGAGAAGTTCGTTCTGTTATCTCGGAGATGGACCAATAATCTTTTTTATCACAAGAGTCTAGTATTTGAATGATATCTACAGCTCGATCGATGGATTGTACCATAACTTACCTCAACTTTAATTTTAGTTTTTAAATATTTGATTAAATATGAATTTAACAAAGTTTTTCATTCAAATCAACTAAATTTTCAGAATAAAAAAATAAATAAAACAAGATATTGACTTTTTTGTTTAGTTATCTGAAAATTATATATAATTCCGTATTGTGGAACTAATTCCACTATGCGGAAAACATTATGTACGAAAGTGAGGAGCACGATGACAAATTTTGATGATAAAAATACTGAGTTAAGGCGGACTATGAAAAGTAGACATTTGTTTATGATTGCACTTGGCGGTGTAATAGGAACAGGACTATTTAATGGCTCCGGATTCATTATTGGCCAAGCTGGACCAAGTGGATCTGTACTTGCTTTTATGATAGGCGGGTTATTAATGTACTTTGTTATGTTATGTCTTGGTGAGCTTGCTGTAGCAATGCCTAGTTCAGGATCATTTCAGGATTATGCTACAAAGTTTATTAATCCTGCTACTGGCTTTACGATTGGATGGTTGTATTGGTTTAGTTGGGCTAACAGTGTAGGACTTGAATTTACCACTGCAGGTATGACCATGCAACGTTGGCTTCCTGGAGTCCCTGTCTGGGTTTGGTGTTTAACTTTTGGAGTTACCATCTTTGTCATTAATGCACTATCCGCAAGAAGTTATGCAGAAACAGAATTTTGGTTTTCAAGTATAAAGGTATCAGCTATTGTTGCTTTTATCATTCTTGGAGGCGCAGCTATGTTTGGATTAATTGACCTAAAAGGAGAAGAATCTGCTCCACTTTTATCTAACTTTACAAATAACGGGGGGCTATTTCCCAACGGTCTTGGTGCAGTACTGTTAACTCTAGTCACAGTTAATTATTCATTTCAAGGCACAGAGCTGGTTGGGATTGCTTCTGGAGAAAGTGAAGATCCAGCCAAAACTTTACCAGGTTCAATTAGAAATATTATTTGGAGAACGATGGTTTTCTTTGTTTTAGCCATATTTGTTCTTTCAGCCTTAATCCCTTGGGAACAGGCAGGATTAGGTAAGAGTCCATTCGTTGTAGTGCTAGATAACATAGGTATTCCTTATGCAGCCGACATTATGAATTTTGTTATTCTTACAGCTCTTCTTTCCGTAGCTAACTCAGGGTTATACGCTGGAACTAGAATGCTTTGGTCTTTGTCTAAAAATGACATGGCTCCAGCTTTTCTAAAAAAATTATCATCACGTGGAATTCCTCTATATGCATTAATTATGACAATATCTGTTTCTGCTCTTTCGCTTTTAACAAGTGTTTTTGCAGCTGAAACTGTTTACCTTTGGTTAATTTCAATTTCCGGGTTTATTACAATTATTGTGTGGATGTCAATTTGTGCTTCTCAGTTTTTTTTCCGTAAAGAGTATCTTAATAACGGCGGAAAGTTGGAGGACTTAAAGTTTAGAACTCCTCTTTATCCATTCGTTCCAATTGCTGGATTTGTTATATACGGCATCATTATCATAAGTCTCTTCTTTATTCCAGAACAGAGATTAGGGATCTACTGCGGGGTACCATTAATTATTGGTTGTTATGTTTTCTATTACGCAAAAGTCAACAGAAAAATCAATACTAACAGGCAGAGTGAAAACGGGATTAGTAAAACAAGTTGATCAATTCAAATTGAACTCTTGTTAAATATGTGCGCCACAAATGATAGCGCTTTAATTTATGTTTTTATTCTACAAATCTAAAATATATTCGGAGATATCTGTTATTTTAAGAAGGAATATTTAAAAGGGAGGCGAACTTCTGTGGAAGGATTTATCCCAAACTACTTCCACAGAATGTTTATTTAGAGAATCAACTAGCATGGAAGAAATAGCAGTCCCAGAAAAGTTATTTAATATCTAAATTCCAGATAAATTAAAAGCTTAACTAAGTAAAACAAATAGTAAAAATGATAATTATGGCTGCCCACTTATTTGATCTACATAGAAATTTGTAAGAGGATATCCTTAATCAGAACAGAAGGTGATAACAAAATGGAAAACTTTTATTTGTTTGTAATTACATGCGTCTTTTTAGTTATTTTACCTGGTCCAGATACTGCTATCATGACCAAAAACACTCTTACTGTGGGGAAACAGGGAGGTTTTAAAACGATGCTCGGAATTTGTTGTGCGTTATCTATTCATACATTAACTGCTATTGTAGGGCTTTCGGCGATTATTGCAAAATCAGCTTTGTTATTTTCTATCTTTAAATATGTTGGTGCGGTGTACTTAATTTATTTAGGTGTTAAGTCATTATGGACATTGAGAAATAAAGAAAAAGCAGAAATAACTGAAACGGTTGCTAAAAATAAACATAAGAATAAGTCTTCTTTTAAACAAGGTTTCCTTACCAATTTACTAAACCCAAAAATAGCTGTTTTTTTCTTAACCTTCCTACCTCAGTTTGTGAATCCTGGAAGCCGTACGTTTATGTCGTTTCTTATACTTGGGATAACTTATATTGTATTAACTGTCGTGTGGTATTTATTTTATATTTATTTGCTTAACCAGATTAGTGCTTTTATGAAGAAGCCTAAGACACAAAAGGTTATCGAGGGAATAACAGGTACTATATTGATAGGATTTGGTATAAAACTCGCTCTAGAAAAGGCTCATACTTAGATAGCTGTGATTTTAACTATCAATAGGGGATACCTATATAGCTTAAAAACAGAAAATCCACTGGGCCTAATCAGTGGATTTTCTGTTTATTGAAAGTTAGTCGTAAAGTGATGATTTATCTACCTTGGGTATTGTGCTCAAAGCATTAAAAATATGTATATATATAAAGGAAATGTATTTTAAATTGTTGTTTAAATGTACATTTTAAAATAGAATCAAATACGACTTCCGTAAACGTATACGTTTATGAACATAAAAAAGTATTATATTTTACTTTCTTTCGCGTTCTTAAAATTTGAAGAAGACTTTATGAACGTTCGTTGTTTTTTATATGCTTTTATGGACACTTTTTTTACATAAGAGAGCTAAAAACTAATATGAAAATCAGATAACGTGTAATCCGTACTCTTCTTTCTATTAACAATAGTTAGTATGGATTTCAGTCGATGATTTTCTTTTACTTCTGTTCCTAGCAAGTAGTCACAAAAAGCAATGTGATGAAGCGTTGTAAAAATTAATCTTTCCTCTTGTGGTTCATCTATTGTTTCATTAATGATTTTATAAAATTGTTCTCTTCTACTAATGATAGCTTTTTCCTCGATTACAACACACTTATCAAATTTAGAAATGCCCATTCTTTAGTTCATCTCACTTCCTACACGTTCTTAGTTATATTAGTATGCTCAATTTTCTGGTAAAATATATAATTGCAGAGATGAACTAGAAAAAGAATATAAGTAGACAAATAGAATTGTAGGTTGAAGCTAAAACATACCTTGAGATGAGGGATACAATGATTACATTACAAGAAATTATAAACATTGAACAACCGTCAGACAAACCTGAAATTCAGTATTTAATCAGTGTCAAAACAAAACAGAATTTTGATGTGTATGGTTCGATTGAAATGTCTGGTTATGGGTATGAAAGCCAAATTCAAACTCAACTAACAGCATACTTTGAAGGTCAGGAAAATATGGATAATTTTGTTCTATTTAAGAATGGTGACTCAATTAAGATAAGTGAAATTGTACATTTAAAAGTTGAAAAGGGTTCAACTTCATTACCATTTTAATAAGAAAAGGCAACCACTAAATATTAAGTGGTTGCCTTTTTAGCAATTTGAACAACTAGAATTACGTTTTATCATCTTGGATTACTAATTGCATTTGAAATATATCTGATTCTGTAATTCCTGCTTCTTTCAATTCATCTTGTAGGGTCATTCCCTCTTCGATCTTTATTTTCCTTTTGGTACCATCTCTTAATGTAAAGATCCTCATTTGATACATTTTGTAACTTCTCCCTAAATAATAAATAGGATTTTTAGATTCAATTTCTCAAGTAACCAATAATACCACCAAAGATTTCTATTGCAAGCGAAATGGGAACAGCAGCTATTTCCCCATAAGCAACTGCAAACCCTAATCCGTCTGCAAGTGATGGATCATCAGTTATGTGATTTGCTTGTATAGCAACCCAAATTAGTAACGCACCAACCATTACAACAAAAGAAATAATAGTAGTCAGTAAAAATGCGCTGAAAGCTTTAATCATAGATTCCCCTTCATCCTTATTCATATAGAGTATTTGTTCTTCTGATTGTAACAATAATCGGGAAAACTTTAGAGTTTTTATTGAATAAAGAACGTTTGTTCGTATATAATATAGAGAACGTACGTTCTTTTATTTAAGGAGTTCTTTTAATGGATTATGGGCAGCTACCAAACAGAGTCATTATATGTATCGACATGAAGGCGTTCTTTGCTTCGGTTTCTTCTGTCATACAGGACTTAGATCCTTTGAAAACAAGGCTTGCGGTGGTAGGAGATATCAAACGATCAGGATCGGTTGTGTTAGCTGCCACACCCCTATTAAAGAAAGAAGGGATCAAAACAGGAAGTCGTCTTTTCGATATTCCTAAAAGGAAAGATATCCATGTGGTGAATCCCTCCATGGAGAGATATATCAAGGCTTCGAACTATATTTCTAGTTTGGTGTTACAGTATGTGGCTCCTGAGGACTTTCACGCGTATAGCATTGATGAGTTGTTTATTGATGCGACAGCTTCTTTGCATTTATTCGCTAAAACACCAGAAGAATTAGCTCATAAAATCATCCATGAGATTTATCGCAAGACACGGCTGACAGCTACCGCAGGAATTGGTCCAAATCTCTTACTGGCTAAGGTGAGCTTGGATCATGAGGCCAAGAATAGCCCCACAGGGGTTGCATATTGGCGATATGAGGATATTCCCTTTAAGTTATGGTCCATTCATCCGATGAAGGATTTCTGGGGGATCTCGTCTGCTACGGAAAGACGCTTAAATCGTTTGGGCATTCACTCTATCAAAGAACTCGCTCTTTCTTCAAAAGAGATGTTACAAAAAGAATTTGGCATACTAGGCGAAGAGTTACACCAACATTCGAACGGGATTGATTACAGTCGCATTTCTGATGTATATATTCCTAGCTCTCGTTCCTTTGGAAAGAGTCAAATTCTATTCCGTGATTATACAAACCGAAAAGAAGTGGAGTTATTGCTATTGGAGCTCTTGGATGATGTGTGTTTCCGTTTACGCATGCATCAAGTGGTGGCTCAAACGATCCATTTATCAATTGGCTACAGCAAACAAACAGGTAGAGGATTCTCCAGACAAAAGAAAATGGGGCGAGCTTCGAATTTAAGCCAAGATATCTTTCCGTATTGTTTAACCATTCTACATACATTTGATAGTGGGATGCCAATTCGCTCCATTGGCATTTCATTATCGAATACGAGCATTCAAGAAGAGGAGCAAATGAGCTTATTTGAGGACATCGATCAGCGTGAAAGAGCCTATGCTCTTGCCAAAACGATTGATGATATTCGACTGCGTTATGGCAAGAATAGTGTACTACGTGCGTCTAGTCACCTTCCTCATTCAACAGCTCGTTATCGAAATAGCCTTATGGGTGGTCATAAAGCTTAAGGAGGAAAAAGATATGGAATCTAGAGGAATGAAAAAATGGCGTCCATTCGCCACTATGCCAGAGCAATACATAGGGTTAAAAGAAATGATAAATAAGCAAGCAGAAGTAGCTCAACCTGTTTTAACAGACGAGCAAATGGAACAGATTAATTTCATCTTGATTGAAGCCTTACATACAAATAAACAAGTGTATCTTACATATTATAAGAGAGGCCAATGCATAACAGAGACAGGATTCATTCAGTTTGTTGATTCTCTCGGGGATTTATTTATTTTCATCGATGACGTATTTGAGTTAAAGAATAAAATGAGGTTAAGCGAGCTCATCGATGTTCGTTTGGCTTAGTTCCTGAAGAAATCGTCTACAAGAAGCATTTATTTTGGTGGAGGTACATTCATATACAATTTTAGAGTATACACGTTACAGGACGGTTCAAAGAGAATCATTAAACTAAAAGAAGGAGAAGCATTTAAAGAGGAACTCCAAAGAGCAGGTATTCAGGAAACTCAAATTTTCCAGATGCAACTAGTGGAAAAACCAGAGTGATTTTAACATGCCCATTTTATATGGCTGTAATTGTGTTAGTCTAAGAAAAGTCAAATAGAAAAGAGTGATTAACCTGGAAGAAATAAAGGAGCAAGAAATAGATCTTGATATTCCTGATTTCAAAAATTCCGTTACTATCGTTAAGTCTTCGGCTCTGGTACAAAACTATTTGATCGAGATGTAGAACCTATATGACCTTTTCAATTGCAGATTATCATGCAATTCCAAATAGCTTGTATATAATACAAGAAGTCCTTCATAAAATTTTGCAGCATATAAGTCAATAAAAAAAGCAACTCCAAAGGGTTGCTTTTTATCTTAAGAATAATAACCACAGGTATAAAAATAATTAATTTAAAATAAAGAGTTTTTACTCACACAGATATTATCAGTTTTTTAATGATTGTTCGAAACCAGTGCGCCAAGTTCGATAGAGAGGTTTCCAACCATATTCTGTTTTAGCTTTTTTGTTTGAAGCTCCACGCTCTCCTCGTTCACTTCCATCTTCTTTTTGAGGTTCTGGTGCGCCAATCGCAGAAGCGAAGACAGGAAGCCATTCTTTTCCTGAAGCCGGTTCGTTATCTACAACATTAATTGGACCACTTGGCCATTTTAAAGCCTCAACTGCAGCTTGCGCTGCATCTTCTACATGTAAGAATGAGATTACACTATCTGTTGCTTTCACTTGACCTTTTAATACCTGTTGACCAATCATTCCGTCTTTGTCATACCATGTACCTGGCCCATAAAGCAGTCCATACCGAAGAATAACGTATTCCGGTAATTCAGCAGCAGCTGACTCGAGAGATGCTACCCCATCGACATTTATTTTTCTAGGAGTTGGTGCTTCAAAATCTAAAGGTACATCTTCCGTTGCAGGAGTTTCTCCTGGTTCATACGTAAAAGCAAGACTTTGGGCAATTATTTTTTTTACACCTACAGCTTTACTAGCATCTACTAAGTTTCTGGTTCCAACAACTCTAATTTTAGCGTTATCTTCCAGGTTGACACTTCCTAGTGAAGTAAGCTGGTGGATTACAACCTCAGGCTGAACCTTTTGAAAGGCAGCAAGCACAGCCTCACTATTTAATGCATCTGCTTGTACAGGAGTTACACCTACTTCTTTAAGAAACTTGTTAGCTTTACTATCCTTTGTCATAGCGAATACTTCATGTCCATCTTTTACTAATTTAGGTAACATAAAACGCCCAATGACACCTGTTCCACCTGCGACAATAATTCTCATAAACTTTCGTCTCCTTTATTAAATAAATTCTACTTGGTTGCTAATCTCTTAGCAGCTTCTTCCACTTCTTCATACGCTTTTTCTATTACCTCATTTGGATCTAATACATTCGTTCCTTGTGCACGAACGATTTGATAATCTTCAATCCCAAGGAAATTAAACATTGATTTCAGGTATTTGTGAGAGTATTCAACATCTGTATACCAATCATTATTTGTATAGATTCCGCCACTTGCTTGGATAACAAGCATTCTTCGTCCGTCCTTAAGTAAACCCACTGATCCAGTTTCTGTATATTTAAACGTCTCACGTGCGATCATAATATTATCCATATAATCTTTTAACTTCGATGGAATATTAAAATTATGCAAAGGTAAAACAATGACATACGTATCTGCACTTTTAAATTGGTGTAAAACCTCAGACATACGATCCGTTACTTCTTTTTCTTGGCTCGTTAGTTCTTGTCCATTTCGTTGTTTTTCCCATGCACTTAAAACCGTGTTATCTACCATGGGTACTACATCACTGTATAGATTAATTTGTTCAATTGTCTCGCTACTAGGAATCAATTCTTTATACCTTTTCAAAAAGTGATGAAAAACCTTCAAGCTATATGAAGAAGTATCGTCTACTTTTGGATGTGCGTTAATAATAAGTGTTTTATTCATTTGTATTTCTCCTTTAATCTGCATTTTAATTAAAGACTGATTTAATCGTCGATTAATACGGTCTTTAATATAAACCTTATGATTATTTTTGTCAAATGAAAAAAATAATATACTGAACCAGATTTCTTCTATTTGACAAACACCCAAAATACTCCTAAGATACAATTTGATAACCCTTAAAACCAAAAGCAGGTGAGTTTATATGCAGTATAGCGTCGGGGTTGAATATGCATTACATTGTCTTGTTTATTTAATTGATACGCCTTCAAAAGAAAGTGTTGGAATAAAAGATTTAGCAGAATTTCAAGGACTTTCGGAGACATTTCTTTCGAAAGTTTTCGGTAAATTATCTAAAGCTGGTATTGTCAGTTCCGTTCCTGGTGTAAAGGGAGGATATAGATTAGCTAAGTCTCCAGAAGAGATTTCCTTTTGGGATGTAATACAAGCTGTCGAAGGACCCAAACCTATTTTCCAATGTAAAAATATTGTACAAAACGGTATATTATATCGAGACAAGAACTGTAGTTCCTGTGAATCCAGCAATTCTACTTGTACAATTAATTTGGTCATGCTTGAGGCAGAAGAACAGATGCGTGAATTTCTTCGTTATAAAACTCTTGCATGGTTAGATAAGGAACTTAACCATGTTTTACCTGAGAAACAAAGAACAGATACTCGACAATACTTCTCAAAAAAAAGCTCTAGCTAAATTGCTTTGACGATTTAGCTAGAGCTTTTTTTGTTCTTTACATTTATTTATACATGACAACAAGAGATTTCTGTATCGTTGACAAACAAGTCGGGGATTATAATCACTAGGAAAAAATAATACAAAGGAGGCTTATAATTATGTCCAAATCAGTTGTTGATCAGGCTTCAAAATCAGAGAGTAACCTCGACAGTCATGCTGCAGTCACAACAGAAGAACAAATAGATGTATTAAATCGATTATTAAAGCCTGAAATACAACAATCTCTTAATGTACTTATAGATAACTTGCCAAAGTTATCTGAAATGTTAATTGTGTTGATAAGAACTTACGATACGGCACATTCATTAGTAACAGATGATGTATTAAAAAAAGACACCGTGGGGGCAATGCAACAATTCATTGAACCATTAGAAGAAAATGTAAAAAACCTTGCAGCAAATGCAATCGAGGCGAAAGACCGAGCTGAAGCTAATTCTTCTACTATAGGTTTATTTGGGTTACTGCATATGCTCAAAGACCCGCAAGCTCAAAAGTTATTTAGATTTATACAAGCATACTTAGATATTACAAACGAGAAACAGAAATAACTTATAATGGAGGATGAACGATGTCGAAACATATTTTAATTTTGGGAGGCGGTTATGGCGGTTTATTAGCTGCCATGAAAGCACGTGAACATCTAAATGAAAATGATGCAAAAATTACGATGGTGAATCGCTTCTCTACGCACCAAATTATTACGGAATTACATCGTTTAGCTGCAGGAAGTATTTCTGAAAAGGCAGTATCTTTACCTCTTGATAAGCTTCTAAAAAACTATCATGTAGATTTGAAAATCTCAACGGTTAATGGTATTTCGCCAAACAAGCATGAAGTATCTCTGGAAGATGGCACAACGTTAACTTATGATTATTTAGTGGTAGCTCTTGGCAGTGAAACAGCCTACTTTGATATTCCTGGTTTAAAAGAAAATAGCTTTGTTCTTAAGTCTGTAGAGGATGCAAATCGTCTGCGTACTCATGTAGAAGAGCGTATTGCTGAATACAGTAAAACCAATAATAAAGCTGCGGGTACAATTGTGGTAGGAGGCGCAGGCTTAACGGGTACTGAACTCGTTGGTGAATACGCTGATCTAATGCCAAGTCTAAGCCTAAAATATGGTGTTGATCCAAAGGGAATTTCACTGTACTGTGTGGAAGCCTCTCCTACTGTTCTTGCAGGATTTCCTCCGAAGCTTGTTGAGCGAGCTTATACAAGTTTAACTAAACGAGGAGTTACATTTATTACTGGTACTCCAGTAACAAGAGTGGACGGGAAAATTGTCGAACTTAAAGACGGTCGTAAAATTGAAACAGAAACACTAGTTTGGGCTGGAGGAGTTCAAGGAAATTCCGTAGTTGCTAACTCCAATATGGAAGTAAGTCGCGGTCGTGTACTAGTAAATGAATTTCTCCAACCTCCATCTCAAGATGATATATTCGTTGCTGGTGACAGCGCAGTGGTCATGGGACCCGATGGGACTACCTATCCTCCTACTGCTCAATTAGCTTGGCAGATGGGAGAAAATATAGGTGTAAACTTGGCTATCTCCATACGTGGAGGTGTACTGAAGCCGTTTGTGCCTATTTTCTCCGGTACGCTAGCCAGCCTTGGACGTAAAGATGCAGTTGGCACAGTTGGTGAAAATAAAACAGAACTAAAAGGGGTACCCGCAGCACTTATGAAACAAGCAAGTGATGTTCGGTATTTATCACATATTAAAGGGTTATTTAGCTTAGCTTATTAATTTAAGTGTGCTGGAAAGAAGTAATACTTTTCTATTCGTACAAGTTCTTCTGCAGCAATTAAAAATGATTGCTAAACGACACTTATTTGAGTTTAGATAATGAAAAGAGAAGGACTTCCCTTCTCTTTTTTATTCACTCGTAGGTTCATCAGACTCCCCTTGCTTCTTTTTGCAGTCTTCTTTAGTCGTTTGGACACCTTCGATTTCTCGTCCATTTCATGAAAAAGATAAGCAAATAGGACAACCCCCAGCATATAAAAACCCAGCACTTCTTACATCACCATCTACCCCTTACCTACTGCGGTAAGGGTTCTTTATTATTTTTTGATTGGACAGGCAAGCTTACTGAAGTAGCTACATAGTATCTAAAGAATTGTTACTTCCTTACTTAACCAGTAGTTAGTTCAGTATCGCTACCGCGTTAATACAAGCTGTATACGCCTTGTGAAGCCTTTCGTAGAACCTGTAAGGGAGCTGAGCCGAAGAGGCGAAGGGGGCGACCGGATGTGTTGAGCTGAAATAACTGAGACATGAAAGGCGAAAAAATAAAAAGAATGAAAGTAGGTACCAACATGAGAAAAACACAATGGTTTGACTTTCGAAACTTCTGTCATAAATCTTCTTTAACTTCCTCCATAAAACCTCGTCCTTTTAAGACTTATTCGTTTGTTCCTTTTAGTCCAGTTGCTATGCTTGATCCCACTATTTTGACCCTAGGAGGCATTGTCTTAGGGATTGCTATCATCGAACGAATATTAGAGCGATGGGGTGTCATTGATCTTGTTGATCAGTTTGAAAAAGTGATGCGGTTTATCTTGCCTGTCACTTTTTATGGGGCCTTATTTTACTTCTTTGCGACATTTATGTTTTGAGGAGGGTTTTAGATGTTTGAGAAACTAAAATTGCGTGGAAAGCTTATTCAAGCGTTTCGTACAGCAGAGATTTATCGAGTCATAAAGCGTGGGGATCGTACCTCCTATCAATTTCCGAAGATCCATCAGATCGATCATCAGAACACCTACACTCGGTATGCTTTTTCCTTACTGAATGGCATTGATCCTGAACTTTTAACGAAAAAAAGATGGGCATTACGACAAGTATTAGGCAGCAATATTGAAGTGAATGGCAGCTTAAAGAACTTTAGTATTACTGTTCATCACAAAAGCCTACCTAAGATGCTCAATTATGATTATGAAGTCATTCATCCTCATATTGAGAAAATGGAGCTTCCTGTATGCATTGGTCAAGAAATCTATGGAAACCCCGTTTTATGGGATTTTGCGGATTTAGAAACGTTACTCATTTCTGGCGAAATTGGAGCCGGAAAAAGCAGTCTCATGCGTGTGATCCTCACAACATGGGTGAAATATGCCTCCCCTGAAGACTTGCGCTTAGTATTAGTCGATCTCAAACGAGCTGATTTGGGGCTGTTTCATGGGATTGAGCATGTAGATGCGCTTTGCTTCGAGGCAAAGGATATGAGAAAACCTTTTTCTTTATTACGAGCTGAAATGTATCGAAGAGGCGATTTACTGTTAGAGCATGGGTTCACACACATAAGCAGGCTTCCTTTTAAGCTGCCTCGGATTGTCGTGGTTGTAGATGAGATGAGCATCATCAAGAGAGAAACGGATCTTGTAGAGATGATCCAACAGTTTGCCAGCCAAGGTCGAGCACTAGGTGTTCATACGATTATTGCCATGCAGCGTCCTGATGCCGATTTGTTGAATTCCGCACTCAAAGCAAACTTACGGGTTCGGATCTCTGGAAGGCAGGCCGATGCCATAAATGCGAAAGTAGCCGGGGTAATCGGTGCGGAAGAAATCGATGCCGCAGCCAGGGGGCGCATGAAAATTAAAATTGACGAGGTGAAAGAGTTTCAAGCCTTTTTCTTAGATGAAGGAGCTTGTAAGGAAATACTTTCGCCTTATAAAACACGTGTGAAAGACCCTGAGCCGCAACTCGAAGTCGTGTCACAGTCTATTTTTGGGTTGTTAGAGAAGGAGGAGCAGCGATGAGTTTCCGTTTATCTCAACGTGATAAAGACATCATAGCGTTTATTAATCAATTTAGAGCCGTGGATCGAGACTCATTAGTTGACCTCTTCTTTAAACAACTGAAATCGCCCGTAAATGCATGTAATAGTGTGATGGTACGTTTATATCGATTAGGGGTAATTGAACGCACACAGCAGTATTCTCCGACCGTCTATTTGCCCGTGGATGCAAAGATTAAAAAGAACTCTCAAAAAATATTACATTTCCTTTCTATCTTGGATGTCTATAAACAAATGTGTACGTATACCCCACCAAAACAGCTCATTGTCGAAGATAAGCCTACTGGACGAAAAGGAGGTATTGAACCGGATCTCTTTTGTATTTTTAAAGGATCTCCGTTTTGGATTGAAATTCAGAGAAATCAGTATTCCGAACAGAAAATGCAAGCGAAGATCAATCTCTATGAGGAGTTTTTCTTTTCGGATGAATGGAAGGCATTGCATTGGCAGCCTGAGGACCGATCAGCGATTTTCCCTTCTGTCATTTTGATTACACCTGTTCGGTATGCTGTTCATTCTGAACATATTCGCATTATACAAGTAGCAAGTATTCATGAACTCATGGAGAAATACAAGGGTTCTGCGAAACAGCAAAGAGATGGAAAGCCAAGGGAATCAGCTTCTTCCGGTGGGATTAAAATTAACCTCACTTAATGATAAAGAATACAAAAAGCTATCTCGGCAGATAATGCCGGGATAGCTTTTTACTAGGATTGCTAATTATAAAGTACCAAAATATAACCGCAAGTAAACAATAGCACATTTTTGCCATAATGGCTATTTTTGGATGAATCGACATATGTATAAAGGGTAGTCTTTTTATACGCCTTTTCTTCACACACACCTGGAGAGATCACCGTCATATCAAAGGTGTATAAAAAGCTGCATATCCGATTAAAGGCGCCCACAAAAGAACCCTTTTCCTGTAAGGGTTCTTTTGCTTTCTTGCTTCCTTGAAGAGTGATTATGTTAACTAAAGTTGTATACTTTATACAGCCTAAAAACAGAAAAACTCCCCCAATGCGTTAAGGGAGTTTTTCTGTTTTTAGGAGTTAGCTAAGTGATGATTCATCCATCTTGAGTAGTTTGCTCAAGATGTTATTTATTATTCATTTTTATAATTATTAAATAAAAAGAAACAGACTTGTTAGGAAGTCTGCAACTGCAACAAGAAATAAAGCTATTTTATATACAACAGGTATTGTATATGATCCAACGAACTTTAGCAGTCTGCCCTGTTGAGAAGATTCTATACTTTATTGATCTTATGTTAACTAAACATGTCTACCATATACAGCGTAAAAACAGAAAAACTACTGACCATGCTCCAGTAGTTTTCTCTATGAATAGTGAGTAATTAGAAGTTGTTTTTGAAATCATATATTGACCTCTGGATTAGTTTGTTCAAGTTAGTAAGAACTTATGTATAGAGAAGAGAAAAACCTACTGTCTATGGGGTCAATCCCATGTTCAGTAGGTTTTTCTCTTAGCTTATTCATAGCACACAATGAAGGATTGAAAATGAACATCTCTCCATCTTTTCAATAGTCTGCTCAATTAGGATATAAATCATTCACATAAATATTTCACCAGCTATGAAACATTTATGTATAGAAAATGATACATCTTGTATTATTTTTGATACGAGATGTATCAAAAGCAGGCTTAAGTCTGCTCCTATAGCCTTAAAGGCTAATATATAGTTAAGAAAGACATATTAGTTTTTGTGAGGGTTCTTGATGTAGATTTTGAAACTATTTAACAGCTTCTGTCATAGACTGCGTGTTCAACTTTTTCAAGATCCTCCTTCTTTGATTCTTAATTGTGCACTCTTCTTTATGGAGAATATCTTGTATTTCTGAGATAGAATGACCATCAATAGAAAGAGCAAAGACTTCTTGTTCTGCTTGAGTTATTTGATTCATAAATACTTTCTATTCCAGGGTTTTACATTCTTTTTCTGCACTCTTTAGCCCAGCAACTTCATCAACTAAATCAGACGCCACACTCAAGATATTTTCAATACCCATTAAGAGTTTTTCAATAGTTTTTCGCTTTTATCCATGATAAGGCCCTCCTACTTTTTGAGGGCAACCTATGTTATAATAAAAGTCCGTTACGTACTAAGTTTTGACATGGGGGTGCTTTCCTAGCCGGGAAAGTGCCCTTTTTCATGTTATTTTGTTTGGACTTGGATTGTCTATAATTTTGATAGTAAACCCATTTCATTGACTAAGAAATAGCTGAGAAATACAATCGTTGGATTTAATTTATCTAACGAATGCTGTTTCGTTGTTGCTATACTAGGATTCGATGAGTTTTTAACGACTTAAATGTTCATCATGAAGAAGGAGAGAATTGAATGGTTACAACAAAAACCCCAAAAAAGGTTGCAGCAAAAGATCTAGAAACTGATACAACAACTCTTGAACAGCTAGCGTATTATCGGATATTAGCCCCACTAAAAGTTAGATCACTCTTATCTCATCTTAATTCAAGTGAAAAGAAATCTATTTCCTTTGATTTCAAAAAAATAAAAAATGAAGATTTAGATCCTTTACGTCACACATTTATAGAAGAGGTAGACAAACAGCAAACACGCTCTACTGAAACATCCGAAAACAAAGAATCTACGCATTACAAAGTAGATCTTGTTAACATGCAAAAGAAAGCTTTTAATTTATATGAAGGGATGATTCACGTATATGGTATCCCAGACGACGGGATTAAGTTACCAGTGGAGGAAGTTAAAATAGATGAGTTGAAAATTGGAAAAAACGAAGTCGTTTATATGAACAGTGAATCCACCCTTGTTACTTACCAAATCATTGAAACAGAGAAGGGATTCAAGGTCGTTATAGAAGATACTTTAACGTTGGATTTTGATAGGAGAAAGAAATCTGGTCTATTCCATCTAGAAAGAGTAAAAAGTCTCGGTTCCTATATGAAATGTTTACGATTACTAAACTATTACATACAGCGCAATAAGTTTCCCTTTCAATCTTTACAGTTATCTGGTGGAACATTAAATTTAAAGGGGCATCTCCAACAAATTGAGGAAGAGATTGAATCCTACAAAGAACTGAGAGATATTTGTACTCAAATTGGAATAAGTGAAAATTATATATTTGATGATAAGGAAGATTTCCCTTCCCTATTCAATGCTATAATCAATATCTTTAAAAATAAACAATATAGCTTACTAAATATTCATCAAGAAAAACTAGAAAAAACGGAGATAATCAATATTGAACTTTCCAAATATGTGAAACTAGCATTAGTGTATGCAGATGGATGTTTCCTTAACCTTTATAGTGAAGAAGCGTTAAAAATAACGAGTAGATATTCGTCTATAACAGATGTAGCTAGTAATCACGGGCAGGATACTGTTGAACCTGTTATGTTATCTGATAATCGGGAAAATCATGACCAAAAAGTAAGCATTTTCGCTTCTCGAAAAATTGAAGAAATGGTGAAAGATACAAACTTTGATTTTGACATAGTAAAATTATCTTTTGCCGATGAACATCATGATATACAAGCTGACTTAACAATTACTAGTTCTTTAGAGTATATAGACTTTTACGATAAATCCCATGATGAAAGCTATTTAGAATTTGCTCTTGATCTAAACCAACGATACTTAGCTAAGTATCCAGAAGATGATATTGCAAAGGTTAATATTTATATCATTAAACTCAAGCAAGGCCATGCATTATCAGAAGAGGAAAAAAATGATCTTTACAACATAACAGAAAGAGCAGAAATGAATAACGAGCAAACAATATGTTTTGCATGTGAAGTTTTGTTGAAAAATAAAGTAAAAGCGAAGAGAATATTTGCTACTCTTACTGGGAAGGAAAAAGAAGAAATCATGGAATTTCCAATTTACCGTTTTTATCAAAATTTGGAGTAGTATGCTCATTTTCTTCTGTATATAGCTTGCTAGTAAACTTTTATAAAAGCTCCTTTTTATAAAGTTCTTTGTCTTTAGTACAATAAATAAGCCCTACTTACCCACAATAGGGCTTATAAATTAAAAAAGTCCTCTACTTTCAGTTTTGGGTCAATTTTTTTTAAGACATTCATAATTTTCTTAATCGTGGTACCTGATGGGATGTAATTTGAATCATTGTAAATCTTGCTAACTGTTTTTCTATCCATCTTAGTTACTTTAACTATTTCCGTTTGATTATAGCCTTTGTTCATTAAGTATTTTCCTAATTTACTCTTTTGGGTTATCTTAGGCATAAGAGCACACTCCTTTTTATAAAGGATTGACACTTTCAAAAAAAATATTCATTTTAGGGAAAAAATTCCGCAATAAAATTTATTTATCACATATAATAAACTATAAAATAAACAATATATAAATATTACTTATGCAGAGTTAGAATAATGTCGATATTTTTGTCATAATCATATAGCATGAATACAGTTAAGACCGCCTTATACACTGATAAGTAATGGGCGGTCTTTGTTATCGATATTCTTTGAAATTGGACTTCACAAAAAAAACCTTTACCTAGAGGGAAAAGGTTTTTTTTTGTGAATATTAGATAACGAGATACCACCATTCTAGCAAATCATTTTTCAAAAAAGGTTTTTAACCACTTATAAAAACTCTTCTTTTGTTGTTGTGCTTTTTTTAACGCTCGAATTTCACGAGCCATTGAGATTAATTGACGTTCGCGTTCCTCGAATTTTGCATCGATATAGCTTTGTATCTCTTTTATTTGTGCTTCAAGTGGTTCTAAGATAAGGGTTTGTTTTTCAGTTGAAATGTTAGGTGGAGTGTCTAGTATTTGTACTAAGTTGAATTTTTTTGCAACGGTTATAACGGCTTTTTCTAGGGTCATTTCGGAATTGGCATACATTTTTTTTAGTTCATGAAAGATGGTAACATCGTCATTTGTATAAGCTAATCTACCTTGTTTTTTTGTAAACTGCAGACCAATTTTAGAAAAATGGAAGTTGTATTTTCGTATAGTCGATATGGGCAAACCAAGTATATCAGCTAATTCTTCGGTGGTATATGCTGCTTCTGCGGTTATGACTCTCAACATATGATCACCTCCTCTTATCAAGAGAACTATTCTAGGTATATACGTTAAAACCTTCAATTAATAAGAGAACGAGATATTATACCTTGTAATGCTATTGTTACTATAGTAATCGGTATTCTCAATTGAGGGTATATTATCATGTTTAGCTATTTACTAACGTCATAGATTAAATATTTGCCCTCTCCCCTCATCGTGATGGTTTTTTCTGATTCAGCGATGCATTTAGCTATATAAACATAAACTATCTAAAGAGATTAATCTAATAAATCATTAAATAGTGCTATCTTAATTTTAAAGTGTAATATCTACTGGATTTGAGTCAATAATTTAGATATAACAAAGTTGTCATGGTGCCAGATGAGCTAAATGTGGCATTGATAAATGTTAGAGTTTTATTTTTAGAGGATTAAATCTTTTGTGAAATAAAAATCTACTTTCGAATTCCTGTTTTATTTAGGGAATTACAAATCTATAAACTCGGAAATAAAACAATAATGATTCATTTCCGGTTTTATTAAATTTAAAACACTTTAGAGTTGTGTTTGTAAAAGAATAAATGAATTATCTTTTAAATTATTGATTTTTTGCACATTGATGTTTTCAATAATTTTACAGAATATTTGTTATAATCAAGCAATAAAATTCAGTTAAACATAAAATTAATCTTAAAATGATAATTAAAGCAATCATAAGTAAATTCCGATTTAGATATTTTTATGAAATTGATAAATAATTAAATAAAGATATTATTGTTTTCTATTATTTATTAGTTAACAAAATAAAAAACTAGGAATGATTTTTCCTAGTTTGAGAATAGCTTTTGCCATAATGTCTTCTTTTGATTTTGTTCTTTAATCAACTCTTTTTGAGTATGAGTAAATGCATTTAAAAGGTCTTCATCTCTTTGTTTTAATAACTCTTTTAGATTAGTATTTATCAGTTCTTCAAAATTCTGTTTGTTTTGATTTAACTCCTGTTCAGCTGAATTATCTTTTAGCGTTTCTTGAGTTTTTCTAATGTTTTCAAGAAGAACTTTATCACGTTTTTTTAGGCTGTTTTCTATGTATGCTTCTAAGTCTTTATTTTCTGTTTTCACTTCAATCATTTGCTGCTTTGTTGCTGCAATTTCTTTATTTGCAATAGCTAATTCTTTTTGAGTAGAAATAAGTTCCTTTGTTAGAAGCTCCAATTTTTCTGAAAGAATCCTGTTAAATTCTATTTGTTGGTTCTGACCTTCAATTAGGTGATCTATCTTCTTTTCTAATATAGACCGTTCTACGTGGTCATTAATAGTCATTTCTTCACCATTACGCCATTGTTTCACTTGATCCCAGGACCAACCTTGCTCATGAATTTTCTTCTTTATACTGTTAAGTGTCTCTAGATTCTCTTTTGTAAACCTTCTATGACCTTTTCCATAATCAGTGCCTGTCCACTCTGTAATAATATTGAATTCTTCGCACCATTTACGAAGCAAATCTCCAGAGATACTCAGTATATTTACCACTTCTTTTGGTAAGTACAATTTTTCAGACATAACTACACCTCCATATGTCAATTAATAATTAATATAATACAAGAATCATGCAATTGATTTTGAAGTGAAACGTACCATGGGATTATTAACGTAGATTCTAATAACATTGTTCTTATCTCATTATTGATTCTATATTAACTGCTAACTTCTTCTATGTAAATCTTAAAGCGATAATAATGTAATAACTAATTCCTGAATAAGATTATTGTTTTATCTTTTAATCAATAACTATCATTATTGATTAAAAGGAAACGGAAAAAACTCATTATTGATTTAATTATTGTTTAAATACATTTAAGTTAATCTTAAGTTCAACAAAAAATGCATTTTAACTAAAAAATAAATTCCTTTTTTATTCACAAACACGAATTCTTTTTTAAAGTTCACCTTAAGTTCAACTTGGATTCGGATATCAGAACATGCAGATGGGGTAATAGCTCTAAAATAGCTTCATTTAACTAATGATATATCAAAGATAAAATGATTAAGTTTAGCAGAGCCAAAAGGAAAGTTAAAGCATTCTTTTAATTTAAGGACGTATAATAATACAATCAAAAATGAAAATGAAATCATATAGTAGATGAGCTATATGTAGAAAGTGGCTTTCAAGATAAATAGACAGCAAACAACTATGAAAGGGGACACCTTATAGTTGTCTGCTGTCCATTACGAATAACTAGCAATTCTTAGCTAAAAATGCTTTATTTTTGATATTCATAGATAACAGGAACTTTCTCCATTTTAACGGTTTTGGCCACAATATAACGACGATAGCCATCTTTTAGGATCTTAGAGCCTTTCTCAATCGTTAACGGCTCATCTAAGTATCCTGTGCGCTTCACAAAATCAATGACCTTTTGCGTTTTTTCAGGATTTGGTCGTGTCTTTAAGAAGGCTTCAGGAACGATAATCTCATCAAAGCTCACGACATCCTGTATCCCTTTTGGCTGAGTTGGTAGCTGCTTCTGTTTTGGCGCAGCCTTTTTCTCCTGAATAGGCGTTTCTTTCGATTCTGATTGTACTGTTTCAGCTTCCTTTTTCTCTTCTTTTGCTACAGGCTGAGAAACAGGATCTTGTTTTTCTTCCTGCTTGGTATATTCACTGTTCTTCTGTACCTCAGAAGGCGCAGAAACCTCTTGTTTTACTTCTTTTTTATCTTTCGGCTCATTAGCTTCTTTATCGTTTTTACTCGGGAGAACGGTAATCTGGAAGCAGATGATGCCAATTTCCCCAGGGCACTCGTCAATGGGAATATCTAACGTTGGTTCCCCTTGAACTAAGATCTTTTCATGCATAATACTCTTTTTTGTCAGTCCGGTTTTATTGAAGGCTTTCTTGGCAACAAACACGGTATACGAAATAAACGTACTCTTCTTTAACCCTTTAGGCGCAGAAGGTGAACCTTTTTCTCGCATATCAAAGGCAACGTAACGGTCGTATTCTCGTAATGGTCCTGTCGCAGATCCTGTTAGGGTTATTTTATGTGGCATCGTGATCTCCTCCTACATAGAATTATATATTGATTATTTAGAAGTATGTTCTAAATAATAATACTCTTACTAAACATCAGCTTCTAAGGGATTTCTTCACTTTTTGATTACGAAACGGTGTCCTGTAATTGGGCATGTTTTTGTAATAAAGCTTGTTCTTCTGGTGTTAAAGCTTGTCCTAGATCCTGTTTCAATTGCGCCATTTCTAAGGAACTGTATGTAGTACTGTGCTCTTGGAGCACGTTTTCTTCTTCAGGCGTTAGTTCTTGCCCTAAATCTTGCTTTAATTGGATCATTTCAAGCTGCTCATCTAGAGAAAGAGTTGTATCTTGTGTAGACTTCTTTTGCTCCTGTTCAGCTTGTAACCAAGCAGGAACCAATTCCTTACGGATGATATGTTTAGGCGTAAATAGAGCTGTTTCAGCTTCAGTATGTATGTCTGACTCAGATGTTGGTTCTTCTATATTCCCTTTAAGTAGATTTGTAAATTGATTATAAGCAATTTGATAAACAAGACGACACATGTCATCCAGTGATAGGGGAGTACCCTTATGATTCGCTTCATGGACATATTTATCTAAGCCTACAATGGCTGTATAAGCGACTTCATGTACTTGCTCTTTCACAATCTCAATCTCTGTATCTCGTTTTACTGCTTTTGCAGCATTTTGAATACGAGCATAAAAGTCTTTAAGTTGATGACCATATTTCCCTGCGTACACATGATTTACTTTTTTAGGAACACCTTTGATATACGCAAATGACTGTGAAGCAGATATTAAATGATTATTTAAATGATTTTCAGGTAAATCAAGGTTAATAAAGGGGGACGATGCTTTTTCGCCCTCAAAGCTTGGTGCATCAACGTTTTCAGCACTTTCTGGACTTGTCACAGGACTTGTCACAGGAGTTGTCATTTCTTCTTTTTCAAGCGTTTGGACACCTGTTGTATCATGTGCAAAAAAGATCTCATTGCAAATCTGATTAAAATTCTTATGGCTTTTAAGGATAAACACATAGCTGTCAGGATGAGCGCCTGTTGTATCTTCTTTGATATAACGGGCCACGATCATAAACGGTGTTGCTTTTAACGATTTCACAAAACGAGAAACGGTACTTTGGGATACATCAAACTTTTCCATAAGTGTTTTGGAGTGAATCGCTTGAATACCTGTGGCAACAAGGTTATAAATCACGTAATCTAACATTTCCATACGTTTTTTAGGGAATACTTTATGTAGGGCTTCTTGTTGTTGTTTAAAGTATGTACGAAGGGTTTCTAAAAACGCCTCTTTCTTTTTACGAAGGGTAGGCTTTTCTTTCCATAACCATTTGAATCGTCCGTTGAAGGTATTTACATCTGGTAAATAGCAAGTCAATATCTTTGTCATTTGTTCATCTTCTCCTTTAAGGAACACAAAAAAGACACTGTTTCCCTGAAGAAAGGAAAACAATGCCGTGATTTTGATGAACTAAGCCCTTGAAATAGATGTCAATTTCATATAAAATAAAACCATAAGTTTTATTTTATAGAAAAACTAACTCTATTAACAAGAGACTTCGACAAGTGTTTTCCCTACCGTAACTAGGGGGAACGGTTTAAGAGTGGTGGTACACTACTTAAACAGTTGAAGTCTTTTTTCTATTCCGGTCATTTTTGTTAATTTAATTATAGCGTTAAGTCGTCTCATAATTCAATAAAAAATTAGCAAAATATATCAAAACAAGTATTTTTAGCTACGATCCGTTTGTTATTTCTTTAGGAGTTGACTTTATCATAGCTAAATTTGTGGAATTTAGGGAGGGGTATTTTTTTACCCCTCCCCAGATATTGAAAAGTATGTTATAATGCTGCATTTTTATAACGTTAAAGATCTGGTAATTTGTACACTTTTAATGATAAGAGTAAATAGCTATTCTTGGTAGGGTGATTTTTTCTAGTCCTTTTTTGGTAAATGGGGTGAGGAAAAATCACCCTATTCAATATGCTCATAATATGATATAGGTGGCTTTTAACTATAGAGGAAGAAGGATAGTTTTGGACTAAAAGATCGTACAGGAGTCTCCTTTATTAGCTATATATAAGTTATAAATTGATCTTAAGTTAAACTCTTATGGTTAGATTTAACAATGGAGAAGTAAACGACTTGGAGTTAGTAATAAGTAATGCGGCGCTATATAGTTCATTTAATTTTTACTGTATTGTTTGCGAGAGGGAGGAGGGAAGCGTATATTTTATCTTTTTCTTTATGACGGCTCTAGGAGGTTCTTACGCTTTGTATAAGCTTCTTTAATGTCTTTTTAATAGTTTTACACTTTCTTTATTCTCAGAAGCTCACGATGGCTTTTTGAACTTAGCTACTACAACTCTTCATCTCACTATAGTATAAAAGCAGAAAAAGCAGGCTAAGGCCTGCTTTTATAACCTCTAACGTTAATCTTCAAATAAATGGTCCATTTCTTCTGCTGCTTCCCGTTTTCTTTTTTCCCTGAACTGCATTTTTTCTTCTTGAATCTTGTGTAGCGCAACTCTTTTGGCCTTCTTAGTAGCTTCTGTTTCATTGAACTCTGTGGACTTAAACTTTTGAATATTTAATTGGTCGTATAAGTTATTAACTAGCTCTAGTAATATTCGAGTATCTATTTGTGTATTCTTTGTCGTTTCTTTTATCTCACTTAACTCATCGTCTAAGTACTGGTAAAATCCATTTGCTCTTTTCAGATAAGCCTGACCTATTGCGTCAATTGTAGCAGTATCTAAAAATGTTTCATCAGGCTCATTATTTTTTAATCGTTCATACTTTCGAATGATATCTGCAATGGCATCCCCTGGAAAACGATAGCCTCTTTCTTTCATATGTTTATGAAGATATTCATCAGCCTCTTCACTTAAAGAAATCATTCTTCTGTGTTTACTTGCTGTCATTTTTCTTCATCCTCCCCAAAGAGTTTATTGAATGTACGATCCATATTTGTCATCGCATCTGAGCATCTTTGCATTATATCTATCGTTCGATCATACAGATCATCAATAGCTTGTTCTTGTTTTTCTACTTCTTTCATAATGGATAATGTTTCGATTTGTTCTTTTAAAAAAGCTTGTCTAGAAAGACCTTTCTCTTTAGCTAAACGATCTACTTTACTCACAGCAACCGGACATACATTTCTCACTTTAATCTCCATGTTTGTTCTCCTTTTCTGTGTTTTTATTGCATCAACATAAAAAGCGTAAAAAACATCTTGAAGAGCATAAGGGGTTTTTGCCCCCACAGGGTGTGTGGGGCTAGGCAGAGCCTAGCTTCACCGTGATACCACGAAATTTGCTTAGGTGGACGTCTTAAGGTTCCTTTCTGAGTATATAGTGTGGATATAAAGTCCCCTTTACAGGTGACTTATCGTGTATATTCTGATGATGTGAAGTCCCTCTGAAGGTCACGTCAGTTTATCGAGATTGAAGAAGTTTTCTTGGTGATTCGTACTCTAAATGTTGAAATTTTTTAACGGCTTCTTTCATAGAGGATACACCTAATTTGCGTATAATAGTTTGTCTTTGTGATTTGATTGTGGCTTCTTCTTTAGACAGAATTAACTGCATTTCCCGTCCAGAATATCCATCTAAAGCAAGCTCAAAAACTTGTTGTTCAGCAACGGTAAATTGATTGAGAAATACTTTTTCTTTCAGGATTTTGCATTCTTCCTCTACACGTTTTAGTCGAGCAACTTCATCAACTAAATCAGATGCCACACTCAAAATATGTTCAATTTCCATTAAAAGTTTTTCACTTTGATCCATGATAAGACCCTCCTGTTTTTTGAGGGCAACCCATGTTATAATAAAAGTCCTTACGAGTTCTACATGGGGTGCTTTCCTGGCAGGGAAAGTGCCCTTTTATTTTATTTTTTCCCTTACTTCTTTGAATCTTTAAAGAGTTCTTTTTCCAAAAGTTGAACAAGAAATTCTTTTTTGCTCACACCTTCTTCAATACATCTCTTTGCAAATTCTTTAAACAACTCTTCGGGAATATCAGCATTTAAACGCTTAAATCCAGACGGTGTTTTAGTCATATAATCCCTCACACTCTTCAAATACAAGTCACTCAAATGAGTGACTTGTATTTAGTTTAAAGGATATAATTACCATTGTCAATAACTTTATCTTATTTTTCAAATCTAAAAGTAAAATATCATTTACCTATATTTGGATATTTGTTGCGTGAAGAACCTGCTATAATGGCAGTGTCAAGAATGAGGAGGATTATAAATGAGAGAAAGGATAAAACAAATTGTTTTAGAATTAATTAAGAAGAGAGAGGATAATGTCTCATTCGCCGAGATTGAACGCACATTGGAACGAAAAGGTATAAGTTATAAAGGTGATTACAGTATTCATATGCCCAGCAATCAAAATGTAAAGCTGTGGGTAGGGATGTCTGAAGACTTCTGTAAGGCTATCTTAGAATTAATGTTTGATGATCGAGCAATCATACCTCAAAATGTTCCGAGTACACTATATATATTTGATGGTAAAGTGCCAGACTATCCAGTAGCTGAAAATCTATACCATACGTATGAAACGGAAAGGTGGATCCCTATAGCTTTTGCCCTGGGAAACCTATATGAAGAGTGAGTGGAATTAAGAGAGAGGGGCTTGTTTATTTAAATATAGAAGAAAAAAATAACACTTGTACAAAATAAACTCCCACAGTTTTTTTATTTGCCTTTTTTAAAGGGAGGGAACATAATGAAAAAGGATGCTTTTTCAAATAAGCATAATACGAATTATACATATATGAAGAAGTATAAAACCATAGGTGAATAAAAAAGCCAGGCTAGTTACCACTAGTCTGGCCTCTTAAGATTACATGTGCATTGAAATCGAAAGATATTCTCATTATATCATATCTCAGCTATTTAATAGAAAAACGATAATGACTTGGAAAATAACATTCAGCCTGCGTAAATTATAATAAAAAAGGGTGCGTTTCCTTTAAGAAACGCACCCTTTTTCGAAATTAAAGTATTGGTTAAACGTATTATAACATGTTTTGCTCCAAAAAGGTAGGGGGATTTTGTCATAAACAAAGTGCGAAACGTAGACAAATACGCATTGATCATAGATAGGGGATTCTGACGTAAAAGTGTTAAAATGTTGAAAAAGCACCTCTGAACGGGTGCTGTAAATTAAACTAGTTCATCGTTCTGGTTTTTTAGGAACTTACTTTCTAACTCTAATTGTTTCATTCGTCGTTGTAATTCTAAATTCTCTAAGTCTTGTTCTAACTCAGAAGGTAAATCAGTTTGTTCTTTAGCATTCCTCATTAGTTCTCTAGTAGTTGCCAACTTCTTTTGTTCTTTTGAATTCATATTAACAGCCCCTTCCTTGTGACTTGCTAGATTCGACATGGCAGATGAAATATCCTGTAAAAAGACATTTACTTAGAGATGCGACAGCAGTACAATACAAAAAAACATCCGTTTAGATAGGATGTTTTTATTCTACTCTTATTTCGTTTTCGTCTTTATAGCCTGCTCCTGGCGAGCTTCAATTTTTTCTTCAATCTTTTCCATAACCTTTTTATCTTCTAGTATTTCATGTCTGTTTTCATTGACTAGTTTTTGAAAAGAGGGTTTTAACTTTCTCATAATGGCACTTCTTTCTTACTGTTTAGTTTAGTCCGTAGACAAGTATGATTATAACGATTAAATGGGATAAAGCAATTATTTACTATCATAAAATGAAGAGTAGAATTCTTATTCTTATAATAGTCAAATTAAGAAGAGTAAGGTGGTTGCAACAGTCCATACCTTTTGTATTAGGGTTCTATTTCCGTTATTTGCTATCGGTATACCTATGTGTTATACTCCAATTAACTTATTTTTGTTCGGTATATTGAGAAAAGAAAAAACCCTAATTAGAAGTTTTTATCTTGAAATAGTATGTTTGGGCAAGATTGGTAATACATTTGTGGAGTATTCCACAGCAGGAGGCAACATTATGACACAAGGTACAGTAAAATGGTTTAATGCAGACAAAGGTTTCGGTTTCATTGAAATCGAAGGCGGAGACGATGTATTCGTTCATTTCAGTGCTATTCAAGGTGAAGGTTTCAAATCATTAGAAGAAGGTCAAAAAGTTACTTTTGATATCGAGCAAGGTCAACGCGGAGCACAAGCTGCTAACGTTCACAAAGCATAATTAAAAGTAATCACAAAAAAGACTCCTGTAAAGGAGTCTTTTTTTATGGTTTTATAGTTAGAATACCGTGATTTATCTACTATCAGTTAAATAGAAACCCCAGGCTTTAAAAAAGCCTGGGGTTTAGTCAAGACGATCGATACAAGGTTAACTAGTTATAACATACAATAGAATTAGAAAGCAAATATGAACAAAGACTTTTTTATGTATAGGTAGTGTTTAATCTTTCTAAAAGCATAGGTTTATATTATCTTCTATGGGGGTTACGGGGGATTTTATCAATAAGGCGTTTTTTAGCCTCCATCTGACTTTTACACAAAGGACATTTCTGGTGACTATCGTAAGAAAAGTCTTTCCTCATCCACCCTTTACACTCTTCTACTGTACATTCCCAAATTTCTGTTTCTTCTTGAACCGGAGGTTCTTGATTTCTTTTGTTATAATACATACTCATCACTACTCCTCTCTTTATAAGTATGCCTTATAAAGAGAGCATAAATACTTTATATCTTTTATGTCGTTCATATTTTACTAGAATCAATCTCATAGTTGAAAATAAGAGTAAACAGGTGGAACATGAATAGTGTGGAACATGAATAGTAAAGTATAGCAATTCATGTTTGGAGAATACTTGTTACGGTGATGTGTAAAATACAATGAGAATAAAAAATAATGTTTTTTAGAAAAACTATTGACGTTTCATTTGATATGTTTTATTATTATAAAGCGTCGTTGAAACGACAACTTGTTTTACGGAATATTGAACTTTGAAAACTGAACAAAGCGACAAACGTCAACGTTAATTTTTATTTTTTAAATGAGCAAGTCAAACATTTCTTCGGAGAGTTTGATCCTGGCTCAGGATGAACGCTGGCGGCGTGCCTAATACATGCAAGTCGAGCGAACTGATTAGAAGCTTGCTTCTATGACGTTAGCGGCGGACGGGTGAGTAACACGTGGGCAACCTGCCTGTAAGACTGGGATAACTTCGGGAAACCGAAGCTAATACCGGATAGGATCTTCTCCTTCATGGGAGATGATTGAAAGATGGTTTCGGCTATCACTTACAGATGGGCCCGCGGTGCATTAGCTAGTTGGTGAGGTAACGGCTCACCAAGGCAACGATGCATAGCCGACCTGAGAGGGTGATCGGCCACACTGGGACTGAGACACGGCCCAGACTCCTACGGGAGGCAGCAGTAGGGAATCTTCCGCAATGGACGAAAGTCTGACGGAGCAACGCCGCGTGAGTGATGAAGGCTTTCGGGTCGTAAAACTCTGTTGTTAGGGAAGAACAAGTACGAGAGTAACTGCTCGTACCTTGACGGTACCTAACCAGAAAGCCACGGCTAACTACGTGCCAGCAGCCGCGGTAATACGTAGGTGGCAAGCGTTATCCGGAATTATTGGGCGTAAAGCGCGCGCAGGCGGTTTCTTAAGTCTGATGTGAAAGCCCACGGCTCAACCGTGGAGGGTCATTGGAAACTGGGGAACTTGAGTGCAGAAGAGAAAAGCGGAATTCCACGTGTAGCGGTGAAATGCGTAGAGATGTGGAGGAACACCAGTGGCGAAGGCGGCTTTTTGGTCTGTAACTGACGCTGAGGCGCGAAAGCGTGGGGAGCAAACAGGATTAGATACCCTGGTAGTCCACGCCGTAAACGATGAGTGCTAAGTGTTAGAGGGTTTCCGCCCTTTAGTGCTGCAGCTAACGCATTAAGCACTCCGCCTGGGGAGTACGGTCGCAAGACTGAAACTCAAAGGAATTGACGGGGGCCCGCACAAGCGGTGGAGCATGTGGTTTAATTCGAAGCAACGCGAAGAACCTTACCAGGTCTTGACATCCTCTGACAACTCTAGAGATAGAGCGTTCCCCTTCGGGGGACA
>NZ_JBBOUA010000005.1:52500-100435 GCF_038005845.1 Priestia sp. FSL P4-0332
AAAAACTCCCTTATTTTGTGGCAAGTACGAAACCATTAGCTGGATATATCAATTCAGAAAGTGAACTGCCCATAATAGAGGATGCAATTATTGACTACAAAGTGTATGTTAAAGAAGCGATTCTTCAGTCTAAGTAGTCAGTAAAAAAGCAGTTTACATTTGTAAACTGCTTTTAATTAAATATGATATGAAACTCTAATGGACAAACTACAAAATACTCGCGGCTAATCTCCTAAGATTGAATATACTACTAATACTAGCAATCTAAAAATGAAACTAATATCGCGTGCTATAATAGATAAAAATTAAATACTAGGGGCAATGAATAATGGAAGAATTAAAACAAGAAGACCAAGATGCAGGTAAACTGTATGAGAAAGGGTTTAAGTGGATGCGTTTTGTAAGCTTTTTTATGGTTGTGAACCTCATTTTCACCGTAGCTTTAGTAGCAGTTGCCTTAGTAGCCCCTCAAATTCAAGAAACTTTCCAATGGGTAGCATTTGGTGTATATGGGTTTACAGTACTTTATCTCATCTTTATGCGTGAAGTAGCCTTCAGAAAGACATATGGATCTTTGGTAGTTTGGATGCGGACTGTATGGAATTTTAGCTTTATTGCTAGTGCGTTCGGGGCTGTCACTATGTTTGTGGGCAACACTCACTGGACTTTATTTTAAAGGGATTGCCTGTTTATGTTGAAAGTAAAAATAAAGGAGGAATTCATATGAATCCATACGAACAATTTCAATTAAATAAAGAGGTAGAAGAAATGGCTAAACAACGAATTGAAATCCATAAAAAGCGAATGGAATTATCTGAAGAGCTAGAAAATAACTGGGATAATAAAGAACTCCAAGATAGAATCATTGAATTAGAGGAAGAAAGCCAAAAACTCAAGAAAAAAATTGAAGTTTTACAGGCTAACTATTAAGCATCCTTTCAGGGTGCTTTTTTGGATTAGAGTGTTTTTACCAGAGCTATATGTGTGAACTTAAGTGAATTACTACTTTCTTACACAACCTCTAAAAGTTTTTCAATGAATGACTTCAGTGTCGAGATGTTCAGTTTAGAAAAAAGACTAACCTATTGCTTGCATTGGAATAACTACAAATAGCAAGCATCACCTATTTTGCTAGCATGTCTAACATCATAGAGATACAAAAGGGGATTAATTCCTTACCCTGTAAGCTTTTACCTTATTATAAAATATCGCCTTTTCATTCCTACTTTCTTCATAAATGCTACAGCAGTGATCTTTCCAGACGTCCTTTTTTGGTGCAGACTCTTTTTATATTCATGATATAAAGTAAGGTACATAAGATAATGAATTTGAGTATCGTAGGGGATACAAGTTCCACTTAATTTGCATAATTGTTGATATATGTAATGTTTTGTAGATAATTATGTTGCTCCCACATCTTGAATATTTATCCTATATCAAGTACAATAAGTTGAATATAAGTTCAACTTAAAAAATGAGGTGTTTATAGATGAAAATTTCACGCTTTAATAAAGACTGCGGTAACTCTGTCGATATGAACATTATGGATGGATATCTATTTGATTTCCCAACGAATGTAGTCGAACTGCAAAAAGATGCTGCTGATTCGTTCTTTACAGATGCGGTGACAGCTCCAGAAGAATTTAAGAAGCGCATTTTACTTTCTACAACCATTGAGGTAGAAGAGAAAGAGCGTTATTTCTTAGTAGGTGACATTGCAGCTAGTCAATTGCTTGCCAACAATCACATTAATAAATTACATAATAAAATTACAAGTCATATTCCATACATCACTTTTTTAGCTGCGATTGCGTATTACCATGCGTTACATGCCAAAGATAAAAAAGACAATACAATTGAAATTGACTATTTTTCTACCATGTTACCAATCTGGCTCCTTAAGAAAGAAAGCACATTTGGCGCGGCTCAAAAAGCCATGGCCAATCGTTTCTTAGGCGATCATACGTTTACCGTGCATACGCCTGGTTTTGAGAAGACTTTAAAGGTAGTAGTAGAAGAAAGTGCATGCTTAAAAGAGGGAGAAAGTGCACGTTTTGCGTTAAAAAAAGACTTAACGCTTCAAGATCGTGAAGATGCGAATGAGTATGTAGAATGTGAAACAGTCATGGTGGACATAGGCGGTGGTTCCATTGATGTGGTTATTCTACCAGAAGGGTTGAAAGCTGCCAATAGTCGTGAATCGTTTCAAAGCATTGAAGGTATTCCTTATTTAGCTCATATTGATAAATTGCGTAAAGAGAAATTTCTAGAATTATTTACAGACTTACGTGCCTTTGATCAATTTATTCTCGATAACTACAGCAAGCAAAAGTTTGTATTAAAAAACGAGAATACAGGTGAATCTATTGATTTAACAAGTACAATCAAATCTTCACTACGAGAATATGTGGAGATTTTATTAGCTAAACTAAATGACGTCGCACCACCACCAGCGAATAAACTACGTAAGTATGTATATTGCGGCGGAGTAGCTCCCACTTTAGAAGTAGCTATCATGAATAGTATGCGTGAGAAAATTGGAGAAGAACGTACGGAGAAGTATCATAAGGTTCCCCAAGATAGCCGCCACTTAAATTTATTTGGCTTGGAGATTCGTAGTATTGGTTATGTTCAAAAGAAGCAAGCAGCAGAGAAGAAAACCGTTAAATCCTAATAACGTAGGTGATAGGGATGTCAGAGCGTCAAAACGCCTTTACGATTAAGACCAATCGATTGAGTGATGAAGTTTATAATAAACTAGCTAAACATGCTAAATCGCGTAAGTTAGGGGACTATATTTCATCTTTAATTCTACGTGATCTAGATGATTCATCTAATGGAAGAAAAGCAATAGAAGACAAAAAAACCTACGAAATGCTTGAACATATCAAGAATGAATTAGCTGATTTAAAAACATTAGCAAAAACGACAAGTTTTGTAGGAAACCATTCCTTCCAAAAAGAAGAGCCTTCGAAGGTTCCACAACTGAAAGAAGGAAAGGTTGCAGATTTAGAAAATATATCTGGCTCATTAGACGATGACGACTTAGAAGAATATAACGATTTTTAAACAGTAAAACCACTAGAATCCATCCTAGTGGTTTTTTCTGTTTTACATATCACTACTTATAAGGTGGTGATTCATTCATCTTAGGTAGGTTGCTCAATTAAGATATAAACCATTTATATAGCAAAAGCAGGCTTAAACCTGCTACTACTTTGGCGAGTTCCTTTATTTATCATAGGATGTAGTATTTTCGTGTGATAAAGGGAATAAATTCTTTAAGTCAATGTTTTCTATGTCAGTCACATAAGCTACAATCAAAAAAATAAAAATAATCCAGTATATGATTTTTTTCAATCTCCCCAACTCCTTCACTAAAAACAGTATTATGAGAAATACTCAGAATTGCAATAAACAGACATTTAACCGCGATATAAAGGATATTTTTTCTGGTAGTTTTTTAGTAACAACATTTCAACACTTCTGCACCAGAATCCCCTTAACTGTGTATAGTTAATTTATGATTGAGGTTGTTCAATATAGATAGTTCGAAAAGGTACACCTTTTTAGACGATGAAAAAATGATTCAAAAAACGTCTATTTAAATGAAAAATATACTTTTACGGACAAAATATTTAAATCTATTATACGATGTGAAAGTCATTATTATCGTTAACAAAATAAAAAGCAACCTCGGCATTGGCAAGCGAGGTTGCTTTTAATAGGGTTCACACGTAGTTGAATATGAAAGAAATAACTGCAAATAAACAATAGCACATTTTTGCTGGAGATACTATATTTTTCCGTATAAGCATATGTATAAAAGGTGCACTTTTTATACGTTCTTGTTTCTTTCAACTATCCAAAGAACATAGTCATATCAACGATGCATAAAAAGTTGCATGATTCGGGTGAAAAATCCTTGGTGGAAGCCTACCGCCCCAAGGGTTCTTTTGCTTTCTTATCTCCGTAAAGAGACATTATGTTAACAAGAATTGTGCTCTTTCTTTTTATTAAGGGCCCTTTTGTGGAATAACACTTAATGAGCGAATTAGATAAATTTTGTTGAAGTAAATAGAGAAGATTGTTAAGAAATGTACTTAAGCTAACGGAGCAGGTTAGTTTAATATTTGGACAATTTATTTTTCTAGGTTTTTCTTAACAATGGATGATTCTTTTTTAACGTGAAATCGCTCTTTTAAAAAGCCCCTTAAATTTCTCCTTATCTTCTGATGTAAATGGTTTTGGCCCCTTTGTACGCTTTCCGCTTTTTCGAGCCATTGCACTCAAATAACGTGTTTGTAATAATTGGTCAATGTTTTCATTTGTATAGCTAGCCCCATTATGGTGAAGTACCGCACACCCTTTTGCTAAACCTAGCGAAGCAAGACCATAATCTTGCGTAACGATTATATCTCCTTTTTCTGCTAACCTCATAATACGATAATCCGCAGCATCTGCTCCAGAATCAACATAAATGGTTTCCACTCCTGATGGTTGTTCTGCATTAGAAAAATGAGAAAAACTAGTGACAAGGATAACAGGAATTTCAGCATTCGTACCTTCAGAGATAATGATATCTTTTACTGGACAAGCATCGGCATCAACATAAATTTTCATCTTAACCTCTCCCTGTAAATAAGTTTGAGTTGATGATAATGGCAAATTTAGCCTTTGTCAAACGATAAAGATGGTTTACCTAAAATTATTAAAAAACAGTTGTTCTAATAAAGGGCGCGTTTGTTGAACAAGAAGTAAAATGGTGACACATATTATACATGACTAATATGTATCACTATCTATTTTTTTATGACTTTTTACGATTTGGTCTTGATAAGCTTTTGCGTCTATTCCTGAACAATCAAGATTGTTCTAATTGTGATTTATAAGAGAAAATGAGAAGCTAATTTGAGCTTACGTAACCTTCTAACGTATAAAAAGGTTAATTACTTTTTGTGCGTATAATAAGGTTTATTTAGTAGAGTAAGTAGACGTTTTGTCATTAGTTTTCCTATAGTATAAAAAGGTGTACCTTTTGGGACTGCTTTATTAGGAAGAACTAAATTTTAAAGATCCTTAAAATTAAAAGATAAGCATATATTAATTATGGTTGATTATGAAATGGCTATCATCGTAAACCAAATTGCACATAAAAATAACTGAATTCTTGAAGATGGAGGAAATCAAATGAACTTTGTCCCATATGTAATTGAGCAAACACGAACAGGTGAACGAGCTTATGATATTTATTCACGATTATTACAAGAGCGTATTATCTGGATCAGTGGAGAAATTAATGGCGAAACTGCATGTAGTATCATTGCACAATTATTGTTCCTGCAAGCAGAGGATGACAAAAAGGACATTATTATTTACATTAACTCACCAGGAGGATCTATCACAGATGGCTTGGGAATTTACGATACCATGCAACAAGTTCGTCCTGATGTAAGTACATTATGCATTGGAATAGCTGCATCAATGGGGGCTTTTTTACTTGCAGGTGGTAAAAAAGGAAAACGATTTTCCCTTCCCAATAGTGAAATTATGATTCATCAACCATTAGGTGGGGCTAAGGGGCAAGCATCTGACATTGATATTAGTGCTAAAAGAATCTTAAGTATGAGGAATCGACTAAATAAGTTACTGGCTTACCATACAGGAAGAACAATAAAAGAAATTGAAAGAGATACAAATCGTGATTATTTTCTAAATGCCGATTCTGCAAAAGAGTATGGTTTAATTGATCAAATTCTAACAAAACAAATTTAAGAGCAAAGAGGGATTAGGGATTCAATGGTGTTATGCACAAAAAAATCAACACTTAGATATAACATTCATCAAATATTCATAATAGAAAATGAAACTGATAATTCCTTGAGTGAGAAAAAATTCCTTTTTTATTCAATAAAATATATCAGTTGAGGTTTATCTGGTTTTGTTACCGAATTTTTTTGAAAAGGTTATTCCTCTCTTTGTCATACCGATACTACTACTTAAAAAGGGTGTATAATTAGTATGACAAAGTAGCACTTATTTAGGTAGAAACATTACAGATTATTAAATATACCAAATACCACGATCTATAATTTGGATAATTTAAGAGGACAACACAGTTAGACCATAAAATGATTAAGAACATCAAGGGAGATAGTACACACACTAACGCCTTTTTTATTGACTTCTTTATTTTTTAGATGAAAAGGAGTGAGATAACGTTGAGTAAGAGTCAGAGAATCTGGACGGACGAAGAAGATTTATTCGTTACAGTACAATATGGACGAATGACGTTACAAAAGATTGGCGAACATTTAAATCGGAGTAAAGAATCTGTTAATAAACGTATTAGTAGATTAAAACTTCGGACCGAAGAAACACGGTTACGCAAAAACTGGACGGAGAATCAAGATACTTTTCTCAAAGAAAACATCGATACCATGAGTAATCGTGAAATAGGCGAACATTTAGGGAAAGTAGCCAGTTCTGTTGTTACACGTATCAAAGTATTAAATCTTGAATGGAAAGAAAAAGTTCGTAGATGGACGGATGAAGAAGATGAGTACCTATTAAATTACTATGGCTCCGCATCTCTTAAACATATATCAGAAAGTTTACAAAGAACTGTAAAAGCCTTAGAGTCTAGGTTAAATCGTTTGGGTGTATATGGAGCAAAAGCAAATACAACAAACATTACAGTCTACGAATTAGCCGAGTGTCTTCAAGTTGATGTTCATACTGTTTACAACTGGATTAAGAATAACAAAATGCCCTATAAAAAGATGGTAGCGAAAACGCGTGAATTTATGTTGATTGACGTACTGATTTTTTGGGGATGGGTTGAACAGAATAGAGGGCTTATTAATTTTTATAAAGTGCCAAAGAACGCTCTTGTTCCAGAGCCAGATTGGGTAGATAAACAAAGGGATATTGATTATCTTACTCGTCCTAGGAATGAAAACAAAAACTGGAACGATGAGGAAGATACTCGCCTAAGGCACATGTTTTACGGAGAAGGCCGTACTCAAAAAGAAATAGGCGAATTAATGGGACGTTCTACTAGGGGCATTCAAAAACGATTAGACCGGTTACGAAAAATGAAAGTTACTGGTTGAAATTGATGAATTTAGTGAAAGATCCAAATAAGATAGGAAGTATAATTGGAGTTGAGACAGGACTTCATTAAACTGAGTGAACGCAGAGCTAAGAATGAATACCATAAGATATGCGCTTCTTAAATAGAGCAGACTCTTAAAGTTAGTTTAATACCAATACCTTAAAACCATTTTGTCTTCTGCAGCAGGCTGTCTAACAAGCCTGCTGTTTTTTCTCTTTTCAACCTTGTATGGCTTACGATTTTCTTGTTGCATTCACTTAATATAACCCTGCTATTCAGTTACGAACACGAATTATCGGTAGGTGATTAGGAGTAATACTATCACTATACCTTTTTCCTTATCATGATATTAATCCAATAATATTGCATTTAGCAATGATCATTATAACGAGCCAAGTTATCTTCCACTGATTCTTCTAAGATTTTCTGAATGACAGTTATCGAAAGCTGATCAATATTTCTGAATCGAATACATCCTTTTCCGACATTTAGGTCTCTTAAAGAATCTATATTCTTTTGCAGAATAGGAGTATTTAGAAAGTACAGACTCATATAATTTTTTTGAGAAGCAAATGCACATAGTGAACCGTTTAGTTCATAATAAGGCATTCCATATTTAATGGATTCTATAGCATTAGGTACTATTTGAATAATTAAGTTGCGAAGTTGGATCAAATCATGCTTTCGATTGTCTGGCACTACTTGATCCATATACTGTTCTACTGTTTCAATGGTGTTTGTCATACTATTTTCTTCCTCCTATAATCTAGTTCAGTACTATCTAATTATTCTGAGCTAATTTGATATCGACTTAGCCGGTGTGTTTGTCATGTGTAAAATATTACTCCATCATCTTTTCTACTCTTACTATTACAAGGAAATAATTACAAACCCTGCTAATTAACTAATATTCTTTACATAACACACATTTGAGAAATTTATTTTTCACAGTTATAGATACGGAGAATCAACCATTTCAACATGTAAACCTGTTAAAACTACTTTTTCTAAAGCATTAGAACATTTGTGAGAGGTTCCTATGTACATATAATAATCATAGCCAAAATGGACAAAGAACTGGTTTCCTAACTCTAATTTACACCACACTGCATTTCGTAATGTTAGCTTTACTAGCTCTTTTACTTCTTGAATACTTATCCATTGTCCTATCCATAATTTTGATATAAATTCAGTTGCATTTTGAGCTTCTATATCTTCAGACCATTGTTCTAACCCTTTTATATAAAGTTTGTTAATATTCATTTCATTCATGAATGTCACAACCGCATTAATATAATTTTTTTCCACTTTCAAATACTCATCCATATTTATCTTTACTCCTACTTCAGAAAAACAAGTCCATTCATCATTGAGAAAGTAACCATTATTATCTCTTTTTAAGGGGTTATACTTCGTTACCCTCCTAGAATACAACTAGCACTCATCTCCTTTTCAACAGTATAGGTATTATACATGCTCGTTAACATACAAAAAACTTTTGGATGTAAGAAGAAATCTATTTGTTAAGGATAATTCGGTATTCAATTTGTACTTCCTGCAACCTTATCCAACTTATCTTTAAACCAATATAGGAAATAGGTATCGATAGTATTCAGAATAATATAAAATATAAAGTGCAAGTAACTTATGGAAAAGGAGGTGGAAGCTATGGCTAAAATCACAGGAAAAGAAAAAGTAGAGTTTTACTTAGATGGAAATTTATTAATGGAAGGTCCAGCCTCTGAATTTTTTAAAGAAGGAAGCATGCATGGGGAAAATATTCCATTAGGTTTAGGAGATAGGTTTGATATGATGAATTTCCCGGCAATGGGTGACACAATAAAACTTCGAGTTATGAAAATGAAAGAGGATCTTCTAGATTTAGGAGAAATTCACACGCTTAAATACTTTCTTTCAAATTATGATGATCAGAAATAATGGCATATCAAAAGCACCCACTAAAACAGAAACGTGTAATTGAAGTAAATAGATAAATAAATCTATAAAAATTATAGTTATACTTTTCATCTAAGTATACTTATGCAGAATTTATCATACCAAACAATATATGAATTTCCGTATGTGAATCCTGGAAGGATAAAAAATGAAAATGAAAATAATGTAGGCGACCTTATGATTCTAATCGAATGAATAGGTCGTTTATTGCTGTTATAAATCTTTTTATCGGGAGCTAATTTGATGTCAAAAGAAAGCGTAATGTTAAATTTGAGGATTAATTTATGTAAACAGATTAAAGATTTACTAGAAGAAATAGAGCAGGGGAATTTAGTTTAAAAAAGAATATATATAAAATAAAACCTCCTAATTTTCTTTAAAGCTGGTAAGGAGAAAGTGTAATTATTAGTTTATCAATGATTTCTTTTTAGTCATCTTAATATGGTATTAGTGCAAAAATCATCAAATCAAGCTAATTAAATTGCCCATGGGATTAACAATCCTTTGCTACAGGGATAATTTTTCTCTTCCCCACTATCTTCTACGCGTATCCATACAAGTTCCCCTTTTCTAATATAATACACTTATTTAACAGCTTCCACCTGCAATATTACGTAGTATTTTCATTATAGATAGTAGAGTGTTTTTTCTACACGCAGTTAAAAAGTTTTTTCGTTCAGTTTATAGTAACTATGTGGTATCCGGTTTTTAACCGTCTGAACTTTAGAAGGAGGAATACCTTGTGAATACAACTGTTAATGAATTGTATGATTTTGGAACAGTCGTAAAGAGGAAGCTATTAAATAATAATCTTTATGCTCAATATTTGAGTGATGCCATGAGAAGAGGAAATCATTTTGATTTTTTATATTATTTTTTGACAGCAACTGTAGATAGTCGAACACCTATACCTGAACATGTCTCAACTGTTTTTTTGAAGGTTCTTAGCGATAAAACAAAGTTGAGTGATCTTACTCCATTTATCATGGGAATGGTCGGAAAATAAACAAAAGTTAAGAGATGTATGTCTTAGATCCTTTAATTGAGGCACCCATCTAGGAATCGGTTTAATAGTTCAGTTTAATCGAGATATGAATATGATTTAAAGATACGTCAATTGCATTCGTTCCAATGATCAAATAAATCGATTAAATAACAGGAGGAGCACTTTATATGGATACTATATTAAGAGTATCATCAATATCAAATCCAAATTCAGTTGCAGGTGCAATTACAGCTATATTTAGAGAAAGAGGCAATGTAGAAATTCAAGTAATGGGAGCCGGTGCTTTAAATCAAGCGATTAAAGCAGTTGCCATTGCAAGGGGATTCGTAGCTCCTAGTGGTGTTGATTTGGTTGTTGTTCCTGGGTTTACAAATATTTTAATCGATAATGAAGAACGAACAGGAATCAAATTAATTTTAGGCCCTAGAAAAAAACGATAGATTTGCGTTAAATAAAAAGGGCTTTTTCGCTTGTTATTGTCGATAATTGCTGTTATGTAAACTAAAAAAGCATAAAGTATACATTTTCAAATGCAAAAAAACTACCTCAGGAGGTAGTTTTTTTGAGAACATACACCATAATAAAATTGGAGTCGATATTTCCATCTCTATAATTAATTTCCGATTTTTAGTGGTTTTATTTATCAAAAACTATAGCTATTTAACAGCTTGTTTTAACTCCTTTCCTGCTTTAAAAGCAGCCACTTTCGAAGCAGGAATATTTACTTCTTCACCTGTTCGAAGATTACGACCTGTTCGTGCCGCACGGTCCCTCACTTCAAATGTCCCAAATCCAATCAGTTGGATTTTTTCTTTCTTGGCAAGTGTGTCATAAATTGTTTCCAGTAGCGCATTTACAGCCTTTTCAGCATCTTTCTGTGTTAGTTCTGCTTTTGTTGCAACAGCACTAACTAGGTCCATTTTATTCATATTCAAACACCTCATCCTATTATTTTAACTTAGTATGTAGAGGTGTTAACCTAGCTTCTACACACTTGTTACCTTATAAAATTAGATAGAAAGTCAAAAAAACCTTTTTTTGTATGATTTACATACGAAAATTCATATATTGTTTGGTATGACATATCCCGCATAAGTGTAGTTAGATGAAACATATATTTACTAATGAATAGAAAGTGATTACAATTATGTAAAATATTAAATGACTTAAATATTCACTTAGTTTACTATGCAAATAGAAAATCTTATACTTGGAGGGATAATTAGTGAAGATTGGTTGTAACGTCATATTTGACGAAAAAAATTATACTGTTTTGTGGTTATACAACAATGGTACTTGTGAAATTAAGGAACAAGGTTCATTAGGAAAAGTTAAATTAGTATCACTTTCTGAGCTTAAAGTGATTTAAAAAAACATCAGTTTTTTCTAATCTGATGTTTTTTAAGTACTTATAAATTTAGTTTAAAATGTTAGAAAAGATAGATTTTACGAATGAGTTGTTAACTGTCGTAAATTTTGAAGGGCAACAAAACATGTTTTAGTTCCGTTACCAACTAGAACTAAAACAGTACATACTCCAAATGTTGCTAGGTTTGAATTAGCAATCAATCGGGCAGCACAAAAACGAATATTACTTCTTGCAAGCTCAACGGTTTTTACCTCATATTTGAAATCACTAACTTTATAAGTATCATACGAGGGTCTCATTCTAGGTAGATCCCCTCCGTTATCTAAAAACATGTTAGTTGAACCAGAATAAGATTTCATATGCAAATTTATAAGCTTGTCCAAATCTTGACTACACTTAATTGTTTTTTCGTCTAAAAGTCCATAATTACTACCTAGATCAATTAACTCTTTCCTTTTTTTTGAAATACACTTTCGTAAGTCTTCTACTTGACCTACTGGATTAACTACCATTGACATAGCTTCTTCTCACCTCATCGAATTTTTTCAGTCTCTAGTAAATTTAGCAGGTCCATAATAAAGAAATAGAGCCAACAAAAAATATTATGAGCAATATAAGATAGAATGAAAATGGTTTCTACAAAACATATCAAAAAATTACAAAAAATACAGACATGAATGAGCTAATCCGTTCGAAAAAGTATGTAATGCATGCTTTTATATTTAGGTAATTGGCTTTCATAAAAAATCAAACGAATAATATTCTTTATAAAATGAATGATCTCCAATATTTTGAGCAAACTACTCAAGATGACGTGAGGCATGAGTCCTTAAATAAGATATGTGTAACAGAAAAACTCCTTTAACGCATTCAGGGAGTTTTTCTGTTTTTTTAGTGGAATAATTGTAGTAATTTGGATAACACATAGTAGTTGGTTATTTTTTCTTAGGGGTATATAGAAAATATATTGTATGGTTATAAATTCCTTATGAGAAAAGAGAAGGGTTTATGCTAGATGAATATGAAGTGCTCTTATTTACGAGGGAACTTTCAAATTTAACTAAAGACTATCCTACTTGTACAGATCCGTTAACGAAAGAAAGCGTGTATCAACAAATCGAACTGTTACGCGAGGTTCTTCAATTATATGATCATAGTGAATTTAAATCACCTTTACAGTGATTTTTCATTTCATAATAGGCATTGTACCTAATAGTAAACAAGTTGGATTTTAACATGATGTAAATCTCCATTACTCTGTACTAGTTTAGTGTAAAAGACCCTCTATTTTTGAGTTTAAACCAGTGACGTAAGCCATACTATATAAAAGCGACTACTTGTCACACCATAAAACATGTTATTAACAGTAAAAAAGCAAAACAACCAGTGGATAGATAATAGATTTACTCGTTTTGTGTAGAAACACTTTTATAATTTCATTATGTAATAACAAGGCTGTATAAGACTCTTTTTTCCTTATATCCTATTAGTGTGATTTAGAATAAAGTTGTACTGTTTTGAAATAAAGATTGATAAAATAGTTTGCTCATCATTAGAATAGTGTAAGCTGTTTTTACTTAATAGTTAGTGTAAAATTGAGATAAGAAATATAGAACGATGCATAGAGGTGAAATTAGATGTTTGAACAAATAAACAGGAAAAAGGTGAATCTAGATACCTTACGTCCATTGCCGAAGTATACATTAAAGAGCTTGCGTGAAAAGCTATTGCTTGAATGGACATATAATACTAACGCTATTGAAGGTAACACATTAACAATGAATGAAACAAAGGTTGTGTTAGAAGGAATTACTGTTGGCGGTAAAACGATGCGAGAGCATTTAGAAGTCATTAATCATCGGGATGCAATTGCATACGTTGAAGAAATTGTGCAAAAAGGAGAGCCATTAACAGAATGGCAAATAAAAAATCTCCATCGATTAGTTTTAAAAGGAATTGATGATGAGTACGCAGGTGTGTATCGTGACCAACAAGTGTTTATTGCTGGTGCAAAACATACACCACCAGCGCCTTATTTAATCAAGGAACAAATGGAACAGTTAATCAAGTGGTATGAAAATGAAGCACAAAAGTTACATCCAGTGGAGCGAGGAGCTATGCTACATGCAATATTCGTTGGAATCCATCCGTTCATTGATGGCAATGGGCGTACATCTCGCCTTCTTTTAAATTTAGAATTGATGAAAGCTGGTTTTCCTGCAGTCGTTATTAAAGTAGAAAACCGATTAGCTTATTATGAAGCATTAGATAAATCTCATACAACCAAAAATTATCAAGATTTCATTCAGTTAATTGTAAAAGAAGTAGAAGATTCATTAAATCTTTATTTAAGTGCTCTTTCCTAAGATCATTAAAGGCGGTTCTGGTGCAAAGATTAAGTCCCTGTGAAGGAAGCATATAGATTCCTAACCTAATCTGTTCTTTGGCAGCCCTTCTAAATAGTTGATATATAAACTTCATTTGATTTCGGACAGGCTTGTCCTATAAAACAAATTGCCCCTTTTTTATCATATGTATTGCTTCTATTCCAGAAATAATGGATATAGCTGTGCGAAAGTAATGTAATCCTAACATTGAACGAACTCGCTTTTTAATAAACCGATGATGTTGTTCCACGATTTTTTTTATATATTTTTAAGAATAAAATTGTAAGTGATTTCTTCATTAAATTGTTGTAGAATAAAAAAGCATATTGGAGATTGTTTTTAACATTTCATGTCATCTAGCCTATTCCCAAAGCACAGGGAGTAGGTTTTTTATGTTTATAGGAAAGCTATGATGTAATTAATAAAGTAGTAATTCGTGAACATAAGTTTAATTCGTTTGTATTTCTTGATAGAAACAGAACTATATATATATAACAAAAAGAAAAATGTATGACAAACTTTGAATTTATAGTAAATAGTAAAATATTTTTGTTATGATTCCTTTATCATTTACTACTAATGTAGAAAAAGCCCATATTTGTCGTCATCTAGAGTAAATAGTAAAACTATTATTTTTATAAGTGAGTTTATTCATTTGCTTCTTTATATAAAATGAATTAATTTTATATTTATAAATGAATTCACCTTATTAAAAATACATTAATGTTAGGTGCTATCGGATTTTCTGTTTGTTCACCATGAATACAGAAATTTCCTGAAAGGAAAATAGAAGATAGAGTGGTATATGATAAGAAGTAAAAGCAAGCACTCTTCCGGATTCTTATTCTCTTGCTTGAATACTGACCACTCATCTATAGTAAAAAGAGAATTTATTTAATTTAGACAACAAAAAAACCAACTATGTAAAATAGCTATCGATAATGCCAAACAAACCTTTCAAAAGAATATATGTATAAAGTATAAAGAGAAAGACGGACGAATAATTTCGTCCGTCTTTCTCTAAGAATACACTCCAATAATAATCTATAAATCTCTTTCATACAACTTTACTCTTTGCATCAGAAGCGTTTAAGCTACTGTTGATTGAGGCATTTGCTGTTTTTTCTTTTTCTGTTTGTTTTTGCGTTTGTACCACCACATATAGGTTCCTGTAAACATTAAAATAGAGGGAGTGAGACCACCAATTACATATAAAATTTTTGTGAATACTCCTCCATAACTACCGGTATGCAAGGGTAAATGCCACGTTTGATAAAATAGACCGGAGTTAACTTTAGGGTCTAATTTACCAACTACTTTTCCACTATATTGATCTAACCATACTTTTACATTCCCGTTTCCAGGGTCATATGACCGGCTTAATCGAATTTCAACCGCACCTTCTGAGGATCCTTTTTCAGGTTTTTCAGGGAGACGAACTTGCATGATTGTCCCGTGTGGTACAGCTTTTTCAGCGTTGCTTAATAGGTGATCCAGTGGAACCTTGCCCGAAGCAAGGGGAGTAGAAATTAAGTTTTCTTTTGGAGGTGTAACTTTTGCCTGTCCTCCAAACCAACCGAAAATGGTTTCGTCAAAGGCAAAAAGCGCGCCTGTTAATGACACAACTAATAGGAAAGGAATGGACACGCCTCCAATGACCTTATGTACATCATATTGTTTTACGTAAGGGTTTTTACTTTGCCTCATGATAAAACCGCGCGACCATTTTTTTAAACCAGGCCACCATAAATAAATGCCGGATAGTGAAATAAAAAAGAATAGAAATCCAATGATACCAACGATGCTTTCTCCATTAAATTGTTCTAATAACAAGTATTCGTGAAAACCAAGCACAACATTGAAAAATGCTTTATCGCCGAGTGTACCATTTATTTTTCCAGTGCCAGGGTCTATATAGATTGCCTGCTGTTTTTCATTTTGATTTACACGGAAAACGTATACTCCACGCCCAGTCGGTTCTGCTGGTGTGTACACACGATCTATTTCGCCTTTTGGATAAGTGTTTGAGACGGTTTTTAATGCATCTTGATAAGAAACCTTTTCACCTTTTGTTACTTTATAAAAATCAGGGTGTAACATGTTATTAATTTCAGGTTCAAAAACGAGCAAACTGCCAGTTAGACCGATTAATACGATAAATATACCTACAATCATGCTGAGCCATAAGTGAATCTTAGCAATCACTTTTCTTGGTTTCATAAAGAAGAGCCTTCTTTCTATAAATTGCTACCTTATAATAGACGGAAAATTAAGTTTTTTTCATAAAAAATTATCATAAAAAGGTAACCTTTGACTCTAAAAGAAGAGAATCAAAGATTACTTATTTTAGTTGTTTGTATAGAGTAAATATAAAATGCTAAACCCAATTATTAAGCTTCAAAAATATCTTTTCCAATGTACGAACCCTGAGAAACGCCTTTTGGACAAGCGAACATAGCACTCCCTATATGAGAGATATATTCATTGAGTGCGTCTTGATTTCCAAGCACTTTTAGCATAGGAAGAATTTGTTTTTCAGGGTTTTTTTGAAAGCTGATAAAAATAAGTCCCGCATCCACATTTCCAGTCGCTTCGTCCATGCCATCAACATATGAATAACCGCGACGTAAAATTGGTTGAGCAGCTTGCTTTGCTAAACGAACATGAGAATTTACCGGCTGTTTTTGCATATTAACGGAGTCCGATTCTTTTTTTCTTCCGTATGGAGCGCCTGTATCTTTTTTGCGTCCAAATGTATCCTCTTGATCTTGAAGAGATGTACGGTCCCATACTTCCAAAAACATGCGGATTTTCCGGTAGCACATATACGTGCCGTCATTCATCCAGCTTGGTTCATTTTCTTTTGTCCAAATATAGCTTTTATGAAATGCCTCATTTGTCGGTGCTGCGTTTGCCGTCCCATCCTTGAATCCAAATAGGTTTCTAGGTGTTTTGCCACCTTCAGATGCAATGAATCCCTTTTGAATCCAGTGTACAGACGCCGTACCTGTACTTGCTTTAATGAACTGGCGAAGAGCGTGAAATGCAACTTGTTCATTGTCAGCACATACTTGAATACAAATATCGCCCCCACTTGCTTTTTTATCTAAATTATCATGCGGCATATGAGGGATATCTTTTAAAAATGCAGGCTGTTTATCCGAGATGCCAAACCGATCCACGCCATTTACTTTAAAAAAACTAGATCCAAAGCCAAAGGTGACAGTTAACTTTGCAGGAGATAAATCAATGGCTTCTCCAGTATCATTAGGCGGTAAAAGCTTGTTGTCTGTACTACTTCGGATAGCTCCTCGCGTCAACACATCACTGAGTTTAGTCCAATCTTTTAATAAGGCAATGACTTGATCTTTGCTGCTTGTTGTAAGATTAAAAGAACCTAAGTAAATAAATTCTTGCTGCGGAGTAATAATGCCTGCCTGATGTTTCGCGTAAAAAGGGATTGTATCATCAGCTTTCGACGTAGCAGCTGTTTCTTTAGCAGGAGATAAAGTTTTTCCTATACTTAAAACCGTACCAAGGCCACTCGCTCCAATAGCGATCCCCGCACCTGCCACTGCAGACACTTTTAACATCTCACGACGTGTATATCCGTTCTTTTTTTCTTCTGTCATTTCTCTTTCACTCCGTTTATAAAATCTGTGCTGTATCTTTCATTAAGTTAGAAAGCTGACTAAGCTCATCGCTTAGTTGACGAATTTGATCTTTTGACATTTCATTATAAGGTAGATATTCACCATCTTTTTTCAACGTGACAAGAGTTGCTTCAATTTTATTAAACTGTGCATCTAATTGATCTGCGAGCTTTTTATTATTTTCAACTAAAGCAGGAAGAACAGCTTGATACACAGCTTTTGATCCTTCTTCATTTGCTGCAAGGTCGATTAAGTCAATGCGTGAGTAAGCTTCTTCTTCACCTGTGATTTTACTAATAGCAGCCTCATTTAAAAGTTCCTGCGCGCCGGCTACCATTGCTTCTGGTTTCAACGTTAAACTTTTGGTTTTAGTCTGCAGTTCTTTAACATCTGCAAGCAGCTGGTTTGCTACTTTTTCTTGCCCTGCAGCAGAATTATCTTTCCAAAGGGCTTTTTCAATGCGGTGGAAGCCCGTCCATTTTGCTTCAGATTCGACATCGGCAATTCGAGCATCGATTTTAGGGTCTAAATCTCCAAAACTTTCAGCAATAGGTTCGATTCGTTCGTAATACACGCGTGCTTTTTTATATGATTCTTTTGCTTGATCGATGTTTTGAGCTTTTACTGCTTCGGTAAATGTCGTTGTTTCTTTCACAAGCTCATCCATTTGTACATTTACATAAGACTGATAGTTTTTAACAGCTTCATTTAATACAGCTGACGTTTTGGATTTTGATTCTTTTGCTTTTTCAAGCTGAGCTAAAGCTTTTTGAAGTTTTTCTGCATCCTGTGCTAATTTTTCTATATCGGGTTTATCATTGAAAGCTTCCATAAAAATTGGCTGTTCATATTTTTCAATCTCTGTATAAAGAAGAGGAAAAGAGTCTCGTACGTTATTCTCAAATGAAAGCCAATCGTTATTTACTGTTTCCGCAGTCTTCTTAATAGCCGAATTGTCTTTTGATTCAATAGCCGTCTGGAGTGCTTTTGTTTCCTTTTGCATTCGAATTGCATCCTTTTTAATAGACGAAGAAGTTTTCGTAGATGATTCCGAAGAAGCACTGCTTTGTTGTTTTGAAGTTGTTTCTGTTTGATTTGACTGACATCCTGCAATACCTGTTGAAATCATTAATACTGTTGATAGTGATAAAATTGCTTTTTTCATCGTAAACCCCCAAAAATTAAATCGTTTGTTTTTGTTTGATATGTGTCGTTTCTACTCTTTTTAGCTTTGAGAAAAGTAACATTAAAATAGCTCCAAGTAAGAATAAAAGCTGAGGCAATGCGCTATACCACGAAGGGTAAAAGCTAATCCAATTAATTGAAGGCAAATAATCAGTTACCGTTGAAGGCAAGACGTTTGCCAATTGTAGACTATGAATTCCCGAGCCCATGAATTTGAAGCATAAATAAAATACGACAATGCTTGAAAAAAGAAAGAAAGGTCTTAATGGAAGTTTTGTTCCAAGTTTCATCATTAAAATCGCAATAATGAATAAGATTCCAAAACCTACTCCGATACCAGAAACCAATTGAGATAAGTTCATCTTCCCAGCCATTCCGATTAAAAAAAACACCGTTTCTAACCCTTCTCGTAAAATAGCTAAACAAGCTAGCACTGCAAAACCAACCATTTTTTTCTTATTGATAGCCTGCTGGCTTTTTTTATCCAAATAAGCATTCCAGCGTTTTATATCAGAATTTTTGTGAAGCCAGTAGCTAACATATAAAAGAAGAAAGCTAGCAATAACGCCTGACCATCCGTTGATGAGCATATTATTTGTGCCAAAAGCTGATGATGTAAACAGCACTACGACAAGAATACCTAAAATGATACTGATAACTGTTCCAACAACTGATCCGCCAATTACCCAGCGACTTGCCTGCTTCGACTTTGCTTTTCGGCTAAGCGTTAGAAGGGAGCCCACAACAAGAATAGCTTCCATTCCTTCACGAATTGGAATTAAAGCTGCGTCCCACATGGAATATTCAGCTTCAGCAAGAGGCTTTAATGATTCAATCATATTTTCGAGCAGTGGTTCCGCCTGATCCTGTTTAGACGGTGTGTTTACATAAGAAGAGAGTAAAAGTAAATCTCGCTCTGAATCGTTATAGACTGCTTGCGATTGACTAACCACGTCACCCTCTACGCTGAGCCATTGGCTAGACAGAAGCTGTACATTTTGTTGAGCTTCGTTCCAATCTTTTTGCTGAAGAAGCTTTTGCGTCTCTTCCATTTTAAGTATGTACGTACGCAGTGTTAATTGAGTATTTCCCTCATTATCAACGTAAGCACCATCTCGATAGTTTTCGAGATCTTGGCGCAATTTTTTTAAATGCGTAGACGCTTCGGTGGAGCGTTCCGTTACTAAAGCAAGAGATAGGTCAGCAATTTCTTTTTCTACATCGGTTGCCATAGTTAAAGAGGTATCTTTTACTTTTTGTTTGTTGAGGTTCCACCATACTTTAATTGAACTGCTTTCTTGTTTAGCCATATCTAACTGCTTATTTTTTAAAGCAGTAGAAGCCTTGCCTACATGCTTTAAAACTTCGTCCACATCAGGACTAGTTGCTTTTTCAGCGAAAGCATGTTGATGTAAGGGCAAAAAGAAACAGCTGAGAAAGAAGAATAAAATAAGACCGTACGTATGTATGTTTCTTTTCAAAAACCCACCTTCTTTTGACTAATAATTGATAATGATTTTCATTATCTAAATTAAGTATAGCTTCAGTTTTAAAGGTGTCAACATCTTTTTTTATTGGTAATATTTTCAGAGAACATAGGAGTGAAAAATGAGTTAAGAGAGGAGAGAATGCAATTACTTTATTTGTTATTGACATACAATCAATTGAATTCTATAATTCTCTTGAATATTTCACGCTAATTGAGAAGTGTTTTCATATTAAGAGGAGGGTATACCATGGTAGGTCCAGGAGGTTTAGTTTTAATCGGTGCGGTTGCGCTCATTGTTTTTGGTCCCAAAAAATTACCGGAGCTCGGTAAAGCAGCAGGAGATACGTTAAGAGAATTTAAAAATGCAACGGCAAATCTTATGGAAGACAAGGACGAAAAGAAAGATAAGGATACAAAATAAGTGAACAAATGATGGATGATAAACAATTCAGCCTTACTCACCATTTTAACGAATTGCGAATGAGGCTTATTTTTATACTTATTATGGTTGTAATGACGTTTGCTGTTGGTATGTTTGTTGCCAAACCAATTATGATTTACCTTCAACATGCAGGTGTAGGAAAAAGCATAACGATGAATGCTTTTCAAGTCACTGATCCGTTTCAAGTATATATTCAGCTTGCTTTTGTAATTGGGCTTATACTCGTGTCACCGTTATTTTTTTATCAGATTTGGGCGTTTGTAAAACCTGGTCTTTATGAGACAGAACAGAGGATAACGCTTTTTTATATCCCAGTTATTGTGTTGCTTTTTTTAATTGGACTTGTTTTTTCATATACGATCGTGTTTCCTTTTACATTTAAATTTATGTATCAACTAAATAATGATCTTAAGATTCACAATACAATCGGTGTTTTAGAATATTTTCGTTTTTTACTTCAAATGACATTGCCGTTTGGTTTTTTATTTCAAATGCCTCTACTTACGATGTTTTTAACAAGAATCATGTTAATTACACCAGCTCTTTTGAAAAAATCTCGCAAATATGCTTATTTTATTATGCTTATTGTCGCAGCAGTCATTGCACCACCAGAATTGATGACACACTTATTAATTACATGTCCACTTATTGTACTATATGAAATTAGCATTGTTATTTCTACGATCACATATAAGAAAATGGATAAAAGTGAAGGCAATCAACTAGCGTAAATGTGAGTAAAAATCTATCAATCATGTCTTAGAGAAAAGTTCAATTATTTAATTTCAAGAGTATTCATTATAAAGAGGATATTGATACCTTTAAAGCATTTTTTGATAATTTCTCCATAGAATTTCCTTCTGATTGAGTATTGCCATTCACTATAATATATATTGCAATAGGAAATAATTATCTTTTATCTTGAAGTCTAAAATATTAATAGATTGTCTAGGAAACAAAAAGAAGCGAGCATAGCATGCTTGCTTCTTTTAATTTTCACCAAAATTCATTGCAAAAAATAGCATACCTAACATGATAAGTAATGGAATTACAACAAAAGAGGACAAACTAAAATATTTCATTAGCCCTTTTTCCTGTTTTCCAAAAGTTATTACTCCAGATGAAAAGCCCATAAGATAAATGACGATTCCTACATAAAGAATATTTGAACTATATATTGATATAAAATATTGTCCCACCCCAATAACAATTCCAAGCAACGATAACCATAATGAGTATTGACTAAAACGTTTTTTTAATTTGTCCCTCCTTGAATCCCTATAATATAACAATTATCTTAGGATCCATAGATAATATATTTTTTATGAAATTCTCATTTTATTCTCATCTTAATTTCATCCCAGTCTATTAAATTAAATTTATGCAACACATTAAAACAAAAAAAGAAAAATAAGAGTAAACACTAGAAAGATAGGGGAGGTATTATAAATGGCGTTCGATTCAGAGACGGAAAATAATGATTTAAATATGACCCAAGTGGAAAACACTTCGAATTCTAATTCTCTAACAAGCAGAATACTGAATAAGGTACCTGAAGTGACAATTTTCTTTTGGATTATCAAAATTATGGCAACTACGGTTGGAGAAACAGCTGCTGATTTTTTGAATGAAAATTTACATCTAGGATTAACGAATACAACCTATATCATGGGTATACTGCTTGCTATCGTGTTATTTGTACAATTTAAGGCGAGAAAATATATACCTAGTATCTATTGGTTAACAGTCCTGTTAATTAGCGTCGTGGGTACTCTTGTTACGGATAACCTAACTGATCATTTTGGCGTGCCTCTTGAAGTTAGCAATATTGTTTTTGCTCTCTTACTGTCTATTACATTTTTTGTGTGGTATGCAAAAGAAAAAACACTATCTATTCACTCTATTTTCACACGCAAGCGAGAAGCATTTTATTGGTTAGCAATTCTTTTTACGTTTGCGCTAGGTACTGCAGCAGGAGACTTTATAGCAGAGAGTCTTCACATGGGTTATTGGAAGTCAGCCTTAATGTTTGCTGTATTAATTGGAATTGTAACAATTGCTTACTATCGTTTTAAGCTTCCTGCTGTCCTTTCTTTTTGGATTGCTTATATCTTAACCCGTCCTTTAGGAGCTTCTGTAGGGGACTACCTGTCACAGCCTCAGCATGCTGGTGGACTTGGATTAGGAACAATGGGAACAAGTGCAATATTTCTTTTAGTAATCTTAAGCTTGGTTATTTATCTAACTAAAACGAAAAAGGATCAAGTGCCCTTTATCCATGAAAAATAAGGGTGAATATCTTTATAAAAAACTTTAGAAGCATCCATATATACCACTCTTTAACCTTTTAAAGAGTGGTATAAGTACGTTTAATTAAAGTGAATTAATAAATTTTTAAGAAATAGTTAGTAACATTGTAAATAGGATGACTAATGGTAGGAAGGTGTAGATTTGATACGTTTTCAAAAAAAGAGAAAAAGATACAGATATGTTTTATTAGGAGGAATTCTTACTGTAGGATCATTCATTTTTATTGGGACCTTGTACAAAGGTAGCATGCCTTTTTTAAACAAGGTTTCTTGGAGTGAATCTCAACAATTGAGTCAGTTATTTCCAACTTACAAAGAGAACGCCACCCTAAAGAATGAACTAGCCACTGAAAGTCAGGCTGAAGCGAATGTTTATAAGATAAAACATAAAAATAAAGAACTAACAGAACTTTTAAAAGTTCAAAATGGAATGACAGCCTATAATCCTATATCTGCTACTGTAATTGATCGTTCAATAAGTAATTGGGATAATGAGTTAATTATTGATAAGGGAGCTAAGCTAGGAATAAAAGTAGATATGAATGTGCTTAATTCAAATGGAGTTATTGGCAAAGTAGCTAAAGTCTTTTCATCAACTTCTTTGGTTGAACTAATTTGCTCAAATCTTAGGACAAATCGTATGGCCGTAATTCTAAAGGATAAAAAAGATGTGAATGGAACACTAGAAAGCTATGATGAAAAGAAGGGCAATTTAATTGTTAGAAAAATCCCTAGTGAGGCTGAGGTCAATGTAGGGGATAAAGTTCAAACTTCTCCCATCAGTTCCATATTCCAAGGTGGATTGGCTTTAGGAAAAGTGATTAAGGTACAACCTGATGAATATGGATTAACACAATTGGCTGTTGTAAAACCCTCATCCACCTTTAATAATATTAGCGAAGTAATGGTGATTAAAGCAAAAGAACAATAGATAAAAAGTGAGACACCACATTCTGATTTCTGAAAATTTATATTCAAGGGACTGTATCATATGAATTTTAAAATCCAATTTTTAGTGGCCTTTATTTTAAGTTTATATTTAATCATTTTTGTGGACATGATTTTTATTTTAATTCGTGGTGAGACATTTATTCATATTAATAGCATCATTTTATCTTATGTTCAACACCTGAAATCTCCTATATTTAAAAGAGCTATGAAAGTTTTTATGTTTCTAGGGTCCACACCTTTTATTATAACGCTTTCTTTTGGAAGCTTATTTCTCTTCTATAAAATATTCAAATATAGGACTGAACTTATTTTGTTTTTGGGAATTACCAGTGGATCTTTCATACTTAATAAGATACAAAAAATGTTTTACTCTTTTGGTCGTCCAGATTTACATCACTTAATTAAAATAAGTGGTTATAGCCTTCAACACGAAAGGGAACATACAGTAAGTTTACTTATTGTATATGGAATATTGTTATTTCAATTATGGGGTCCTATTTCTAGACTATGGGGGCGTTTTCTCTTAGTGTGTATCGCTTCTGTCGTCATCTTAGGCATTGGGATAAGTCGAATTTATCTTAGGTTCAATTATCCTAGTAATATTATAGATTCCTATTTCACCATGGGGTGTTGGCTTGTAGTAGCTATATCCTTCTACTGGCGATGGAAAGACCGACATGAAAAGCAGAAAGTTATAAATGAAGGTAGAGTTTGAAAAGAGGGATAATATGAAAGAAAGTATTTTGATCGTGGAAGATGAAGTAGAGATTGGAAATATATTAAAAATGGAGCTTGAACATGAAGGCTACCAAGTGAAAATTAAAAATAATGGACGGTGCGGACTTGAAACGGCTTTATCAGATACGTTTGATTTAATTTTACTTGATATTATGCTACCTAAAATGAGTGGTATCGAGGTTTTACGTAAATTAAGAAAAAGAGAAATTAACGTACCTATCATTCTTTTAACAGCTCGTAACTCAACACTAGACAAGGTAATGGGATTGGATCATGGAGCAAATGATTATATAACTAAGCCGTTTAAAACGGAAGAATTATTAGCGCGAATACGCTCTTTACTACGTTATAAAAATCTTGCTACTAGAGAAAAAATAGGAAAAGACTCGTTATTATTAATTAACGATATGGTCATCAATATGGATTCAAGAGAAGTAACTAGAGCTGGACAAGATATCTGCTTAACGCCTAAAGAATATGATTTATTGGTTTATTTAGTCCTTCACAAAAATAAGACGGTTACGCGTGAAGGTATTTTGCTAAATGTGTGGGGGTATGAATACGAGGGAGATACAAATGTACTGGATGTTTATATAAGCTATCTAAGAAAGAAGATTGAAGAAGGATTTAATTCACCCTTTATTCAGACAGTTCGAGGTATAGGATATACGATTAAAGAAATGTAAAGTAACATTTTTATTATTATTCAGAAAGTCCTAACTTAAAACTCCTCTTCGTAATACCCATGTTATATAGGAGGTAACATCCATGATAGTGGGATATGTAGGATATAGTAATGATGATTACACCTTAAAATTCCAAGTAGAGACATTAAAAAAATATGGTTGTAATCAATTTTTCCACTCGAAAAATTCTACATCAGAAAAGAAAGATAGCCAAGTACTAGGGATTTTATATTTATTAAAGCCCGGTGACATCTTTGTTGTATGTAAATTAAAGCATTTAGCAGATTCCATTACTCAATTATTGCAGATTACGAATTATATCCGAGAAAAAGGCATTATATTTGTTAGTATTGAGGACCAGATTGATACACGTATACCAATAGGGAAGATTATGTTTAAGACTTTAGAAATTCTCAATGAGTTTAGTCGAAACATTCTTCATGAACGCAAAGTAGCAAGTTTAAAAACAGGTAGGCCTAGAGGAAGAAAAGGCGGAAGGCCTAAAGTTAATCAACAAAAGCTTAATGAAGCCATTTCTTTATATTTATCTCAAAAAATGACAGTTATGCAAATTCAAGAAGCTACAGGAATTTCAAGAACAACCTTATATCGTTCATTAAAGAAGGTTAAGAAGTAATTTCATTTTTTCTTAATCTTTTTTTTATTTAAATCTAATTTTCATTTGATAAATTGAAGAAAAGTGCTTAAGGAAGGACGGAAATAATGAAAACATTTATTACAGCTGCATTTGCTTACCTTTCAAAGCTAGGATACATAGGTATAGCATCAGCATTAATGGTAGAAGTAATTCCTAGTGAAATCGTATTATCCTATGCAGGATTTCTTGTCTCCCAAGGAAAAATCACCTTTATAGGAGCCGCAATTGCTGGAACAATAGGAGGCTTAATTGCACAAATATTTTTATATTTATTAGGTTCGTATGGGGGAAGACCTTTGTTGTTGAGGTACGGAAAATTTCTCTTAATAAGTCCAAGGCATCTCGAAAAATCCGAAACATGGTTCAATCGGTACGGGGCAGGGGTAGTCTTTTTTACTCGCTTTATTCCTATCATTCGACATGCTATTTCAATTCCTGCTGGAATTACAAAAATGGCTTTTACTCGCTTTATTTTGTATACAATTGCTGCCATCATTCCTTGGAGTATTTTATTTATTTACCTTGGAAAAACTTTAGGAAGCAATTGGAGGCAAATTAATCAAATTTCTGGATCATATGTACATTTAGCTTTATTACTTTCAGTTATAGCTTTTGAGCTTTATTTTGTTTTTAAAATCATTCGAAAAAATAAAGAAAAGTCAAACTATGAAGAGTTAAAAAAGTGAGAAGATAAAAATTTAATGTTTATAAGTTTCTATATTCTTTCATTTGGAAATAAAGGAGAATACTTTATATACAAAAAGTGCTAATTATAGAGGATGAAGAAGGACTAGTAGATTTTTTAGAATTAGAGCTTAAATATGAAGGATATTCAGTTGATATAGCCTATGATGGGCGAGCTGGTTTAGACAAAGCAACCAAGCAGGATTACGATATTATACTGCCTGATTTAATGATGCCTGGATTAAATGGAATTGAGGTATGCAGAAGACTAAGAACAACTAAAGATACTCCTGTTATTATGCTCACAGCTAAGGGTAGCGTCATGGATAGGGTAATGGGGCTTGATAATGGAGCTGACGATTATTTGTCCAAACCATTTGCTATTGAAGCATTATTTGCAAGAATGCGAGTCATTTTTAGACGTCAAGAAAACAACAAGATAGTGAATCAGAAGCTACTATTAACATTTAAAGATATTGAACTTGATTTGGAATCAAGAACAGTGATAAAGAAAAAAAAACTAATTGAACTCACGAACAAAGAATTTGAACTTCTAGCCATTTTTATGCGTAACATTAATAAAGTATTGACAAGAGATATACTCCTAGAGCAAGTGTGGGGATACGATTCAGTTGTTGAAACGAATGTTGTAGATGTATATGTTAGATACCTAAGAAACAAATTAAGTGCAGAGGATAAAGAGTTATATATTCAGACCATCAGAGGGGTTGGATACGTGATGCGTGATGTTTAAATGAGAAAATGGATAAAATATATGAAAGACTTACCTATAAGGTGGAAGATAACTCTATGGTCTTCCATGTTTTTATTTTTTCTTTTTCTTTCTTATAACCTCTTTCAATATCTTGTGATTGATAACAGTATTTTAAATTATGAGAAGCAAAATGGTATTCATCAATTAAACGAGGTTCTCGCTTTTATTCAATCTGATGATGAGCCCTTATCCTTAAAACAAATTGAAAACAGTGAAGGATACTTATCGAAAATTAATGAAAAAAATCAGTTAATTCGTGTTCTTGATAGAAAAGGGAACATTATAACCAGTACCTCAAACAATGTTTCACCAAACTGGCAACAACCAAAAACGGTAAAACACCAAGAGTATAAAGTGACTCGAAATCATGATGAACGTCTACTTGTTCTTCGTTCTCCAATTGTCACTGCCAACTTCACTGGAACGGTTGAAATTGTTAGAAACATGGAGATGTCCGATGTTTTTATGGACAAGATTTTTTTATTAATGCTTGCTGCAGGAGTAGGCTCACTAATCTTTAGTATTTTAGGTGGAACCATTCTAGCAAAGAAAATACTATCTAACGTTCAAGCGTTAACATTGACGATGAAAAAAATAAAAACAAATGGCCTTGAAGAACGGGTTCCAGTTAATGAAAAAAATGATGAATTTGCTCAATTAGGCAGTTTATTTAATGAGTTGATGGATAGCCTGGAAGACTCCTTTTTACAGCAAAAACAGTTTGTAGAGGATGCTTCACATGAATTAAGAACTCCTTTAGCCATTATCCAAGGACATTTGACATTGTTAAATCGCTGGGGGAAAAATGATGGAGCAGTATTAGATAAATCCTTGAAATCTAGTCTGAAAGAAGTAGAGCGTTTAACGAATCTTGTGCAAGAATTATTAGAGCTATCCCGAGCTGAAAATAGTCTGGTAAATCCTGTAGATGTTGAACCTATTAACGTATTGGCCACTGTTCAACATGTTGTAAGGAATTTTGAAGTACTGTATAACAACTATGAGTTTAAAATAAGACACTCACATGAAAATCTGTACGTGAATATTTCTTCTCGCCATCTAGAACAAATATTAATCATTTTGTTAGATAATGCAGTCAAATATTCTAAGAAGGAAGAGAAAGAGGTAGTTATAGACTGTTCTCTAATCAATGAAAAGGTATCCCTTAAAGTAATGGATAAAGGAATTGGAATTCCAGAAGAAGATATACCTTATATTTTAAATAGATTTTACCGAGTGGATAAGGCAAGGAGCAGAAAACAAGGAGGACTTGGCTTAGGACTGGCTATAGCCAAACGATGGATTGAAAAGTACCACGGTACGATTAACATCGAGAGTAAAGAGGGCGAAGGAACAAATGTAACGGCTGTATGGCCTCTGTTTAATAACTCTCTATAAATGTGCATATAAAAACAAGCTCTTTATTTTTAATACTCCTAACTTCAAAAGCAAAGAAGCATCAAAATCTAAAAGTAAAAAAACCTTATCACATTTCATCGAAAGTAGCTTGATAAAGCACAGAAATTAGAGGTGTCTAGTATGAAGTTGAAGTTTCAATTTACACTTGCTTTTATGTTAAGCTTGTTGTCCCTTATTTGTTTTAGTGGGATGGCTATTTTAATTAGTGGATCAAAAATTGTCGCATTTGATCGGTCTATTATATCGCTAATTCAAGGGTTCGAAACTCCTGGGCTAACGACTATTATGAAGTGTTTTACTTTCATTGGCTCTACGCCATCTGTTGCAGTGATTTCTCTCTTTAGTTTGTTTTTTCTCTATAAAGTATTAAAACACCGAACAGAGCTTATTTTATTTATCGCGATCATTGTAGGTTCTCCAATCCTCAATGAGCTACTAAAACTCCTTTTTCATCGTGCACGTCCTGATTTCCATCGATTAATTGAAATCAATGGTTATAGTTTTCCGAGTGGACATGCCATGAGTGCCTTTGCTGTTTATGGAGTCCTTTCATTCTTGCTCTGGCGTCATATTCCTACTCGCTGGGGACGTACACTTTTAATCGTTACTAGCATTATAATGATTTTAGCAATAGGTATTAGTCGTATTTACTTAGGCGTGCATTATCCTAGCGACGTTATTGGAGGATATTTTGCTAGTGGTTGTTGGCTAGCTATTGCTATTTGGTTCTATCAACGTTATCAGGAGAAGCAATTTGAGAAAAGAAGGCCTAAACAAAGTGAAGAATGAATACAATTATATATAAATACTGAAATAGACTCTCTGCTACATCATCTAACTATTCAGTTTTTCAATTTATCATGACTGCGGGAACAATCTCGAAGAAAGACTGGAGGAACAAAAAAACCAGCTATATAAAATAGCTGGTTTCTTCGGTTAATGAAAATCCCTCTTAAGGGTAAAAACATTATAACATAAAAATGAAAAGCATCATAGTAATTCCCAACTTTATAGAACATTAAAGAATTAAACCTTATTTATTAACCATTATTTTCTCAAGTTCATCTAACATTTGATTAGCTGCAATTACCCCACCAGCAGTGTTCCAAACTGCATCACTAACCTTATGCACATTTCCATTCTTAGAAACTTTTAAATTTTTCCAAAGTGGATCATTAGTCCATTCTTTTTCCATAGTTACACCTTCATTGTCACCTTTTGGAGAATATGTAAAGTAGAACATAACATCCCCGTCCATTTTAGGTATAACTTCTTTTCCAACATCTATAGCAAGATTACCTAATTTGCTATTATCTTTAAACATTTTTTCTTGCTCTGGAGTACGTTTAAATCCTAATTGTTTAAAAATTACTCCTGAGAAAGAATCGGTGTAGTAAATACGAGCTGTTCCTGGCATAAAGCGAACAACAGATACTTTTTGATTTACTTTATCGCCAAGCTTTTCTTTAACGTCATTAACGTGTTGATCAAAGTCAGCCAATACTTCTTTTCCTTTTTCTTCTTTGTTTACAGCCTTAGCATATAATTTAAAGTTTTCTTTCCAATCTCCTCTTAATGTCTCCGAGAATACGGTTGGTGCAATTTGACTTAATTGATCGTAAACAGCTTCTTGACGCATTTTATTCCCGATAATTAAATCTGGTTTCAATGCTGCAATCTTTTCAATGCTAACTTCACTTTCAGTACCGACAACTTGAACACCTTTCATATCAGCCTTAATATGGTCATACCAAGGATCACCTAACCAAGATTGCACGGCCCCAACAGGTTTAATACCCATTGCTAACAAAGCTTCCGTTCCTTCATTTGTAAGAACCACAACACGCTTAGGTGTTTTAGGAATCTCTGCTTTTCCCATTGCATGCTTAACTGTGTAAGCTTGTTCTGCCTTTGAATTTGATCCTGACTCTTCCTTTGAAGCTCCATTACTGCCACAAGCAGCCATGATAACTAAAAAGAGAGTGGATAATAAAGCAAGTAAAGCTTTTGAATATGTACGCATATTTTATCCCCCAGTAAATATGATAATGATTTTCATTCTTATTTATAATGCTACATTCATATATAAACTGTCAATAAGATTAGGAAATAATTTATAGTTTTAATAGAATCGCCTATAGATTAACGAATTTGAGTAATTAATTTTCTCTGTTTTTAAGCTGTGTATCTTATACATGGTTAGTTAACATAATCAAAATTACAGGAATCAAAAAGAGCACTTAATGTGCTCCTTTCCTCATTACCTTATAGTACTTCTTAAAATCTTGTTAAATATTTTGTTTAAAATAAAGAAAACAAAATAAAAGAAAGCAATATTAAATACGATGCCTATTATATCAGGAGTTAATCTTGGACCTTTATAATATATTAAACAATCAGCAGGAAAGCCAAAATAATGATAAGGTCCTTCAACCCTAATGCTAACCTTTGGAATAAAAGCAAAAATTATAGTTGCGATAATACTAAGATTCCAAAATGATTTTAAACCACTTTTCTTCTTCATGAAATGCCCCTTACATAACTTTATATACCTTAATTACTTTAATTTAACAGAAGTTATCTAAGCAAACTACCCTTTTTATAGAAATTAAATATGAATATCATATACAAAACAAGTTTACATAATACCTCTTTCCGGAAGTGAGCCAGCAAAAGAACCTTTACAGGTGAATTGCGCCCTTTTATTGAATAGGAATTTTCTTCGAATATTTTTACTTCAGTAATGTATATTTCAGTAAAGGCTTTTTATAAAATGTCACTTACTTATTTGTTACCAAGTTGTTCTGCCAAACCGATTAGAAGTCCTTCGATTCCACGAATGTAGCAGAGCCGATACGAGTCCTCGTACTGAACCACTTCGCCAACGAGCTGAGCACCATACTTAGTGAGTCTCGATACCATTTCGTCAATGTCTTCAACGGTAAACATGACGCGTAGATAACCGAGGGCGTTTACAGGAGCAGTCCGGTGATCTGATATAGTAGATGGGGTGAGAAATCGCGAGAGTTCAAGTCGGCTGTGGCCATCTGGGGTAACCATCATAGCAATCTCTACGCACTGAGAACCCAATCCGGTTACGCGACCAGCCCATTCACCTTCGACAGTGGCTCGCCCTTCGAGGTTCAAGCCAATCTCCTCAAAGAAAAAAATTGCGTCATCAAGGGATTCTACAACGATGCTGACATTGTCCATTCTTAGTAAGTTGTTTTTTGCCATAGTTTTATCTCCTTATGTGTAAAAATTTATTATCTGACCATCTTCATAATTATTCTATTAAAAAGTTTTAAATCCCTTTCAAACAAGAAACACCTTGTCACAATATAGGGAAATGTGAAACTGGGTTTTCGGATATGTCATATAATATCTTGTTAACGAACAACATTTCATAAACCTCTTAAACCTTCTACTATTGGAATATTTGCCAACCTTATTTCGTGAATGCCATCATGTTTAAATAGTTTCAAAAATTCGATACCGTAGTTGCTATTCGGTAAAACAACTTCGACTTCCCCACAAAATATTTCTACCTGTCACTAGGCCATATTTGTTGTATATTGTAGAAAAAGTGTCTATTTGTCGTCATTAAGAGTAAATATTAAAACTAACATAATAAATGAAATAAGTTGATATTTACTCATTAAAATATTGTATTTTATAAACTTATCTTGTGGTATAAATATAAAATGGTTGTTCTTGCGTATAAAGAACTTGTACTAAGAGACCAAGTAAAAAAAGAAGAAGAGTTTACTCCTTTAGAAATAGAAAAAGGCAATCTATTAATAAAATATAAACGACAAGAATAGATAAGTTATGTTAACTGGGTACGAATATTTCAAAGCACTAGAGGTACCTTGATTATATTTTTCTCCCTCTATAGGTGGTATAATATGGATGATTGTATCAGTGAAAGGGGAGAAAGAGATGAACAAACTTGTATTCAAGCAATTTGAAATCGGAAGAGAGTACTTTCTCAAAATCATAGAGGCTGTTTCTGAGGATCAAACTGATGTGCAGCCAGATGGTTTTAACAACACAATTCATTGGCATACAGGTCACGTTTTGACAGTTACTGAACAAACTATGTTTGGCTTTCCTCATGCAACAACCCATCTTCCAGCAAACTATATGGAATTGTTCGGAAATGGTACGAAACCAGCCGATTGGACGGGAGATGTACCTACTATGGATGAGCTTATGATACAGCTAAAAGACCAATTGGCTCGTATTCAGCAAGTTCCTGCTGAACAGTTAAACAATACCTTAGAAAAGCCATTTCTGGGATGTAAAACCTTTGGAGAGCTTGCGGGTGTTACACTGATGCATGAAGCCACTCATATGGGACAGATTCAGGCAATGAAGCGAATAATTGAACATGTGGGTGTAAAAAATTGAATTTGACAAAATGATATAACAAAGTTATCGGAAAGTATAGCCATTTTCTCCTTTTCTTTATATTAAAAAGAGAGAGTGGGGTTCACGTTATTACCTTGTATTAGATAGGCTTTATAAGATGTCTTCTTCAACTACTGGCTAGTCCCAGTAGTTTTTTCTCTTTTTAAGATGAATATAATATACAAAGTTAACATAATGTTGCTTATCTGTACAAAAACAAGACAAAACCTTTTTACAAAGGGTTTTGTCTTGTTAAATATATACTAAAGGTTTTCAAGTTTACTAATAGCTTCTTTTAATTCTTCATATCTGCTTACATAGAGATGATTTTTGTTGCAACTGTTTGTTGAAATGCTTGATCATGCTCAACGATAACCATTGTGGGACTAAAGCTTTGAATGAGCTCTTCAATCTGCATACGCGAATAAATATCAATAAAATTTAATGGTTCATCCCAAATATATAAATGAGCTTTTTCACATAAACTTTTGGCTATAAGCAGCTTTTTCTTTTGTCCACCAGAATAGTAAGATATATCTTTCTCAAATTGAATTCGGTCAAAATCCATCTTACGTAGGATGGATTTAAATAACGTTTCATTAATCTCATATTCTTCAATAAAGTCCGATAATCGTCCTTTCAAATGAGAGGTATCTTGTTGGACATAAGAAATAATGAGGCCTGAACTTAAATTCATTGAGCCTGTATACTGTATTGTTTTTCCTAGAATTAGTTTTAGAATACTACTTTTTCCACTTCCATTCTTTCCATCAAGTACAATACGGTCACCTTGTTCAACTTTAAAGCTAATTGGCTTGTTTACTATTTGGTCATTATACTTAACAGATACATCAGTCAAATTAATCAATTCGTTTGATTGACATTCTAATGGTTCTAATTTTAACGACTCTGTTTTTTCCACATTTTTCAACAGCTTTGACTTTTCTTCAATAGCTTTTTGTTGCCTTGATTCAAGGTTCTTTGCTCTCTTCATCATCTTTGCTGCTTTATGTCCTACAAAACCTTTATCCAACTTAGAACCAGAATTTGTTGTCCCATTTTTTGAAGATTCCACTTGATTAGACCAACCTGTTGCACGCTTTGAAGATTGTTTTAATCTTCCAATGTCTTTTTGTAGACGATGATTTTTTGCCTCTTCGTGCTCCTGCTGTCTATCAAAGTTTAATTTCCACGAAGAATAGTTCCCATTTTGAACTTCAATGTTTGCTCTATTGATAGATAAGATATGATCCACGCATCCATCTAAAAACATTCTGTCATGTGAGATTAAAATAAACCCTTTTTTCTTTCTTAGATAATCAGAGACTATCTTTCGTGCATCAGTGTCTAGGTGATTGGTTGGTTCATCAATCAATAAAAACTGACCCTCTTTCAAAAAAAGTCCAGCAAGCAACACCTTTGTTTGTTCCCCATTTGATAATGTTTTAAATGGTCGGTACATGACCTCCGCATCAACATTTAAATAGGATATTTCACGAAGAAATTCCCAATCTTCTACTTGGGGGCAGATTTCTTCTAAGATTTCATGAGTATACTTGTTTTTATCTGAAACTGGATAAGGGAAATAATTAAATTCTACCGAGGAAATGATTTCCCCACTATACTCATAATTCTCTAATAATAAATTAAAGAATGTTGTTTTACCTCGTCCATTTCTACCGATAAATCCAAGTTTCCAATCCGTATCTATTTGAAAGTTTACATCTTCAAAAATATTGTCAAAGCTACTTGGATAAGAAAAAGTTAAATTTTGAACTTGTATCATTGACATAATAATTCCTCCTTTGTATATCAACACTTTTTACTTTTTATACAAAGTCGGCACATCCATCTATTCTAAATTACTCTGTATAAGTTTGATGGATATTAACGACTTATACAGAGTATTACATGCGTAACAATAGTGTCTAAATTGCTCATTTCTATCTCTCCTTTATTCATTAGATTAAGTTGCAGAATTAAAAAATATTAAGCTTACCTATGAGAGCATAAAAAATCCTCCCAATTTGTAATTGGAAGGATTAGTCTTTCACTTATGTTAAATAAGTGCTTATTTGCCATCGGAATAATGACAAATGAAGTATAAACTGATTTATAAAAATGGATAGACTAACCCTATATTTTGTAGTTTGAAGTTATTCATTTCAAATAAAAATATAGATTAGTTAATCATTGTCCATTCATCAGTCCTCTCATAATTATATCTTTATATTAACAATTTTTTTTATGGAATACAATGTCGCAATGTATTCCATATCGTTTACGATTTCCATCTGTAATAAAAACCAAATTAGAAGTAAGCTTCTATTTATAATCAAAAACTTTCTATTTCTCTCCTTTAAGTGTATACATTTATTGTTGCTTATTCGTTGTATAAGTACAGGGAGGATAAATAATGAAAAAAGAAGATATACTCGCCTCCTACCTTATCGATTTAGGAGAGGAAGTGCTCAAACTATTGCTAGCTAAGGGAGCTACAAAGGAAGATGCAGAAGACATCGTTCAAAATACGTTTTACAAGGTATACACACTATTAGATGATCTAAAAGAGAGCACGTTACGTCCCTGTTTTTTTAGAGTTGCACTTAATGAATACATAGACTTAAAAAGAAAAAAGGAGCAGCAAAACATCTATTTAACAGAGAAAATTTATTCGAAATTGCAATATACAGACTACGAATTTGATGCCATTTTAAATAAGAATGAAATCTTCTATTTGTTAAGGGATATAAAAAAAGAGTACAAAGAAGTCTTCTTTTTAAAGTATTACTATGATTTTTCGTATGAAGAGATTGCAGCTATGTTAGACGTTAAAGTAAACAGTGTGAAGCAGAAATTATATCGTGCTCGTAACTTGATTCATTCAAAAGCAGGAGGAAAACGTTAATGGAAAGTTCTTTACAAAAAGCTTTAAAAAAAGCCAAACGAAAACAGTTTTTTAAAATTATTATTATATCAATTGTTATTGTACTTGTTGCATTAGCTACTCTTTATAGAGTTGGCAATTATTTTGCAGCTAAAAGTACTACAAGGCTTCACGACGCACTTTTTTTAGATAATGAGATTGCTCAGCCAAATATCCAAATTGATTCTCAAGTAACAAGTAGTAGCACAATGTTTGGTGGTAACATTGTGACGAATCGTTCTAAAAATATTGATGGCTATGTAGTCCAGTGGGGCACACTAACAAGTTCTTATGACTGGTTTAGATCTCATATCGACACAAATGAGTTAGTACCAGGATTTTATTGGCATAGTAAGGAACTATATCAGTATGATAAACAAACCAAACAGAAAGTGGGTACTTTTTATCATCCATCTATTAAAGATTACTATGGAGGCATAAAAAACGATTTAAGTGCAGTCTCACAAATGAAAAATCACGTTGCGGAAGTAACTATTTCTTTTAATCAACCTTATACATTGAAGGAAATACAAAAACAAATTCCTGATAATTTGAACATTGTATGGTTGTATATGGCGTCGCCTATTGTAGATGAAAGTAAAGGACCTGCTGGTATGCCTGTTTATGGGTTTGATCCATCTGGTTCACCGAAAGAGGGCTATAATGAATTTATCAAAAACCTTAAAAAGTACAATGCAGATGCTGAAGATGAAACAATCCAGAAGTTTTTAGCATCAAATAAAGATAAATCATTTGATAAAGTTAAAATTTTAGGGGTGATGGTGACAGGCCAAACCCAAAATTTTAAAGCGTTAGAAAATAAAGATTTTATTCGTGGCGCTTCTGTAGGGGCCACGGCACAAATGGTTCCTTATATCAAACCAGAGAAATAATTAGGCAGAGACCAAGTAAGTATTTGGTCTCTTTTTTGTTTCTTTAACAGAGAATATAAACCCTAGTTAACGTAATCACAGTTATCGGAACTTATTTAAGGAATTAATAAGATAAATAAAAGGCAGTTAGAAATAGTTCTTAGCTACCTTTTATCTATTTAAAGATTCTGTTTGAATTATCATTATCCTTAAGAAAACAATAGAATATATTTTTTTAATAGTTTATGTTTATATACTCTGTGGAAAAACTGGCAATCCATATTTCCCTTTATAAACTTCTAGTTACCGAGTTTGCCCGTTTCCGTAAATAATGTATTTCGTAGTTGTTAATTCCTTCAATCCCATTGGGCCCCTAGCATGTATTTTTTGAGTACTAATACCAATCTCAGCTCCAAACCCGAACTCTTCTCCATCAGTAAAACGAGTCGATGCATTAACATACACAGCTGATGAATTCACAAGTTTTAGAAAGCGTTGAGCATGATTATAATCGTTTGTGATAATCGCTTCTGAATGGTTTGAGCTATAGTTATTAATATGTGAAATAGCTTCATCAATATCTTCTACCACTTTAATAGCTAAGATGTAGTCTAAGTATTCTTGTTTCCAGTCCTCTTCCGTTGCCAATTTTATATTTGGACAGATTTCAGCAACCCTTTCATCTCCACGTATCTCAACATTTTCTTCAATTAATGCTTGAGAGATGATTGGTAAGAATTTCTCAGCTATATTTTTATGTATAAGCACTTTTTCAACTGCATTGCATGCAGAAGGACGAGATGTTTTTGCATTAATAATAATGGATTTCGCCATTTCGATATTACAAGATTCATCTACATAAATGTGACAGTTACCAGTACCAGTTTCGATTACTGGTACTGTTGCATTCTTCACGACGTTCTGAATTAACCCTGAACCTCCACGAGGAATAAGCACATCTACATATTCATTAAGTTGCATTAATGATATTGCGGTTTCACGTCGAGTATCTTCAATTAGTTGAAGAGCGCCTGACGGTAAATTTGCATCAGAAATAGCTTTTGATAATATATTTACAATAGCTATATTAGAGTATATTGCTTCACTTCCACCTCGTAATATAGCTGCATTACCAGATTTTAAACATAATCCGGCTGCATCACAAGTTACATTTGGACGAGCTTCATAAATGATTCCTATAACTCCTAATGGCACACTTTGCTGTCCAATTTGTAAACCATTTGGACGTACAGACATATTCCGTATTTCACCAATAGGATCTGGTAAAGTAGCGACTTGTCGTAAACCGTTTGCCATTTCTTCAATACGATTTTCATTTAACAATAGACGATCTAACATTGTTTTTGATGTTCCATTCTCCAAAGCATTGTTTAAATCTATTTGATTTGCCTTTAAGATATCTTGCTTATATTTAAGTAAATAATCAGCCATTTTAAATAGAGCATCTTGTTTACATTTACTACTTATATTTGCTAGGATGTGGGATGCCTGTTTTGCTTGTTTTCCTTTTATCTGTAATTCAGTCAATGTGATGTAGTCCCCTTTAACCAAAAATTTTTAATTTTATAATATTTATGCATGTATTAATACAAATTAAGCTTATTGTAAGAGTATATACAACTAAAACCAGCCTTACTTATTAAGGTTACTAATATAAAATTACCTATTTCCATAGGAGAAGAAGTAGTAAATATTGAACAGGTGTTACACTCTACAAAGAAAGTTCGGGTTTATTAACTTGCTTCACTCTTTGTAAAGCTTTGCCTAGAAAAAAATGAATACAGATATCGTAGTTTTTAATGAATATCTCACCATCTTTAGCTGTGATTTTTTGATTAGAAAAAATATAACATATTCAAAATCTTTTGCATACAAGTGATTTTGTAAAATCATTAGAGGCTTAGCATGTTTTCTTTTATGTATTAATTAGTACCTGTTCCTTTAATGTTACCGCGTTCAGACAAACTTTCTGCCTTTTTATATGCCTATTATTTTTAATACTTTACAAAGATACTACTTAATTATACAATAAAAAAGACCGAACGGTCTCATTAATTTCGTAAACTTTTTTAAACGGAGGCAAATAGATTCATGGTTAATCGCAAGGGAGAACAGACTAAAGCCCTAATCTTAGAAAAAGCATCGAAACTTTTTAATAGCCAAGGATATAGGGCATCTTCTATATCAGACATCATGCACGAGACTGGTCTTCGAAAAGGAGGGATTTATAACCATTTCGAAAATAAAGAGGAAATAATGTTGAGCGCTTTTTCCTTTTCCATTGATACGATGAGTCATTTTTTCTCTGAAGCAATGGCAGGCAAACAAGGATGCATGGAACGTCTTCTTTCCATTGTTTCCGTATTCGAGGGGATGGCTGAAAAGGAATTGTTCCCTGGAGGTTGCCCGATTATGAATGCTGCTATTGAGGCGGATGACGCAGACCCATTGCTTCAAGAAAAAGTCCGTGAAGCAATGGATAGCTTGCTCGGAATGGTTCGTAATCTTGTTCAGGAAGGCATAAAGAAGGGTGAGGTTAAACAAGGAGTGGATCCCGATTTTGTGGCGACTGTGTTTATTTCCACGTTAGAGGGGGCGCTAGCACTTAGCAAACTCTACAAGAACCAAGAGTACATGAAAAGGGCTGTGCATCATCTTAGATTGTTTCTTGATCAGAACTTTGCCTAACAGTCTAAAAAAGAAGCCGACGAGGGCTTTTTTTTACTCTAAAAAAGACCGTTCGGTCTCTTTAACTACCTATAATATTTAGAATGATATTAAGAAATCTGACAGGGATACTGTCAAATTTGATATCACCTGATCATCGATGAGCAAGAGGAAAGAACTTTAAGCCTTAACTCTTCCGATAAGCTTTCCTTATAAGTTCTATCAATATTGGTATAAAGTTCTATAACGGTGTACTTTGCGATGCTACTAATACAGCCATTAGAATAGCCTACGCATCTACCTTCAGTGAAGGGAGAGGCATTCAAAACGCTAGAACTAAAAATCAATTTTACGAAGTCAGTATGGAATGCACGACTTCAAATGATTGGGCAAGCCATCAAACAGAGTAGTACTGACAGATGGGCGTTAAATTGAACGACTAAGGAGTTGAGTGTCATGAAAAAGGCGACAATAAATGATCACCCTACTGTAAAACAATATTACAAGAAAAAGGAAACTATGCAGGGAACCAAAGGCAGGCGCATAGATACACAATGGTTGCGGAATTTATGTCTACATGCAGGAGCCGACGATGTTGGATTCGTCTCTATCGACCGAAACGAACTTGGGGACCAACGAGAAGAGATTTTGAATCTGTTTCCGGAAGCTAGGACGCTTATTAGTTTCGTATGTAAAATGAACCGCGAACCCTTGCGTTCGACGGCTCGATCCATTGCAAATACGGAATTTCATCATGTTGTCGATAATGTAACGCATATCGGACATGAAATCGTGAAAAAGCTTGAAGAGCAAGGCATCAAAGCGTTAAATCCGCCAGCAGGATTCCCGATGGAACAGGAAAGTACCGGAAAAGCATGGGTCATCTCACATAAACCAATTGCGGTTGCGGCTGGACTCGGACAAATCGGCATCCATAGAAATGTCATTCATCCCAAGTTCGGCAACTTTATTTTGTTAGGTACGATCCTTACAAATGTAGATATGACTTCGGAAAGTCAGCCCATTGATTATAACCCGTGTTTAGAGTGTAAATTGTGTGTAGCTGCCTGTCCGGTAGGAGCCATTGGTGCCGATGGTCATTTTAATTTCTCCGCCTGTTATACGCACAACTATAGAGAATTTTCCGGTGGCTTCACCGATTGGGTGGAGAAGATTACCGACAGCAAAAATTCTAAAGCATATAAGGACAAAGTAAATGATGCAGAAACAGCATCTATGTGGCAGAGCCTTTCTTTTGGTGCTAGCTATAAAGCAGCCTACTGTTTGTCTGTTTGTCCTGCCGGAGAAGACGTAATTGGTGAGTTTCTTGAAGATCGTAAGAAATTTTTGAAAGATGTTGTCAAACCACTGCAGGATAAAAGCGAAATGGTGTATGTAGTACCGAATTCCGACGCTGAGGATCATGTAAAAAAGCGTTTTCCTCATAAACAAGTTCGGCCGGTGAGCAACGGCTTACGATCGAAATCAATTCAGGCGTTTTTGCAAGTGCTCCCTCATATGTTTCAAAGAAATCAAGCAAACGATTTAGCTGCTACCTATCATTTTACATTTACCGGGCAAGAAAATGCTCAAGCAACGGTTATCATTCAGAACAAGACCCTTACTGTGGAAAAGGGACATATCGGGGATTCAGATTTCCAACTTATTGCAGACAGTCAAACATGGATTCGGCTGATGGCCAAAGAAACAGGGATGTTATCAGCAGTCATGTCAGGTAAAATTCGCACAAAAGGCCAATTAAAGCTGTTCAAGGCTTTCAGCAAGTGCTTTCCGTCATAAAAGAGGTGAAGATTTTAATAAAAAGTGGAAAATAACCTAATCATTTTGTTAGGTTCGATACATTATTTCTTTACCGATACAGTTCATAGAAAAATCTCTTAAAAAACTGCCCTCCCTGCAAAAGGAGGTAGTTTTATTAGGTTCTTATAATGTATGAAATCCATATTAACAATGTCAATATACACAACGTTAATATGGATTTTAAAAGGCATAAGTAAATTTAAGGGGAATTACTGAAATGAAAAATTTATATTTATCCTTATTAAAAACACGGAGCGTTATTATTGGTTTAATAACTGCAATTATATTTCAAGTATTATTTAGCATTATCTGGATTACGGGATATGATCATGTTACTGATCGCATTGATCAATTTAAAATTATTATTGTAAATGAAGACTCTAAAATAGGAGCACAAGTAGCAAATAACTTAGAAGAAAACTTAAAATTTAAAATTACTCAGTCTTCAGTCTTAAAAAGTGCAATGGATAAGCTAGATGATCGTAAAGTTCAAATGGTAATCTATATACCAGAAGATTTTAGTTCTACGCTTCAAAATAATGAAAAAAAGGCGAAAATCATTTACTCTTTAAATGAATCAAATCCAAGTATGTTAAAAAGTGTAATGCAAACAGTTGAGGAAAAAGTAACTAGTACGATTAATAAGGAATCGGTGAAGTCGGGCTTACAATTTACTTTTGAGCAAATGCATGTACCTTCTAATCAAGTTATTGGATTGTCTCAAGGACTATCAGAACGTATACATCCCGTTGTTAACAATATTAATAAAGTTTCAAATTTTTCAAGATTGATGGTTCCTATGATGTTAGTAATGGCATCCTTTACAGGTTCAATGCTATTTATTATGGAAATGAACAAAGCTGCTAAAGCTTTCAAGACTTTATACAATCGTTGGCAAAGGTTTGGGGCAAGAGTTCTTTTAATTATTACGGCTACCATCCTGATTTCTACCATTGGATCCATTATGGTTTATGTAATGGGCGTACATTCTCATCAAGGGTTTATAACAATGTGGTATTTTCAAATGATATATGTGCTAACATTTCTATTCCTTGCCCAGGTTCCATTTTTTATTGTGGGTGATGCAGGTGGATGGGTAAATATTTCTATGTTATCTATTCAACTGTTATCATCTGGTTCAACTATACCAAGGGAGTTATTGTCAAATTTTTATCAAAATGTAAGTAACTTTCTACCAGCAACTTATGCAGTTGACGGGATCATGAAACTGGTTACTGGAGGTCCATCCATTTCTCATGAGATAATTATGCTTTTTAGAATTTTAATAGGAATTATCGTCATTACATTAATACTAGTGGCTCTACAATGGGAAAATAAAAAAGAAAAAAGTTCAAACTTAACAAATATATAAAAGTGGTTTTTATAAACTTTTAAAAACGGAAGAATATCAAAAAAGAGGTAAAAACAATGAACATCCAAGTTGAACAAACTAATTTCCATGGTGAAAAACTTGGAGTACTTGGAGTTATCGAACTTTCGTGAAGAGTGGTTATGCGGAGAACTGGACTGCAAGCACCTCCAAGCATAATCGGGATAAATTCTGTACTAAATTAACCGCCGCTTAGTCAAGAGTGAACTATGCTTAAGCGAATAACTGATTTAAAAATAATAGTAGAGGTGGGTTACAAGATGAGCAAAACTGTACTTATTACTGGAGCGTCGGGCGGGATTGGCAAAGAGTTGGCGAATCGTTTCGTCAAGGATGGATACAATATGGTGCTGGTAGCGCGAAGTGAGGACAAACTTGCGGAACTCGCGAAGGAATATCGGGAAGGATATGGTGTGCAAGTGACGGTCTATGCCAAGGATATCTCGTTACCTGGCGTGGCAGAAGAAATTGTCTCGGATCTTAAGAAGAAAGGTATTACTGTCGACTATCTCGTCAATAATGCGGGATTTGGTTTGTATGGGGAATTTTTGGAGACGCAGTTGGAACAAGAAATGAATATGATTGATGTCAATATCAAGGCTTTAACTATTATGACGAAGTTGTTCTTGCCAGATATGTTTAAACGACGCCGAGGGGGTGTGATGAATGTGGCTTCGGTAGGAGCTTTTTATCCGGGACCTCTAATGTCAGTTTACTTCGCGACGAAGGCGTACGTGCTTTCGTTCACCGAAGCTCTGGAGAACGAACTAAGTGGCACAGGCGTTACTGTGACAGCACTTTGTCCGGGTCCGACAGCAACCGGCTTTATTGCTCGTGCGGAATTAGGATCTTCGAAGCTATACAAAAGTGGCGTCATGGGGGTCGGGGAGGTGGCGGACGAAGCGTATCGCGATTTCTTACGCGGAAAGACGTTAATTATTCCAGGAGCTGTCCATCGGTTCGTAACATCTCTGCCGAGGTTGCTACCTCGCAAGGTGATGGCTCGTTCGATTAGAGAACGTACAGCGCGGGTCGAGCGATGACCAAATGGAGGTGCTAGAAAAACTAGCCACGGTCCTTCCCCGAATTGTGTATAGAATGGTACAGTTTATCTAGGCTAGGTTATTCGATGCCTTCTCATTGTCAAGACATTACTACATTCAATACGTTTAGTGCATTGTTTACTAAGTTAAGATATCCAGTATTTAAAGTAGCTTTTAATCATTTTTTCTTCTTTGAATACTTTAAATCCAATTTTTATGGTAAAGGCAACTAACTGCATTCTCCTGACCACCTCAAGGAGACCAAGTCCAAACTTGTAGATAATCTTACAAAAGCAATGTTCGAAGCTACGGGTGTATGGGGTAGGCGATAACCATTATTATCAGAGAAAACAATATTCATAACGTAGGAGTAGGTACAAAACTTCTCATCGAGGCAATGCCAGCAATACTTGTAAGTAGAGATTGAATTGTATGTAAAAAAGAAGGTTAGAGGAGGAGTGTTTTTGATGTCACGAAGAGTTGTAGTCACAGGATATGGAGTCGTTTCACCGTTAGGAAATACGGTTCAAGCGTTCTGGGAGAATATTAAAGAAGGTAAGTCAGGTATCAAAAAAATTAAGTCTGATGACTTTAATAATATTAACACCCAAATTGCAGGTTATATTACCGACTTTGATGGAGAGCAATATCTCGATAAAAAAGAATTGGGGAAATATGACTTATTCGTACAATATGCGGTTGCTGCTGCTCAACAAGCTTTAGAACAGGCGAATCTAGATTTACAAAGTTTGAATAAGGAGCGATTAGGGGTTTATATTGGTTCCGGTATTGGGGGAATTAATACTACATTAGATAATCATAAGGCTTTAATTGAAAAAGGACCAAGAAAAGTTTCTCCATTTATGGTTCCTATGATGATTAGTAATATGGCCTCGGGAATTATTTCTATAAAAACGGGTTTTAAGGGACCTAGCTTTTCACCTGTTTCTGCTTGTGCAACAGGAAATCAAGCAATTGGTGAGGCTTTTCTAAATATTCGACATGGATATTCTGATGGCCTATTAGCTGGAGGGGCTGAGGCTCCTATTAATCCACTGGCTTTTGCTGGGTTCTCAAGAATGAGAGCAATGTCCACTTTTAATGATTTTCCAGAAAAGGCAAGTCGCCCATTTGACAGAGGTCGTGATGGCTTTGTCATGTCTGAAGGAGCAGGTGTTTTATTCTTGGAAGAGTATGAACACGCAAGAGAACGAGGAGCAACAATTTTAGGAGAAATCGTAGGCTATGGTTCCACAACAGATGCCTATCATATAACTTCCCCTGATTATACCGGAGCCGCAAATGCCATGAGATTGGCTTTAGACATGGGGAATATAAAATCCACTGAAGTGGATTATATAAATGCGCATGGGACAAGCACCCCTGAAGGAGATAAATCAGAGACTAAAGCGATTAAAAGTGTTTTTGGTGCTCATGCTTATAACTTAAAGGTAAGTTCCACGAAATCAATGACGGGACATCTTTTTGGGGCAGCTGGTGGGATTGAGGCTGTAATAACCCTCAGAAGTATTATGGAAGATATAGTTCCTCCTACTATTAATTATGAAACACCGGATGAGGATTGTGATTTAGATTATTCGCCAAATCATGCAACTAAGACAAAGATAAACTATGCTATTTCTAATGGTTTTGGTTTTGGCGGACATAATGCTGTGTTGCTATTTAAAAAGTTGTCGATATAGATAAAAATGTAGTAAAAGGACTAATTGATAGATTAAATATTATTTTAACGTTTAATCCTTAACTATCTCGGGATTTATTCAAATAAAAGGAGCAGTACATTAACAATACTGCTCCTTTTGATTTAACTTATTGTCGACAAAGTTTTTGGATTTCTTCTTTTTCAATAAGAAGTTATCTTTTAATCAGTACCGACAACTCACCTTCAAATACTTTTTGCTCTTTATTATAAGTAGATAATAAGACAGTAAGGATTCCCGTTTCACTTTTTTTCGTTTTTTTATCAATAACTTTGACAATAGTATGCAATTCATCGCCTGGATAAACGGGTTTTATAAATTTAATATTATTCATCTCTGTTCCAGCAATAACATCTTCCTCGTACATACCTTGTTCAATCCAAAGCTTAAATGAAAGCGCCATTGTATGTATTCCAGAAGCAATAATTCCATTAAATCTCCCTTGTTTTGCTTTTTCTTCATCTAAATGCATATATTGAGGGTCAAATTCCTTTGCAAATCTCATAATATCTTCTTTTGTTAATTTAAGGGACTTAGTTTCAAATACTTGTCCAATTGTAAACTCATCTAGCTTCATTGATACACCTCTTATTTAAAAATCAATTGTTGTACCTGTCAATATTAGTGTAGTATTATTTCCTTAGCAAGTTAAAAGAAAGATGAGCGATTTAAATACTCTATTATAATTCAAGGAGTATAACAAAGCATTAAAATAATTTCATTAGCTCAAAGAAAACCCTTAACTTTATTTCTTTAACGTTTAAAACAGAATCGAATAGAAAAAAGAGAAGGGCTTGCCCTTCTCTTTCTTACTGAAGACAGTCGTTTTTTCTGATTTTTAGGGTATATATCTAATACAAAATTAGTTAACATAAAACGTATTATAGGCAATCATTGAAATACCTATATTAAATTAATGGAATACCTAGCGTTATTTTTTTAATCCATTCTTTTAGTTCTATATCTTCATGAAAATATATATTTGGTTCAATCTCTAAATCTATACATAATAAAAAAATAAGGTATTCATATAGTTGATCTTCATCAGAAGAGAGCACATTTCTACTCTCTAGGTTTTGAACCCATTTATAGGACCATTGATTAAATTGTTCTCTAGCCATCTTTCCTTTAAGAACGTTCTCTAATTTATTTACCAAGTCTTTTTTAGTTGGCTGACTTTCAAACATTAATTTCACCTTTCCTAAGTATTTATTAAAGTTACCATAATCAGCATTCTAGAAGTTTATTCAAAGCTTTCAGGAGACCAAACTGCTATATCATCGCCTGGAGTTGCTACTAAAAGCCAATCACAACTACCACCTGCAAAATGATCACCTAGTTGCCAGCACTCATAATTCGGGTCGTGACCGTTTACAAACAAGGTGCTGCCTGATTCAAATGAAATAATGAGATGGGGCGACCGATGACCTAATTGAACATTGACTACTTTTTGTCTCTTAACATCCCAAATATGCTTAAAATGCTGTTCTTCGGTATGTGCGGGGACTTCTTTCTCTGAGGATGGGTAGACAAGTGGAACGTCATCATATAACGTCCACTCTGTTTCAATCGTTAAAACGAATGCATCATCTTCCTTTCGATCGTAGTGAGTAAAGGTCAGGGAAATGGCGGAAACCTCACTCGTGAACTTTATTCCATCCATCTGACTACCTACAAGTAAATACTGTAAAGCTTTTTCTGCTAATCTCTGATTCTCTATCTTCAAAGTCGTTTCTCCTTTTAAAGTTTTTATCCTTATTATTTCATGTATGAGTGCATACATTTACAATTACCATGATATGCGTTCTAGGAATCTAAAACCTCTTTTAGCACAACTTTAAATTTGGGTCTAAATACTAAATCCATAATCATTATAAAACGGTCAATTCCTTGATCTATAAATAATCGAATTGCTTTGCTTTCTTTATTGTCATTCATGATCTCAATCTTTGTAACTGATTCGAGTCTGTAGTAAAAGATTTCATCATCTTCTAAATCCGTTACTGAAAGCGAGAAAGAATTATAGAATGGTGAGATTTTCACTTCGAACCTGTTTATTTCGTTCGTAAAGATAAAAGTGGACTCATCGTACAAAAAGCTCTCATTTTGGTCCTTTTTAAGTGGAATACATTCAAATAATGAAATAAAGTCTAATTCTTCGGGACAATCTCGCATTTGTTTCCTCCTTGGTTGAAACTATCTATTTAAATAGATCCTTTTGCACAGTATTAAAAAAA
>NZ_JBBOUA010000006.1:0-63246 GCF_038005845.1 Priestia sp. FSL P4-0332
CACAATATCTCCAACACAACAGCTTCGAAACAAATTCAAGTCACGAATGAGAGCTTACAAGAAGAAAATAAAGAGTTGAAAAAACAATTAAGTGAAGTTCGTCCTTCTGCCCAAGAACAACAAAAACGAGATTACTTGAATACAGTTAAACAGTTTATCGATGTGTCCTATCATCGTGAAAAAGATGGATTTGAGGAGCGAAAAAAGATTGCTAAAGCCATTATGGATAAGGAACTTTATGAGCAATTTTATCCTTCTGAAAAGTTCGTATATGGAGATAGTTACACCTCGACTCCAAACGATTTACAGCTCTATGTTCAACAATATGATGGAGGGCAAGAAGAGGTTGAAGTCATTGCTGAATTTACGAATCATCTTGTCATAAAAGATGAGAATGTCGACGATCAAACGCATGACATTATTAAAGTTTCTCTACGGAAAGAAGAGAATAAATGGGTGGTTTATAGTATTGAAGAATTGAAAACAGAAATGATGAAATGAGGTGGTATAAGTGGCGTTTAAAAAGCAATTGGAAGACTATCGGTTTAATTTAAATCGCAATCGATCATGGAAGTATACAGCCGTTTTAATCTTTTTCTTTATCGGTTTTTTATCCTTACTGACATCAAAATTTTATTTAAAAACAGAAGATCCGTTATACCATACCAAAACCTATGAGGCTGTTTCTTCCAACATAACAGGAACAGTAACGATTGAAAATCGTGTGTATCATCCGGCTTCAAGTTCACTCGATATGGTCATCAAAATGGATCAAACGGATGAAGAAGAAGTAAGTTTCCTTGCACAAGAAAAAGCGAACCCAAACATTAAATTACCTGTTCATTTATTGTATGAAGATGATGGCTATTATGTGGTAAGGATCAGCGATTTATCTCCAAATTGGGAAGCACTTGCCTTTGATCTTTATCAAGAAAATGAAGAAAAAGAAACAGTAAATGTGGACGATGTAACGAGTGATTCAGAAACCGATTCAACAGAGGAAATAGATGCTCATGCGTTAATTACAACGCTCTATTCTGACCAACGAAAAACGAAAAGTGAAGAAGGAAAAGGAACAAAAAACAAACAAGAATATGCGCTTTTGGTCAATGATTTAGAAAAGCAATTTGTTAAAAAGAAAATGAAAAACTATGAAAAAGCAATCACAGTAGAAGCCAAACATAAGCGTCAAACGCAACAAGAAATGAACGAGTTAAAACGTGATATGAAGTACCAAGTGAATGAGGAAAAAGCCGATACAGAATCAAAAATTGCGATGAAAAAGGATGCCATTCAGTCGAGTGATGAAAGCATTCAGCTCTATGAAGATGAACAAAAAATTTTGCAAGAAAAGCTCCAAAAATTGAATGAAAAGCAACAAGATTTAGCCATTAAGTGAAAAAACACAGGGGGACGCAAAGGGGACATGGCTCCAAAATAGGGGGACATAAAGGGGACATTGGGATTTTAAAAGGGGACGTAAAAGGGACGTACACCAAAAAAAGGGGACGCAAAGGGGACATTCAGCGACTTTCTTTGATATCACGGTTTTGCTAGGCTCTGCCTAGCCTATCACACCCTGTGATAGCAAAAACCCCTTATGCTCTTCTCTCTTTTGTAGTGGGGAACCACAATTTACAGGAAAGGAACGAATGTTATGGATATTCTTTTAAGAGATATTGATCCAACTGCCGTAAAAAAAATAGATGAAATTGCAAAAGAAAAAAAGATTTCTCGTCAGGAATTCTTAAAAGGTCAGGTTGAAACGCTGGCTGTTTTTCAAGAACAAAAAGAACGTGAAGCAGAACTCGAAAATATCATCTATAAAAATATAAAGATGATGGAAAAATGTGCAGTTGCAATTGAAACAGTCAATGGATTTATTCAAGAAATGATGGGAGAGGATGAAGAATGATAAAACAAAGACGTATGGTTTCTTTTGATCCAGAAACCGATCAGTACCTTAGTGATTATATGAAAGAACATCATTTTCGTTTTCCTGGTGATGCCATTGCTCGAATATGTAAGGAACATGAGGAATTTAAAAATAAGGAAGAGAATCATTCGCTCTCTATCAAAGAATCTGTTCCGAAGAATATAGAGTCTCTTTTAAAAGAAGAGCTAAAAGATATAAGAGATGAAGTAAATCGCACAGAAAGAAATATTCAGTATTCACTCACTAAAAATTTAATGGAGATGCGTGAGTATTTTTATCAAAAGGACGATAAAAAATGAATCAATCAACGATCACACCAGGGGTGGTATTAAAAACAAAGTTTGTCACAGCTGATAAAAAAGCTTTTCAAGATTATGTTGATTATGTAGATCGTGATGAGGCGAAAAAAGAACAGGAAGTACATGAGAAACTGTTTACTCTTTATCAAGATTATATGGATAACCCTGATAAAACATCTTCTTTGTTCACTCAACAATCCAATCACTTGAATGATGTAGAGAAAAAACAATTAAAAAAGTTGTTTGAAAAAGCTCAAAAAAATAACAGTATTATGTGGCAAGATGTCATCACATTTCATAATCCTTGGCTCCAAGAAAATGGTTTATACGATGCTCATACTCATACAGTGGATGAGAAAAAATTAATGGACATTACCCGTCAGTCTATGAAGGAAATGCTTAAAAGGGAAAGGTTAAATGAGTCGGCTGTTTGGTCAGCTGCTATACACTATAATACGGGGAACATTCATATTCATATTGCGACAGTAGAACCACAACCTACACGTGAGCGAGGCAAAAGAAAGCCTAAAACATTGGATGCGATGAAGTCAACAGTTGTAAATCAAATTTTAAATCGAGGTGAGCAGCAGCAGAAAATAAATGAGTTAATTCGAAATGATATGGTTGGGAAAAAGAAGCAGGATTCTTCATTAAGGTGGAAGAATCGAGACATTCAACCATTGTTTCTCCAAATTTATAATCATCTTCCAGAAGATAAAAGGCAGTGGCAATATAGCTACCGAACTTTAAAGCCAATGAAGCCATTTATTGATGTGCTGAGTCACAAATACATTGAAAAGTATCATAACCATGAGTATCAACAATTACTTGGAAAATTAGATAAAGAAGTAGAGGAATTAAAGAAAGCTTATGGTGAAGGAAAAGGAGATGAGAAGCGATACAAGGACTATAAGCAAACAAAAATAGATGATCTTTATAAGCGAATGGGGAACGCCTTTTTAAAAGAAATGAAAGATTATGATAAGCAGCAGCAACAGATTAAAAGAATGGCAGAAAGTAAGAAACAATCAAAACGTCCTGCAAATTTCAATCAAAAGGTCTCTATGCATGTTGCATTAAAAAAGATGGAGCGAGCGTTTAAATCAGAATATGAAAGTTGGAAAAACCAACAACATTATGAACGATTACAAAAAGAAATTGAACATCATCGTCAGGAAGAGAGGAGTTATTAAATGAATAAACAACGTATGAAATTATCATTGGATGAGGAAACAAAACAATATATTCAAACATATATGGAAGAAAACAATATAGGATTCACGGGTGAGGCGATTGCTCAGATCTGTATGGATCATAAAAAAACTAAAAGTAATGAATGGTCATTGCAATATATTTCGGAAGTGGTCAGCAATAACTTACATCAGGTTTTAAAAGATGAATTAACAAAGATTCGTCTTGGGGCAAATAGTGCTGATAAAAACACACAAATTTTAATTGAATATATGAACGGTCTTTTCTTCCATCACGGTTTTGATGGATTAATGACAACCGATTTACAAGAGTTAGATAGCACAAAGGTCGCGAAGGAAGCTGTTGAGAAGCGTATTGCAAATCAACGTCAAAAACGAATTGATTGGGAAGAGTCCAAAGGGAAACAGCCATCTCATTGATGGATTTATATAAAGATAGTTTAAAAAATGTAGAGGAGGAACGAAATATGTTTTTTAACAAAGATTTAGTGTTAGCTTCGATTAGAGCTGTAGGAGATGATCATGCCATTGTGCAATATCGAGACAAAGAAGTAGAGGTGAATTTAAGTCCAGAAGAAGCGAAGGAGTTTCATCAATATGTTGTACATCAAGAGAATATGTTGGTGCCAATGAATATTAAAACACAGAAGCTTTTTGTAGATTTAGAAGAACCTTGGTATGAACAAGAATTAGAAGAGCTTAAGGGGATCTCCTATCAAGAAGAGGAGGGAGAAGATGAGTAAAACCTATGCGAAGAAATCAGTCGAAGATAAGCGTAAAGAAGTCGAGGAGCTAACAAATGGAATGGAGAAAAAAATTGAGCAGCATTTTCATTCTGCCGAAGAACTAAAAGACTACTTATCTTTTATGGGTAAGTTTTATCAATACTCCATGTCGAACACGGCACTCATTCAAAAACAGTTTAGGGGTGCCCAAGCTGTTGGTTCATTTAAGTTTTGGAAAGATAAAGGGTTCTCTGTCAATAAAGGAGAGAAAGGCATTAAGATCCTTGTTCCAAATAAAACAGTCCCAAAATTCAGGGATGAAAAAGGGAAATGGAAGTCCATTAATAAAGCTACTCCCCAAGAGAAGCAGCTGATTAAAGAGGGGAAAAAAGAAGTTACTCAAGGCCGACTGTATTTTTCAGTCGGCCATGTTTTTGATATTCACCAAACGAACGCAACGGCTAATGATTTACCTAAGATATTCCCAAATCGTTGGTTAGAAGGAAACGTGGAGGACTACAAGGCGCTTTATAAAGGAATGGAAGCCATTGCTGGAAAGAATGGTATTTCCATCATTGCTCCTAAAGAAGAACTAGGCAGCGCAAAAGGCGCTTGCTATCCGTTAACAAAGGAAGTTGCATTGAATCCTCGTAACTCGGAACGTCAAAATGTAAAGACACTCCTTCATGAAATCACGCATGCCAAACTTCATACGGAGGAGTCACGGGCAAACTATACGGATACAGAAAGAGAGTTTCAGGCGGAAATGACAGCCTATACGGTTTCGTCTTATTTTGGCGTTGATACGAGTGAGTATTCTCTAGGATACCTGTCACACTGGACGAAAGGAAAGAGCTTTGAAGATAAAACCAAGATTTTAAAAGAAGTTCATGAAACGTCAGTTGGCTTTATTGAAACAATGGAAGAAACGTTGGTAAAAGAACGAGAAAAAAAGGATGAAAAACAGCAGCAATCAGATCCTCTTTCTTCTGAAAATGTACAAGAGAAAATGAAAGAAGGATATGAAGATTATAAACAAAAGCAGCAACAGGAATCGGCACAAAATGTAGATAGTATTTTAGATCGTGTCACGGCTGAAGAGAAATATTATTCAACCAAAACCCAAGCGATCAAAAATGGATGGATGACAAAGGAGGAAGTCGTGAAATTTGAACATCAGATTGATTCAACCATGACTAAAAACGAGAAGGGGGTCATGAATGGTCAAGTTCAGGAACAATCTCTTACTTTTCAAGACCGTATGGAAGTGGGCAGTCAAATGCAATTCCAAAAACGTACAGGCACCGTCAAAAAGAAAAATGAAGAACAGGAACTCGAAAGGTAAGGGAGCATAAAAAGCTCTCTTTTTTATTGTCCAAATACTACTTTAATGGAGGAATTTATGATGAAAAAAATTACGTCTCTTTCAAATGACCAATTTAAAACGCTCGTTTCCGATAAACGAGAATTAAAGAAGTTTATGAAGCACCCACAAAATGAAAAAATCGAGGCAGATTGGGCGAATGTCAGTGAGAAACAGCTACAAGACATTCCTTCTGGTGCTGTTTACTTAACACAATCAGCTCTAGGAGAGGAAAAACCGCAGGTTTTACTTGTTTCTACCGATGAAAAAGGGCAAAAACAAGCCTATAAAAGTGAAGCAACCGTTGATTTTTTGAGAAGTCATGATGTGAATCCTGTTTTAGAGAAAGATCGAGAAACGCAGCTCAAAACAAGCTATCTTACATTTTTACAAGCTCATGAAAAAGAAAAGCCTCAAGATATTGATAGTATGTTAGCCCGTGTAAATGCAGAAAACGATTATGTGATGTTGAAATCAAGTGCTTTAAAGGAAAAACAGTTCACCCCTGACCAATTGAAAGGAATGGAAAATGAAATTTCTCATCAGTTTCAAGCACGAAAACAAGCACAAGAAAAGGAGCAATATCAAGAAGATTACAAACAAGAAGTGCTAGAAGTTATGCAGCAGCCTAGTGAAGAAACACAGTATAAGCAAATGTTTAAACAAAACTTGTTAGCTCAATTAGGCATATCAGATGAAAAAGAGTCTTCTAAAGAAGCAAAAAAGGAAGCCGAAGTAGAAAAAGCTCCTGTCGAAAGACAGCTCAAGCAAGAAACACCTCAAGAGAAAGAGCAGCGTGTGGCCAAAATGAAGGAATTTGAACAAAAGCATTCCTTTGATAAGGTGTATAAATTAAAAAAAGAAGTGCTGCAGGAATTAAAAGAGCTTAATTTGACTGATTCTCAACGTGAGAAATTAACCAAGCTTGAAAAGGCTTTGGACACAGAGAAAAAGGATCATGACAAGCAGAAAAAAGAAGAGAAATCACAGAATGGATTTACAAAGTTTTTTGCACGGAATAATGGAGCATTTTCTTCAAAGAAACGGCAAGATCAACAAGAAATAGAACGTTAAAAATGGCAAAAGATTGAAAAAGAGTGAGGGGGCTGAAAAGCTCCCTTTTTGCATAGGGTGAAGTGAGGAGGGATTAAGATGAGAGAACGAAAACACGTCAAGGAGGAGGAGATTATGAAGGCACGAGATGTTGATTTGTTGTCGTATCTGAAATCCAAAGGCGAAACCTTTGTAAAAGAAGGAAAATACTATCGTCATACGGAACATGATAGCTTACTCATCAAAGGAAATATGTACGCTTGGAATAGCCGGAATGAAACAGGATACGGAGCAATCAGTTTCGCTCGAATGTATTATGGGATGTCATTTCCACAAGCCGTATTAGATATTAACAAAGGCAATTATAAAGAGCTTTCTCAGTCGCATGAGCAACCGTCGGTTTCATCATCAAAAGAGCCTTTTCGCTACCCAAAAGAGTTAGAAGTAAAGGATCAAAGCAAAATAAAAGATTATCTCATAAAAGAACGTAAAATAGATTCTCGACTAGTTGACTGGCTCCTTCAAAAAGATTTAATCGCCCAGGACAAACGAAACAATGTGGTATTTAAATGGCGTGAACATGGAGGTAAAGGAAAGGTAATTGGGGCGGATCGGCAAGGAACAGCTTCGATAAAAAATAAACGAGGTTCTTTTAAACAAGTCTTACCGAACGATAACCCACATACAGGCTTTTCAGTTGATATCGGACATCCAAATAAGATTCATTTCTTTGAAAGCCCAATTGATCTCCTTTCTTATTGGAGTATACAGGAGAATCAACTACAGAATACACGCCTTATTAGTATGAATGGCTTAAAACCTAAAACTGTTGCTCAATCTTATATCGAAGCTCGAAGAGAAGGCTTGAGCATTAAAGAAATGGTGTTAGCTGTCGATAATGACCAAGGTGGAAAAGAATTTATTGACAAAATGAACCAAATCGTTAATGCTGATTTAATAAGAGCAGATATTCCAAAGGGAGCGAAAGATTGGAACGACGCATTAAAGAAGAATGGAAAAAACATTCAACCTGTAGCATCACGTCTCCGGAATAAACAAACAGAACAGGAGCTTTCAATGAATGGATAAAGTGTTTCAAAGCGTGTTTTATCTTTTTCTTATCATCATTTTATTTAAGCTTTCTCAATTTGCTTACCGTGTTCTTCGTGAACGGAAGTATAGAAAAGAATTAGCCCAATCAGGCATGCCCTATATTGATAAAATGGATGGGAGGCAGTTCGAATTTTACTTGCAGGCTCTTTTCCAACAATTAGGGTACAAGATACAAGTAACACCATCATCTGGTGACTTTGGAGCTGACTTGGTGATGAAAGGAAAAGAAAAGATTGTGATTCAGGCCAAACGGTATAGCGCTAAAAATAGAGTTAGCCTTTCAGCAGTACAAGAAGTATACGCAGCAAAAGCGTATTATAAAGCGCATCAAGCATGGGTTGTGACCAATAGTTATTTTACGAAACAAGCCAAAGAGCTTGCAGCTGCATGTGATGTGACCTTAGTAGATCGTGCAGATCTTCAAAAGTTTATTAATGAGGTAAATCCAGTTTTTAAGGCACGAGAAATCTTTGAAAACATTACACCCGAACCTCGTAAATGTCCGAAATGTGGGCAAGACCTAGTGGTACGAGATGGAAACGGCACGCGTTTTTTTGGCTGTTCCTCTTTTCCAGATTGTCGCCATACAGAAAAAATCAGTAAGTAAATGTAGAAATCTAAACGAGTAAAACGCAGCAGAAGAGGTCTCTTGTATATGAATTTTATAAGAAAAACACTATGTAGCAAGTTAGGTATACTGCTTTTAGTAGCCATAATATTGATTGTAGTATTAGTTCTAGGATTGACAAATTGGACTGATAAGGACAGGATCTCCAATGATTTTGCTGAACAATTATTTAAATATCCCCTTCCACCTAAAACAAAAGTTATTGAAAATGAGCAAGCTAATGGAAAACATCTTGTTGGTGGTAGTGGTGGTTATTGGGGAGTTATTGCGTCAGTAAGGCTATCTACCAGACTAAGCAAAGAAGAGATATTGATGTATTATCAAAAAGCAGGATTATTTAAATACCCTAAAAGTGATAAAAGAGGTGTAGAACCTGAAATTTACTTTCAAGGTGACTTCCAGAAAGTCGAAAGTCCGCAGGGTGATTATTACAGAGATAAAGAAGGAACAAGGAGACTTTTAAGTAACTATTATTATGAATCAGGAAAAAAAGTAAATGATCGTATACTCAAGGAAAATCATAGTCATGAAGTGGAATATGTAGTTCAAATAACAAGTGACTTTGATTACCTTCTAAATATTGATTAACAAACGTTTTTAAAGTGCTCAAATTTGCATCGAATGGGCAGTTATACGTAAAACAAAAGTTAATTTCCTCAGAGAGCGTTTCTCTGCATATCAAAGTCGTAGGTTAACTAGGTTTTTATTTATAAATAATTGTGACGAAAAAGCATCTTTCTTAATTGGAAGGTGCTTTTTTCGTTTCCTATAAAAATATAAAAAAAGAGGAGAGTTTTTATGAAGAACATTTTTATGAAATCAATGACCGTTCTTACATTATCAATGGTCGCATTATGTGGAGTTAATGAAGGGAAAACAGAAGCAGCAAGTAAAGCTGCAAATCAAGATTTGATTATTATTAACAAGTACTACAACAAACTAGCTTATTTTCATAATGGCTATATTGAAATCGTTGATCCAGTAGCAACGGGTAAAACATGGGACAAAACACCAGTTGGCTTTTTTAAAGTGGTGAACAAGATTAAAAACCGTCCTTACTATACAGGACATATCCCTGGGGGCGATCCTCGCAACCCATTAGGAAAACGTTGGTTAGGATTAAATGCAAACGGTACGTATGGTGATACATACGGTATTCACGGCAATAACAATGAAAGTAGCATTGGAAAATATGTGAGTCAAGGTTGCGTGAGAATGCATAATGCAGACATCGAAAAGCTTTATGATAAAGTCCAAGTAGGCACACCGGTTGCCATTACGTATTCCTATAAAAGCTTCGTTGATCTTACAAGCGTATACGGTTATAAATTCAAAGGCTATAAGATGAAAAATAATTAATATCTGAGCAGCATTCCATGTTTTTCTATCATGGAATGCTGCTTTTTTTATTTGAGAAGCGTTAGGAAAATCTATCCATAACTAAAAAATTGAAGTAAAATCATACAGTACATAAAAAAACGACTAAAGAAAAGGGCGAGGTATGGGAAATGAAAACAGTTAAAATCGATGTTACTTTGCTAGTAGTTCTTTTAACAGCACTTGCATATGGAGCAACATATATTTATGAACGTACTTACCAAGCATATTATCAATTGCCAACGGAATTTATTGATTTAAATATAAATACTCTAACTGGTTCATTGTTTTTTATAATACTGGTAGTGGCAATAGATATAATCCTTGGAGTGGTTCTTACGACTTTAATATTAAAACTAAAAGATCCTTTTTTTGAAAATGTACCGATTGGTTTTTTTATATTTGTCTGCTTGATGATTATAACGGCGGCTACATTTGGTGGTCACATTGTTGCTTTAAAAAAAGAAGAATACATGGTTGTAAAACAAAAAGAAGAACTCTTTGTTGTGGTTACCTCTTATAAAGATAATTTAGTAATTGCCCCACTTAATATAAAAACCGACACTATCAAACCAAAATTTCAAACAATTGAAATGAAGTCTGCGAAGGATTCAGAAATTATTAATTTTGAAGATGGCATAAAGGTTGATAAGTTAAAGAATAGCAAGGAATTAAAAAAAGAAATTAAATAATGGGCTACATACAAAAAAGGCAGCTGTAATTTTCGTTTTTATCTCGTCTACTATTTTTATGGGGAACTCCTTAAAATAAAATATAATCACAAGCAAAAAACCTTAGCAGAACTAAGGTTTTTTTATTTGAGTAAAATTATCAATTTCTTTTATTCCTTTAAGTAATCTTTAAAGTACTTTATTAAAAATAGTTATACATTTTACACACCTTATAGAAAAATACCATATTTGTCGTCAGTTAGTGTAAATGATAAAACCTTAATAATATATGAAATACTTTAGTATTTACATAACAAATTATAATAAATAGTAAAAGTTGTTCGGTGGAATTATAGTCGATTGCAAGATTTATTTTTAGAGATATATGTATATGAATCTACAAATCTGGCCAGACTAATAACGTATTCCCCTATTCCAATAAATTTGAAAATCCTTTGCCTCATGGGTAAAGGGTTCTTTTTGTTTCTATATTATAAAAATGGGCAACTTCACTATTAAGAAAGTACTTTACGCTTAAAATACTCTCAATGCAACACTTATATAGATCTTATAGATTATCTAAATTCAATAAAATGTATTTCGTTAGATAATAAGAATCATATTATTTTCACAAAAAGACCAAATATGGAATAAAATAAAATATAATATAGTTATCAAAAAATGAATAAGAGGGAGTAAAAATGATGAATAAAAAGAGAATATTTATTGCTTGGTTGGTCTTTCTTGTATTTGGAACCACTATACAAGCACAAGCTGATGTAAGTGTACGTGGGTACTACAGAAAAGATGGTACTTATGTTAGACCTCATATGAGAAGTGATCCAGATGGAAACTTTAACAATAACTGGTCCACTAAGGGAAATATTAATCCTTATACCGGAGAAGAAGGAACAAAGACTTCACCAAGTGATAGTGATTCTTATGATTCTTCTTATGACTCATCAGATAACGATTATAATAATTTAGATGATTCCTATTCTGATGACATCTATTATAACGAAGATACAGATTACACCGGTGATAGTTCTTCAGGTCAAGACTATGGAGAGAATGAAGATATATACGACACAGACTCTGTAGATAATGAAGATGCGATGGTTGCAATGGATACAGTCTATAAATACTTTGATAAATTAAATGAAAAAGAATACAAAGATTCCTATAACTTATGGAGCTCTAAATGGAAAAAGAAACATTCTTATAAAAAATTTAAAAAGGGATACAAGGGTGTTACACACGAAATAACTACAATCTCTATTGATTCAAGCGATGACGATAAAGTGATTGTTGAGGGAGACGTAGCAACAAAAGAAAAAGGTGAACAACATAGCTACTCTTTTATTTACAAAGTAAAAGTCAGTGATAGTGGCAAAGGAAAAATAACAAAAGGAACATTGGTAAAGTCATATTAATATAAGCTAGATGATATAGTTTACTACGCATTTATTTAGCTTAAGCTTAGTTCAAAAATAATTATATTAATTAGCCTTAAAGACTATAGAAGCAGGCTTAAGCCTGCTTCTTCTTTTATTCGTGCAATAGGATATTGTAAATTTTCTATGCAAAGGTTGCATAACTATTGCAATCTTTAATAAAAATGTATTGACATCAGATATAGTTCAGGGTATTATATCGTTAATCGACGAAATAACGATATGTAAATGTGATGCGTTATTTTAACGATAGGATATCTACATTTTGTTTCATTAAAGGGAGGATGCACTTATAGACAGAAGTAAATATAGCTTTCTTATTAAGAATAGTTTTAATCAGTAAAATCGTCTTAAAAAATGTATTGACATTGTGCATTGCTCGGTATAATATATCGTTAATTAACGATTTGAAGATTCTTTTATTTTTTTGACCTAATATATCGTTTTTTAACGAAATGACGAACTGATTATTTTTTTGCGCTGATATATCGTTAATTAACTATATAACGATATATCATAGCCTGTTTCAAGTTATATAAGTTACACAGAGAAAGAGAGTGATTTAGTGAACATCAAAGATTTACTTGTAGGAATACTATTTACAATTTTATATGCATCGGGAGCTGTTGTAATGAAGTTTGGTATTCATTCAGCCCCACCATTAACACTATCAACTATTCGTTTTATCATTGCGGGTCTCTTATTACTTCTTTACCTTTACGGATTCCAAAAAGGCAAATATCGAATGCCCAATAAAAAAGAATTTAAGGTTTTATTTTGGTTAGGTTTATTAAACACTTCCATATATCTAGGATTCGGGTTAGTGGCTCTTAGAACGGTATCATCAGGAATATTTAATCTTTTCATACCTGTAAATCCATTTGTTTTTGCATTACTTGCTTTGGTATTTATGGGTCAATCTATTCGTCTTAGAGTATGGGGTGGAATGCTTGTATCTTTTATAGGTCTATTCGTAGCTACTTATCCATCCTTAGCAGGAAGTCATTCGTCAATAGGTGGTATCTTATTAATCATTTTTGCAATGATTGCAATGGCGATAGGTAGTATTATTTACAAAAAAGTAGACCTACAGTTACCGACCATAGTCGTTAACACCTGGCAAGTGATTATTGGAGGAGTAATCCTACTGATCCCAACGCTCATTTTAGATTCTGGAAAGCCTATCACTATCGATTATCATTTTATAGGCTACTTACTTTGGTCAGTCTTTGCTCTTTCGATTTTCAATATAAACCTTTGGTTTTATTTACTAAAAAAAGATGCGCTCAAAGCAAACAATTGGTTACTTCTTAACCCTATCGCTGGCTATATTTTGGCTTCAATCTTTTTGGGAGAACCAATTACGGTTTATGCAGTGATTGGGACAGTCGTTGTGTTATTAGGATTATATATTTCAGGAAGTTTTCGTGCAAAACCAGCTACAAATGTTACTGAAAACATAAAAGAAACATAACTCACAGGTAGTATGTGTAGTAAATCAAATTTTAATTGAAAATGATCCCCTTGAAAGGAGGTGAAAACATGAAATTGGAAAATGAAGTGGAAACTCTCTATCAAAAGATGGTTTCAGGCCAATCTTTAGATATTAACCATAAAATGATTCAACTGGTCGATAAAGAGAAGTCTGCAATCTATTTTGCTTCTCTTCGACAGGATTTTGATGACATTAAACATGTGATTCAAGCATTAAGTGGAAGCCTACTTCTTATGCAACTTGGTGTTAAACAGGATGTAAGTATGACCTTATCATCAGCCAAAGAGTCATTAGTCCAAACTACTGATCGAATTAAAGATTTAGTGGTCCCTCATGGATTGAAAATACACTTTGATCACTTGATGTATAGCGTTCAGGCCCTTAATAAAATGTTTGCTAAGCATTCTTTAGGTGAAGACATTTATTTTATGAATGACAAACAATTAGAAGACATTCAGCGTACGTTAGACTTAGCAAATTCATATTTGAAAAAATCATCTACTTTCTCAATGGGATTAGGGATGATATCTCTAGAAACAAGTTGTTTCTGTGGTGCACATTAATCAACAATAACATTTAAAGGAGTTTAAATTAAAATGAAAAATTATTCTATCTGGGTATTAGAGTATTCTCGCGTAGTTGAGTATCACAAAAGTGGTTTAGTTTATGCAGCACACAACGAAGGATATGTAAGAGTACCTTACAGTTATGTAGTTATAAAAGGAAATGGCCGTAATATTATGGTTGATGTGGGATATAACCATAAAGAGTATGGAAAGGTTCTGGGAGAGAGATTTAATGTAGTCGATTGGCAAAGCCCTTCAGTAGTGTTAAAAGAAGTTGGTTTAACACCTGAAGATATTGATACAGTTATTGTCACTCATGCTCACTTCGATCACTTTGGTAACGTAGAAGATTTCCCAAATGCAACTTTTTATATGCAAGAAAAAGAGTTGTCTAAATTTATCTGGGCAATGTCATTACCACATCAATTCCAGTTCTTGATGTCAGGGATCGATCCTTCAGATCTTCTACGAGGCGTACAACTTGCAAAAGAAGGACGCATGAAACTTATAGATGGTGATGTCGAAGAATTCCTACCAGGAATTGACCTATTTGCTGCTTTTGATACTCATACGTACGGTTCTCAGTTTGTTCGAGTAAAACAAGGTGGTTCTGAGGAAGATAGTTGGGTTCTAGCTGGAGATAATGCTTACCAATTTGAAAATATTGAAGGGAAAAATCAAGATGGTGTTCTTCTTCCTGTTGGAATGGCTACAGGAAGCACAACAGAAATGATATTTTCACTAGATAAAATGCTGAAGTTGGTAGGACGAGATTCAAAACGTGTTATTCCAATTCATGAACAAGGAATTACGGAAAGATTCCCTACTCGTATTTCTGATAAAGATCTATTTATTGTAGAAGTGGATTTAGCAGATGGTGAAGTATCAAAAGTACAAAAATAAAATAACTTAATAACATTTATTTAAATGGAACCATGGGATTTACAGATTGTAAGAACATCCCATGGTTTTACTTTTATTTTTTTATATATTGGAGTTGATACAATTGTCTATGAATAACCAATTTAAAGAACACCGTGGTTATAATCAAATGTTTAAGGAAAATGAATTGACGCTTGGTCTTATATTTCCACTAGAATCTTATCTAGGTGATATCCCACAAATGCTTATAGCTGAGCAGATGAATTTAGCTAAAAAAGCGGAATGTTATAATTTTGCCTCCTTATTTATTAGAGATGTGCCTATGTATGATCGTTGGTTTGGGGATGTAGGACAAATGTATGATCCATTTGTTTTTCTAGGTTATTTAGCAGCTCATACGGAGAAGATAGCATTAGGTACAGCAAGTATATTATTAACATTACGTCACCCTTTACACGTTGCAAAAGCAGCAGCTTCTATTGATAAGTTATCAGGAGAACGCCTTGTACTTGGAATAGCGACAGGAGATAGGCCCATTGAGTTTCCAGCGTTTAAAGTAGATCCTCTTGAAAAAGCAGAACGTTTCCAAGAGTCTGTTATGGTTATGAGAAAAGTTTGGGGAGAACAGTTTCCTCGTATTGATTCACCAAGGGTCCATATGACCGAAGGAGATTTGCTTCCTAAACCTATATTTAATAATATTCCCTTACTAGTAACTGGACACTCTTCTCAGTCAGTTGAATGGATTGCAGAACATGGTGATGGATGGATTTATTACCCTAGAAGCGTAAATCACCAATTAAATCGGATACAGACATGGCGTTCTTCAACGAATGAATTTAAACCATTCGTACAATCTTTGTACATTGATTTAACTGAAGATCCTAACCAAGAGCTTACTCCTATACATTTAGGATTTCGTATTGGACGTAATAGGCTTATAGAATATATCCATCATTTAAAACTTATTGGCGTTAACCATATTATTATCGCTCTAAAAAATTCGAGAAGACCAGCTTCCGAAGTTATTCAAGAATTAGGTGAAGAAGTCGTTCCCTTTTTTCCTTCGTTAACCATGTAATTGACTTAACCTATAAAGAGATTTATCAAAAACTAAATAGAAATCTTCTGTCTATTTGTACTATCATATAGAAAAAATATAGAGAGTTTATGTTGAATGAATGCCTTCTCCGTTTATAAAATAGAACCTCCTAAAACACTGTCATACAATAGATTAGAGTTATCTCATGAAGGATGTTTGACATTTCGTGAAAGGACGATATAATGAACAGTATGAAACCAGTTGAAATTTTTAAAGCATTAGGTAGTGAAACCAGACTGCAAATATTAGATTGGTTAAAAGAACCTGAGAAACATTTTACGCCGCAACCCGCAGAAGTGAGTGACTTTCAAAAATCAGGGGTGTGTGTAACGCAGTTCCATAAGAAACTAGATGTGACACAATCCACGGCTTCTCAGCATCTTTCCATTCTAAATCGAGCTGGACTTGTGACAGCAAAACGTCACGGAAAATGGACATATTATAAAAGAAATGAAGAGACTTTCCAACAGCTGAAAGAGATGATTGGAAAGGATATATAAAAATATGCTGAATCTCCTATCCAATCTTAAGGGGTTCAGTTTTCTTTCTATATCTTACGTTTGATTCTTTATTTCTTCCTATATGTTTATTTTTTATAACAATATATCGTTATTTTATTTAATAACGATATATTGTTTCGCAATAACGATTCTAAAGCTATCGTATAAATTAATGTAGACAAAAACTTAGCCGAATGATGGCAATAACAATGAAAGCAGCGTTCCATGCCAAAGCATAGGAATGCTTTTTAATATTTAAGGGGTTTATTTTTGTAATAAAACAACAAAGCTGCACAATTATACAATAACAAATGAACATTTGTGTAATGTAAGTCACTCTAAAATAGTGGCTTTTTTTATTGCGCCATTAAAGCGTCTTTTTGTTGAATAAGTTCTAGACATAAAGCCCAAATAAAAAAGTCAACTCTTGAATATCTCCCAGTTTTCTATTTCTCGTCTACTCGAAGTTGTTTTGGAAAATAGTTAATCTATTAGATATCAAATGACAAATATTAATATTTGTCATTTGATAATCGTTATGTTATGCTTTTTTTCAAGGAGGTGTTCATGGCTCATTAGTCATATGCATATGAAGAAAAATAATGAAATTTTATCAAAAGAACAAATACTTACCGCCACAGAAGAAACCCTTAGAAGATTTGGTATAGCTAAAACATCTGTAACCGATGTGGCTAAGACTTTGAATGTCAGTCATGGAACCATTTATCGTCATTTTAAGAGTAAAGCAGAACTTTTGGAGGGGGCTACAGAAAAATGGTTGAATGAAACAATTATTGCTCCTTTAACTGCTGTTTATGAAGATCATTCACTAAAAGGCTCAGACTCCTTAAAAACATATATTCAAACATTAATTGCATTAAAAAGAAGTTCTGCTCATCATGAAAAAGAATTGTTTGAGATGTATGCCAGGGTAACTGAAGAAGCTGGAGATCTCATTGAACAACACGTCAATCGTATGACGAATCAAATGAGCGAGATAATCAAACGTTCTGATCTTCAGGCAAGCGCTCCTGATCGTTTGGCTCATTCCATTTTTTTTGCAACCACGCGATTTCATCATCCGTCCCACGCATACGAATGGGACAGCCCAACCATTGATCAAGAGTTTCTAGATTTATGGGAACTGTTAGAAAAGGGATTTTTAAATAAAAAATGAGGAGGAAAATAATAAAATGAAACTTTTAGAAGGAAAAGTCGCAATCATCACCGGTGCTTCCAGAGGAATCGGACGCAAAGTAGCCGAGCAATTAGCCGATCTCGGTGCAAAGGTGACCATTAATTATTCAAGTAGCCCCGATAAAGCAGAAGAAGTTGTAAAAGAAATTCAGGATAAAGGTGGGAAAGCAATTGCCATTCAAGCAGATATCAGCCAAATAGATGATATAGAAAGGCTTTTTTTGGAAACCATTTCTGCTTTTGAAAAGGTCGACATTTTGATTAATAATGCAGGAATCATGATTAATAAGCCCCTGACAGAAGTCACTGAAGCAGACTACGATAAACAATTTTCCGTGAACGTAAAAGGAACCTTTTTTGCTTGCCAGCAGGCAATGAAATATATGGAGGAAGAAGGCCATATTGTGAATATCTCAACCTCTGTGAACGGACAAATGTTTCCTACATACAGTGTCTATTCAGGCACAAAAGGGGCGGTTGAACAATTCACGCGGCAACTTGCAAAAGAGTTCGGTCCAAAAAAAATAACAATCAACGCGGTAGCCCCCGGGCCGGTAGACACAGAGCTTTTCTCCGTAGGAAAAACAGAGCAACAAGTAGAGGGGATGAAAAAAATGAATGCATTTGGTCGCCTCGGTGAGCCAGAGGATATTTCGAATGTCATCGAATTCCTAGTAAGCGAAAAATCACAGTGGGTCACTGGTCAAACAATACGTGTTAACGGAGGATTTATTTAAGCCTCCTCCTCAATTATCGAGTCTCGCATGGAGAAGGGCTTACCATTTGCTCTTCTCCAATTAAATTTGTGACTTTATGATGCCTGTAAGGACCCCCTAATCAGAAAATTTCCCTCGTTTAACTAAAAGAATATTTATAATGAATAATCCTTCGCTTAATAGTACGTTCATCGAAGTATACAATTTTAGTTAACATAAAGCTGATTATCGATATGAAAAAATAACCTCCGATAGAAGATCCCTTTGTTGCTTATTCAATTAAAGCGCCCGATTGCGGAATCTCGATATCAGTTAATGATTATTAAAATTAAAGCCTATGGTAGTTTGAAAATGTTAAATTGAGTTTTAGAGCAACAACTTTTTATATATTAACTAAGTGAAGTTCAAGATTGGCATTAAGCATTTATCGTTTTATATTTCTTGTCATTCCAATTGAGTATTTCTTAAATCCTAAAGATTCATAATAAGACTCCAAATTTTCTACACACATAAGTTGAGGAATAACTCGATTTTGCTCACAATGTTGAATGATTTGGTTCAACATTTCTTTGCCGATACCCTTAGATTGATATTTTGGTAGCACACCGACTCCGCAGATAATTCCAGTAACCACGCCATCCGATATCACGCGTCCCATGCCAACCAATTGTTGTTTATCAAAAGCATATATTGCATACCAACTTTGATTGCACATTTGTTTTAAATCATTAACTGTTAATCCAAGTGAATTCCATCCTAAAGATTCGTATAAGATCAGTAATTGCTTAAAATTTTCAGGGTGATCACTTATATAACGTATACTGTTTTCCATATATAGCACTTCCTGTTTTTTTAAATTTCCCTATACGTGATAATGTTCGATGTTTCATTTCGGACTCCTCCTGTTTCACTATTCATTATTGACATAACATAAGGTATCGGTAGTCAATCTATCTATTTAGAATTCTATAGAAATCCTCCCAGACCTTGTTCTGAAGACATTTCTTGTTAACATAAAACGGCTTATAGGAAATCCTAAGCAATAAAAAAACACTTTCTATAACGAAAGTGTTTTTTTATTGCTTAACTGTATTTAACTTTTTTTTTGAAAATAAAATTTGTAATTGTTCCAACTATTAAAGCACCTACAATGGCAGCTATAATAGCTTTCACTATAAACAGAGCAAGACCACTACCAGCAGTAGTATTAGCCATAAAAACAAGTGCTAATATTACAAAAGAAATAATATAATCTTTTTTCCTGATCTTCACTATTTCCACTCCTTTTTATTTTCTTATGTTCGTTGTCTTAAAAATTTTACCACTTTTTGTACAACTAAGTTGTCATAATGGACCTTCTAGAAAGAGTGAGTGATTCAATTTCTAGTCAACATAATCAAGATTCTCGGCACAAAAAAAGTAACGCCATAAAAGACGTTACTTTTTTCTATAAATTGATGTATGACCCACATATAAGAAGAGAGGGTACATTAATTTATAGGATGATTTTGTTCATCATAGATAACAATTTTATAGGCATCACCTTCAATTAACTTTTTCATCTTTTTCCTTTGGAGAAGGACATTTACTTCTTTTTGTATTTGTGCGGCATACTCTTTTGCGTTAGGATCAGCATCCATAATAGGTGTACTAATCGCAACAATTGCTGGATCTTCTAACGTTATATTTGTTAGTTTGCTTCTAACACCTTTGTATTTTTCTTTTTTCCATAAGTTTTCAAATACATAAAAATCTATCATACTCCATCTGTGTTCTTTTTCTACTTGTTTCATATCTAGTGCATGAACCGTGATCTCATAGCCCTTTATATTATTTTCTTCAAACTTTTGTTGGATTTCTTTTTTTACGTCACTAGCTTGTACCGTATTTTCAACATCCATCCAAATATTACGGTTATCTTGTGAATAGTTTATGACAGGATATCTAGCCGAAATGTTATCAAGAACCTTTTGGACAATACTACCTTTGTCCTCCACACTAGCTTTAGAAATTTGACATGATGAAAGTAGTAATGTCACGCAAATAAAGAGTATACAGGCTTTTATTCTCTTCATTCGTTACCTCCTTTTATCAATGGTGAATTAATCACCTTATTTGGATAATAAATCCATTATTTCATAAAATAGAAAAAATAAAAATATAATCTTTATTTAAAAGTGTATATGATATGCATTGCTAGTTAACATAATGGATTTTACCGGAAGCTATAAACTAAAAGAGAAGATCATATTTCTGATCTTCTCTTTTTTCTATCTTAGATAAATTTATTATGTAACATTCCACACAATATTCATATTCTATATGTTTTCAGGTGTTTTTTTTAGTCTTTTAATATCTAAAAGTTAGTTCGTTCATTAGTCTATTTAAAGCTATTTGTAAAACTTCATATTCCGTATACTCTTGCTTAGATTCTAAATACATCTGACCTCTTTCGACCAATAATTTTCTAATGTGATTACACAAATCAATTTCAGAATTCAAGAGTTTTATTTCTTTTCTAGTTTCTATTTGCTGATCCAAGAAATCATCTCCTTTTTCTTTTGAAGTTATAAAAATATTCTATGCAAAAACGTAAAAGTCCTATGAAGATGTTTTTTCTCTTTTTATATAATGATTATTTTTTTACATATTGAGCAAACTACTCATGATGTCACATAACATCGTCCTAACAACAAATGTATGTAGAAAAAACTCCCTACCGGCTGTGGAGTTTTTTCTGTTTTTAGTCTGTATATCGTATACAGAGGTAGTTTACATAATCACTCTTTCCGGAACCAAGCAAGCAAAAGAACCCTTGCGGCAGTAGGGTTCAGCTAATGATTCTTTTGCTTGTGTATGCAGCTTTTTATACATCCTTGATGCGCCAACAATCTCCTTACAGATAAATGGAAGAAAGGGTGCATAAAAAGTGCACCTTTTATACATATGTTGGTCCTTTGAAATATAGTATTTTTGGAAAAAATACGCTATAATTTGTCTGCAGTTATAGAGTTACCTTAAAAAGCAACCTCACTCGAATGCCATTAGAGAATAAGGTTGCTTTTGCTTTCTTCATTAAAAACCAAGACTAATAAATTGAAGTTATCTTTTCTAATTTGTTTAAAAATGGATCAATGATTGGAAATGCAGTTGATTGATGAGTGGAGTCTTCCTTACCTTTATTTGTCTGAAAGCCTTTTATTGTATAACCATGCTTAATGCGCATTCACCAAGTAAGAGTGCCATAATAATATTAAATATTCTAAAATGCTTCATATATACACTTTGAAAAACAGCACCAAACGCAACCCATGCTAATGTTGCAATTGTGCCAATTGTAGCGATTGCTAAAGCAAATAAAAATACCATCAAAAATGATTTGTAATAGGGCATAACGAATCCTGTAAGAGCAGTAATACCAAATATATATATCTTGATATTTACAAATTGCAGTAAAAACCCAAACCAAAATAATAGCTTGTTCTTACTTTTAGTTGAAGTTGGACTGCTCCTTACTATGTGAATGGCAAGCCATATTATATATGCAGCACCTACATATTTTAAAGTTTCCATTATCGGGTTCAAAAACTGATTCAAGCTAAAAATAGAAACAGCACATATTGCTTGAACTACATAATAGCCTACAAAGATGCCTAGAAACAATTTTTTACCTTTTTTCCAGCCGTGAATACTCATCGTATTTAAAGCTAAAAGGTTTCCAGGACCCGGAGTAAAGGCATTGATAATTGCATACACTGAAAAAGAAAGAATAACTTGTATCTCCATTTCTTATACCTCTCTATACTTCTTATTGATGATTATCATAGCACTCCATTTTGATTTAGGATAAAACTAAAAAGCAATGGCTTGATATAGTTTTAAGCTATATCAAGCCATTACCTAGAATAAGCTTACATATCGAACGTTATATTCTTTAACTTTTCTATATAAATTTCACCCAGCTTACTTAATGTAATATCTTTATGGACAATTACACCAATTCGTATTTTCTCTTCCACCTCAAGGGGAATTGAAATTATATCCTTTCCATGAAGATATTTTGGAAATATACCGGATGAGATAGTATATCCATTTAATCCTATAATAAAGTTTACAATAGCTGCTCTATCACTTACCTTGATACCCTTTTTTACACTTCTTGTACTGAGTATCTCTTCAGAAAAGTAAAAAGAGTTATAGTCACCTTGTTCGAAAGTTAGACAAGGTAAATTCTCTAAATCATCAAGGGATACAGAACTTTGACTAGCTAAGGGATTTTCCCTACTAATAAATACGTGAGGATTAGCTGTAAATAATTCGGAAAAAAAGAGGTTACTTTCATCTAGATATTTGCGAATGACTTGTTCATTAAATGAGCTTAAATATATAATACCAAGTTCACTTTTCAAATTCCTAACATCATCAATAATATTAAATGTTTTGGTTTCACGTAAAGTAAACTCGTATTCTTCCAATCCAAATTCTTTCACTAATTCTACAAAAGCGTTAGCTGTGAAAGTATAATGCTGTGTAGAAACTGAAAAACGTTGTTTGGATGGAGTGGAGTTAATGTATTTATCCTCTAATAATTCTGCTTGTTGTAAAACCTGGCGAGCGTATCCTAAGAATTCTGTCCCATCATTGGTAACTTTTATCCCTCTATTTGTTCGTATAAAGATATTAATTCCAATTTCTTTTTCTAATTCTTTAATCGCAGCTGAAAGGCTTGGTTGCGATATAAATAAGTCTTTCGCAGCTTCACTGATCGATCCTTTATTTGCTACTTCAAGAACGTATTTTAATTGTTGCAGTGTCAAATATTTTTCCTCCTTACTAAATAACAATATCCAACAAGAATCTTTATTATAGACGGAAACTTAGCTGAATGTATCGAATTTTTCTAAGAAATAAAAATGTAATTGGCAACTTGTTATTAAAAACAGAACCCTCCCGATTGTTATAATTCTACTTCAGCTCAGCCAAAACTCATCTTACCGAAAAAATAAAGAAAAAGCCTCTTGTCTCCGGGACAAGGGGCTTTTTCTTTTTACAAACAGTCCTTCTCTTTATGCAAGATGATTAAGTGTATCTTTTCCAAGAAGAGGAAAAGGTAAAACTTATATATACAAATTAATTTTACGCAATTAGTTTTATGAGGAAAGAGCGTTCAATAAAGTATACCTTTACGGACAAACTCCAATTTCATTTGGCGAACGCTTATTTCCGTTCGTTTATGTATGTAAAAAATATACGAACGACTCTAATCTAACACATGACATTTACGAACAGTTTTCGGAACAATACGAACACTTATTATTGAAGGAAGTTTTACTTTTCACACACTTTCTAGAAAAAGCCCATATTTGTCGTCAGGTAGAGTAAATGATGAAACCATGAAAATAACAAAAATAAGATAGTATTTACTCTTGTTTATAATATATAAATAAAATATTATTTATTGTTCAAATATAAAATTATTAGTCTTTTGCATCAATATATTTTTTACAAATATTATTTCTATATTCCCGTTAACCCTATATAAATATATTTATCCCTATTTTGTTCAAGAATGTTTGAACACTTTCAACTAGTGTTCATAAAAAAGTAAGTAATTTACGTTCGTATTATACGATTAAATTTTGACAATTTGAGGATTTATATAAGAAAAACAGTAGCAGAATGTTTATCTGCTACTGTTTTTCTTATATTTTTTTTATCCAATTATCAGAATGCTCTACACCATAAGCTGATTGAAGAACAGGATGGAGTACTTCTTGTTCGAAATTTTTTTTCTCGCAAAAGCTTCCATTTCATCACTATGAACACATTCTATCTCTAAGGTCTCGTATCCTTCTTTACGTCCGTATTCCATAAGTAAATCTATTAGCCTTGTAAAATTCCCTTGTCTTCGTTTTATGAACTTTATTAAAACAACAGTAAGCTTTTTATCTCGTTCACTTTCAAATCGTAAAGTTAACTCATTACGTTCGTTTTTACCTCCCTGAATAAAAAGAGTTTTATAACGAAGATATGCTTCATTTATTTGACCATCAGCATCTTCTTTCATTAACTCATATATCTTTCTTAATTCTAAAGGCTGGTCATCTACATTTTTTTTATAATCAACATACTTTACAAGCATATTATACCCCCTTTAATTTGTGAATTTGTAAAAGATATATTTCTCGAATAAAACAAAAAAATCCTGTCTAAGACAGGATCAAAAGGTATACATAGTAGAAATAATATACAATAAGTATTAGCAATGTATATATTTACAAAAATTAATATTTTACGGATTCACTTAATAAAAAGGGGATAAACAAAATGACAATAGTAACAGATCCTGGCCTAATATTTTTAAATAATAAACGTAATGATTATCGTGAAAATCATAAAAGTGAAATTATAAAGCGATATTTAGGTTTTTATGTTGAAAGTTATCCTAAAGCTTTATCAGAAATTCTTTCTCTATTTCATTATCAATTTAATCATTTACTGAAGTATATGAACGGTAGAATGGAAAGTGGTTACTACACCGCGGAAGAAAGTAGAAGTCTTATTTATTGGATAGAAGAATTAAAAACATTAGAATCAAATTTAAAAGATACAAAATATGAATTTGAAACAGATCCTTATTATGCATACATATTAGAAGAATGTGATGAATTTCTACAGTACTATAGAGGAAGTACAATACCTGAACATATTACAAAAATAAATATTATTGAAAATGCACCTATATTTAAAAATAAAAATTCTAATTCTGTAACTAAAGCAAACAAAAGAACATCATTCTCACTCAAATCAGTAGGAAGAGGGTCTTATGCTACAGTACATAAGTATAAAGACGATTTTTATAATCGAACTTTTGCAGTAAAAAAAGCTGATAAAAACCTCACTGAAGAGGAATATAAACGTTTTAAAATTGAGTTTGAGGAGATGAAAAAACTAAATTCTCCCTATGTCATAGAGGTTTACAATTTTGATGAAGAAAACCGCCAATATATTATGGAGTATGCTAGTGAAACCTTAGATCAATATATATCAAAAAATAATAACAACCTTGAGGTTTCAGAAAGAATAAATCTTGTTAAACAAATACTAAGAGCTTTTATTTATATTAATAGCAAAAATGTTTTACACAGGGATATTAGTACAACTAATATTCTGATAAAAAGATATGAAGAACTCAAAGTCATTAAAGTATCAGATTTCGGCCTAGTAAAAAGAGAGAATAGTTCTTTGACTAATATAAATACCAAAATGAAGGGCTCTTTGAATGATCGAAAACTAGAGCTTGTTGGATTTAATAATTATAAAATATGGCACGAAACCTATGCTTTAACTCGATTAATTTATTTTGTAATGACAGGTAAAAGTAAAATAGGTAAGTTTAAAAACGATGGGTTTAAGAATTTTATTGAAACTGGAATCGCGGATAATGAGGAAGAACGATATCAAAGTGTTAAAGAGATGCAGGAAGCATTTAATAAAATTGTTTATACCTTTTATTAAAAAGAAGCTCAATGAGAGCTTCTTTTTATATCATATAATTTCTATTATAAATTTCTTTTGCTAAATTTAGTTAAACTATATAGTGAAATGAATAAATAAGCAAACAACGCGGCTAACTGACTAAAAAATAATCCTAATAAAACCCATTTCAACGTTACACTATAAGCCTTTTCTGGATAAGGTAATAACGTACTCGGGTATACAATACCAACTATACAAGCATATACTAATACTATTAATCCACCCCATAAACCTTTTGGTTTTACATAATCCTGAAGTATTTTATTTTGTTCAGTCTTCTGCATTTTTAAAAAACGAAGTTCGTCTTGAAGATTATTACGTTCTTTTACTTTATCTTTATAACTTTGAGCAGCTGTAACATCAGGCAAAGTATTTAGCCCTGCACCAAATGTGTATAAAGTATTTGAATTTTCTCTTTCAACATACTTCTCATACATAGCATCATATACAAATTCATACCAAAGCTTTTTATCTGGTAATCTTATTTCTTTTTCTTTAATAAACTCTTCAAAATCAGAAGTAACATTACTAGAATTATTTTTTATAAGTAGCTTAAGCTCACTCTCTAAAGACTTAAATTCTTCTACATAGGGTTCAATCTCTTCTCCTGTTAAAGCTGTGTATTCATCTTCCTCAACAATTTCTTGCAAAGGAATTTGCCCCCATAAAACCTTCTCACAGTTATCCTTAAAAAAATCATTTAAGTCTTCTTCAAATATATAGTGAACAGTTTCCTTAAGCATTTCCTCTTTTATACGCAAATTATTATTAATTTCATTAAATCTTCTCTCTACGGCAACCCTTTCACTAGATAATGCTAACACTCTACTTACTAAAAAACCCCCAATAATAGCTACTAATGCAGCCGTGGACGCAATAATCGTATTTATCAATCCATTTAAATCCATAATGTATTCTCCTTAATACAGACCGCTATAAAAATATATTGTTTCATCTATACTTCATCATATAGATGAAGATTTATGTCCTCTACCTCTTCTTTAACATATTGTAATCTATCATCCATTCTATTTAATATATCCTCTACTTTATCAAAAGAGGATTCCAAAGTACTTTCAAAATAAGATTCCGTTAATAGTTCTTCTTTCAATTCTTGAATCAACTGTTCAATGATAAGAAAATTAGTATTTAACCCTTTTTCTTCCTCTAAGCTTTCAAACAACAAATCACCATATATTTCTTCTATTTTCTGTATATTCTTCTTACACTTCTTATGGGACTTGTCTCTTTCATTTTTGAGTCTATTAGATAACTTTTCCATCTTTCTAAAGACCCTCTTTTGTTCATTAGGTAAGTTATTTACAAAATGTATAAATTCAGCTTCTTCTTCATCTGACAGTTCCAAATGTTCTTCTGCCCATTTTTTTGTATCATTAAAAAAGGCAGCTTTATCAGCAACAAATAAAAACTTAACTTTCATTTTCAATTTCTTTGCGGCTACATAATTTTTCAATTCTTTATTCAATAAATCGTGGATTTCCTTTGTTTTAGATAAAAAATCTTCTTCTATCTTTAAGTACTTCTTAGTTTGTTCATATCCCTTAAAAGAAATTAATGAATTCCCCTTACCCTTAGTTCTCTTCATAAAACTTTGGGAGAATATAACATACTTAAACATTTCATCTTCATTTTCTTTGAAAGCCTTTATTTCATAAAATTCTAACAATTGATGAAGACTCTTGTACTGACCTTTTCTTTTCAAAAACATATTTTGTTGTTTTGATGACATATTATTTATATACAAACCCACTACAAAAAGAGTTAGAGCGTAAACAATACTTAAAACATATGATGCTAGACTAGTATCTGCTCCTTTTGGCAACTTCAAATAAGCAATTATGCTTACTATGGTAATAATAAATGCTAATAAATACGCTATCGTTTTATAACGTAATTCTTGAAATGTAAATACACTAAACTTCATATTATACTCATACTCTCTTTATCTCCTCTGAATAAGATTCATATTTTACCTATAAAGTTATTTTATAGCACAAAAAGATAAAACTCATTATTTTTTTCTTCTTTCCTTCATATAATATTGGTCCTATTCTAAGCACACTACCCATACATAACTTCCTTTTTACTTTTAAGGAGCGTCATTAACCCACTTGCAACATTTTTTCTAATCCAGGATTTACACTTCTACTAATTGAGAGCAAACTTCTTACAGTCCTTCTAATATATAAAAAAAACCATTGGTTTAATATAAGCATATTCCCAATCCTGTAGTTTGTAGGTTAAAATACTCAACGTAAAATAAAACAATAGAATTAAATAAATAGTTAAAAAAGGAAAATATAGTCCTTTTGGAGAATATTATGGAGTTGTATACCACTTTATTTCCAAAGGAGGAATTATAATGACTTGTGATAATTGCGGAAATGACTATGAATATGGAACAGGAACATCAAATAATGGTTGGGATTTCTGTAGTTCTCGTTGTGAATCAGCCAAAAGGAATGAACTCGAGAAGGATAGAGGTTAATCTTTTAAACTAACACTAAATAGACTATCTAATCTTTTGATATACATCGTATAGTGTACAAGAAGAAGTGACAAATGAGTGTTGTCACTTCTTTTTTATCAATTAAAAACAACTTTACGGGAGGAAAATATGAATTTTACTGATTTTGATCTTATCTTAGAATTAAATAAAATGGAGCAATATAGTAGGGAAGAATACAAATTTACTATTCTTAAAAAAGCAATTATTAATAATAAAGAACAAATAAGTGTACATAATACAACACTTATTCTGAGTAAGATAAATAATTTGTTTGAAATATTAGTAGATTCATTAGATGAATTTAGCGATAGAGACTTTAAGTTTGTCACAGACGAGATGTTTGAACATTACTTTTCCCAATTTAAAAAATATAAATTAAGAATAGGAAATATTCCTGAACTCTTTGATAAAGAATATAAAGAAGATTTTCAAAAGAAGGTCTTGCTGCATTGGGAAAACGAAGACAAAGATAGCGAAAAGTCTTTCATAAAAGTATTTGATGATTTTCATCGAAACTGTGTCGAAAAACATCCAAAGCTCTTCATCAAAGAATTAGGTCAATTAAGAAACTTATATAGAGCACAAAGAGGCAGATGGTTTAACAATTACGAAAGAATGGTTCCAATTCCAGCTCGAAATGATAATAGATGGAATCCAAAAGGCTATGACTTTTTATATTTGGGGTATGAGAACAATATCAAAATGTATGATAAAAATGTTAATTCTATAGAAAAAACTTGTTTTGAAGAATTGAGACTACAATCAGGTGAAGATGTCACTACTTGTAAATTCTCTCCTGTAAATAAAAAGCTAAAAATAATTGATTTTTGTTATGAGGATATTAGTTTTGAGGATATTGAAAATAATATAGAACAGTTGATGGATGATATTACACAAGAAAAAGCTAAAGAAATCCTTAAAGATCCAGCAAACATTTCAAAAATTAAGAGAAGCGAATTTTCTGGAACAATTATTGAAAGAATTTTATCTAAGGATAAAGGATGGAAAGAAGTTAAATCAAGAATCAGAACAGAGAGCGAAATGTACCTTGGAAGAACATTAATGAAAAACATCGATGAAGCAGTATTTTTACCGATAGATGAAAAAGAAGATCCAGAACTAAATGCATATAAACCATTCCATTTACTCTCTAAATACTTAATGGACAAAGGGTATGGAGGTATCCTGTTCAGAAGCACGAGGATGAATTTGATAGGCAAAAAGGGAAAAAATTTAGTCTTGTTTAACAAAGAAGACGCGACCTATGTAGAAGGATCTATAAAAGTATATCATTATGATGGAAAACAATATCACACAATACAACATTCACTAAAGTAAAAAGTCCATACTATTAATGAAGTTAATAGTTAAAATATAAACACCAAGAGGTTAATTCTCTTGGTGTTTATATTTTAACTTTTCTTTTATTACTTGTAGTAGCTCTGTCTCTACATCTATAACTCACTACATTTTTTAAACTACACTAGCTCATTTACTCAACATTTTTAATTTAGATCATATTTTTCCTTTTCTGCTTCCGGTAAATTTTCTGGTCGTCTGTAAAAAGAAAAACTGCACTTACATCCAATACTATGTATCTGTAGATCCTTTTTTTTTGCTCCTTTAACGGTTATAGCCTCTGTTTTACACAATGTTGAACCACCCATACCATTAACGAGAAAAACTGCATTAGGGATATCGCTTTTCTTAGACTCTAATTTCCCCATTTTATATTCTCTATTTCGGTAGGTTATCGTTAATAAATGACGCATTAATGTTTCTAGTTTCTTTTTTTCAAACATTACTTGTTTCTTGTCATTTACCGGAAATTCAATCATTAATCCATTAGGAGTCGAGTGAATATATCCTGCATCCTTAAGTTCTGTAGCACCACGTTGATGATAAAAATTTTCAACATCTTTTTCTGCTTTTAAATATTTTTTTCGACCAATTGCATTATAAGAAGAAAGAAGAACCCTGGCGTCTAGTGACAGATTATAAAACTTCTCTCTGTATTCCAATAAATTAACCTGTTCTTTTAATTCGTTTTTTATATAATAGTAAATTTCGTATTCTTCAGGACTACTAGAATTTTTGGCTCGTTGCAGTTCTTCCTCAAATTCTTTCCACTCATACTCTTTGAACATTAAAAAGGACATTAAAACATAATCTGGCTTAATACCGTTTAAAGCAAACCAACAAACTTCTCTATGAATTAGGTCTATTTCAACTTCTGTAAGCCCCCCTATTGGAATTTTTATATCCTTAGCAGCTTCATATCCTTCCTGATTCACTCCAAAAAAACGGGAGGCACTCTTTACTTCATCTTCATTTTTAGCAAATGATCTTACTAAATATTCATTGGATTTCTTTATCAATTCAATTGACTTATTTATATCTCCACTGTCAAAAATATCCCTTGCCTGTTGAAACAATTCTTTACTTTTTTCTTTATTGAAATCTTTATCCTTTACTTGTGTCGTTTCTTTTTGCTTTATTGTTGTTGATGTATTTGGATTAAGAATATCCTTTAAGAATTTCTTAAACATTTTTACATCCTCCTCTTCTGTAACAATAATTTCAGTAGTCTAATCTTACCATTTCTTTTTAATCTTCTATACGAGAGTAATATTTCACATTTTCCCCTTAATATCATATGGATTTTGAAATAGACACACTACCCATACATAGACTCTCTTTTACTTTTAAGGGAAGTCATTCGCTCGCTTGCGTAATCTTCTTCTAATCAACGATTTTTACCGCTGCTAACTAAAAGCAAACTGCTTTGCTTATAGTCGTTCTATGTTATAAATCCACTACGACCTTACGACCCTATTGAATTTATCAAGTCTTTTTTATACATTCTTCTAATTTAAATCAATATGATATACAACCTTAGTTAACATAATTCAAATTATCTATAATAAAAAGCTTTTGTAATTCACAAAGGCTTTTTATTATAGATGGTTCAAAAAAGTACACCTATTTAGACGGTTAAAATCCTAATGTCAAAACGGCCATTTAACCTATAAAATTAACCTTTTTATGCATTATGTCATACACAGTATTTGTTCTTCTTATTGTAACAATAATCGGGAAAAGATTCCATTGAATAAAGAACATTTGTTCGTATATAATAAAGAACAAATGTTCTTTATTAAGGAGTTATTCCAATGGATTATGGGCAGCTACCAAACAGAGTCATTATTTGTATTGATATGAAAGCATTTTATGCTTCCGTTTCTTCTGTCATACGGGGTTTAAATCCGTTGAAAACAAGGCTTGCTGTTGTAGGAGATATCAAACGGTCGGGATCTGTTGTGTTAGCTGCCACACCTTTATTAAAGAAAGAAGGGATCAAAACAGGAAGTCGCCTTTTTGAAATTCCTAAAAGGAAAGATATCCATGTGGTGAATCCATCCATGGAGAGATACATCAAGGCTTCGAACTATATTTCTAGTTTGGTGTTACAGTATGTGGCTCCTGAAGACTTTCATGCGTATAGCATTGATGAGTTGTTTATTGATGCTACAGCTTCTTTGCATTTATTTGCTCGAACGCCAGAGGAGCTAGCTCATCGAATACTTAATGAGATCTATAGCAAAACAAGACTGACAGCTACCGCAGGAATCGGCCCGAATCTCTTACTGGCTAAAGTCAGCTTAGATCATGAAGCGAAGCGCAGCCCAACAGGGGTTGCTTATTGGCGATATGAGGATATTCCCTTTAAGTTATGGTCGATTCATCCAATGAAGGATTTCTGGGGGATCTCGTCAGCTACAGAAAGACGTTTAAACCGTTTAGGCATCTATACCATAAAAGAACTCGCTCTTTCTTCTAAAGAGATGTTACAAAAAGAATTTGGCATCATGGGAGAGGAAATTCACCAACATGCGAATGGGATTGATTTTAGTCGTATTTCCGATGTGTACATCCCTAGTTCCCGTTCCTTTGGGAAAAGTCAGATTCTCTTTCGAGATTATACAAGCCGAAAAGAAGTTGAATTATTACTATTGGAGCTATTGGACGATGTTTGCTTTCGTTTACGCATGCACCAAGTGGTGGCTCAAACTATCCATTTATCGATTGGCTACAGCAAACAAACAGGGGGAGGATTCTCCAGACAGAAGAAAATGGGGCGAGCTTCGAACCTAAGCCAAGACATTTTCCCTTACTGTTTAACCATTTTACATAATTTTGATAATGGAATGCCGATTCGCTCCATTGGGATCTCCTTATCAAATACGAGCATTGAAGAAGAGGAGCAAATGAGCTTATTTGAGGATATCGATCAGCGTGAAAGAGCCTATGCTCTTGCCAAAACGATTGATGAAATTCGGATGCGTTATGGAAAGAATAGTGTTCTACGAGCTTCAAGCTATCTGGATCACTCAACAGCTCGTTATCGAAATGGTCTTATAGGCGGCCATAAATCTTAAAGAAGGATGATACTATGAATTACGATAGAGGAATGAAAAAATGGCGCCCATTTGCGAGTATGCCCGAACAATACACAGGATTGCAGGAAGTTATAAACAAGCAACTAGAATTACCTCAACCTCTTTTAACAGAAGAGCAAATGGAACAAATTAATTTCACCTTGATTGAAGCCTTACATACAAATAAACAAGTTTATCTTACATACTACAAAAAGGGACAATGTATTACAGAAAAGGGATTCATCCAATTTGTTGATTCCCTGGGGAATTTGTTTGTTTTTATCGATGAAGTATTTGAATTAAAAAATAAAATGAAGTTAAGTGAACTAATTGATGTTCGTTTCATTTAAGACTACAGTATTGTTAAATATCAAAGAGAAGTAGTTACTTAAGGATAGGTATAGACCTTAGCATATAACAAGTTGATATACCTATTATTTACATGCTTAGTTTCTTTACGATGAGTAAGAATAATATCCCATAAAATGTACTAAAGTCCTATTTTAGTATATAATAGTAAGTGATTTTCATACTATATGAGAGCAAGGGGAAAGGTCTATGCAAACGAACGAATTTCAAGAATCCAGTATTAGGCAATCACTTGAAGGTACTAAATATAAAGCAAAACTTGATGAATTAAATGAAACAGTAAAGCCAGTATTAGATAGAACTGTGAATACACTTATTGGTTTTACTGATCACTCCTTAAATCATTCTCTAGGGGTAGAAAATGCATATGACATATTATTAGATGGGAAATACGACACTTTAAACGACCAAGAAAAGTATTTTTTAATTGCAGCTACACTATTGCATGATATTGGAATGGTTGGTTTAAAGACTGATTTAAAGATGCAGGATTACGAAGGCTTTAGACGAAAAGCTCATAATTATATATCTAAAGATCGAATTATTGAACAAGCAATTTATTTAGGCCTTGACCATGATGAAGCAGTGATCATAGCACAAATAGCTGAAGCTCATAGAAAGGTTGACTTAGATACTTTAGATGAAGAAAAACCTTTTGGAATGGGAAAAACAGTTTTGCGAGTCCGATTATTGGGCGCTATGTTAAGATTTGCTGATGAATTACATGTAACTAAGGGTCGGACCAATACATTAGTAATGAATATCTTGGAGCTAGATGAAGAAAGTATGAAACACCACAAAAGACATGAACGTGTGTCGGGTGTTGGACGAATCCCTTCACAACCAGGAACAATAATCATTTCCGCAAGCGCTGAGGATTGGGAAATGGAATCGTTAATGCTGGAAATGGTTGACGAAATAAAAAATAAATACGAACAAGTTAAAGAAATATTAGAAAAAAATGGAATTTCAGTGGCAGATGTGAAATTACAATTGCACGTAGAAGAAATTGTCCAAAAAGAAATATGCTTAGAGCTTGCAGAAGAACCACAATCGTTGATGGAACTAATGGACAAATTAAACCATAGAAAACCACAGGTTATATCGAAAATGCTTGAAGCTTTGAAAATTCACGAGATTTTAAGACTGGATGATAGTACAAATAAATACAATCTGGTAGAAGATGAAACTACCTGTAAAAAGGTATTTAATTATTTAAAGACAAGCGATCAAGTTTACAAATTCATCCAATCAGCGTATTTAAAGCAAAATATTGGTCATATCTTTGATGAAATAGCTTATCGAATATATGGACATAGAATTGAAAATGGAGATAGGGAAGATCGATTGTTACTAACTAGAAATTCCCCAATAGTATTAGATCATCTTTTAAATAAACAAGATATGGACCCTCATTTTGCGCAATTGAATCGATCTGTTGTTTTAGATTTACTTATTCTTAATGGGTATATGCAAGATGTCTCTAAATTCCCATCTTTATCAAAAGATGAGGAGATTATATTAGCGATGCAAAACATTCAAAATAGCTTACACACTGGGCTTAATCCGTTTCTTAAGTTAGTTCAACATCTAGATCCCGATATACAGGAACAAAGTAAAAAGAGACTTGAAGAATCTTTTGAAAAAAAAAACTAACAGCAGATAACGACAATGAAAATCAGCACACTTTAACTGTATCAGCTACAGTACAAAAAACTGATTATAATCATACTAACTTCATGTCACTATATTTAGCATCAGCAAGCTCAGGTCAACGACTTAAGATTTTTAAGGACTTTAGTGTTAAGGATACAAATATTAAAGATTTTAACCCTCTAGAGGGTAAAACTATGATGATGGAATTTATTCCTGATAATTCTCTTCCTTCTGTTATTGGGGCAGACTTTTGGGCGACAATTGAAGAAAATGTTATAGATAGAACTTTAACATTTAAAGTAGTGAACAGAGAAGAGCTAGATTATATACCTTATATATTAAAATTAAAAATTCATTCTCTAGACAATGCAACATTTAATATACAACCGTCGCCATTTGCTTCAGCAAATGATTGGTATAATTGGTCTCGTGTCCTGTGTAAGATTAAAAACCTAGAATATAGAAGGACTTTTATAATGACGAGTGAAGGTCAGTACATTATGAAAACTTGCTGCCCTAGCTTAAATAATGTTCCAAGTATTATGGAAGCTGAATTTTATAAAAAATTAAGTAGTTTAGAGGAAAAAGCAAATATGGTGATAAGACCTCCTCACCAGATAACGCCGTATTCAAAAAAAATACTAGCAGATATTGAAGAAAATTTGAAAGAAAAGCCTTCCGAATTAATACAACAGGATGTGAAATTATTAGAGAAGAACTTTAGCGTTCCCAAGTCAACACTAGTATCTGTTGAATTAAAATCTCAAAATGGTGTTATCCAACGCATACTAATAATTGAACATCAAGGATGGTTCAATTATTCTAGTTTTAAATTCGAGTTTATTGATCCAGAACAAAAGAATGATTGGAAAAATAAAGTTAAAACTCAAGGCGAAATTCAATTGGGCGTTCATGGGAGAACTTTTAATCCAGAGGATTTCTTTAATCATCTAGCTAAACTGAAGTCTGAAGGTGAGTTTAACATATTTAATATGATTGAGAAGCTCATAGAAATTAAATCAGAAGGTCTACCAACTGTTAAGACGAATATACAAATTAATTTTCTAGCTCCTAAAGGGGTCGTGCAAGAAATTAAAGTCCTTATTCAAGAAGCAGATGACGATTATAATATAATGGAGAAGCTATTAGAAGAAAAAAATTATATTGAAGCTATTCCATATTTTGAAAAATTTCATTTATATGAAGAAAACTTGGCCTATGGATATGCTTTGAATGGACAATATGAAAAAGCAATAAACTTAGCAGATAAACTAATCAGGAGAGATTTATCTACTGTTGCACATATGACAAAAGGACTTGCCTTAGTTGGAAAACGTGAGTATTATCTGGCATATGAGGCTTATCTTTTAGGTGTTAACGCCTGTAAAGCTGAATGGTATCCAGTAGCAAGGGATAACTTACTTAAGTTTATGGATCTTAAAACAATTGAATTAACAGGCGAATTACAAAAAGTTGTAGATCTATTAAGTATTAAAAAAGCACCTTTAAAGTTAAAACAAAACTGTTACTGTGGCAGCAAGAAAAAGTTTAAAAAATGTCATGCGAAAGTTACAACAAACTAATAATAAAAAAGAGCAACTATTAAAGTTGCTCTTTTTGTTAAAGAAAATTAAAAATTTTATAGGATTATAGGTTCTAGAAATTTATTAATTAGACCAGGTAAAAGAGTAATGAAATTAATGTGCATTGAAAGGACGAGAAAAATGCTACCAGAACTTAATCCTCAGCTCATACATGACTTTAGAAAAAAGGTTCATGAAAATAATAACTTCGTATGTCAATATTTTGTTAATTTTAAATCTAAATATGATGAGGAAGGCAAAGATGTTTGGAGTAAAATCTGTTCATGTATGGATTGGTTAACAGTAGCTATAGAAGGTATAGAAAGACCAAAAATCAATAAGAATATGAACTGTTCATCTTTGGAGTTTACTCATTTCTTAGTAACAATTGACATGATTATAGAGGCTATTACTCACTTATGGATGGCTATAGGAGGAGCAACAAAGTCTAAGCAGCCATATATCGAAGATAGGAGTATATTTCAAGCAACGGAATTTGATAGAAAATATACAGATGAGAAATACATTAAGGAAATTAGATCGTGGTTTGGAGTCCATGCTGTTAATGGAAATGAGGTTCAGCTTGATGGTTTTAAAAAAGGAATTCGCTTTTTTAGTAGTTGGTCAGGCTCTTCCGATGGGAAAAGTTTTTCCATTCAATTATATTCAAACAATCGAAGTGCTGAAGAAAAGTACGGAGGGACAAAAAAAATTGAGGTCGATTGCCTTGTGAAGTTTGCTGCCTTAAGGTATAACACGCTTACACAGCTTATGGATGAAATTGACCTTCTTTACAGCAATGTTAAAAAAGAATTGCAGAAGTTAAGAGTACAACTAGATGACAGTAAATCTGAATGCGCCCAATTGCAGCAATTATATAGCCAAGCTAAAGAAAGAAAACTAACAAGTGAACATTATGAGGATGATATCCTCAAGTATATTTCGTTTTTGGAATGTGATTTAAATGAGCTTCAGGAACGAGAAAGGGAATTAGTTTCTGATTATCTTCTTGAATTAAAGAGAATTATACCTATATATAAAAACATCATTCAAGAAGTTGACCATAGAGAATTTGATGTTTTTGAGAACTTACATATGCGCTCGCAAATTTATGCAGATAATTCGTATGAGTTCTCTAAAACGCTCGAATATGCGGAAGGACATAGTCTGTACGGATCTGGGGACATCACATTAAGAACTCTAATTAATAAAGGATTGTTACCGGAGTACAGTGTTCACCTATCAGGTTCATGTTTATCATTATTAATTCACGCACTAGATTATAAGCACAATAAAATTCACCCAAAAAAAATCAAAAAAAGTAAATTCGTCCAAATAATAGATGACATTTCGTACCCTTCCGTTCTTATTACACGAAAGAATGGTAAGGTAATAATAACTGAAAAATACAATAACGATATTAAAGATTTAACGAAAGAGGACTCGAAAGACAATTGGAAATAACTTCAAAATGTAATTAAATGGGCCATTAAACTTTAACACTTGTTCATTCTTATTTATGGTAATCTAATGAGAGTCAATAAGAAAAGAGTGATCAACGTGGAAGAAAAACAGCAACAAGAAATAGATCTTGATAAGATTTATGATTACAATGAATTTCCAGATAAAAAAAGTGGTCGTTGCGATAATTGCAATTCAGCTTACTTTAAAAGTTCCGTAAAAGGTGGCATTTTCTTACGTGAATGCCGCGAATGTGGCATGAAGAAAAGCATCTAGTTATTTGAAAAGGATAAAAGGGACAAACAATTAATTAAAGATTTTGGCTTGAGTGGTCATCATGCCCTCTATCGTCATAAAAGATACTTAAAGATATATATAAATACATGGGGGAACAATTATGTTTAATTTCTTACTGGGGGTTGCAGCTGAACAATCTAATTCTCAAGCTACTGAACAAAAATTTACTGAGCTTGAAAACGGTATTTATGAGCGTATGCAAGATGTTCAAGATATGACTCATACTATTCAAAGTGATCAAATTACATTTTTAAATGATCAACTTACAAACTTTTATACAATTATCAGTATTGCTGTTGCCATATTAACTGTTCTAGGCAGTTGGGCCATTACTTCTATAAGAAACGCTAACAACAAAGCTAAAGAGCATATGAACAAGGCTGAAGAGCATATGGAATTAGCCACAACAATGATGGACAATGCCCAAACTCTAAGCCAGGAAGCAAAGGAGAATATTAAACTTCTTCAAGAAGAACAAACGAATTTAAGGAAATTACTAGATTCTAAGGATTTAGATGATAAATTGATTACTTTAGAAAGAACAGCTGAAATAACTTCAAGGTTAGAAATGCAGGTTAATGCTACATCTAATTTACAAAGAGCCAAAACGTTTCTTGAAAAAGCATTAGAAACATATACAAATAAGGATTTTAAAAAGTATTGGGATAAAGATAAAGCAGCCAGCGAACAAAGAAAAGATGGCTTAGCTGCAATTGATCGTGTTAGTTTTCTAACTACTCAAATGCTTCAAGAAATAAACCTCTTTGGAAGTAATCCTCAATTCTTTAATAAGAAACAGGTGCATGCTGAAATAGAAAATGTACTAGCTGAAGCAAATGAAATTTATAAAGACGCTACAAATTTTTATTATGAATATATAATGCCCCAGCTAGAACGTATATGGGAAAAAGGAGATTGAATTAATCAATCTCCCTTTTTTATTTGCTGAGAGGACGTTGCCAGAAACTTTTAGTAAGTGGACGTTGTGAAAATTGTAATTCAGCTTAATTCAAAAGTTCCGTAAAAAGTGGACTTTTTCAGTGCCCTCCCTCTTTGGTATCAATTGTACCGTCTCGGTTCGCGAGTACGTGGTTTTACTTCATAACCTTCCTCACCCTTACCAGTGTCTTTAATCACTATATTCCATCTGAAATTTTCATCATGATGTGGAGTTGCATAAAAATAATAATACGTAGAATTATCCCCTAATCCTGCCAGTTCCTGATCAAACTCCACATCAGAATAGCCGTTATTTTCTAGGTACTCAGTAAGTTCTCTAATTTTTTTCCTAAATTCACTCACACTAACAACCCCCTTATTTAATTTTCCACCCTTTACCGTAAATTTTAGCTAGTTGTTGGAACGAATTTTCACTGTTTGTTACTGCTACAGGCGTCCCTATCTGTACTTTATCATATAGTTTAATAATTTCGTTGTTATACATACAAATACAACCACAATTTCCATAGCCGCCAATCCTCAATATATAAAAAAGAGCACATATTCTATAACCATCTAATCATCACCTACTGCGGTAGATTTTCTTTTTTGTCTATCAAGGTAAACATGCAACCTTACTGCGGTAGCTACTTAGTATCAAAAGAATAACTACTTCGTTTGGTAATCAGTATCTACTTCGTTAGTGATACTGCGTTAATACAGGCTTTATGTACGTATTGAAGCCAATCTTGGAATTTGTAAGGAAGCTGAGCCGGAGAGGCGAAGGGGGCGACCGGATGCACGATTTTGAAAAACTCTATACATGAAATTCGAAAAAACATAAAAATAAATGACAATAAAAAAAGCCACTTATATAGTGGCTTTTTGCTACGTTGAAGATTGTTAAACAGTTCATGTGTTATTCCCAGTATAATTGTAACATATATATTATCTACATCCAAAAATCTTCGTAAGTAACAGTACTATCTAATTTTTTTAGAAAACGTAGAATTTTTGTTGCTGTTGTTGAAGAAGGTAAATAGTCCTTATCAGAACAAACTCGACTCACAGTACCTTTACTTAACTTCGTTTTATTAACCAATGTTGTTTGACTAATTCCCCTCCTATCAATCCATTTCCCTAACTTACTTCGTTTTTTACCCAGCGCAAACCATTCCATTATAATTACTCCTTCTCTTCTAATGGTATTAATATGGTGGTCAAAAGTTCATTTTTTTAAACTTTGTTTTAAGTTTTTGAAAAAAGTTGCAAGTAATTAGGAAAGTTATCCAAGCTACTAAGCATATACTCAATTAAGAGGTCAGAACGAGACGCCTTTTAGAATAATGTCGATATTTTTGTCATAATCATATAGCATGAATACAGTTAAGACCGCCTTATACACTAATACATAATGGGCGGTCTTTGTTGCGGATATGCTATGATTTTAAACATTTTATATAAAAAGAAGAAGATCCTGTTTGAAAACAGGATCTTCTTCTTTACACCGATAAAAAACGTAGATGTCAGTATGCTGAAATTCTTAAAACGCTTAACCTTTTTTAGTATAGCATCCGCCTGAATAATATATCCACCATTTATATACGAACTAGATGAATCAGTTGGACGTTTACTTAACTACTGAACCAACGTGACATAAAACCTTTTTTCTTTATGTCCTTCTCACGTTCATTACGTTCTACGAGATTTATAACACGATCAAATTTTTCAGACATAAAGTCTAGTTGGTCTTCTTTTTCTTTGTTTTGGCGTCTTAATTCTACATTTTCATCCAATGCTTTTTGCGTTAGCTTTACTAGCTCATTAAATTCCTGTTTGCTCACTGTATTCTCTTGGATATATGTCAGTTTGTTAATAACCTGTTCGAGAAAAGGTTGTAAAGATTCTTCTTGAACTGTTGTCGCAACTTCTTCTGATACACTCTGTATCAGATCCGTATCAGTTACCTTTGAGTCTTGACCGTCTATTGCAAATGCAGCCGCCTTCGCTAAACCCTCATCCTCTTCTTTAATCCTCTTAAGCATCTTGTACAGAACTAATTCATCCGTAGGGCTATATAGGCGCATTCTTTTTTCGCCTTTTCTAAAAACATAGCCAGCTTCCTCTAATACCCTTGAGTATTTTCTTAACGTACTTTCTGGCATATCAAATATTTTCGCTACCTCTGAGGGTTTCTTATATTTACTCTTACCTACCTCAACTTCAAAGGCATTGTCCATAAAAACCCACCTCTCTCCCCTTTAATATTATCTGACACGCATCTGATATCCTTCAATAATCGATAATTTTTTAACCTTATTTAAAAGGAATCAATTTTTCTTATTTTTCACGGGTATCAGATAGCCTATCCTTTATGTATCGGATGATTTCATCACATTTATTTATTTAAACACACCAAAAACAGCTCTGCAATCAATCCGCACGCTATGTATCAGATCGCATCAGATACTTCATCCACTTATAACGCATCAGATACTTTCATCTGATATATCAGATCGTGCGTTTCATAAAATTATCTGACACGCATCTGATATCCTCCAATAATCGATAATTTTTTAACCTTATTTAAAAGGAATCAATTTTTCTTTTTTTTACAGGTATCAGATAGTCTATCCTTTATGTATCGGATGATTTCATCGCATTTATTTATTTAAACACACCAAAAACAGCTCTGCAATCGATACGCACGCTATGTATCAGATTGTATCAGATACTTCATCCACTTATAACGTATCAGATACTTTCATCTGATATATCAGATCGTGCGTTTCATAAAAAAATACGATAATCTTATCAATTAAGTTCAATTAAAGATAAACTTAATTCTATCATTCTTCCCCATAAGTTTAAAAGATTAAGAGAATCTATCATTAGATTACCTTAAGTTCAACTAATGACTATTTTTAGTTCAATATAAGTTCAACTCATTAGAGTATTTAACATATCCGTATTTTTTGTAAATTAAAGCAACACAAAATAAAGCTACCTATTTTAGAAATGGAATTTCTGTAAATAAGGTAACTTAGTTAATAAAAATATAAATTTTCATTGTCTTAAATATCCGTTGACTTCAGTCAACAAATTAACCCTAAAGGTTTTTCAATTTTTATTAGATGTCAATATACTGACAAGAGAACCCACTTAATGACTTATATCATCTTTAGGTGTTTTTTTAGCCTTTAGGCTTTATATGTTTATTTAGGAAAAAGTGGGATCGAAAAGGTTCTTTAAATGCTGATTTATCTGAAATAACGATTTAATTTTATAGAAAAATTTGGTTTATATTTCATTTTAAAGCTACAACAGCACAAGTTACTCATTCTGTCAGTTTATAAATTTTTCAATATTGAAAGTGTTTCTTCTGCCTTGGATGCAACAACACATTTAGACACTGCTAGTTCAATAAACATTGATACAAGATTACCTCTCATTGCTACGCAGTCATAAACGGTGAAAAAACGAATTATTTCTCACACGCATATACAACCGGCACTTTATCCATTTTAACGGTTTTGGCCACAATATAACGACGATAGCCATCTTTTAAGACCTTCGAGCCTTTCTCAATCGTTAACGGCTCATCTAAGTATCCTGTACGCTTCACAAAATCAATGACCTTTTGCGTTTTTTCAGGGTTTGGGCGTGTCTTTAAGAATGCTTCAGGAACGATAATCTCCTCAAAGCTTACGACATCCTGTGTCCCTTTTGGATGAGTTGGTAGCTGCTTCTGTTGTGGCGCAGCCTTTTTCTCTTGAACAGGCGTTTCTTTCGCTTCTGACTGTACTGTTTCAGCTTCCTTTTTCTCTTCTTTTGCTACAGGCTGAGAAGCAGGAGCTTGTTTTTCTTCCTGCTTGGTAGCTGCAACCTCTTGTTGTGCCTTAGAAACCTCTTGTTTCGCTTCTTTTTTATCGTTTGACTCATTAGCTTCTTTATCGTTTTTATTCGGGAGAACGGTGATTTGAAAGCAGATGATACCAATTTCCCCAGGGCACTCGTCAATGGGAATATCTAACGTTGGTTCTCCTTGAACTAAGATTTTTTCATGCATAATACTCTTTTTTGTCAGTCCGGTTTTATTAAAGGCTTTCTTGGCAACAAACACGGTATACGAAATAAAGGTGCTCTTTTTCAGACCTTTAGGCGCAGAAGGTGAACCTTTTTCACGCATATCAAAGGCAACGTAGCGATCGTATTCTCGTAAGGGACCTGTCGCAGATCCTGTTAGTGTCATTTTATGGGGCATAGTGAACTCCTCCTACATAGATTTATATATTAATTATTTAGAACATGTTTCTAAATAATAATACTCCTGCTAAACCTCAGCTTCCAAGGGATTTCTTCACTTTTTATATGTTCTCCTGTCGTGCATATAAACAGAAATTATGCACATACTTTTAGTATGGACTTGTAGCTCAATGGCAGAGCAGCCAGTCGTATTACACTATACAACTTGGTTTCTTGCAGGTTCAAATCCTGCCAAGTCCTTATTATCTTCTGACTACTTTTAAAAATTAAGAAGCTGGTTCCTTTAAATTAGCATGTTGGTGCAATAAATCCTGTTCCTTAGGTGTTAATGCTTGTCCTAAATCTTGTTTCAGTTCAGCCATTTCTAACGAACTGTACGTAGAACTGTGCTCTTGGAGTAAGGTTTCTTCTTTAGGCGTTAGTTCTTGCCCTAAATCTTGCTTTAATTGAATCATTTCAAGCTGTTGATCCAGAGAAATAGCTGCTTCTTGTGTAGACTCTTTTTGCTCCTGTTCAGCTTGTAACCAAGCAGGAACGATTTCCTTACGGATGATCTTTTTAGGCGTAAATAGCGCTTTTGGTTCAGCTTCAGTATGTATGTCTGACTCAGATGATTGTTCTTCTGTATTTCCTTTTAGTAGATTGCTAAATTGATTGTAAGCGATTTGATAAACTAAACGGCACATTTCATCCAGTGATAGGGGAGTACCCTTATGATTCGCCTCATGGATATATTTATCTAAGCCTACAATGGCTGTATAAGCGACTTCATGAACTTGTTCTTTCACAATCTCAATCTCTGTATCTCGTTTTACTGCTTTTGCAGCATTTTGAATACGAGCATAAAAGTCTTTAAGTTGATGACCATATTTACTTGCATACACGTTATTTACTTTTTTAGGCACACCTTTGATATAAGCAAATGCCTGTGAAGCAGATATTAAATGATTATTTAAATGATTTTTAGGTAAATCAAGGTTAATAAAGGGGGACGATGCTTTTTCGTCCTCAAAGCTTGGTGTATCAACGTTTTCAGCACTTTCTGGACTTGTCACAGGAGTTGTCACAGGAGTTGTCATTTCTTCTTGTTGAAGCGTTTGGACACCTGTTGTGTCATGGTCAAAAAAGATTTCCTCACAAATTTGATCAAAATTCGTATGGCTTTTAAGGATAAATACATAGCTATCAGGATGAGCACCTGTTGTATCTTCTTTGATATAACGTGCCACAATCATAAACGGTGTTTCCTTTAATGATTTTACAAAGCGAGAAACGGTACTTTGGGATACATCAAATTTTTGCATAAGTGTTTTTGATTGGATCGCTTGAATGCCTGTAGCAACAAGGTTATAAATCACGTAATCTAACATTTCCATCCGTTTTTTAGGGAATACTTTATGTAGAGCTACTTGTTGTTGTTTAAAGTAAGTACGAAGTGTTTCTAAAAACGATTCTTTCTTTTTACGAAGGGTCGGTTTTTCTTTCCATAACCATGTGAACCGTCCATTGAAGGTATTTACATCTTGTAAATAGCAGGTAAAGAGCTTTGTCATTTGTTCATCTTCTCCTTTAAGGAACACAAAAAAGACACTGTCTCCCTTATGAAAGGAAAACAATGCCGTGATTTTGATGAACTAAGCCCTTGAAATAGATGTCAATTTCATATAAAATAAACACATAAGTTTTATTTTATAAAAACTAACTCTATTAACAAGAGGCTTCGACAAGTGTTTTTCCTACCGTAACTAGGAGGAACGGTTTAAGAGTGTCCGTACACTACTTAAACAGTTGAAGTCTTTTTTCTATCCGCACGTTTTTGTTAGTTTTATTATAGCGTTAAGTAGTCTTATAATTCAATAAAAATTAGCAAAATATATCAAAACAAGTATATTTAGCTATGAGTGATCCTGTATTGCTGTAGGAATCACCTTTATCATATATGAGTTTTTTAGAGTAGGGGAGGGGAAAAAAGTTTCCCCTCCTCAAGTGTTCTAAAGTATGTTATAATTTTATGTTTTAACAATATTGGAAATTTAATGATAAGAATATGATATAAGCAGCTTCTATTTATGAAAATAGAGGCTGCTTTTTTTGTTAATGTATGAGGGGAAATTCGTCCTATTGGAAAATTAGGGATTGCAAGTTAATCTTAAGTTAAACTAATTTATTTATATTTACAAATCAGGATAATTATAGATATCGAAGAGAGGAGTAAACTATATGAGAGTGTTGAAAAACAATGTAGTTCCAATTCTTATATCTTTCCTTATAGTTGGTTTAGTTTTTACTGTTTTGTTTATAGTGAAAGGCTTTTTATTACAGCTTATAGGAGCAGCATTAATTATTGTGGGAGTAATCTTTTGTATCTTTTGCGGCTTGTATATGTTGGGTTATATATTATTGGGAGTAATAGGAATAGTGGCTCCTTTAATTGGTGTTTTATTAATAATTGGAATATTTATATGGATTTTCTAAGGGGAATATATGAAAAAATGAGTCTTAGGAAGCTTATTTAGTGGTAAAAATAGGAATAAAAAGAACAAAATACATTTATATGTAATTGTTAAACAATTATTTAGGTCTAAGGAATCCGCAAAAAGACTTCTAGAAATGTAAAAAAAAGGCACTATGTTCTATTTGATAATGAATAATTGTTTGATAAAATAAACCAAACGAATGTTCTGTTTGGGCATGAAAAACGGGGAGAAATATATGAATAAAGTTATACTTTTTAATTTTAATGGGACTATTGTAAACACAAAGAATTTGGCAATTGATATTTTTAATGAAATTGCAGAGAAACAGGGCTATAAAAAAATTAGTGAAGAAGAGGTTCCATTTTTAAGTACATTATCAATACGTGATCGATGTAAGACACTTAATGTACCTATATATAAAATGCCCCTTGTTGGAATTGCAATAAAAAGAAGATATCAAACATACATTCCTAATTTAAAACCTGTACTTGGAATAAGTGAAGTTCTTAAAGAATTAAAAAAACAGGATTATAAATTAGGTTTTTTAACAAGTAATAATCAAAATAAAATTGATGAATTTTTGATAAATAATACGATCAACAGCTTTGACTATAGTCACTATTCATTTAACCCTTTCTCTAAATCAAAAGACATTTCATCTTTTCTAAAAAATAATAGATTAAAAAAAGATGAGGTTATTTACGTAGGTGATGAATTAAGAGATATTAAAGCAGCTAAAAAAAATGGCCTTTTTTGTATAGCAGCTTCTTGGGGGTATGATTCAATAGAGCTTTTAAGCACAGGTAATGCAGATTTTGTGGCAAAGCAACCAAAAGATATTTTAGACATTTTGTCTGGCACTTAAGAATGTTATTTATATTTGTTTTTAATTTACTATTTGCCATTATTCTGTTCATTACTCAACCTAAAGAAAATGAAGCAAACCGATGGATGATTACTTTTGCAATGTCTGGGGGGATAGGTGCATTATCAGAAGCCATATTGACTGACATTATACCAGGTGTACATAAATTTGGAGTTGAGAGTATATCCCATATATTATTTACAGCACATATCTATTTGCAATTTTTAGGTGAAGTTATTTCTCCCTATGCTATTCTAATGTATTCAATTGTTTATTCACAAATAGTTAAAGGGAAAAGGAAAAAAGCTTTAGCTTATGTGCTTTCTTTACCAATGGTTTTTATGATATTTTTCACTGACTTTCACCCAGATATAGATATTAACTTTCGCATCCTTTTAATTTGGTCTGCTCCATACTTTTTGATTGCTAGTTTTATTATGTTTTGTACATGGCGTGACGAGATAAATGTTTATCAAAGAGAGCAAAAGTTTCGAGTCTTTATTGTGCTCGTCCCTGCATGGTTAGGTGTATTTATATTTAATTACGTTCTTAGGGCTATTGATTCACAGACAGAGTTGTTTCGAATTGTACCTATGTTTTTCTTCGGGGCTTATATATTCTTTATTGGATATATCTTTCTAAATGGTGCCTTTGGAATTAAGGTGAAAGTAGAACAACAGCAAATATTAGATAAGTCCATTCAAATAATGAATGGGGGAACAGCTGTATTAAATCACACTATTAAGAACGAAATAAGTAAAATAAAGTTTTTCTTTAATATTGCTCAAAATTCTATTGAAAAAAGAGATCTAGATGAGGCTGAGAAAGCAATTGATTCAGTTTTTTCTGCAATTGAAGGGATAGATAACATGGTGGATCGTATTAGAGCAAAGACAGAAGAAATTGTTCTGAAAGAAACAAATGTAGAAATGGTAAACTTAATCACAGATTGTGTACGTGGAGTAGAGAAAATTTTTAATGCCAAAGGTATCGAAATAAAAACTGAATTCACAGTTGATACAATATTATATGGTGATCCAATTCTTTTAAAAGAAGTAGTAAACAATATCTTAAACAATGCTATGGAAGCAATTGTTGTGACAGAAGGTTTAATTCATATTCAAATGTTCAAAATGAAAAATGGTGGAATTAGTATTGAAATTACTGACAATGGAGTTGGGATCTCTAAAGAAGAATTAAATCGTATTATGGAACCCTATTTTTCTACAAAGAAAAACATTAAAAATCATGGTTTAGGACTTAGCTTTTGTTATAAAACAATAAGAGCGCATGATGGTGAACTTTCAGTACATAGCGAAGTAGGAAAAGGGACTTCAATGATTATTAAACTTCCTAAATCTAGGATGATTTCTACAAAACTTAGCTCATAACCAAATGGGAGGTAAATCTACATGAAAGATAAAAATATAAAAGTAATTCTAGTAGAAGATGATCCTTTTTGGCAAGAAAATATATCCATGTATATTGAAAAAGAAGCAGATGATATTGAGGTTATAAAAATTGTAGATTCTAAAGAGAAAGTTCTAGAAATTGTAGAAAATGAAAGTCAGATTGATATAGTTCTTATGGATATCAATTTAACAGCAGCTAATCTTGATGGAATTGAGATTATTGAAATATTGAGTAAGCAAAAAATCAAAGCAATCGCACTTACTTCAATTAGTGAGCAAGATGTTATTGTTGACTCCTTTGAATCAGGAGCAGTTAATTATATAAATAAGAGTAGTATTTATGATATTATCTTGGCTATACGTGAAGCAGTTGAAGGTAGGAATCAAATACACTCGGATGCTGCCGGAGCTCTATTAGGGAAAATGAGAGAAGAAAAGAAATTGCGTAGTCTTACATCTTCTGAAAGAGAAGTATATAACCTTGAAAAGAAAGGTTATAAAAAAAGCGATATTGCTGAACGTCTATATAAAACTATAGATACTATAAAAAAACACTCTCGGTCATGGAGACGGAAACTAAATGCTTAAAAGGGATCTTAGTATTGATACTAAGATCCCTTTTTTTGTTGAAATTAAATTAAAAAAGCAAAATAACTTTTAAGTATAGCACATTCTTTTGTATTTGAGGAGGGGAAAAAAGTTTCCCCTCCTGCAAACGAATAAATTCCTATAACATATATTTAAGGATTATTTATCTGATATTGAATGAATGAATTTTGTTAAATATTCTTTCGCTTCAGGAGTTAGATTATTAAAATCTTTCAAGAACGACATGTGATTAAGTAAAAGGTTCTCTGCTATTTCAATATCTTCTGGCGCCATAGTACTTAGTATGATATTAATTCTTTCATCATTACGATCGAGGAGATTTAAATCTAAATTCTTAGTAATTTCAGAAGGAAGTACATCGTATAAAGTAATTCCTAAAACCTCACAAATCTTTATCATTACTTCAAAAGAAGCAAATCTGTCTCCACGCTCAATACCACTAATTGTGGTTTGAGACGTATTAGAGAGCTTTCCTAACTCGACAGAAGTTATTTTAAGTTCTTTTCTATAATCTTTTATTTTTGTACCTATATACTTCTTTAATTCATTCATATTATCTACTCTCTTTAAGTTTTTTTTTTAATTTTATCAAAGACTGAAAGTAATGTGAAATCAACAAATTAAACAAAATTAGAAAAAATATACGAATTTGGTTAAAAAGTTATTTACAAAATATCCGAAAATGAATATAATGTAATCAAGGAGGTGCTGGAAATAAAGACCATACGAGAAAAGAGGTTAGAAAAGAAATGGAGCCAAACTTATTTAGCTCAGTTATCAGGAGTCCCGCAACCCACTATTTCTCAAATCGAAAATGGGACTCGTCAATATCCAACGTTTGAAAATATGAAGAAAATCGCAGAGGCATTGGATCTTAGATTAGAAGATATTTTCTTACCAGGTCAGAAGGATATGAACTAAGTTTTTAAATACTTAACAGCTTAAAGGGGCGATGAACATGGAAGCACAAAAGCGACTAGCATTCTATGATATATCAGATGCACGGGCGAAAAGTGCCAAAACCTTTGATGGAAAGTTGTATACGTTAAAAGGAGGGGTAGCTGTAGAAAAAGGAACGGGCGATGTCAAACGTGTAGCTGATATTTATTATGAAGTACGCTCAGTAATGGATCAGGCTCATACCATCGTCGCCAAGCGCAGAAAGAAAGATGAGGAATTGAAGGAAGTTTTACAAAAGACCTGCTAGTTCTTAGATGCAGCATACAAGCGATTTTGAAACGTGCCGAGAGCACGAGTAAGGGAACCTTGACAATTACATATTGCGTGCCTCCCCTAAAGGGATCACAAGGGGATTAAGGTATACGATAACGATAAGGTTCGATGAGTGCGTCCTAAAACTCATCGGTGATCTAGTAATAAAACAGTGACGGTGTATCCATGATCTGTGAAGAGTGATGGCGTGAGGGTAAATCCGAAGAAGCGACAACACTCCAAACAGTAGATACACGAGGTTCTTCGTACATGCCGAAAACGTTGTGCATTATTGGGCTTAGTGAAAACTATGCATGCCAATATAGGGTTTGCCCTTCCAGCCAGAAACGGGTATATAGTTCCTTTCATAGCCTTGAAAAGACAGAGATGATCGCTAAACCTATGGTTAAATATTACTCTCGGTAGGTTTCAGAATCGCTTGTTATGTCTGAATATTAAGAACAAAGGAGAATGGTTATGAAAAACAAAAAATGGTTACTTTCTGCGGTGGCAGGAATCGTTGTGGCTCTTGGAATAGGCACAGCGTTTGTCTCTTCCCAAAATTCAAGTGAAGTGAAAGGAAATGGTGAACTAGAAGAATTAAGTCCTCTTCAAATGAAGAAATTTATGAAAGAAGATGGTACAGGATTTATTATGTTCTCTTTTAATAAGGAGAATCGTGATTTATACATGAATGATGTCAAACATGCGATGCAACAAGGGAATGTTGAAGGAAAGGAGTTAGATGGTCATCATCCTAAATTTGATGGTTCTAAGAGTCAAAACGACTATGGATTAGATCAACATGCTGACACTTTGGCTGTCTATAAAGATGGCGAATTAAAACAACAAATTGAGTTAGATGAATATGATCCATCGCAGTTAGAAGCAGAACTTTCTCATTTTATTGAAACATCCAAAGAACTGTATTTCGAAGAATAAGAGATTTGCTTTGAAAGGTGGTGGTATCTTGACGATCTCCCAAAAGGAATTAAAGAAATCAAAAGATCTCGTGGAAAAGTTACTAAAAGTGAATGGAAACAAATACAATGACTGGCTACATCAACAGCACCAACAGTTTATTGAAGAAAATCAAGATTTAATTCTTCAAGCATTAAGCGCCTTTACAGGTCAAGAAGAAGATGAGGAGGAGAAAAGAGAACCAAAAGTAAATGAACAAGTTTCTGTAAGACCAACAAGTATTCCCGTAACGCAAAATTAACGAAAAAGAGGAGTGAAAAACATGTTAGATTTATTGAATAGTGTTGATGTGACGCAGCTAACCTCTCATTTAACCCTTGGGGCTGCCGATGGTATGTCAGGATTAATCGAGAGTGGAAAGTCCATTATCAAATGGATGCAGCGTATTGCGATGGTGGCGGCAGCTCTTGCCTTTTGTGTGGGTGGTTATCACTTAATCTTAGGTGGGGAACGAGGTCGTCATAAATGTATCGCATGGTTTGTTGGGGGCGCAGTTGGGTTAGTGGTTGTTATGGGTGCTTATGCATTAGCTGAAGGTGTCAATACAAATATCCGATTCGGAAGTTAAGAAAGCTATACAGTCGATTGTATAGCTTTTTTCTATGCTCATTTTTAGACGAAAGGAATGGAGAAACATGCTGTCTGTCATGTTTATAAAAAGTGAAACGAAAGAGTTAAAGCCATTTCAAAAGTTATCAATTCCAGAAGCATGCGAGATAACAGAAACATTAGAAACACAGTATCGACGTACTAGGAAAAAGGCTTATGCTGATTTTTTTATCCTTGATGAGGAAGATCAAGAGGTATATGCAGGAACGTTTTCCATTGGATCAGGTCTTGCTCGTCATGTAGTCGATCATATTAAGAAAAAGTTAATCTCTTTAAAAATGGATGATATACAGGAAGCTCGAAAGAGAAGTTTTCTTGAACAACTTGAAAAGGAAGTACCGGACCATCTGAAAACAACAGATGGTTCCTCTTCTTTAGAGGATGCAACAGAAGATTATGTGCAAATGAATCAAACGTCTGTCCTTTCTACTCGTAATCGGAGGATGATTTATGGAGGGGGCATCTTATCTCTTATTATCCTTTCAGCAACGTGTTTTTCAACAGTAGCTACTTCCCAAGATCGAGCTGAAACGATTCAAGATTTACAAAAACAAGTCAAATTGGAACAAAAAATAACAGGGACATATGAAAAAGCACTCTTAGGGGACTCAGAAGGGGCTTTAAAACGACTTTCCTCTATTAATGAACAAAGTCTCACGAACGAACAAAAAAACGTCTACATGAGCCTTCTCATCGATCAAAAAAAGTATGAGAAAGCTATTAAGCTTCAGGGAAACCATCCAGAAGCAGTGGAAAGTATGATTTCAAAGAAGGGGGATGTCAATGCGTTAAAAGAGTTTCAACAAACGTTTCCTTCTCCAAATGGAGCATTTGATCTTGCCTATCATGAACAACGATGGGAGGACATGATGAGCCAATCAGGGGTAGAAATGACAGATAAACGATATGAAATGAAGGCTTATGGATATCTGAAGCTAGATAAAGTGAAGGAGGCCAGAGAAGCAGCAGCTCATATTCAGAATCAAGACTTGAATCAAAAAATAGAAACCTATGAAAAAACGAAAAAGGAGGTAGAAGAAACGAAAAAACAAGTGGAAGAGGAGAACAAGAAAGACAAAAAGGATGAAAACAAAATTAAGTCGTTAACGGAACAACAAAAGAAACAAGAAGAAGTCCTCAAGAACATATAAAAAGGATGTGTTAGAGGTATGAAAACAGTAGGGGGTCATTCTTCTTTTCTTAATTATCGTCTATTTTGTTTCTCTACAAGAAAATGGGGATGAAATTTTTAAATCTTTATATACTCCACTTTCATTCGGAGGTTAGTATTTAAACCAACTAACAAACTATTTCAAAAGAAAGGGTGAACAGCATGTATACACAAACGAAAGTTAAAAACCATAAGCAAGCCTTCGTGGTAGGGGTTGAGTACTATGAAGAAGATTTGTTTCTCGAAATCGAATTAGGCACCTTTTACACGACTCAGCTCCACGCCCAACGTATTGCGAACAGTATCCATAATGTCATTCTTTTGGAAAATCAGATTGTTGTTATCTTTAAGAATGCCGATTCTATCACTCTTACAGATGATTTTCTTAAATATGCGTTCAAGTTTCGATTATGCACGAAACCAACTATGCCACCTCTAGATGTCTCTAAGCTCACTCAACAAGAAAAAGACGACTTAGTTTTTAATGAAGCCTATATGGTGACAGAAGAGGATATGAAAGAGGTACAATGGGACATTAATACGGCCTTTCGCTACCTTCAACATAAGTATGAGGCAAGAGATCAAACGTTTTTTTCTCTTTCATCAAGTGCCTATTATGTCATTCCTACTTCTGAACAGATTGACCAGGAGGGAATGAGAAATGCAACCTAATAAGTCGATCAAATATGTGTTCGCTGAAAAACAAGTACTTATTCCTTTAAGTGCTTGTTTTTTTGTGTCTATTCTTCTTATCTTGAACTTTCTTTTTAATATGATGCGGAACCTTGTTCAAACAACGTTTAGTGATGTATTTGAACCGCAGCCTTTTCATTTGGAAACATCTTTTTTGACAGAGATACATCTTCAACAGTACTCACCTTTATATGGAGCCATGTGTCTAGTGGCTGCCTTATTAACGGCTAAATTTGCTTATAATATTCGATCCAACTTTAAAGATTTAAACCGCAACCAAAAAGGGTCGGGGCGATTTACAACAAGACGCGAACTGAAAAAGCAATATCGAAAAGTACCTGAAAAAACGACAACCTATCAAGGCGGAGGTGGTGTACCTGTTTCACGTATTCAAACCTATGATCTGATTCAAACATGGAAAGAGTACAAAGCTTTAAAGGGAATACAGAAGCTACTCCACACACATCGATTCTTTACGAAGAAAAATTATATGCTGATTGACGATACACCCGTTAATAATTTGATCATTGGGATTACACGATCAGGGAAAGGGGAAACCTTTGTTTTTCCAACGATTGATATCTACTCACGGGCTGAAAAACAACCTTCTTTAATTGTGAATGATCCCAAGGCAGAGATACTAGCTGCTTCGAAGGAAACACTTGAAAAAAGGGGCTATCATATCGAAGTTTTAAATTTACTCAATCCGTTAGAATCCATGAGTTATAACTTGTTGGAAATGATCAAAGAAACGTATAAAGATGGTGATTACTCAACAGCTCAAGCTTTATGTAATACGTTATCCTATACGCTTTACTACAATCCAAATGCCAAAGATCCGTTCTGGCAACAATGTGCCATGAGTTTATGTAACGCCATGATTCTTGCTGTAACGGATAAGTGTATTAAGGAAAAGGAAGAAAATAAAATCACCATGTACACGGTGGCGAATATGTTGTCGGAGTTAGGCTCGAAAGAGGTTGTGATTAATAAAAAAGGAGATATGCAAAATGCGTTAGATTTGTACTTTGATGGGTTGCCAACAGAAAGTGTCGCCAAAATGCAGTATGCGACTTCAAACTTTTCAAAAGGCACAACAAGGGGTGGGATCTTCACCCAAACGATGAATGGATTATCCATTTTTACATTTGATGAAATTGCGAAAATGACCTCTAAAAACAGCGTCGATTTAAAGCGTGTTGGCTTTGGGAAAACAATCAAGGGAACAGCAGCACCCCTTACTCGCTTAGAAATGACCTTTCCAGATGGTCAAACAGAAACGATTAAAACGGATGCCAAAGGGTTATTTGAGGTCAACTTTACAAGTGAAGTAAAGCAAAATGATGAAATTATTCTAGCCGAAAAGTTGAGTGATAAAATTGTTACTTCATCGAGGCTTGAAACCGTTATATCGATTAATAAAATCACGAAAGAAACAGGAGCTACGACGTTTACAGTCGAGAAGCAGCATCCAACCATTCATGTAAAAGAAGTGACATATTTTACAAAACCAATCGCCATTTTCATGGTTACACCAGATTATGATTCTAGTAATCATGTGATAGCGTCGATTTTTGTTCGGCAGTTATATTATGTGCTTTCTAAGAATGCTTCATTGGCAAGAGGAAACAAGTGCCACAGGGAAGTGATTCTAATTTTAGATGAATTTGGAAATATGCCAGCTATTCAAGATATGGCGAATATTATCACGGTTTGTTTAGGGCGAAACATACGCTTCAACTTAGTGATTCAAGCCTATGCACAACTAAAAAATAAATATGGAGATGATGCTGAAACGATTGAAGGGAACTGTGGGAATACGATTTATATTTTAAGCAATAACTATGAAACAGCAAAGACAATCTCGCAAAAATTAGGAGACGGTACGATTAATTCTACCTCTCGAAGTGGGAAAGCGTTATCAACGGATAAAAGTAAAACAGAGGGGGTTGATGGCAAACCGTTATTAACACCCAATGAGTTAATGGAACTTAAAGAAGGAGAAAGTGTGGTTGTACGTGTTGTAAAACGTCAAGATAAAGCACGTCAGAGAATTAAAGCACATCCCATCTATAACACTGGAAAAACAGCGTTGAAATACCGTTGGGAATACCTTGGAGATGACTTTAACACAGATCGTTCCATTCTAGATATTGATATTTCGTCTTTACATGAACAAGTCAATCCAAGATCTTTGGTGATTCATAATTTCTTTCCTTTTCAATCACAAGCTCCATCAGTGGAAAAAGAAGAGGAACTAGCCGACGATCCGTTTCCTTCTCTAACATATGAGAACTATAAAACTAAGACAGTCAAAGAGTTTTTCGGTGGAGATAAGAACGTTTCTATTTCTCTAAAAGAACATTTACCAAAAGCGATGAATAAAACGGTGGAAGAGATTGAGCAGCAGTCCATGAGTGATTTTGAAGAGGAATTAAAGATGTTAGGAGTTAGTGACCGACTCAATAAGAATGTCCACCAACTTCTTCAAACAAAAATAAATACCATCATCAAGAAGTTACAACATGAGATGGAAAAACAAGAAGCCTAATATCAAAAGGGGGAGAAAGAATGACGAGTATTTCAAAGGAGTTAGAGCGTATTTTAGAGGACTATGCACCGATTGTGAAGGAAGGGCATCAGGTGTTGATTGGTTTACTAGATGGTACTGTACAACTGGAAAAAGGACAGGAGGGAGAAGCACCTGTGCAAATTCGCGTTTCTCCTCTGGATGAACGAATAGAGATGACAGTTGATGCTTTATTTCAAGGGATCTAATACCTTTGTAAGGAGATGGGCAGATGAAGGATGAAGAAATTCTAAAAAAGCTACATGAGTTTTCAGAGTACTTAGATGCTGGAAATATCCTCAGCTATTTATTGCGGAAATTTGGATGGGCGTGTATCAAAGTTCTTTCCATTCTAGTGGATGGATTAGAAGGGATTACAGACAGCATTTTAGGGATTAAAACCTTCTTTAATTCACCGGATATTCAAGATTTTATTACTAAGGTTCAACCCTTTTTATATGTGTTACTGGCTTTTTCCTTTTTGTATATCGGCTACATGTTAATCATTCAGAAGAAAGTCAATCGTGAACAAATTATGATTAACATTTTTATTTCAATGGCAGTCTTACTTTTATTAAACACAAGCATGTTAAAGGCGGATAAGTTCACTGACCAAGCCATTGAAGCCGTTGATTTAAATGAAAAAGGCACTGTAAGTGAAAAGATTATTAAAAGTAATATCACAGATGTGGCACAATTTGACCTTACGAAATGGAAGAGTCCAGAATTGAAAGAACCAAATAAAGTGCCTCAAAAAAATATTATGATGATTGATATTACTGAAAAGATTGATGATAAATTTAAGGTTTCTAAAGATAAAGAATTAAGTGCTGATGGAAAAGACATAATCACCCATAAGACTGCTTTGACACCAGATGGGAAAGATGGAGTTGCAGAGCTAGATAATGGATGGTTTGATTTCTTTCCAGAACTTTATTATCGATGGTCATGGAACTTCTGGACAATTGCTATTTCCCTCTTTGTTATAGGGATGACACAGTTGTTTACCTCAATTAAACTAGCGAAACTGTGTTACGAAATAGGATTTAACTCGATTTTAGCCCAATTAGTTGCACCTGCCGATGTATCAGACGGACAAAAGTTAAAAGCTGTACTAAAAAACATAGTGAATACGTTCCTAGTCATCATTATGATTTTCATTTCCATGAAGGTCTATTTGATGGGAACGGTCTTTATTAGCGATAAATTAGAAGGTATTCCGTATCTCATTGCATTGATTGCCTTTAGTATTGCCGTTGTAGATGGCCCGATCATGTGTGAACGTCTATTTGGCATTGATGCCGGCCTCAAGAGTGGTTGGGGTGCTATAGCAGGAGGATTTGGAATAGCAAAAGGCATTGAAAGTGGTATTGGCATGATGAACAGAACAGCAAAAGGAGGAGCTAACCTTGCAAAAGGTATTGGTAATGTAGGAAAAGGACTTGGTAGTGGTGCTCTTCAGACAGCAGCAGGAGTTGGCGGTCTTGGTAAAGGGTTAACTACACAAGGAAATAAAGAAAAACAGCCAGCCTTGCATGAAGAAATGAAAAAGGCAGGAATGGCAGGTGAGAAAGGAAACGCTGCTTCTAAAGGTCAAAACTCAGGAAATGAGCAGAAAGCTCAACAACAGGGATTGTCTGCTACTGAAAAACAAGAAGGGGGCAAAAATACTGAAGGAAATTCTTCAGAAGGGAAAGGAGCAGGTCAAGGAACATCATTACAAGATGAAATGAAGGCAGCAGGTGTTTCTACTGATAGTCAAGGATCAACTTCCTCTGTAGAAGGTGGAAATACATCTCTACATGATGAAATGCAAGCCTCTGGTTATGCTGAAGGTGCAAGTGAAGGTACTGGATCTTCTGTAGAGGGCGGAAGTGCTTCTCTACATGATGAAATGCAAGCCTCTGGTTATGCTGAAGGTGCAAGTGAAGGTACTGGATCTTCTGTAGAAGGTGGAAGTGCTTCTCTACATGATGAAATGCAAGCTTCTGGTTATAGTGAGAGTGCAAATGAAGGTACCGGATCTTCTGTAGAGGGTGGAAGTGCTTCCTTACATGATGAAATGCAGGCTTCTGGTCATAGTGGAAACACAAATGGAGGCAGCTCCTCTGTAGGGAAGGCAAGTGCTTCTCTACATGATGAAATGCAGGCTTCTGGTCATAGTGGAAGTACAAATGGAGGCAGCTCTTCTGTAGGAAAGGCAAGTACTCCTCTACATGGTGAAATGCAGGCTTCCGGTCATAGTGGAAGTACAAATGGAGGCAGCTCTTCTGTAGGAAAGGCAAGTACTCCTCTACATGGTGAAATGCAAGCTTCTGGTCAGAGTGGAAGTACAAATGGAGGCAGCTCCTCTGTAGGAAGTATGAGTACGCCTGTTCATGAAGAAATTCAAACTTCCGGTTACGGTGGAAGTACAAGTGAAGGTGGATCTTCTGTAGGAAATGTGAGTACACCTGTTCATGAAGAAATTCAAACTTCCGGTTACGGCGGAAGTACAAGTGAAGGTAGCTCTTCTATAGGAAATGTGAGTACACCTGTTCATGAAGAAATTCAAACTTCCGGTTACGGCGGAAGTACAAGTGAAGGTAGCTCTTCTATAGGAAATGTGAGTACACCTGTTCATGAGGAAATCCAAACTTCCGGTTACGGTGGAAGTACAAGTGAAGGTGGATCTTCTGTAGAAAGTGTAAGTTATCCTACACCAACAAGAGAACCGTCTGATTCCATACCGACAGGGATGGATCAAGCACAAGCACAAGTGGCAGCAACACAGGAACCACGCCAAGGAAAACAACCAATTGAAAAAGACACAGTTCCTGCTTCAACAGACGATATTCCAATGCCAGATCAGAACCGGATAGAAACACGCAATATTGCACAAGTGGTAAAAGATAACTTTAAGGGAGGGGTAGGAAAGGTAAAAGAACGTATTGATAATTCGCAAACAATCCACAAAACAAAACGTTCTTATCAAATTGGACGAAATACAGGGCGAGATTTACGAAACCTTGGATCAAAGAAACGAAATAAACCAGAAGAGAAGTAACAAGCGTTACTTCTCTTTTTTATGGAAAGGAGAAGGGTAATGGCAAACTATAACATTCCAAAAGAAATCACAACAGAATTAAAGATTAATAAGTCTCTTTATCTCTTTGACTTGTTGTTTATTATTGGCTTACTCATGGTCACCATGATGTTACGCTTTTTCATTCATCCTACGCTCCAAATTCCCTTTTATATCTTCATGGGCATATTTGGAGTGTTAATGATCGTTAGACCAAGCACAAACCCTAAAAAACGGATGTATGAGGCGTTGTTGCTTACATTGGTACGAAAGAAGAGCACGTATTGTGCTATAGATCGAGATCAAGAATAAAGGAGGGTAATAGATGGCATTATTTGATGAAAGAATACTAGAAGAAGAGAAACCTACCTCTATCGCAGCTGTTCCTAAAGAGAAGAAAACAACGAAATCGCTTCTTTTTGATGAAAAAGAGATGGATAAACAGATGGGGCGTACAAAGAAAAAGAATCTCTTTTCTCTATTACAACCTCAAAAGGCTGAAAAGGAAAAAAAGAAAAACAAGCCGCCAGAGGTAAAGAAAAGTGTGGTTGATATCATTCCGGTCATCGATCGAACAGATAGTGGGTTATTTCAGTTAAAAGATAATGGAGGCTTTTTTGGGATTTGGCAGCTACAAAGCGCAGATATTAATGCCATGCAAGATCAAGAGGCAGGGCGCAATATTTATACGTTGGCAAAAGGATACCAGGGACATGAGGAAGCATTCAAAATCGTTTCATTAAACTTACCCGTTTCTACTCAAAAACAACAACAGTACCTTGAAAAGAAGATTCGAGAAGCCAAAAATGCGTTATCCCTTCGTTTCTTACAAAAAAAATTAAAAGAACTTCAATATTTAGAATGGGGACGGACCAATCGAGAATACTTTCTTTTTCTTTACGGATCAACTGAATCGGCTGTAAAGGATCAGATGATCCAATTGATGCGAGATATTCAACTCGCTGTCCCTCTGTTACCTGTTTCGGATGAAAAACAAATCAATCTTCTTTACAAACTCTACAATCAAAACGCCAAGCTTGGTAATAAACAATAAGAAAGGATGATAAAACCATGATAACTTTACCTTTTCGTAAAAAAGAGAAAACACCCCAAGAGATCAAGCAGAAAAAAGGATACAATCCCCATTTAGTGGCACAGATCCAACCACAAGGAGGTGTGAGTTTTAAAGAAAACCTCGTGCGAAATGGTGACGGGTATTCGACTTGTATTCATATTTATGAGTATCCGACGAATGTGAATGATTTTTGGCTTGAGCCAATCATGAATATGCCAAATGCCATCACTACCCTAGATGTTGTGAGTGATGAGCGAAAACAAGTAGTAGAAGCCATCAATAAAAATATGTCCGAACAAAATGCACGGCATGTGAATGCCAAAGAAAATATTGATCGAATGGATGCTCAAGAACAGTATTTAGATATGAAAGAGTTATACCGCCAAGTGACAAATGGGGAAGTGATTAAACGTGTTCATCTTCGCATTTATATTGCTGAAAAAACCATTCCTGATTTAGAAAAGCGATTAAAAGAAGTCATTCATCATCTTGAAACGCATAACTTCAGAGGATCCATTTTCTTAAATGAACAAGAGTATGAGTGGGAATCGTTAGTGACGCATTTTGACATTCAAAGGAAATATCCCAATAAGCGAAAAGGAAAGGAAATCCCCGCATTAGCATTAGCCGGAGGATTTCCTTTTCATTTTACTCACTTAGATGATCCATACGGCACATATCAAGGGACAACTCGTACAGGAGGCAGCGTCATCTTTGATTTGTTTCATAAAGACCAACAACGTAAAAGTTATAATGCTGCGTTAATTGGACTAATGGGGGCAGGTAAATCAACCTTTTTAAAGAAAGTGACAACGGATAATGCCATTAAAGGCTATAAGGTTCGGGGATTTGATATTGTAGGAGAGTTTGAAAGTCTCGTCAGAGAACTGGGGGGAAGGCAAATTGCATTAGACGGATCAGAAGGGCTGATTAATCCTTTACAAGTGTTTAAAACCCATGAACATGAGATTAATAGCTTTACGCAGCATTTATCCAAATTAACCGTTTTCTATCGCTTTATTGCACCAGAGGCAAAAGATGATGAGTTAAAAGAGTACGAAAAGTTACTTCGTAAACTCTATATCCAAAAGAAGTTATGGAACGATGAAAAAGGCGTTCGTAATCAAATTACGGGTCTTCCTAAAGAAGCCTACCCAACCTTTAGTAACTTTTTAAAGCTCATTCGTGAAGAGCTTTATGTAAAAGAGGAAACAAAGGAACACCACCCCAACTTAGGGGAGCACCGTAAACTTCGTCTTGAATTAATTGAGCTGAACATTGAAAATTTGGTTGAAACCTACGCTCATTTGTTTGATGGGACTTCGACGATTGAAGATTTTAACGATGAACAAGTCGTATTCTTCTCGATCCGTCATTTATCCAAATTAAAAGATGAAATTGCACAAGCACAGCTTTTCAACGTTATGAGTTTATTGTGGGATGGAATGCTGCAGAATGGAGAACCACAACTGGCAGCCTATACGAAAGGGACATTAGCCTTTGAAGATGCTGTACGTTACCTCATTGTTATTGACGAGGCGCACCATTTAATTAACACGAAAAAAGGAAATGAACATACCTTAGATTTCTTGACAGAGTTTAGTCGAGAAGCACGTAAATATTTTGCTGGCTTAATTTATGCGAGTCATTTAATCAGCGATTTTGTACCAGATGGTTCCGAACAAACAGCGATTGAAAAAATTAAAAAGCTATTTGATTTAACACAATATAAATTCATCATGCAGCAGGATGATAACAACTTAGATACGATTCAGCGAGTGTTTAAAACTGGCATTACCGATAGTGAATTAGCTGAGATTCCGAAGCTACCAATTGGAGATGTTCTTCTTTGTATTAAGTCCGTTAAAAACATTCTCTTTCAGATTGAAATCGATGAGGAAGAAAAAGTGCTGTATGGTGGAGGTGCTTAAGCCTTGCATATTGTTTTACAGCTCATTCCAAAAAAATATTTGATTGGAGGCGCGTTGATCCTGTTAGGATTATCGGGCCTCTTAGTCATGAGTACGATTGTAGCTATTACAGGTGAATTTGAAAATGACAGTCAACAAGGTGATGTAACAGAGATTGAAGGAGGAGGCATTGGCGTAGGAACGGCTAATGTGTCACCAGAAGTCATGAGGTATCAACCCTTGCTTGAAAAATACGCACAAAAGCATGGGTTAGATGCTTCCTACGTGCCAATTATGATGGCACTTATGATGCAAGAAAGTGGAGGAAAAGGCAACGATCCAATGCAATCCTCTGAGTCTAAATGTGGAAGAGTTGGGTGTATTCAGAATCCAGAAGCGTCCATCGATCAAGGGGTCAAACATTTTAAGAGTGTGCTTGAAAAAGCCCATTACGATCTAGAGTTATGTCTACAAAGTTATAATTTCGGGCCAGGGTTTATTATCTTCGTGAACAAGAATGGAGGGCACTATACCAAGGAATTAGCCATTAAGTTTTCGCAAATTCAATATCAAAAAGTCAAGCATACAGGAAACTATCACTGCCTTCGACCAGAAGCTGTTCCCTATCAGGCGTGCTATGGCGATATAGCCTATAAAGATGCGGTTTTGAAATATTACACAGGAACGATCACAGCTGACGGAAAACCGGCTGCTCCTGCGAGTGGAGGAAGTGGTGGTAAATCGGGTGTAAAAGTGATTGACGCAGGCAAAACGTTGATAGGTAAAACACGTTATGTATTTGGCGGTGGACGCTCTCAATCTGATATTAATGCAGGACGTTTTGATTGTTCAAGTTTTGTCAGATGGGCATTCGAACAGGTAGGAATGAATGTTGGTCCGATGTCAGGAGTAACAACCGATACACTCAAAATACAAGGGCAAGCGATCAATCCAAAAGACATGAAGCCTGGGGATGTGGTGTTTTTTGATACCTATAAAAAAGACGGCCATGTCGGCATTTACGTTGGCGATAATCAGTTTTTAGGCTGCCAAGGAAAAACAGGTGTAGCCATCGCAAGTATGGCAAAAGGAACGTATTTTGGTGAACGATTCAATGGAAGAGTAAAACGATTTTAAAAGGAGAAAAGGCGATGAAAAATAAAGCAGCACTACTATTTGGAGCGCTTGCCGTTGTGGTGGCAGGCGTAACCATTTTCAACATTTACCTGAAC
>NZ_JBBOUA010000007.1:0-39136 GCF_038005845.1 Priestia sp. FSL P4-0332
AAGAATTCCTCCATAATCAGGCTGCATTGCAATTAAAAAGCAAAGAAAGAAGACAATAAGAATAGGTGGAATAATCGCACGCTTTAAGTCATTTATATATTGCTGCTTATTTGTAAACACAGCTGATAAATACACAATAATCACAAGTTTTGTTAATTCTAATGGTTGTATTCTAATTGGACCAAGCACAAGCCAACTTGTTGCATTTCCTGCCGTATGTCCAAATACAAGCACCAGAACTAGAAGTGTAGTTACTCCCCCTAATGCAAGTTTCAACACTTTTTTTTCTTGATAAATCTTATAAGGGATAATAGCTGTCACACAAAAAAAGAAAAAACCTGCTATAAGTGCAAGCTTTTGCTTTTGATAAAAGTAATCACCCGTAAATCCATATCGAGCAACAGCTGTTACCATACTAGCACTGTAAACCATAATTAAACCAATTATACTTAAAATAACTAAAGCTAAAATAAATCTGTAGTCATAACACCTTAAAACCTTTTTAAACATAGAAAGATCCTCATTTCTTGCAATATAAAAATGGAATTTTAGAGAAAAGTTCTCAATAAATTAAACAAACCAAAGGCTAAACTTGCTACTATAGCAATGGTACCTACTGTTTTGTTTCCTCCTGTCAAATAATAATGTAAACTATGTAAGATAAATGCAACTGATACAACCATGATGACTGCTTTGTACCAAAAAGAACTATCTAGATACCACCCTAAACTCATAAAGATAAGTAGTAGTACTAAAGCTATTGTTCTTACTCTACTTTCTGTGACAACTTCTACGTACTTCATACAACACTCCTACCATTAAATAAAAATTACCATTATGTGATTAATTATCATTTATTAACCATAAATGTAAACAAGGTTATAATTATAACATAGCAAAACCTTAAGTAAGATAGGAATAGTAGCAAAAAATATATTAATAGTTACCATAAAACGGCTTATCGGAAATTGTTTAAGGAACCTATTCTCATTTCTCCGTCATGATAAATTTCTATTACGTATTTATTTTCTATATAGAGAAAGGTATTACTATCTACAGCTACGACATCATCATATACGCTTAAGATGTTCTCAAACTTCGTCTTTAGCACAGGAAAATTGTCTGTACTCCAATATATCTCAAGATCATCATCATTTATTAAGCTTTTTACATCTTCTAAATAAGTAATTACACAGTATTTATCAAATTTATCCCATTCTATCCTTCCGTAAAATGTGAATGGAACCTCTTTTTGAAACGAGCAATACCTTTCTTCACTTTTTTCAGGAGAATATATAATAACGCCTTTACCTAAAGCATTTACACATTCTGAAAAAAGAGGATCTTTATTCTCTTTTTTCTCTAACCTCTTTCTCTTTGCCAATAGAAACTCTAATCTTTTTTGTCGGTCTTGTTTTTTCATCGTACAATACCTTTCCTCATATTTTTTGTCTTATTTGGAGGTCAAAAAATAGTTAGTATGAGATGAGATTCTAGTTATCATAACTGGGATTATAAGAACCATTAGCTATTATAAATAATCTATAGAATTATTGTTTTGAACGTAGCCATAAACTTTTATAACATCATCTTTTGTTTCTCCTGGTATATTAATTGTTCTAAGTATATTAATTACCTGACCCTTCTCTTCTAAATTTTCAACCTTTATTTCTAACCACTCAATGTTTTTATAATTACCTTTGAAATGATAAAACCAATCTCCATCCCAATTACTTATATACTTAGTTTTGAAATCCTGTATTCTCCAAATTGTATTTATAGAACAATCGTTCATTGCATTTCTAATTTCTTGCCATTTAGTGTTATTCATTACTGATTGATATTCATAAGAACTCATGAAAAAACCACTCCCTTAGTTATCCTAAGCGTGTTATCGGTAGTAGGTAGGCTAAAACTTAATGTCTATCCACTTTCCGTTTACGAATTCCTCATAAGTTCCCCATTGAGGAGTACAAGTATTTATACCCTTAATTCTTACTGGTTTAATAATATCTTCCTGACAATCCTTAGTTGGATTTGGTACATAAATCCAAGAAGCTATACTATCTTTTTCTTTTGAAAATTCCTTGTTAAAAAAGCCTTCAGCCTCTTGTGATGTTTCAAAACTATAGTCTCCAATTGAAGGTACATCATCTGACGTATTATAAAGAAACATATTTACTTCATCTTTGATGTCCACTATCATAACTTTCTTAATATCATTTATAGGCATATCTAATATTATGTATTTTCTCATTAAATCTCCTTACTAAAGGTGTATAGTTTATATATTTCAACTTAACATAACAGGTATTATCGGTAGTGATAAAATCAATTAATAATTCTACAAAGTTATTCAATTTTAAACCCAATTCCACCATCTACAATAATGTTTTGACCCGTAACAAAAGATGCATCATCAGAAAGAAGCCATTTTACTGCTTTTGCTGCTTCAAATGGATCACCAATTCTACCTAATGCATTTAACCTCTGATAGGATTGATTTAACTTTACTTTTTCCTCTGGAGATAGGGTTGAGAATTTTTCTTCTAACATAGATGTATGAAATGCACCAGGACAAAGAGAGTTAATTCTTATATTTTGATGACCATATTCTTGAGCAACTGATTTCGTCAAAGCTATAACCCCACTTTTTCCTGCAGCATACACACCAGTTCCTGCAGAACATAAGAGTGCATCCATAGAAGATGTATTAACAATGACGCCACTATTTTGTTTTGTCATTACTTGTAACTGATATTTCATACAAAGCCATACACTTTTTAACGTAACATTAATTAAATGGTCAAAATCTTCTTCCCTGAACTGATGTGTAGCATTAGAAGAAGCCTCTGTGTTGGCCGCATTATTAAAAGCAATATCTATGCTCCCAAATGTGGAATATGTTTGGCTAACAAGCTGTTTGACATCCTGACTATTGGTTACATCCGTTTTAATAAAGATCGATTTGGGAGACCACTTTTTTAATCTGGAAAGGGCCTCTTCTCCTTTTTCAATACTTCTAGAGGCAATAACAACATACATACCCTCTTTTGCCAATAATTCTGCTGTAGCTAAACCAATTCCCGATGTCCCACCTGTAATGATACCTACCTTTTCTTCAAACATATATTTCTCCCCTTTTAAGTTCAATGAAATCTGAATAGATTAATTCTATCAAATTTTGGAATGTTTTTTAGAGAAATACTGTTTGTATATCTGTATACGATATACAAACGTAGTTAACATAATCATCATTCTAGGAACAAAGAATAAAAAGGAGTCCTTAATAAGTAAGGACTCCTTTTTATTAGATTATTAATTATTCTCTTCACAACACTTCAAAGTGCCTCTCAATATAGGCGGCCCTAACTTTTTTGTTTTGGAATTAGAAAGTCGTACTTCAACCTTAGCATTCCGCATTTTTGCTGTAATTAAATCAAATCTTCCAGCCCAAGTAGGGGTATCTTCTTCAGGTGTAGGGTAAAGTTGAAAACGCCAACTAATTTCATTAGGTATAGAAGCGAAACCTTCATAGCTATCATAATTACCAAAAGAAGATGGCTTAGGAAGATGAACAGCTAGGATACTTATATTAGTTCGCTCAAAACTTGGTGGGTTTAATTGTACTTGATAGATCAAGCCCACCCCTTTAGCGTTTTTCAACTTCTTATCTAGAGGTTCCAGGGTTAAATTACAAGGCATCTTGCTTGCATTCGTTTCATTTGGATAAACAATTACTACAAACAACAAGAGCATAACTAAAACAATTTTTTTCATTACATTTCCTCGCATTTTTTAGTTACTATCTCCCATTTCACATTTAATTATCAGAAGCAAAACACATGAATAAAATTTAATAATCGCATATATCATTTCATAAGAAACTACCAAAGATTATAGGGGGTCAAAAATAATGAGTGAGTTACTAGACAGACTATTTATATGGCTGTTTCTCCTGCTGGTAAGTATATTTTTAGTTCTTATTTCTATTCTTTCACCAGTTACTATTCATGAACGTGAAGAGCTCAGCGTAGCAATGTTTGGTTATCCTGTTCCATTTGCTCAGCAAGATTTAATGAAAATTTACGGAGAGTATGCAGTGGACTACCCCCATAAGTTTACCATCAGCTTTGGTATGTTAGAAAATGTAAGTGACATTTATTTCTATAAAATCCCCTTTTTCTTTTCAGTTCTTATTGTTTATATAGGATTGGTAATTATAAGGTATATACACAATCGATTTTTGATTTAATCTATATAAAGAACGACTATGTATATCATATACATTCCTAGTTTACATAAAGTCTCTTTCCGGAAAACACCACAAAAAAGAACCCTTGTCGCAGAACGGTTCCGCCGAGGGTTCTTTTTCCGGAGTATGCAACTTTTTATACACTGTTGATTTATCAACGTTTTCTCAGTAGGTGGTTGAGAAACTAATGTATAAGAAGTGCACCTTTTATACATATGCTCGTCCTTATAAAAATAGCCCAATTGGGAAATTTATGATATCTAGTTTTTTGAATAATTTCATTCCTATAAAATTTACCGAATTGGAACCCTAACTATAAAGGTTCTTTTTTCGGTTCTATAAAAGAAATAGTTAATTTTTATGTTGATATGAACTTCTTGAAATATCAAGGAATGCTTGAATGACAGGTGATATCCACTTTCCTTTATGCCAAATCATCTGAGAAACAAAATTAATTTCTGTTAGATCTAAGGATAAAGAAACTAACTTACCTTGTTCAAGTTCGGAAGCAACAGAGATTTCAGGAAGAAAAGCAATTCCCATTCCAAGCATGGCACACTGTTTGATGGCTTCCACACTATCTCCTACACCAAAGAATGTTGCGGCCAAAGCAAATAGTGCAAATGTATTTCCCTTTGACTTCGGTAGTGAATGTTCATGTCCACTCATGTAAATACCTCCTAAGATGTGTTTGATTGATTTCTTGTATAGAATAACATTGCATTACCATCAATAACAGTGAAGGTAATTGATGATAACATTCATTATTTTTGATAGTAAATGTTAAGTCGTTTTTGGACAGATAAAAAGTTTTTAAAGTGTTGAAATTTGTATTGAATACTTCGTTGTATGTAAAACTAAAGTTAATTCCTTCAAAGCGTACTCCTCTGCATATTAGATATATAAATTTGATGTTTTTCTCCATAAAAATAGTGAATTTTTCATTTAATGAATAAATTATGACTCTAAGATGGTTACTTAATCGAGCTTGTTACTTGTTTTATTCCAGTCAGTCAATATTACGCAGAAATTAGAATGAAGAGGGATAAAATAGGTTGATACAGGGTAACCTATATCATTTCCTTAAATCCCTTAGTAGGATAAACAAAAAAACTTGCTCTAGGTGAAAAGCAAGTTAAAAGAAAGATAATTGATTTTATTCCTTTAACGTTTTGAAACAAAATCATATTCATGGTCCGTAAAAGTATATGTTTACGGACTCTTATTTAGATAAAAAATCTATTGTTTTTATCGTTCATCTAAGTTTGAAATGAAATTACGAACGTCCACTAAAAATACCACACTTTTATGAACGTTTCTGGCGGAATTAGAGGAAGATAACTGTAAATATAATATAAAAATGTAAAATAGAAGATTTGGATACATATGTATATTCTGCGGGGATCAAAATGAAGTTCTTCAACTTCAATCGATGCAGGAAGTTGGTATTTCTCCTCATGCTATTTCGTATATTCATTCGTTAAATCGTTTTGATTGTAATAAAAAAGATATTCTTTAGGAAGAGAACGCCATCACACAAAAGATTGAGGTTCCTCTTTTGAAAATTCTTTTAACTCTTTTTGTTCAGATCTAATTCTTTTTTCAAATTCACATGCTGGTTCTATACAGGGATTATCAAAAGAACAGCCTTTCTGGTTGAAAGACTGCTTAATTTTGTATTTATGGACATACTGAGTAAACTCACTATTGTTGTATTGTGAGTCCAAACCTGTCTGAAGAATTCCTTCTTATAATTTCTTCGTTCTGTATAACTATGATTTAGATTTAAAAGTTAATTATAAGTGGCTTAAAAAGCTTGCAATAAGATCCTTTTTTATATACATGTAATAGTAGATCAATAGTTTGGGGTTTATTCCTTAGTTAGAAACTAAAACTCTCTCAGGTTTAGTTTCGTCAGAGTAAGTCAATTGCCCCATTTTTCTATACTTATTATATCTGTGTGTTACTAATTCATCGTTTGATAATTCACTGAGTAACGTTAAAGAATCCCGTAATGCTTTTTTTATTTCTATAGCCTGTTTTTTCGTATCTTTGTGGGCACCACCTTGAATTTCAGAAATTACTTTATCGACAACTCCTAACTTTTTTAAGTCATACGCTGTAATTTTCATTGTATCTGCCGCTTCCTTAGCTTTAGAAGCATCTTTCCATAATAAAGCTGCTGCTCCTTCAGGAGAAATTACGGAATAGGTAGAATTTTCTAAAATGTGAAGGTGATTACATACCCCTATACCTAAAGCTCCTCCGCTTCCTCCTTCGCCTATTAGGACACTAATGATAGGAACTTCTAGTGAAACCATTTCAAATAAGTTTTGTGCAATAGCTTGACTTTGTCCTCTTTCTTCAGCAGCTTTCCCAGGATAAGCCCCTTTTGTATCAATAAATGTGATAATAGGACGCTGAAACTTTTCTGCTTGTTTCATTAATCTAAGAGCTTTTCTATAACCTTCAGGATGGGGCATACCAAAGTTTCTGTAAAGATTATCTTTAGTGTCTTTCCCACGTTGATGCCCTATAATAGTAACTGGTTTTCCTTCAAATCTTCCAATTCCACCTACAATTGCAGAATCTTCGCCATAAACACGGTCACCATGGAGTTCAAGAAAATCAGTAAATAATTCTTTAATATAATCCAAACATGTAGGGCGATTATGATGACGAGAAATTTGTACACGATCCCATGGAGAAATTCCTTTATAAATTTCTTTTTCAAGAGCCTGCAATCTATCTTCTAACTTTTTTATTTCATTTGAAAGGTCTATGCCTTTTGAATGATTAAATTCCTTTAAATCTAAAATTTTTTTTCGTAATTCGATAATGGGGAGCTCGAAATCTAAAAAATTTTCCATTTTAATAATCTCCTTGATGAATACTTAAAATAGAGGCTATTGTATCACGCATACTAAGTCGATCAATTACCTTATCTAACTGGCCGTGTTCAAGTAAAAATTCTGCAGTCTGGAAATCTTCTGGTAAATCCTCTCTGATAGTTTGTTCAATAATTCTTCTTCCAGCAAATCCAATTAATGCTCCCGGTTCTGCAAGGTTATAATCGCCTAATGAAGCAAAACTTGCCGAAACCCCACCAGTAGTAGGGGAAGTCATGATGGAAATAAACAAATTCCTATTGATATCCATCATCTTTACAACTGAGCTCGTTTTTGCCATTTGCATTAAACTGACTATTCCCTCTTGCATCCTTGCTCCTCCACTAGCTGTAAAAATAAGAAAAGGAATTTGTTGATCAATTGCTTTTTCCATAGCAAGAGCAATTTTTTCTCCTACGATTGAACCCATGCTTCCCATTCGAAATCTAGTATCCATTATTGCTAGTGCTGTATGATATCCCTTAATAGTACCTTGACCAGTTATAACTGCTTCCTTTAAATTTGTATTTTTTTCATCAATTCTTAATTTTTCTTCGTACCCTGGAAATTGTAACGGATTTCCAGATTGCATATTTTCGTTATACTCAATAAAGCTATTCTCATCTAATAGAAATTTAACTCTTTCTGATGCAGTCATTGGAAAATGATATTTACAGAAAGTGCATGTTTTTAGATTTTTATCTAGCTCTCTATTTAATAGAAGTTTTTTACACTTTGGGCATTTTGTAACTACCCCTTGTGATGAGAATGGTCTTTTTTCTTTAATAGGTACCGAAGCATACTTTTTCTTTTTTAAAAAAATCCCATTGATCATATCTTTTCCTCCGAGGTGTTAGTGAATCATTCGTGTAATTATTATCTATTCAACAAACAGTGAAGTTTCTTTACAAAGTTCAATATTTTCAAGTTAATGTATTACGATAAAATATTGTGGGAGTCTAAAAAGTTTGTATTGAAATTCCCTGAAATAAATGCTTTATGAGCTAAAAGCTTTGAATGAAAAGGAATTGTGGTTTCGACTCCAGTTATTACGAATTCCTCCAATGCGCGTCTCATACAGCTTATTGCTTGTTCTCGATTTTCAGCAAATACAATAAGTTTTGCTATCATGGAATCATAATAAGGGGGAATAGCATAACCTGAATATGCTGCTGAATCTACACGCACTCCCCTTCCACCTGCAGGTAAGTATTTAGTTATCATTCCAGGAGATGGCATGAAGTTTTTGATTGGATTCTCAGCATTTATACGGCACTCTATAGCCCAACCTTTAAATTCTATATCTGCTTGTTTATACTTTAATTTTTCTCCTGAAGCAACATTTATTTGTTCTTTAACAATATCAATACCTGTTACCATTTCAGTTACTGGATGTTCTACCTGAATTCTTGTATTCATTTCCATAAAATAAAATTCATTAGCTTGGAGATCGTAAATGAATTCAATAGTTCCAGCACCAGAATAGTTAACAGCCTTTGCTGCTTTTATTGATGTTTCCATCATTTTTTCTCTAACCTTAGCGCTGATTTGAGGGGATGGTGTTTCTTCTAAAAGCTTTTGTCTCCTTCTTTGAATTGTACAATCTCTTTCGCCTAAATGAATTACATTTCCATGATTATCACCTAGAATTTGTACTTCGACATGTCGAAAATCCGTAATATATTTCTCTAAATAAACATTTGGGTCCCCAAATGCAGACTTTGCTTCTTGCTGTGTAATACGAATACCATCTATCAATTCCTGCTCATTACGAGCAACTCGAATTCCTTTCCCGCCCCCACCAGCCGTTGCTTTGATAATTACAGGATAACCAATGTCTCGAGCTATATTAACAGCTTCATTCATATCATTAATTTTTCCATTTGACCCTAAAGTAACTGGTACACCTGCTTCTATCATAGTTTGCCTTGCGACATCTTTAGCTCCCATCTTTCGAATAGTATCTGAAGAAGGTCCAATAAAAACAATGTTACATTCTTCACATAGTTCAGCGAAATCGGCATTTTCTGCTAAAAATCCGTAACCAGGATGAATTGCATCACATTCTGTAAGTGTGGCTACATTCAATAAATTAATAGTATTTAAGTAACTATCTGAAGCTAAAGCGGGACCAATACAATATGCTTCATCTGCTAATTTTACGTGAAGAGATTCTTTATCTGGTTCGGAGAATACAGCTACCGTTTTTATACCCATTTCTTTCGCAGTTCGAATAATTCTTACTGCAATTTCTCCTCTATTGGCAACAAGTAATTTCTGAATCAAATTTTTCACCTCTAATTTTTTTTCACTAAGAACAAAGGTTGTCCATATTCCACTAATTCACCATTTTTAACTAAAACGTCTTTAATTTCTCCTTCTACCTCTGCTTCAATTTCGTTAAATAGTTTCATAGCCTCCACCATACAAACAATAGTCTCTTTTTTTACGACTGCTCCTACTTCTACATAAGGATCTTCAGTTGGTGAAGATGCATTATAAAAAGTACCAACCATAGGAGAAGTGATTTCATGTAAAGTTACTTCTTCTTTTCTTGTGTCAGCAGGTTTACTTTCTTCTTGAATAGAATCTAATTTTTGCTGAGGGAATTCATCTATATACTGTACTTTGTTAGGTGTAATATTCCCTACTTCAGGTTTGTTTTTTATTTTCTTTAATGAAAGTTTCATATCATTTAATTTATAATCTAATTCATCAATACAAGATTTATCTAATGCCTTTATTAATTCTTGGATTTCTTTAAGTTCCATGTCTAGTCCTTTCTTAAACAGCCCTATTCGTATAATACTAAGTAATAATTAAAGTAGTATTGTACTTAATTATAAAGTTACGTTAGTTTATTTAATTTTTTCTAATATAATCATTGCTGTGGCAGTAGTATTTGTATGAGTAATACTTACATGTATTCTGATATCAAATGGTAAATGTTTTTTTGTTTGGTCTGATATATAGAAGACGGGCTTTTTTCTCTTATCAAATAGTATTTCTCCGTCTTGAAAACTAAAAGTAGCTCCGATGCCAGTTCCTATTGCTTTACTCATGGCTTCCTTTGCACTAAACCTTCCAGCAATCCACTCAATTTTTCTTTTTTTTTCTTTTATTTTATAAAATATTTCTCTTTCGGATGGTGTAAGAATTTGATTTACTAATATTGTTGGTCGCTTATCATAAATTGACTCAATTCTATCTAGCTCTACTGAATCTATACCTATACCGTAAACCATAGTATTTCCTCCTATTGTTAATTACAACAAAACCCTTTGAATGACGCGAAGTGTGACAGTTCTACGTCATTCCCTCCAGGTTCGCTTTATATAATAGGTTGTTATTTAATGTGATGGAACGTAGAACACTAACTCGCCTTTAGCTACTTTCTTTTCATCACTTGCTAAAGTAATTTTAGATTGGGCTGTATAATAATTTCCTACCCTTTTAATTAGTTCTACTTTAATTTTTAACGAGTCTCCAGGTCTGGCCATGTTATAGAATGTGAATTTATCTGCTTTTACAAGATAACCAACTTGCTTATGTTTTGTTTCTGCATTTAAATTGAATTTATTCTCTATAAATGTAGTCAAAATTAAACTAGCTTGTGCCGCCATTTCAATCATTAGCACGCCTGGAAGCACTGGATTGTTTGGAAAATGTCCCTTAAAAAAAGGTTCATTATAAGCTAGTTGCTTTAAACAAGTTATTTCCTGCTCGTTAACATCTAATATTTTATCAATAAATAAAAACGGAGCTTCTTGTAATAAAATCTGATCTGGGGTTATATTATTTTTCTCAATATCAACAGATGACACAGAATAGCCTCCAATTAAAATTAATATTTTAGTAAATTAATAAATTCCATGTATTTAAAGAAGTGTTTCAATTCCTAATCCAATATGTATATTTTGTCCACCAATTGTTTCTACTTCTGGATCAATCAGTATGTTAAGAGCAGGAATAGATTCTTTTAAAGGCAATAACCTTGGTTTTAAGGCAAAAATCTCTAGCTTCTTTTTTAGTGATTTTTTTGTTGCCGAATCAAAGTTGTCATCAAAATATCCAAAAGTCATTGCATTGATATTTAATTTAAAAGCAGATAATTCATGTGACATACATTTCATTAATGAGATTTTGCCATTGTTTAAAATTGGGGACGTTGAATAACCAGCATAATCTAAACCATCAAAAATAAGTGGAAATACTACTTTTCCTTTCTTAGTTTTAATCATCTTGGCAGTAATAATGCGATTTAACATATAAATTTTTTCAAAATATTTATCTATAGATATATTGAGTTCAATTGGATCATTCTTGAAAAGTTTTACTTCATCTAACATTTCATTTCCATGAATCAAGACATCAATACATCCTAATCTGTCGTAAATATCTTCTACGCTCTTTTCTAAAGAATTAAGGTCTTCTGCTTTAATATCAATTAACATATATTGTTCGGAACTTATACCAAGTTGAATTAGTCTGTCTTCATATTTCTTTTTTTTCGAACCCTCTTCAAAACAAAATATAACTTTATATTCTCGGCTTAGGTAGTACTCGCCTATCATCTGATTAAATAAATGCTCACTATTTGTAATTAAAATATTTTGTTTCATTTTCTTTCCTCCTTATCGTAAGAATCCACCGTCTAGTTTGAATACAGTATTAGTAAAATAAGAATTCTCTTCATTCGCCAAGAATGAAACTATGTCCGCAACCTGTTTCGCTTGGCCTAAAGACTTAACGTTAGTATGATGAAGGAAGTTTTCCATCTTTTGACCTGGCACATGTTCAATCATATCAGTTTCAATCATCCCAGGAGCTACTGTGTTTATTCTAATTCCCTTAGGGCTGTAAATACGTGAAAGCATTTTAGTTAATCCAATAATAGCTCCCTTTGAACAACCGTAGTTTGATTGCGCTTCCCTACCATTAACTGCTGTAACAGAAACCATATTAATAATGTTTCCACTATTTTGCTCTAACATATGTGGGATTACTGTATTACAAAAATTATATGTTCCATTAAAATTAGTTTTAAAAACAGCATTCCAATCTTCTTGTGGCATATTAAATATAAGATTATCTCTATTAATCCCTGCATTATTGATTAGAATGTCGATTTTATTGTATTTATCTATTACTTTTCCGACTACTGTATCAGCAAATTCAGCATTGTCCACTTTACCTTTAAAAAATTCAACTTCGCATCCGTTGTTGCTAAGGTTTTCTTGTAGCTCGTTGGCCGCAGTTTCACTTCTTGCATAAATCCCAACTACTTTGACTCCTTTTGTTGCTAAATCTATCAAAATCTCCTTACCTATACCTCGAGTAGCACCTGTCACAATAGCCACTTTATCTTTTAAACTCATAGCCTTCTCTCCTTTAATCTAACAGCTTTTTGACTCAACTTTTTTAAGAAAAAAGCTGTAGAGCCTTTTCAGGCTTTACAGCTGTCAAATCATACCGTTTGACTTAGTTGCTCATGAATAAAGTTCGATAGTGTATTTACACAACTAAAGATTTCATGAGTTTCTTCTTCAGAAAGACCTTGCATTTTAACTCCAAACTCCTCCTCAATGCCTGAAATTACATCAAGTGCTTCTACAGAATCTAGCCCTAATCCATCTCCGAATAATGCTTCGTTATCATCGATTTCCTCTGGTGTAATATCATCAAGTTCTAATCTTTCCACTAAAATTTTTGTTTTGATAGTATTTTTGATTTCTTCAATTTTGTTCATCTAAACATCCTCCTAAATATCTTCTAATATTATTTATAAAAATTTATGAATGACCATAATCAATTAATTTTATTTACTACAACTGCAGAGTTATTTCCATTAATAGAGGTACTTACTACAATACCTTTTTTATATGTAGTAATATCCTGGTTAAAAAACTCATTAATAGCATCTATATCTGTAAAATCTCCCCTTAATACTTCGGCTGCTAAATACAGATGATTTAGGGAACTAGTTGACTCTAAATATCCTTTAGAATTAAAACAATACTTAAAAATATTGTTTTCATTATCTATTCTCTCAAATAACTTTTTATAAATATCTAAATCATCTAATAAACCATTAGAGTTATAGAAGATGAAATCAATTTCTGATATCTTACTTTTAGCTTTTTCTAAAGCCATATTTATGGCTTTATTTAGGCTTTCTATGTCAGAACCAAAAGTTAATCCTACACCCGAGATCTGAGCATAATTTTTGTTTATATTTAGTTGATTAGAAAGCATTAGGAAACTACTACCTTCAGAAACTGGATATTCACTTTTATCTAGTCCTATAGACTGGTTAATTTCATGCGATAAATTAGAAAGCTCATCTCCTGCTCCAACTAAGCAATGAGAATAAATATTATTTTTTATTACTTCATAACCATATATAGAACTAAATAGGCCATCATTTCCTCCAGTACTAATAGAACTACTAAACCCTTGTAAACCAAGTTTTTTGGATACTTTTCCTGCTACAGAATTTAAAACCATATCAGGGAAGTAAATGCTACTAGCGAATTCCGGACCCTTTTGAAGAATAGATTTAAAATATTTTTCTGTGCTTTGCAAGCTGCCTCTAGAAGTACCATAAATTAACCCTATTTCTTCACGATTCAAAGTATTTTCTTTATCAACATCTTTAATCGTAATATCTGCTGCTGCAATACTATGTTGAGCCAAAGTGTTCATACGTCTTTCATAAAGAGATTTATCGTATTCCTTGAGTTTGAACTCTGCTTCCTGTTTAGATTGTTTTTCTTGTATTAGATATTCAAGGAGACTCTCTTGCTTTTCATTCAATAAAATATTAGAGTTACCCTTACCAACTATGTAAACGTTCTCTTCTTCTGGTATTTTCTCAATATTCAAATTTTTATCTGAATTATTATTCCATTTTTTTGAGACTATAGAGGCGTTGTGTCCCCCAAAAGCAGAGTTATTACACAAAAAGTAATTAATCTTCCTATCTATCATATTATTAGTTATAATATTAGCATTCTCACAGCCTTCTCTAGGTTCCTGGAAGTTGATTGTTGCTGGTAATAGATTTTCTTGAATAGCCAATAGAGTTGTAACATATTCAATAGCAGCAGCAGCACCTAGATTATGGCCAAAGTATGCTTTACTGGAGCTAAGAGGAATTTGTTTAAGTGTTTCTAGCCCAAACACTTGTTCTAAACCTTTTAGCTCAGCTTTATCATTTGCTTTAGTACCAGTTCCATGTGTATTAATATAGTCTATCTGCTCTTTTTTGATAGAAGATTGATTAATTGCATATTCTATAGCTTTTTGAATACCCAATCCTTCAGGATGTGGTGCAGTTTCGTGATAAGCATCGCTACTTAAGCCATATCCGCAAATCTCAGCATAAATTTTAGCATTTCTAGCTAAAGCACTTTCTAAGGTTTCTAATACTACAAAAGCTGCACCTTCTCCCAAGCTTAGACCATAAACGTTATTGTAAGGTGAACATGGCTCAGGGTTTAGAGCTCTCAAAGAATTAAATCCGGCGTAAACAGATGAAGACATTGAATCTGATCCTCCGGCAATCATAGCCTTCGCGTAACCCTTTTGTACCATTTCAAATCCAAACCCTATCGCATTTCCACTTGCTGCGCAAGCTGTATTAATAGTGTTAACTGGACCGCCTAGTGAAAAATATTTTGCTACATTATCACTTTGATTGAAAAAAGGATAATTTTTCATTTTTTCCTTATCTAGTGATTCAATTTTTCCTTGCTCCTCTAATGCATTGACCCCGCCATTACAAGTTCCTAATGATAAGCCGACTTCTTGATGAGAAATATGGTCCAATATTTTACTCTCTTCTAAGGCTTCATTGATTGAAACCATAGCATATTGTGCACAACGATCATATTTTAAAAAGGCTTTATCCTTTAAGTGAACTTGAGAATCATACTGTTTAATTTCTGCGCCTAAATGACTTATAAATTTATCAGTACTAAATTTTTGAAGCTTCTTAACTCCTGTATTACCTTCTTTCATACTTCTTAGGTTTTCTTGTTTGTTATTACCTATAGAGGAAATAATACCCATTCCTGTTACTACAACTCTGTGTTTTTCCAACTACTTTCCTCCTTAACTCAAAACCTTACTTATTTAATTTTGATTACTTATTTATTTTTTGTCTTTATCAACCACCTTCTTTATGTATTAAGACCATACTATTATCATGTGATAAGGTTGTAATACGAAATATTCCTATTTATTAATTTAGAGAATCTTGTAAACTAATATCTAGTAAAAAGCCTTCTTGTATAGGACTTTAGAAACGTTTTAAGATCCATATATCCCTTAGATGATAAAAAAGTCATGGTTCTTTTATAATCAACAAATGCTATGTTATTACAAAAAGGAATAAAATTCAATATATTTTCCTTAATTTAATAAATTATTTATATTATGTAAGTTTTTCTAATTTAAATATTTTTTGTAATATAATGTATTAAACAATCGAAAAACAGCAAAAAAACCAATTGTTTTTTGCTGTTTTATATAATAAATATTAAAAATATGCAGGGACAGGATTTAAATTACATACCCAAACCTCATCCGTTTTATTTATCACTATATGTTTTTCTTCTTTTAATAAATCAATTATTCCTATCGTCTCTGATAGAGCCAATGCAAACTGAATCTCATATAGTCCTACAAATAATTTAGTACATAATTCATATATTGTATGAGGCTTTTCCCTTAGCAAGCGCATCACTCTTTTTTTTCTTTTTTGCTGTTTTTTAAATTGCAAATCAATTAATAAATCGATTTCTTTAATTTCTTCACCATGCCCTGGATATATTAAATTAATATCTAAATTTTTGATTCTCAAGAGTGATTTATTATATTCTAATAATAATTTAGGTCGCTCATTACTACCAATCATTGGAGGTTCCATGAATGTATTAAGGAAGATGTTATTAATTAATAAGTCTCCTCCTATTAATAATCCATCAGTTTTTCTATATAAACAAATATGTGTGGAACAATGTCCTGGTGTTTCAAGAACTTTAAAGCCAGGAAGAAAAGGTAAAACCTGCCCTTCCGTTAGAAAGTTAGTTATCTTCTTAGTTGAGGCTACACCTTCTGTCTCCTTTTTTATTAAAGTTTTTTTAAACCCATCTGGTATTCCATAAGCCTTGATATGGTGATTAATAAATTTATTAAAGTGCATCTGTAAATTTTTATAATCATTTATCCAACTTTCATTATAAGAGTGTCCAAAAACCTTTACATCATGTGAAAAATAATCTAATAAACCAATATGATCTGGGTGATGATGTGTAATCACAATATTTTTAATATCCGTTACTTTATATCCTAAAGAATTGATTTGAAATTCTAACTCACTCCAAGCCTGACTACTATTTACTCCTGCATCAATTAGTGTAAGTTCTTCTCCTTCTATTAAATAAACATTTACATGATTTAGAGGTGATTGGAATGGAAGAACAATCTTATGTATACCGTTAAATAACTCGTTCATTTTAACAAATTTCCCCTTCTACTTTATTTATACCTGAGTATCCTCTATAACTTTTTTTACAATATTGCTTTTTTTTCTTTTTTCAATAAAAACTAAACTAAAAAGACTACATATTAAGATAAATGGAATAGAATACTTATATAATTTATTAAATGATGATGTTATTTCTTTTTCAGAATATTGATGTATGTTTTTTGAAGTAGAACTAATCTTAGCTTGAATATGTTTTAGGTTATTATCAACCGCTTGTGTTACTTGTTCTGTTACCTCATTCTTTTTAGTCTCTCTATATTCTTCTGGTATTGCATTTAAAGCTAAGGTAACTTGTCTATTTATTATCGCTTCTCTTTGTTTATCTGAAACATAACTATTTAGGGTGGAATTACTATCTTCCTTTTGTACTTTTATACTCTCTGAATTAATATCTTCATTTACCTTTTTTAAAATTTTCTCTTTATCCGAGTTATCTAAATTCAATTTATCTACCTGTACTTGCGCATATTGATATATATTATTTTTGCTCTCTTTGATGTTATGATTTAAACTAGAGACAAAAATAGCAACGGCTAACACAATTCCCACTTGTCTAAGCATAGTGGTTACACTTTGAGAAGCTGTTAATAGTTCTCCTTCAAAAGAAGAAGCTGCTAAAATAGTAACTGGCCCTACCAAAATACCAAAACCTATACCTAATAACATACAAGGAATAATAATATCCTTACTAGTAGAGTTGATATCAATATGTTGTAACAAATAGTAAGATCCAGCCATCAAAATAAAACCTATTAATATAACTAATAATTTCCCTAATTTTTTAAGAAATACAGGGGCTAAAGGTGAAAATACAAAGATCATTGCAGAGATAGGAGTAATTAGTAGAGCAGCTCCTAATTCAGTTTTATTTTGTATCTTAGTTAGAAAAGTTGGGAGAATCACGGTTACTCCGACCAAGAATATATTACTTATGACAACTACCAGCGCTGAGCCTACAAAGATACGGTCTTTAAAAAGATTAAGGTTTATCATTGGATCGGAAACTGTCCGTTCATATCTTATAAAAAGAAGAAGGAAGACCACACTTCCAAGAAAACAGGTTAGTGATTTATAACTCATCCATCCCCACTCATTTCCTTTTACCACCCCTACTGTTAGAAGAGTAATAGCAACACTACTAGTAACTAAACCAAACCAGTCAATCTTAGCCGGAAGCTTTTTCTCATTTCTTATAGGAAGTATCTTCAAACATAAAATGACGGCAAGTATACAAATAGGGATGTTAACAAGGAATACCCATCTCCATCCTAGGAACTCTGTAATTAGTCCTCCTATCGCAGGACCTAATGCAGCAGATAGTCCCTGTGTGACTCCTAAAATTGCTAGAGCTTTTGTTCTTTTTTCCATACTAACCGAAGAAACACCAATCACCATACTAGTTGGAAATAAGATAGCAGCCCCTACGCTTTGAAGAAAACGAGAACATATTAAAAATTCCCCACTATCTGCAAAAGCACATAGTAAAGAACCTATTCCAAAAATTAAAAGTCCTAGAATATAAATTTTAGCTTTGCCAAATATATCTGCAACGCGTCCTAAAGGGATAGAAAAGACAGCAATAGATATCGTATAGATATTTAATACCCATGACATTTGCTCTAAAGTGGTTTGCAAGTCTGATTGTATTGCAGGAAGGGCTATATTCATAATAGTAGTATCAACCATACATAAGAAAATGCCCATCGACATTAAAAAAACAATTTTCAAATTATTACTTTCATTCATGAACTTAGTCTCCTTGAATTTTATATCTATGTTTGTTAAATCAATGATTCTGATTTTGAATTAGCTAAAACGCCCTCTACTTGCTTTAAACTTTCTTTTAACGTTTTCACCTGGGCATAATAACTAGAGACACCTACATCTAAACAAATTTTTTGAGAAAAAGTTAAATTTTCTTTCCAGTCTTCATAATTGTTTTCTAACCTTTTAATATCGTCTTCCTTTTTATTAATTTCTTCTATAATCCACTGCTTTAACTGTTCCATACTGCTGTATTCTCCAAAATACATACGCAATAAAAAGTCAGAATATAAGATTTCTTCATCTACCTTTTGTTTCATGTACATTTGAAATTCTTCTCTTCCTTCCTCCGTAATGTGGTATTCGTTTTTATTCGGCTTCCCCTCCTGAATGATTACTTTCTTTTCAATTTTTCCTTCCTTCTCTAAAGTCTTTAAAGTTGGATAAATCATTCCATAGCTTCCATCAAAAAAATGTGAAAAAACCTCTTGAAAGACTAATTTTATATCATATCCAGCCATGGGTTTTTTTGATAAAAGTCCTAAGATAACACCTTTACTCTTCATAATTACACCTCTTAATTTATATTCATTAAATTAATATTAATATTGTTAATATAGATTTAATGAATATATTTATACCATATATATATTTATTTGTAAATATTTTCTTTAGAGGATGAAAAGTTCTTGAAGCTCTAATGATAAGAACTGCAGTAAATTCTAAAAAAAATAAAGGGCCAATATTCCACCTAATATTCAAAAAACTAGGTATATTCTACCCACATCTAATCATCACCTACTGTAGTAAGGGTTCTTTTTTATTTTTCGATTGGACAGGCAAGCTTACTGCAGTAGCTACATAGTATCTAAAGAATCACGACTTCGTTGCCTAATCAGTATCTGGTTCAGTATCGCTACCGCGTTAATACAAGCTGGATACGCGTAGTGAAGCCCTTTGTGGAACCTGTAAGGGAGCTGAGCCGAAGAGGCGAATGGGGCGACCGGATGCACCTTTTTGAAAAATGCTATACACTAAATACGAAAAAATAAACATTTTACGAAGTAACGCACATGAACAGCAAAATGAATCGTTAAGTGGTTTCTAATTTGAAAAATAGAGCCATTCTTTATAAAACCACATCAAACGATTGTGCAAACTGCTAAAACAACGTATTCTTAAACTAGAAAAGCAATAAAAAACGCATAAAAAAGGCTTTTTTTCGTGTTTATTTAGCTGATGGAGGAAATTGGTTATGCAAGATAAAATACAGGTTATTGAGGCTAAAAAAGAGGCGTTGGAACGTCAATTAGAAGCAATCAGTAACGATTACTTTGATGATCCTGAGATAGTTGCGCAGATTGAGCTTGCGATTCGTATTTATGAAGATGTTCTTTCTATCCTTAGTGAACCCTCAGAAGAAGAAAAGAGCTGGATAGATACCTTAGATGGTCCTAGTTTAAAAGAAAGTGATATCGCCAATTTAAAGGGTTTTAAAAAAGAAAAAAACGGAGTCATTACCTTTCAATTTACCATTCACGGAGAAGTGCATGAAGCGACTGCAACTTACGTGGAGAACGTACTTAACTTGAATACCGTTTCAAAGGTTGGAGAAGAAGACATGATTTCTTTATCTTCCAACAAAGATGGCATCCGAAATCTCCTACATATTGAACAGCTCTTAAATAGCATCATTGGAACGCAGCGTACTTTTTCAAGCAAACCATAACCCCATGTTATAACTAAATAACATGGGGCTTTTTAATTAAAAAAGTCGTTGATATCTTTGTTTTTATCAATTTTTTTCACTGTATCTATGATTTTTTTTAGTATTTTAGGTGTCGGTATGTAATCTTTCTTATTACACAAGCGCCAAACGGTATTACGTGAAACCTTTGCCCGTTCTGCAAACTCTGTTTGCTCAATACCTTCTCTGTCGAGCCACTTGCCGAATTTGCTACGTTTTGGATTATTCCATGGTAACATTTCTACATCACTCCTTTTCTATTATCCTGTCCAATTTTCACCTACTTTAACCTGCTTTCATCTAGGTGAAGCGAAAAGTGGGCATAAAGAGGCAAATTTTGAATAGAATAGAAGAAATTAAGCCAATTTATGTATCTTGTCGATATTTTTGGAATAATCATATAGCATGAATACAGTTAAGACCGCCTTATAAACTAATACATAATGGGCGGTCTTTGTTGTGGGTATGTTATGATTTTTAACTACTTAAAAAATAGAAAATCCTACTTAAAGGAGAATCATCTTCTTTACAATGATAAAAATGATTAAAAAGCTATCTTTATATTAGAATATTTTTTTTGTTTTTTTATATCTATTCCAAGTAATCATACCAAATATACACAAAAATATGATTGAAAAATCAAGTTGAACCTAACGAACAGTAAGTTAAACTTGATTTATAAGAAGCACATTTTGATATCGAATAAGTGAACTTAATAGATTAATGGGTTTAACTAACAATACCAAAGTCTTTGTTTAATCTAATTTATGTTGAACTAAAGGTCAACTAAAACGGTGATATATCATCGTTATGCTATATATATAACGCTATAGTGGTTGTAACGGGTTGCGATACAAATTATCATTAAATGTTATTTTAACAAACTTCATTAACCGACACATCGCTATAACGAGTAATTTTCATCATAAAATACCCTTTTAAACGCTATAACGTAAAAAAGAAGAGTGTGCTAGTATAAAAAAACAAAAAACCTCAGATTGCCTCTGAGATTTAAAAAGGGTTTATGAAACGTATTTTAGATTTTATATTTCCCTATGCAAGTAACAAAAGAGGTTTTACCGTTCCCTTATGTTCTCCCAAACAAACGAGCGATAAAACCTTGTTTCTTTTGCTCTTCTAATTTGTCTGTAGCAGCTGCGATAAGTTTCATGGATTCATTCTGTTCTTCCCGTTGCTCTTGAAGCATTCTTATACCTTCCATAAGCCGATTATCGCGATCCATTAACCTTTTATCCTGTTCTTCAAATTTCTTTTGTATATATGTATCACGTTCTTCAAGACGTTCTGATAATAACTTAATGAACTCAGTCTGTTTGTTAATAAGTTCTGTTTGTTCATCTATACGTTTGGACAACGCTGCCATATCACCATTATGATGGTCATTTTGTGTTTGATTTGCTGTAACGGGTACTGCTATACCTTCTCCTTTAAGTATTGGTACGAGTTCGTTTGCAGCTTGTTCTAGCGTCATGCTAGTGTTAACTTTAGCACTAATTAATCTTCGAATCGCCATAATGTCTTTATCACTATATTGTCTATGACCTTGATCGTTTTTACCAAAACTCCATCCGGCTCTTTCAAGCTGATATGCATACTTTCGTAAAGTAGATTCTTTTATAGCTAGCATAGCAGTCAAATCGCTTGGTGAATAATACACTTTTGAATAATTATCTTCACTCGACATAGCGACCCTCCTTTGGTTTCACTTGTTGTTTGATTCGCTATAGCAGCAGTACAATCCTTTCTATCATAACAAAATAACAACTATATAGAGTAGTATTTTAGTTTGTTGATAATAAAAAAAAGACCTATTATAAACTTAACAATAGGTCTCAAAAATTTCTCTTAAATTTTGGAATGTAAAAGAGGAGAGACAATACGCTCATTTGATAGGTATGTCTTTTCCTTTGAGAATAGCTTTATTCCCATAATATCAGGGTGAACCTGTACGTTTACGGAACGATAATGTAAACCGTAATTTTTTATAATAGAAAAAGAATTATTACATTTATTGATTTTTAGGTATTAGAATTTTTATAAATTCTTTAAAATTATCAGCAATTTTTGAAGTAACTGGATCACATTCATATGATTCTTCGTAATCTAAGAAATCGACAGAAGGATTGTTTTTATCGTAATGAAAGTTCAAGCACAAATAATCTCCCCATGCCAATCTTGCAATAGGAATTAATTCAGAGCCGATAATATCTTCACTATAAAAATTCCGCCCTTGTTCTCCAAGAGAGGTTTCACAGCAATCTATATCATATTCTCCATATGGATGCTCACAGAAATCTTTAATAATACCTAAAAAACGATGAATTTGACATCTCTTATTGAGTGCCGTTAATGGTGTTGAATCTGAAATTTCACAGCTATTATAGTTTTTCAAGAATTCCTTATATTCGTTTGGAAATTGGACACGAAAATAACCTTCAAGTTTCGTAATGTCCTTATCATTTGATGATGGACTTACAATACTTTCCTTAACAATGCTCATGCTTCAACCCTCACTTGTAATAAATAATCATATAAAAGCAATTAACTACTTTTGATATTCATAGACAACAGGAACTTTGTCCATTTTAACGGTTTTGGCCACAATATAACGACGATAGCCATCTTTCAATATCTTCGATTCTTTCTCAATCGTTAAAGGCTTGTCAAGGTGTCCTGTACGCTTCACAAATTCAACGACTTCTTCTGTTTTCACAGGGTTTGGACGTGTCTTTAAGAAGGCTTCAGGAACGGTTATCTCGTCAAAGTTCACAACATCCTGTGTCCCTTTTGGTTGAGTCGGCAACTGCTTCTTTTGGGGCGCAGCCTTTTTCTCTTGTACGGGCGCTTCTTTCGCTTCTGGCTGTATAGTTTTCGTTTCTGTTGCTACAGGCTGAGAGACGGAATCTTGCTTTTCCTCCTGCTTGGTAGCTGCAACCTCTTGGTGTGCCTTAGAAACCTCTTGTTTCGCTTCTTTTTTATCGTTTGACTCATTGGCTTTTTTATCGTTTTTATTCGGGAGAACGGTGATTTGAAAGCAGATGATACCAATTTCTCCAGGGCACTCGTCAATGGGAATATCTAACGTTGGTTCCCCTTGAACTAAGATCTTTTCATGCATAATACTCTTTTTTGTCAGTCCGGTTTTATTGAAGGCTTTCTTGGCAACAAACACGGTATACGAAATAAAGGTGCTCTTTTTCAGACCTTTCGGCGCAGAAGGTGAACCTTTTTCACGCATATCAAAGGCAACGTAGCGATCATATTCTCGTAATGGTCCTGTGGCAGAACCTGTTAAGGTCATTTTATGTGGCATAGTGATCTCCTCCTACATAGATTTATATATTAGTTATTTAGAAACATGTTCTAAATAATAATACTCTTAGTAAACAGCAGCTTCCAAGGGATTTCTTCACTTTTTGATTACGAAACGGTGTCCTGTAATTGGGCATGTTCGTGTAATAAAGCCTGTTCTTCAGGTGTTAAAGCTTGTCCTAGATCCTGTTTTAGCTGCGCCATTTCTAACGAACTGTACGTAGTACTGTGCTCTTTGAGTAAGTTTTCTTCTTCTGGCGTTAGTTCTTGCCCTAAATCTTGCTTTAACTGAATCATTTCAAGCTGTTGATCCAAAGAAATAGTTTCTTCTTGTGTACACTCATTTTGCTCCTGTTCAGCTTGTAACCAAGCAGGAACCAATTCCTTACGGATGATATGTTTAGGCGTAAATAAGGCTGTCTTAGCTTCAGTATGTATGTCTGACTTAGATGCTTGTTCTTCTGTATTCCCTTTTAGTAGATTGGTAAATTGATTGTAAGCAATTTGATAAACAAGACGGCACATGTCATCCAGGGATAGGGTAGTACCCTTATGGTTTGCCTCATGGACATATTTATCTAAGCCTACAATCGCTGTATAAGCGACTTCATGTACTTGTTCTTTTATAATCTCAATCTGTGTATCTCGTTTTACTGCTTTAGCTGCATTTTGAATACGCGCATAAAAATCTTTTAGTTGATGACCATACTTGCCTGCATACACATTATTTACTTTTTTAGGCACACCTTTGATATAAGCAAATGACTGAGAAGCAGATATTAAATGATTATTTAAATGATTTTTAGGTAAATCAAGGTTAATAAAGGGGGACGATGTTTTTTCGTCCTCAAATCTTGGTGTATCAACGTTTTCAGCACGTTCTGGACTTGTCACAGGAGTTGTCACAGGAGTTGTCATTTCTTCTTTTTGAAGCGTTTGGATACCTGTTGTGTCATGGTCAAAAAAGATTTCCTCACAAATTTGATCAAAATTTGTATGGCTTTTAAGGATAAATACATAGCTATCAGGATGAGCACCTGTTGTATCTTCTTTGATATAACGTGCCACGATCATAAAAGGCGTTTCCTTTAATGATTTTACAAAGCGAGAAACGGTACTTTGAGATACATCAAATTTCTGCATAAGTGTTTTTGATTGAATGGCTTGAATACCTGTAGCCACAAGGTTATAAATCACGTAATCTAACATTTCCATCCGTTTTTTAGGGAATACTTTATGTAAGGCCAATTGTTGTTGTTTAAAATGAGTACGAAGTGTTTCTAAAAACGCTTCTTTCTTTTTACGAAGGGTCGGTCTTTCTTTCCATAACCATTTGAATCGTCCATTGAAGGTATTTACATCTTCTAAATAGCAGGTAAAAAGCTTTGTCATTTGTTCATCTTCTCCTTTAAGGAACACAAAAAAGACACTGTCTCCCTGAAGAAAGGAAAACAATGCCGTGATTTTGATGAACTAAGCCCTTGAAATAGATGTCAATTTCATATAAAATAAACCCATAAAGTTTATTTTATAAAAACTAACTCTATTAACAAGAGACTTCGACAAGTGTTTTTCCTACCGTAACTAGGAGGAACGGTTTAAGAGTGCGCTTACACTACTTAAACAGTTGGAGTCTTTTTTCTATCCGCACGTTTTTGTTAGTTTTATTATAGCGTTAAGTAGTCTTATAATTCAATAAAAATTAGCAAAATATATCAAAACAAGTATATTTAGCTACGAGTGATCCTATATTGCTGTAGGAATCACCTTTATCATATATGAGTTTTTAAGAGTAGGGGAGGGGAAAAAAGTTTCCCCTCCTCAAGTTCTGTAAAGTATGTTATAATTTTAGGTTTTTAATAATATTGATAATTTAGTGAATTAGTACAATTTCAATGTTAAGGGTAAATGGGCATTCTGGGTAGTGCCATTTTTTATAGTACTTTTTCTGAGAAGGGACTATAAAAAATGACACTATGCAAAATTTCAAAAGTATGATAAAGGCAGCCTCTACTTATAAATATAGAAGCTGCTTTTTTTATTAATATGTGAGGAGAAAATGGTCCTATTGGAAAATTAGGAGCCCCAAGAGGTGAGCTTATTTATGAGAAAATTAGTGCAGTTCCATTCTTTTTTTGTTTATATTTGAATTGATTACAAATGTCAGATATAGCGTCACCAGAATATCTAATTTTGTTTTTAGCATGTAATCTTGAATGTATTAATATGTGACTATATCGAGTGAAATCCATCCGGCCTTTCTATTCATCATCCCCATAATTCCTCATCACTTCTTTTAACATATCATTTAAGCTTCTCATAGAAATTACACAACGTTCCATCGTCTTACTTTGGACTTTAATTAAATTTTTAAGAGGTCCTTCTCGGTCGAATTGTTGATTAAAATAGCTCATGTGTGAACCTAATTCTTTGAAAATCGCTGTCATGATTGACCATGTTTCTTTATCCACTCATCAAATTTTTTTACAACAATAGCATCAGCATTTCTTATTTTAAGTTCCATATTTTATTCGAACTTCTCAAAATAGTGGTGCTCTTTTAAAAATAGAGAGAAGAGCATAAGGGGTTTTTGCCCCCACAGGCTGTGTGGGGTTAGGCAGAGCCTAACAAAACCTTGGGTACAAAGAAATGCTTGCAAGAACCCCCTCAGCGCACCCTCGAATTAAAGAACAGTCCCTTCACCGCACCTTCAGTGATTGCAACATCTGTTTCAGGAACCCCTTCACCGACCCTTCATAATTGATAAATGTCCCCTCGAGGGTCACTTCATTTTGAATTGTTTTTTGAAAAGATAAGACAGAAGTAAGCGATCTTTTTTTATTTTTGTTCACACGTTCATGATCAAAACGTCCATTTGTTTTTGCTTACAATACAAGCGATTTACGCGTGCTTTTTTATCACTTATGAATCAGTTTTTATTCTATAAAAGGTGACTCTTCTAAAAAATGCAGGTTCACAGGACATTGATATTAATTTTTTTATGTTCACATGAGTTAGAAAAAGATTTTGTGAAAAAAGAAAATAAAAAACTATGGGAAAGCCAATGCAGAATCAAAAATCGCGATAAAAAAAGATGCGATTCAATCCAGTAATATAAGCATTCGACTCTATGAAGATAAACAAGAAAATTTGCAAGAAAAGCTGAAAAAGTTGAACGAAAAAGAACGGAATTTAGTCATGAAGTGAAAAAAGAAAGGGGACGCAAAAGGGACTAAGGGTAAAAATGTGGAATTTAAAGGAAAAAACAATCCCTGAAAAATGGTGTAAAATGCTAAAAAAGGGACGTAAAAGGGACATGAAGAGCTTTTCTTTGATATCACGATTTCGCTAGGCTTTGCCTAGCCTATCACCCTATGTGATAGCAAAAACCCCTTATGCTCTTCTCTCTTTTGTAGTGGGGAACCACAATTTACAGGATAGGAACGAATGTCATGGATATGTTTTTACAAAATATCGATCTGATTGCCGTTAAAAAAATAAATGAAATTGCGAAAGAAAAGAACATTTCTTCTTGAGAATTTTTAAAAGTCAGCTTAAAAAGGAGGGATGTACTAAGAGAGATAAAGGATTATGACAAAGGGAGAAAAGAGAAATTATAAAATGGATTCACGAAATTTTTTGCACGGAATATTGGAGCACATTCTACGGAAAAAGGAATGCAGCACAAGAAATGGAACGTAAAAAAAAGCAAAAGTTTGAAGGCGAAAGAATCTTCTTTTTTCATACTCGGAAGATAGAAGGGGGAAGAAGCAGCAGGAAAACCAGGTAATCAAAATTTGATTATTATCAATAAGTACTACAACAAACTTGCTTATTTTCACAATGGCTATATTGAAGTATTTGATCCAGTAGCAACGGGTAAAACATGGGGAAAACGTCTGTTGGATTTTTTTAAGTCGTAAATAAGATTAAAAGTCGTCCTTATTATACAGGTCATATATATAATATAAAGTTTTATGTAATGTCTCTCTTCTTTCTTCTTAAATATTCTTTCTACTCTTTGTTTTTTCGACATTTTTTATACCTTTTCTTTTTTATAATGTAAAGTACATAGAAAGCATAAGACCGGAGGAGGAACGCAGATGAACATGGTAGCAGGTGTAGAAATAAGAGAAGAAAAGAAGGACCTAAATGATGAAGAGATTGTTCAAGCGTTTCAAAAAGGTGACGAAGACGTTTTCAATGTACTCGTAAGGAAATATGAGTATTTGTTATGTTTGAAAATAAAAAGTTACTTTCTATTAGGAGGGGATAAAGAAGATCTTTTACAAGAAGCGAGGTTAGGGTTATACAAAGCTGCGCGCGATTTTAAAACAGAGGGGAAGAATTCATTTAGGGGATTTGCTGATCTATGCATTACACGTCAACTCATCACAGCTATAAAAGCAAGCGCCCGTCAAAAACATTCCCCTTTAAATAATGCCCTCTCTTTAAACATACCTAGGAATTCAAAGCGATTGGAAGATGATTTGATTCTTATGGAGATGCTTCCTCACCCACGTGCTGTAAGCCCCGAACAAGCTACCGTAGAAAAGGAGAATAAAATAGAAAGGGAACAAATGTTACAGGAAATACTGTCACCTATTGAAAAAGATGTATTGGCTCTATATTTGAAGGGGCAAACGTATATGCAAATCTCTCAAAACCTACATCTTCCTCAAAAAACAGTAGATAATGCGCTTTACCGAATTAAGAAAAAAATGAAGTATCAAATGCAGTACCTATATTTACAGCAATCATCTTGACAGACGTGGATAAGTTTCTATGAGCTATTCGTTCTAAATTCATACAACATTATTGCATAGATACTACTTTTTTCTTTTATATATTCTTTTATTTATAATAAGGATAACGATGAGTAAGCTAATAGAAGGTGATGGGAATGAAAGGACAACAATGGAGTACAAGGTTTAATGATGTAAAAGAGACGATCCAATCAATTATCTATACATGGAATCCCCTCTCTTTGCATGCTTCCGAGGAATATGAATATGAAGCTACATGGATTCTTCCTATGGTATACAAAGTACCAAACGTTGAGAGTCTGGCGATTGGGATAACAGAAATATTAAATCAGTCATTTAATAGTACGTTAACAAAAGAAGAGTGTATAGGAATTGCGAAGCAAATCTGGGAGCAGATAAGAGAATAGATAAACTTACGCCTGTAGTTAGATAGGTGCTTGAAATGAAAAGATTCTTCACCCTAAGCACCACTGGCGAGACGGGTTATGATATACACCCTTAGTTACCATAATCACTCTCTCTGAAACAAAGCAAACGAAAGAACTCTTATAGAATAAGAGTTCTCTGAAGGGTTTTTTTATTGGATATGCAATTCTTACATATCCTTGACATGACTCGATTTTCTCGTTTACCAGTTGAGAGGATAACGTACAAAAAGTCTGCAATATATACATATACTTGTACATAAAAATATAGAATTTATGGTAAAAATGTGCTATTATTAGTCTGCACTTGTCAATTCATTATTTGTTATACGTGTGAACCCTAGCAAAAAGCTATCTCATTCCCTGTTTTGAGATAGCTTTTTTATTTTTACGAAAAAGTTTATTATGTTACCTGAAGAGTGGCTTTTAGCAGGGTTTTACCTTTTTAAGTCCAAATAAGATACTAATAATGGTTTAGAAAGCGATTGAAGGATGCAGAAATGGAGGGGAGTAAGTTGCCTAACAGAGAGTATCCATACTATTTTATGAAATTAGGTAAGCTATATTACGTATATCATTCGTATAAGAACGTAAAAAAGAAAGAGGTATCCAGTTACGAATTCACAAATGATGAATCGTTAGCATTTCCCATTGATGAAGAGTCTGCTAAACAATTGGCAGATGAATGTGGAGGTTATACTGTAGTGAAAAATGCTACGTTTAATGATTATATCAGCCAGGGAGAAAGATGGAGTCATTTTATAGAGCGCAAAAAGAAGAACATATGGAGAATCTATATCATTAACTGAATGATAAAATTCTTTAACTACTATTTATTTTGATGAAAAACAAACAGTTTCATTATAAAAGTACAACCACACCTTTTAGAATAAAATATGGTATGTTTTAATTCTAAAAGGCGTGGTACACATATAGTACAGTATCAATATCATGTAGAATTGAATACTGTGAAAGGTTAAATACTTAGCTTAATGAAGGGACTGGTTCGGTTTTGAAAGACGTAACAGCGACTTCAGCAAATGTATTACCCCAATTGACAAGTAGGTATTGTGATTTAACGAATGGTCCTCTCGTTATGAACCGTTATACGTAACGAAAGGGCCTCACATGGGCAAATGAACATGAGAATTATTTTTAGCAAGAGAGGGGAGCCTGCGTCATTTTTGATGCAGGCTCTTTTTATGTTGAAGCTATAAAGTAAGGTACATAAGGTATTGAGTCTGAATATTGTTTATAGATACAAGTTCTACTTAATTTGAATAATTGTTGATAGATGTAATGTTTTGTAGATAACTTAGTTGCTCCCACATATTGAATATTTATCCTATATCAAGTACAATAAGTTGAATATAAGTTCAACTTAAAAGATGAGGTGTTTATAAATGAAAATTTCACGTTTTAATAAAGACTGCGGTAACTCTGTTGATATGAACATTATGGATGGATATCTATTTGATTTTCCAACGAATGTAGTTGAACTTCAAAAAGAAGCAGCCGACTCCTTTTTCACAGATGCGGTTACAGCTCCAGAAGAATTTAAGAAGCGCATTTTACTTTCTACAACCATTGAGGGCGAAGAGAAAGAGCGTTATTTCTTAGTAGGTGACATTGCAGCTAGTCAATTGCTAGCTAATAATCACATTAATAAATTACATAATAAAATTACAAGTCATATTCCATACATCACTTTTTTAGCTGCCATTGCGTATTACCATGCGTTACATGCGAAAAATAAAAAAGACAATACAATTGAAATTGACTATTTTTCTACGATGTTACCAATCTGGCTACTTAAGAAAGAGAGCACATTTGGGGCAGCTCAAAAAGCCATGGCTAATCGCTTTTTAGGCGACCATTCGTTTACTGTGCATACACCTGGATTTGAAAATACCTTAAAGGTAGTAGTAGAAGAAAGTGCATGCTTAAAAGAGGGAGAAAGTGCACGTTTTGCGTTAAAAAAAGACTTAACACTTCAAGATCGTGAAGATGCGAATGAGTATGTAGAATGTGAAACGGTCATGGTGGATATTGGTGGAGGTTCCATTGATGTGGTTATTCTACCTGAAGGGTTGAAGGCTGCCAATAGCCGTGAATCGTTCCAGAGCATTGAAGGAATTCCGTATTTAGCGCATATTGATAAATTGCGCAAAGAGAAATTCCTAGAATTGTTTACGGACTTACGTGCCTTTGATCAATTTATTCTTGATAACTACAGTAAGCAAAAGTTTGTATTGAAAAACGAGAATACAGGCGAATCCATTGATTTAACAAGCACAATCAAATCTTCACTACGAGAATATGTGGAAGTCTTATTGGCTAAATTAAATGATGTCGCACCACCACCAGCAAATAAACTGCGTAAGTATGTATACTGCGGCGGGGTAGCTCCTACTTTAGAAGTCGCTATCATGAATAGTATGCGTGACAAAATTGGAGAAGAACGTACGGAGAAGTATCATAAGGTTCCCCAAGATAGCCGCCATTTAAATTTATTTGGCTTAGAGATTCGTAGTATTGGTTACGTTCAAAAGAAGCAAGCAGCAGAGAAGAAAGCCGTTAAATCCTAACAACGTAGGTGATGGGGATGTCAGAGCGTCAAAATGCGTTTACGATTAAGACAAATCGATTGAGTGATGAAGTGTATAATAAACTAGCTAAATATGCAAAATCCCGCAAGTTAGGGGATTATATTTCATCTTTAATTCTGCGTGATCTAGATGATTCATCTACAGGAAGAAAAGCAATTGAAGACAAAAAAACCTACGAAATGTTTGAACATATCAAGAATGAATTAGCTGATTTAAAGGCATTAGCAAAAACGACAAGTTTTGTAGGAAACCATTCCTTCAAAGAAGAAGAGACTTCAAAGGTTCCCCAACTGAAAGAAGGAAAGATTGCAGATTTAGAAAATATATCTGGCTCATTAGACGATGACGACTTAGAAGAATATAACGATTTTTAAACAGTAAACCACTAGAATCCATCCTAGTGGTTTTTTCTGTTTTACATATCACTACACTCATAAGGTGGTGATTCATTCATCTTAGGTAGTATATAAACCATTTATATAAATATTTTTCTAGCTATGAAACATTTATGCAGCAAAAGCAAGCTTAAACCTGCTACTATTTTGGCAAGTTCCTTTATTTATCATAGGATGTAGTATTTTCGTGTGATAAAGAGAATAAATCCTTTAAGTCAATGTTTTCTATGTCCGTCACATAAGCTACAATCAAAAAAATAAAAATAATCCAGTATATGATTTTTTTCAATCCCCCCAACTCCTTCACTAAAAACAGTATTATGAGAAATACTCAGAATTGCAATAAATAGACATTTAACTGCGAAATAAAGGATATTTTTTCTGGTAGCTTTTTAGTAACATCATTTCAACGCTTCTGCACCAGAGTCCCCTTGACTGTGTATAGTTAATTTATGATTGAGGTTGTTTAATATAGATAGTTCGAAAAGGTACATCTATTTAGATGGTTGGAGGCAATAAAATCTTACGTGACAAGCGAAAAATACGGATACAGTGATAAGGCTATTATAAGGAAGTAACGCCCTTATTCCTTTTCATTTTATTGAATATGCTAGCAAAATAAGTGATATTTTCCAATTGAACTTGATTAACTACAATTGATAAATTAAAGGTTAAAAACCTTCTAAAAAAGCCACTCTTTTAGAGTGACTTAACTGAATTTTTATAGAATGTACGGATGTATAGGTTTTTAAAAGAAATGAGTATAATTTAGCGTTATATCACGGATATGACATCTTGTGTTTTTGTTAGTTTTAAAAGGTGGTTCACTGCATAGGCAAACCCATCTTCATCATTTGTTTTGGTTATTAAATCAGCTTTTTGTTGGATGTCTAGGGGAGCATTTCCCATAGCAACTGAAGTAGTTGCTACTTCGAATTGGGCAAGATCGTTGCCTCCATCTCCGAAAGCAAAAATCTCTTCAAAATTCAGATTCATCATCTGTTGGTAACGCAATATAGCTTTTCCTTTATGCGCTTCGTTTGAAGTGATTTCTACGTTATTAGGAAAAGAAGAAGCCATCGAAATATTAAATTGATCAGCTAATGCCCTTTTTACTTCGTCGACTTTTTCTAATTGCTCGTACTGTACCAAAGCAATTAATTTATAGATTTTAAGGTTGTCTTTATTTAGAATTTCATCGTAATTGTATTCTTGAAAAAGAGTGGCGAGCTCTTCCTTGCTTTTATTATGTAATGGAGGCAAAGTTGAAGGAAAGCCACCATAATTAGTGTATACAAGAATTCCTACACCAATTTTATTTAGAATTGAAAATATATTTTTATATGTAGAAACAGATATAGTTGCCTCATACAGCAATTCTCTTGTTTTTGAATATAAAACAGAACCATTAATACAAAAAATAGGAACTTCCATATTTTGTACCGCCTTCAGTTTAATTACGTCTGCATAGGCTCGGCCTGTATTCAAAATAATACTATGTCCTTGCTGTTGCAATTCTTTTAAGGTTTTCACATTTTCTTCAGATATTTCATGTTGAGAGTTTAATAACGTACCATCTAAATCAATTGAAATACATTTCATTGTTTAATCTTAAGTCCTTTCTCCTCTTTAGTCTTTTGTAAGAACTAAAGTTACCTTATTTTTAAAAATAACTAGGATAGCTATATTAAATCATACCTTCTCTAATTATAAAAATTCGGTATGAAACGTTTAATCCCTGCTTCGGGATCTGCTACCACTGAATCAGAAAGCGTTTTACTTTATAATCGTGGTAATTTCAGATAGTATAAAAGAGGGTCGTCAGCTATCTTGAAGCCTGGGAAAGTATAGATTTCATACATATAGCTCTATTGTAAAGAAAAAGTACATTTTGACTTTCAAACTATTGGGGGAAAGAAATCATGAAATTTTTTATTGATACTGCAAACCTTGAAGACATTAAGAAAGCATACAAAGTGGGCGTTTTATCTGGCGTTACAACGAATCCATCTCTAGTAGCAAAAGAAGGCGTAAGATTTGAAGATCGTATTGAAGAAATCCTTCAAATGGTGCCAGAAGTTGAATCTGTTTCAGCAGAGGTAACACCTGATGCAATTACAGCTGAAGATATGATTGCTCAAGCTGAAGAATTAATTAAAATTAATGATGGCGATAAAAATATTACGATTAAACTTCCTATGACGTTAGCAGGATTAGAAGCTACTCGTTATCTTTCTAAAAAAGGTGTAAAAACAAATGTAACACTTATTTTCACAGTGAATCAAGCTCTTTTAGCTGCTCGTGCTGGGGCAACCTATGTTTCTCCTTTTTTAGGACGATTAGATGATATCTCTGAGGATGGAGTACACTTAGTATCCAGAATTGCAGAATTATTCCGTGTTCAAAATATCGATTCTCAAATCATTGCTGCATCTGTAAGACATCCAGACCATGTAACTCGTGTAGCAATGGCAGGTGCTCATATCGCAACAATTCCATACTCTGTTATCGAGCAATTGGTAAAGCATCCTTTAACAGAACAAGGAATTGAAAAATTTGCAACTGATTGGGAAAAAGCTGTTAAAAACTAAAGAAATTTGAATTTTAATATTAAGTGTAATAGCTGATTGAGTATAATATTGTAGATATATTTTATTTTTTGTCATATGGATGCCTACGGGCATCCTTTTTTATTTCTCTTCTCTTTTCTTGCCTTTGCCTAAATTAGAATAATAATATAAATTTTTTCGATATATCTGATTAGAAGTTTATTCATAATAACTAATGAAAGTTACAATATGATTTTATATAAATAAAATTTAAAGTTATTAATAAAAGTAATAGTTAACGTATTTTATTAAAAGTAGTGTTATCTATTATATACCTTGTAGAAAAATGATCCATTTGTCGTCATCTAGAGTAAATATTAAAATCTTAATAATATATAAAGTACTTTAATATTTACTTACCAAAATATAAAACACAACTAAGGTTACTTCTTGAAAACAGATTTGATTGCAACATTTATTTTTAAAGATATATGTATATGAATCTACAAATCTGGCCAGACTAATAACGTATTCCCCCTTTTCAATAAATTTGAAAAACCTTTGCTTATATTAGCAAAGGTTTATTTTTTGTTCACTTAATTATGCGATTATAAATTGAACTTACTTTTTTAACTTATTTTGCTTAAAATATTTGGGCTAGGTTAATAGGCTACAAACACCACATAACAAAGCCAATGTACAAAATCCCAAAAGAGACAAATAAAACATATTTCAATATATGCAGACGTGTTTGAAACGTCATATTTGGTTCATTACTTTTCACTTCTTGATTCATTTCTAGTTACCTCTCACTTTGTTCGAAAATATACACATTTGATCTAAAACTAATATTTAAAACAAGCCCTATCAAACACATGCTGCTCATAAGAGAACTGCCCCCATAGCTTATAAAAGGCAAAGGGATGCCTGTAATAGGTAGAAGACCTATACACATTCCTACGTTCTCAAGAACATGGAAGAAAATAACGGATATGATTCCTGTACAAATGTACGTAGAATATTTATCTTTTGTATGAAAAGCTACCGTTATGATTTGATAAATTAATACCATAAACAAAAGGAGAACCAAACTTGTTCCCATGAACCCATAGTTCTCTCCAATTGCACTAAAAATGAAATCTGAATGTTTTTCCGGAACATACACAGCATAATGGGAGGTATCTCGTCCAGATATAGAACCTGAGCCAATGGCCTTTACAACCTGCATGTAGTTATAAGAAAGACTTCCAGCATATGATTCTGGGTCAAACCATGCATAGATACGATCAAATTGATAAGGGTGTAAATGAAGATACTTCTCCAAGAGGGCTGCATGATTCAAGACCATGTATAAAATGACCGAAGCCATTACTCCCATAGAAGCAAAGATAGGTAGAATCAATTTCCACGTGACACCTGAAACAAATACCATCATAAAGAACAAGAAGATCATAACTAATGCTGTTCCTAAGTCAGGTTGTTGCATAATTAAAAGAATAGGGGTAAAAAGGGTTGCACCCAGTTTTCCAATCAGCAGCAAATCACTTTGGACATCTCTAACTCTAAATTTTTCATTGTGCTGTTGAATCACTTTACTAAACGCTAATATTAAGGAGATTTTCATGAACTCGGATGGCTGTATGGAACCAATTCCAGGAAGCACAAACCAACTTTTCGCATTGTTTTTGAGAGGAGCAATACTTGTGGGCGAAATAATTAGCAAGATAAGAATAAAAATAGTAAAACCGTAGAAAAACCATGTGATTCGATTCAATTGGTCTTCATCAGGCCTCATCATCATGAAAATAATGACTCCGCCTACAACGTACCATTCCACTTGTTTAATGACGAAGTTTGTTGTGTACTGTCCTGTTTGTTGGGCATTAAAAATAGCGACACAACTAATAATAAAAAATAACAAAAGGGTGAAAGCAAGCCCATAATTAAAGCTTTCTGATTTCTTACGTTCCATCTGTAAAACACCATTTCTATATAGATTTGTTGATATCAATAATTAGACGCTTCAAACTTAAAATAGTTTTCAATTTTTGAGAAAAATTCACTTATATATACTTATATATATCGTAATTCGTTTGATTCAACTTAATGAGAAATACCCAAAGAAATAGTGAGTCTATTCCTGTGGGTATTAACCTGTCTATTTAATTTAGCTTTTTCTCTCTGTTATCGTAAATAATGATTTTATAAGACTCGCCTTTTATTTTGTCCTTCATTTCTTGTGTTTGAAGAAATTTCTTAATAGCTTCCTCAAGTCCATTGGCAAACTGCTTATTCTTTTCAGAATGACTTAATGAGGTGTAGATGAGTAGTTGTGGTTCAGCATGAACAGAATATCCGATTGTTTCTACATGATATTTCTCTTTCCCTACTAAATCCTCACCAACTTCATTAATAATATCTCCCCATTTCCCTTCTTGCTCACGTTTCTTGAGGTTTATTTTATATACTTTGATCGATATCTTTTCTTCTTTATTTTTAGCGAGCACATTGTTAACTATTTGTTTGACCTCTTTAATATGATTCTCAGTATCAGGTACCTCCAATTCCACTTTTACATCTTGATCAAACCCTCCAATAGTGGTAGATAACACATGGTAATTATGTTCTTTCAATTCAGTATTAATCTCTTTATCAATTTTGTCGTATTTTTCCTGACTAGGATTCGGTTTATACTCATATTGAGAAGGGTCATATCTTGTCATCTTGACTTTGTAACTGTCATAATGACGTGATTTTAACTTATTTCTTACAATTTTGTGAATATCATCTTTTACGCTCTTAAAGTATTTTTCTGACCCTATTACAGATATCTCAATCTGTTTCTTACCTCCATCATACGTTTGACCCAAGGAATCAATTTTATATCCTTCTTTCTCAAGCTCTTTATACAATACATCTGATATAGGTTCTTGCTTAAAAAGTTGTCCTAAGTAAGGGATCTTAGCAGCGACCTGAGCCATTGCTGGAGAAACAAATGCTGAACTAACGAATGCCCCACTTAAAATAACAAGTGCAATACCACAATAGACAACATTTCTTAGAGGGTGATTTCGTTTAGTGGAAAATATATTCTTTTCAGGTTTTACTGATTCTGATCGCTCTAATTGATCAATGGCTTCTAAAAGTCTCTGCTTCTGTTTTTGTTTTCTATTTGAGTTCCAGACCAACTCTTCATTTAATTTTTCTAGTGAACTATCATCCATAAAAGAATTAAACCGTTTCTTCATATATATATCCGTCCTTTACTAACTGCTTTCTCAAAGCAGGAATTGCCCTAAACTGTGTAGACTTTACTTTACTTTCGGACCATCCTAGGATAGTAGCTGTATCCTTAACAGAAAACCCTTGAACTTTTCGTAGTACAATAACTTTTCTGTAGGCTTCTTTGAGCTTTTTCAAAGCCTGATACAACTCTAGAGAGGTTTCTTTAAGCTCAATCATCTCTTGAGGTAGAGGATTGTTGTCTGTTTTTGAAAGAACAAAATCTTTCAAAAGACTTAAAGGTTTTTGTTTTCTAAAATAATCTATGGTGACATTATGCGCGATACGGAACAACCACGTTTTTTCACTGGAGTTTTGCTGAAAGGATTCATAAGAAAGGTAAGCTTTTACGAATGTTTCATGGGCCAAATCCTCAGCCTGCTGATAATCTTTCACCAGCATCAAAATAAATTTTAATATGGCATCGCTATGATCGTCATACCAACGCTCGATTTCTTCTTTTTTTATCTTTTCCAATATCCTGACCATCCTTTTAACCAATATTCGTTACTTAGACGAGAGTTTTTCAAAAAAAGTTGTGTTTTTTATACAAAAAAATAAAAAAACTCTCTTATTTGAGAGTTTTTAGTAAAGATCTTCATATTTTTTCTTTTCTATTTTGTAAAATAAAAATAGAAATATAATTTTTAAAAACTTTCACTCATGCAATAGGATATTGCAAAATTGCTATGTAAAGGTTGCATAACTGATGCAAATTTTGAGTACACTACTTGAGAAGTCTTTTAGGACTCAACTTACAACCTAATATTTATCAGTAGAAAAAGCTATCTTCCCTAAAGATGGCTTTTTCGTCTTGTAGTTCACATAAAACCATTTATAGGAAAGTAAACAAGGCATCTTATGAAATAGGATGCCTTGTTTACTCAATTTAAACGCTCTTTAACTTACTTTGTGTGACTAATTCATTCTTATACTTTTCTTCAAACCTATTAAACATAGAGATATTCGTTAATACTCCCATAGACAACATTAATAACGTGAGGGAAGATCCACCATAACTCACAAACGGTAAAGTTACACCAGTAATAGGTAAGATACCTGTTACTGCTCCAAGGTTAACAAACACTTGAATGCCAATCATAACTGAAATACCTATAGCTAATAATGCTCCAAATGGTTCTTTACACTTTTGTGCTATTCTTAGGCCTTTTATAATAATAAAAAACAATAAGCCCAAGACAATAAGTACTCCCCAGAAACCTAATTCCTCTGCAATAACTGCCATGATAAAATCTGTATGAGATTCGGGTAAATAACCAGCTTTTTGTACACCCTGTCCTAGGCCTAATCCTTGTAGTCCCCCGGTTCCTATAGCCAAATAAGAGTTAACAAGTTGGTAACCGTCGCCTTGTTGATTTTCAAATGGATGTAAGAATCCTGTAAAACGAGAAATACGTACTGGAGAAAAGACTGTAGCAATATGGCCAGTTACTAATAAAACAAAAAGCATAACTCCTATTCCTACTACTCCTAACATCGCAATCTTTAACATTGATTTTTTAGAAATACCAGAACATAAGACAATAGCTGCAACCATTCCTAAAATAAG
>NZ_JBBOUA010000008.1:0-10620 GCF_038005845.1 Priestia sp. FSL P4-0332
AAATCTTTTCTAACTTTTCTTGAGTGGAATAATTCAATAATAATTTATTCATAAAATGTTATTTTACACTCCATCCACTTTTAACTTTAACATCATATACTAAACCAGATTTACTTTGAAAGTAGTGTATGGATACTTTTTTTCCATTTTGATATCCATCTTTATATACTTTTTTCCAAGTGCCAGCTTCAATTTGTCTTAGTTCAGATAATAACTGTTTATTATTTACTGTAACATTCTTAGTGCCATTTTGTACGGCTTTAAATCCTGCAGGATATTTCGGAGCATATTTAATTGATTTATAAAGATGTCTAGAATATTTTATGCCATTGACTATAACGTACCTAATAATAGCCCCAACAAACATTGTTTGAAACTCTGGTTCTTCTGAAGATATATAATCCGGCATATCTTCCCCATAAGATTCATCGATAGACAAGTCCTCGTACCCAATGTCATTTAAAAATTCATTTTCATCTTCTAATACGACTTCCTCATTTTCATTTGAATTTGCTAGAGCTTGGTAGCTAGGACCAATCATAGAAAAAGAAAGCGCTAATGATAAGGTCCCAATTAATAGTTTCTTCATACATACCTCCAAGTTAATATTTTATTTAACAAATAATAGTTTAATAGTTTTAAATGGAAAAATAAACAATTTTTTCAATAAAATGTTTATTATGTGAAATGTAAATTTTGTTTACTATCTATAAAAAATATCTGTCAACGGTAAATCGCAAGACCGACAGGTCGAGAATTTAAGGAGTTGATAGATTCACCAAACCCAAACCCTCTTGGCACTCAAACAAACTCGTTTGTTTGACGCCAACCGGCGAGGGATCCCCCTCAAAGATTGAGGGGGCTGGGGGTGTTTGTAGAAGCCATTCCAAAGGGGCTTCCCTTTGGCAGGTGGTGGACAGCGTCCACGGTCTTTATGAAAAAGGGCATCCGTTTAGGATGTCTCTTTTCATTTTGGCGGAGCCAAACACAGGGAGGAATTCCGACCGCCACCTCGTAGAGCGCGCTCCCAATTTTATCGAAGATAAAAAATTGGTGTAGTGCGTTACACCAAATCTAAAATTGTGGTGTGCTAGACCCAAGTACAGTGGTCGAAATGGGGGATAGAGGGATGGCCAAATATGGGATTATCCGTATACAAAAGTTCCACAAAGACGCAATATTGGGGGTCCAGAAACACAACCAACGAGAAAGCGAAGAAACAAATGAGTCAGAAACTTGTACGGGATTTTTCATCTAAATAAAAGGAAAAAATCAAAGATGAGGTTAAGAGAGAACTAGATACGTAATATAAAGCCCATATAAGCTCTCTCAGCGATGATTTAATGATTGAAAAGCAGAAACATGAAAAAATGAAAAAAGAGCTTGTACAAGTAAATGGAGTGAATGAGAGCTTAACGAAGATGAATCTTAGTTATATAAAGGATTATGTGCCAAAAGAAGAGCTAGATAAGGCGAATGAGCAAGTTTATGAATTAAGAGAAGAGAATGAGACATTGAAAGCCTGGAAGGAAAAAGCGTTGAATTGGATTGATAGGAATGTCGAGAGGATGAAACAAATTTCATTTTTTCAATATATAGGTGGTATTGGGAAAGGAAATAAAGAGCAAGAGCATGAAATAGAACGTTAGAAGAAAGAAATATGATACAATTAAGTAAAAAAATAGGTGAAATTTTATGTTTAAAATTTTGATCAGAAATTCTTTAATATTAGCTCTTGGTTTTTTTTTTATCAATCTACGTATTACCTGAGGTTCTTCATGTAAATGAAACTGTTTCAAAATATTTACTAATGATACCTGCTGTTATATGGATTACTAGATCTGATGATAGATGGCTTCTTAATATGGCTTCTATATTTTTAGGATTATTAGGTCTTGCTATCGTTTTTATAATTTTTGGATTTATTTAAAGTGTGTTTTGTTATAAAGACTATATTTTTTCTATATGAACATATGAATAAAAGGTGCACTTTTTATTCATTCTTTCAATATCGACCCTTCAGTAAAATGTTGTTATATCAAGGATGTATAAAAAGCTGCATACTCCGGAAAAAGAACCCTCGGCGGAACCGTTCTGCGACAAGGGTTCTTTTTTGTGGTGTGTTCCGGAAAGAGTGATTATGTTAACTAACATTGCATACCTTATACAGCTTGAAAATACAGAAAAAAACTACCTTAGAGTTAGGGAGAAGGTAGTTTTTTTCTAGTCGTAAAATATAGATGTTAGCTGATGCCTCGCGGTGTCTTGGGTAGTTTGCTTGATTAAGATATAAATCATTCATAGAACTATGTTGTCTCGTATCAGAAGCAGGTTTAAGTCTGTTTCTTTAGCAATTAAGGATATTTTTAGTTTTTCCAAAACATCCACCATGCTTTCTTGTGGCCTGTCTGTTTTCTTAGTTCTTGCATTTGTCTCATGAGTTCTGTGACTTGGCGATCTCGTCTTTCTATTTGAGCTTTACATTTTTGTAGCTCTTGTTCTTGAATTTCTAGTCGTTTAATTATGTCTTCATATTGTTTGAGGTTAATAACAGATTCTCGGGAGCTGTCCTGACTGTCCTGTATCCTCTCCTGACTGTCCTGGGCACTTAGGACAGCGTGGACACACTCTGCTATAGTCATGCCACCTTGTTTGTGTAAATCTAACATAGCATTGAACATATGGAGATTATTTTCTGTGTAGATTGTTTTTCCTTTATTATTTTTAAAAGTAATGCCAACTTTAGTGAATTGGCTTTTGTGGTTTCTAAGAGTTGATGGAGTGATTCCTAATTTTTCAGCAAATGTAGAGCCATCGTATGTTCTTTCTGTAGGGACTACTTTTAACAAATCTATCCCTCCTTTGACTAAATCAATTATTCGTTACGAGGAGGTAAAAGTCCTGTCTGTCCTAACTGTCCTGGACGTCCTAACTGTCCTTTGTCCTGTCCGTCCTGTCCGTCCTAAGTGTCCTGGACGTCCAGGACACTTAGGACGGACGTTTGTGATGTGGGTTTTGGTAAAAATATGAAACTTGTAAAACATGGCAAAACAATGTATATTAAAAATAGAGTATGAGGGAGGTGAAAGTAATGAATAAAAATATCAATATGAATGTGCGCTTTGCGGAAAATGAATCTAAGATGATTGATGATTTAGTTGCTTTATATTCTAAGGATTCTTTTATTCCTCCTACTAAGTCGGATATTATTCGTCATGCTGTTAATGAACTTTATAAAGGAAAATTACTCGAAAAGAAAACTGCTTCTAATAAGTAATTTTGAAGAGGTGAAGAGATGTTTTTGGGGTCAAAAACAAGCTTAGTTTAAGCCGGCCTCTTCTAATAGCCGGTTTAAGGGTACATTTTTGGTTTACTACTACATAAAAAAAAGCTTTTGGTCCTTAGAGCTGCAAGGGTTATAGCGAAGGTCAAAAAAGGTCAGAACATGTGCTGTTTTATTTGTTTTTTAAAGGGGTGAAGATTTTTGGATGTTAGCAATATACTAGATATTCATTTTGATAGGATGACTGTATTAGGTGATTTAAATAGCAAGAAGGTTTTTTATTTAAAGGAACTTATTAAGAGTAACGATACTTCAGTTATGGATAACAAGTTTCATGATTATGTAAGAGGTAAATTCTTAAACGACTTAGTTTACTTTGAGTATGACAAATTAAAAGCTAAATCATTTAATACTCGGAATTTTAGAATGGAATTTAACCCTAATAATTTAAATACCATGCAAGTCGAATGGTTACAAACTAATGTTATACCCTTACTTTCTGATGTGGGTATTACTCGTTTGGATCTAGCCTTCGATGTTGATTTCGATTTGAGTGAATATCAATTCATACCTATAGGGAATTCAAGACAAAAGTCCACAGTTGAATTTAGAGACGCTGCAAGGAAGCTTGAAACCTTATATATAGGTAAACGTCAAAGTGATAAGATGCTTAGACTTTATAATAAACAGTTGGAACAAGAGAAGAAAGGGAATACTTCTAACTTACATACGTGGTGGCGTCTAGAGTTTGAGTTGAAAAGAGAGACGGTGGATGAGTTTGATGAAGTTTTTGATACTTTACAAATAAAGAACCCTTCTTTGAACGAGTTGGAAAAGATAGAGGATAGAGCAACTCTTTATTATCTCCTGGATCATCCACAAGAATGGTCCAACCTCTCAAAAAGAAAAAAAGAAAAATACCGTAAAATGTTAAAGGAAATCAAAGAGGAAGATATTACACCTGTGTTCAAAAAAGCGTTAGAAAAGAAAAAAGCCGAGTTGATGGCACAACTCGACAGCTGGTTCAAAAATCAATATAAAATTTTCGAGCATTGTTGATTTTGATAGCACTATTATAATCTAAAATACAGGTAATATTCCAGTAGTAAATATTACTGTTGGAGCTTTACAACGAGAATAGTGTCGAGAATTTAAGAATAGATATATAGCATGAATATAGATAAGACCGCCTTATACACTTATAGATAATGGGCGGTCTTTGTTATAGTTATGTCATTAATTTATTATTCATATATGTGATCATTAATTTTATTTTCAGCTCTATTTTTTAGAAGGTTTAAACATTGTATTTTTATCTCTTCTAAACTAGATTTAAGTTCATGTGGTATAAGACTTTCCACATCTTCAAGTTCAGTTCCTAGGTGTAGTATATTTAATAATTCTTCAGATGCTCCTTTTGTTTTCACTAAATTCATAGTACGAGGGCTAAATATCATTTTTTCTGCCTCTTCAATAGTAATTAACCCTTCTTGTAATGAAGTTATAACACCTATTGTATTTACAGCAAAATCTTTTCTAACTTTTCTTGAGTGGAATAATTCAATAATAATTTATTCATAAAATGTTATTTTACACTCCATCCACTTTTAACTTTAACATCATATACTAAACCAGATTTACTTTGAAAGTAGTGTATGGATACTTTTTCCATTTTGATATCCATCTTTATATACTTTTTTCCAAGTGCCAGCTTCAATTTGTCTTAGTTCAGATAATAACTGTTTATTATTTACTGTAACATTCTTAGTGCCATTTTGTACGGCTTTAAATCCTGCAGGATATTTCGGAGCATATTTAATTGATTTATAAAGATGTCTAGAATATTTTATGCCATTGACTATAACGTACCTAATAATAGCCCCAACAAACATTGTTTGAAACTCTGGTTCTTCTGAAGATATATAATCCGGCATATCTTCCCCATAAGATTCATCGATAGACAAGTCCTCGTACCCAATGTCATTTAAAAATTCATTTTCATCTTCTAATACGACTTCCTCATTTTCATTTGAATTTGCTAGAGCTTGGTAGCTAGGACCAATCATAGAAAAAGAAAGCGCTAATGATAAGGTCCCAATTAATAGTTTCTTCATACATACCTCCAAGTTAATATTTTATTTAACAAATAATAGTTTAATAGTTTTAAATGGAAAAATAAACAATTTTTTCAATAAAATGTTTATTATGTGAAATGTAAATTTTGTTTACTATCTATAAAAAATATCTGTCAACGGTAAATCGCAAGACCGACAGGTCGAGAATTTAAGGAGTTGATAAATTCACCAAACCAAACCCTCTTGGCACTCAAACAAACTCGTTTGTTTGACGCCAACCGGCGAGGATCCCCCTCAAAGATTGAGGGGTTGGGGGAGTTTTTAGGATGGGGTTAAGGGGAAGAGTTCCCCTTACAGGTGGTGGACAGCGTCCACGGTCTTTATGAAAAAGGGCATCCGTTGAGGATGTCTTTTTTCATTTTGGCGGAGCCAAACACAGGGAGGAATCCGACCGCCCACCTCGTAGAGCGCGCTCCCAATTTGATCGAAGATGAAAAATTGGTGTAGTGCGTTACACCAATCCAAAGTTGTGGTATGCTCCACCTACGAACAGTGGTCGAAATAGGGGATTGAGGGATGGCGAAATACGGGATTATCAGAATGCAAAAGTTCCCCGAAGACGAAATAACGGAGATCCAGAAACACAACCAACGAGAAGGAAAAGTTAAAATAAGAGGTTAAGAGGGAATTAGATAGTGAGTATAAAGCTCATATAAGCCATATAAGCAATGATTCGTTAATTGAGAATAAAATATACATAAAAAAATAAAAAAGAGCCGTGTGCAGGTAAATAAGAGTTATGAGCAAGAATTTGAGCGAGAATAAATCATTTATGATATAATGCCCGTTCATCAGCATATTCAATTTGAAGATATGAAGGTACTCTCTTTCAAAGAGAGTACCTTTTTACGTATAGTGAATAAATTCTTCACCTGTTAATGAAAATAGGAGGTTTTCTTATATGGACTACACATTTTTTCCGGTGGTTATTTCATTAGTTGCTTTAACATTTGCAATGCAAGCGCAGTTAGAAAATAAAAAATTAAGGCAACAAATTAGAGAGCTAGAAAGAAAACAGATTTAAGGTAACCTTATTAACAAAATAAAAAGCTACCTCGCCAGTGGAAGCGAGGTAGCTCATAAATAGGGTTCATACGTTGAAATTTGTAAAAAATAGTCTGATTATTAATATATCATATTCACATGGAAGATCAATTATGTGGAGTGTTTAGCATATGTATAAAAGGTGTGCTTTTTATGCATCATTTCTCCGACCACCTGTAAGGAGAACCCCGTCATATCAAGGATGTATAAAAAGCTGCATACTCCTGAAAAGGTGGCTGTCTTAGAACCCTTGTCTACCAAGGGTTCTTTTTTGGGTTGTGTTCCGGAAAGAGTGATTATGTTAACTAAAGATGTATAGAGTATAAAAAAGAACCTACTATACAAAACAGTAGGTCCTTTTTTATTTTCTTTTCAGCTTCTTAACAATTTTAAAGACTAAAAAGCCTATTAAGCCAACAATTATTAGAAATGTTATCAAGCCTGACGGGCTAAAAGTAATCATATATTATCATCCTTAAAAATTAAAATGCGTATAAATTAAAACTACCAGTTGTAGTGGTGATTCTAGTATAAGCGTTAGTATAAGTATATACAACAGCTACACCACCATATTTAACAGTCTCATCCATACTCCAAGAGGTTTTGTTTTTTGTGGTACTACTAGATTTTGAACCGTTGTACACTATACCTACGTAAGTTCCACCATTACCTAATAATCCATAAGCAACATTTGTCACGGTAGTTTGTATCTTTTTTACTTTTGAGCTTCCAGAAGTAATTTTAGCAGTCATCTTACCTCTATATGAATGATTTAAAGCATTAATATCTCCATAAACTCTTCCAGTGAAACTTACACCAACACCATAACTCTTAGTACTTTTACTAAAAGCTTGGCTACCAGAGTTTAATTTAATTGATTGAGTCTGAAACATAGGTTCAGAATTACTATCATTATCCGTAGAATCAGTAGGACTTGAAGCATATGCTCTAATGAATTCAGCATCTTCTGCAGAGAAAGGTTCCTCGATATCATATTTTGAATTAATTTCTTCGAATCTATCTGAAACTTGTTCATCAGATAAATTTTTATTACTTTCATATGTAACCTGGCTTGGATCAATTGGTTCTAGACTTTGGTTTGATTCTTCATTTGTGCTTGCATATGAAGAAGTTGGTAAACTGAAAATTCCTAATAACAATGCTAAAGTTACAAGTATAGCACTTACCTTCTTAATGTAATACATAAAGAAAATTCCCCCTGTTTTTTATTTTTCAGTTTCTAAATTTAAGCGACATTAGTCATACTAACATAACTATCCAAAAATACAATATATTTATAAAAATTTTATAAAATAGAATTTATGTAATTTTATACCTTAAGAAAGGATTATTAGACTAAACGAAACCATTAGTGTAATGAAGGTTGAGCGGTTTTGTTGTAAAAGAAAAAGCAGGCTTAAGCCTGCTCCTATTGCCTTTAAGGCTACTATATAGTTAAGAAATACTTATTAGTTTTTCTGAAGGTTCTTGATGTAGATTTTGAAATTGTTGAACAGCTTCTGTTATAGATGAGGTATTCAATTTCTTTAAGATACTTTTTCTTTGATTCTTAATCGTGCTTTCTTCTTTATGGAGAATGTCTTGTATTTCCGAAATAGAATGACCATCAATAGCAAGAGCAAAGACTTCTCGTTCTGCTTGAGTAAGCTGGCTCATGAATACTTTCTCTTTCAGGATTTTGCATTCTTCTTCTACACTCTTCAGTCGAGCAACTTCATCAACTAAGTCAGAGGCTACACTTAGAATATTTTCGATACTCATTAACAGTTTTTCGCTTTGATCCATGATAAGACCCTCCTATTTTTTGAGGGCAACCCATGCTATAATAAAATTGCATTCGAAAATTCATTAAGCAATGGGGTGTTTCTCTGCCAGGAGAAATGCCCTTTTTGTTTTGCTATGTTTAATCTTGCTGTTATACGTTTGAATCACCCCCTTAATCTTCTTCGTCTTCAGTTAACGCCGAAAGGTTTTTATATCTAAGTAAGATATCCATTCTTGATTTTTTACCGCCTTTAAAGATTTGATCAGGATTTACTTCATAATGACCGTTTTTTACTTTCTTTAAGAAATCACTTTCTTGTAGAGCTGTCATTGTATCTGCAATAGTTCTTCTGGAAATGCCAGTCTCTTTTTCAATCATTGAGTATGTATATAAAAACTGATTTTCTTTGTTGAGATTGTCCATAATAAAAGTTAGTATATGAATTTTCTTGTTCCCAATTAAATCAAGAGATTGAATTACATGACCTAACCAAACCTTATGAAAGTTAGCGTCTCTTTCTTCGATTTCAGTAACATTCATTTCAACGATTTCACCAGTATCTTGGTTTATATATTTCTGAGTTCCTGAAAACTTTATTTTCTTTCTAGTAGTCATTATTTTTTTCTTTTTTCCCTTTTCATCCATAAATCAGTCACCTCAAATTTCTATATTTAGTGTACTTTTATTATACTAAACGGTTTACTGAAAAATCAACAGTTTAATTTAATTAAACCAAAAGGTGCAAAAAATTAAACCAAAAGGTGCAAAAAATTAAACCGACAGAAAACCTCTTAAACTACTGATATATCAACGTTTTTAACCAATTTACTACTTTTTTTACTCTTATCTATAATTAATAAGGGCTATTTTCCATACAAGGTTCGAGTAGTATTTTTTAAGAAAGTCACTTAAAAAATCTCCACTCTTTTCTCCTTGCATTTCAAATTTCGGCAGGTTTGGTTATCTCGCCAAGCCGACCATACCCAAAACGAAGTTAATGATGATCGGCTTGTACTAGCAATTATACCTGCCGAACCGCCAGAGCAATCGTCCTAAAATATCTCTTACCTTAAATTTTAAATAACGTAAAAGGGGACTAGTCCCCAAACCCCTAGCCAGCACTCCACCCCAAAACGAAGTCAAACATCAAATTAATTAATCATTTATCAATTGATTAGATAGGAATTTCTCAAACATTCGACGAAAATGTACATAGTTTCTTAATGAGTGATTAGTAATCAATTAATTAATTCGACTGATTAATTAAGGAGTGAGTTTGTATGATGGATTGGATGAATATTAATGAGATTTCAAAAGTTATTGATACACCTGCTCCAACTGTAAGAAGATATATTCAAAAACATCAAGCTTTTCTAAATACTAAGAAGCAAGGTAAAAAGATCTTATTACACCCTGATTCAATAGAACTCCTGAAAAAAATCAGAAAATGGTATGTAGTTGATAACATGATTGATATTGAAATAGATAATAAGCTTAAAACCAGTGGTTACAAGGCTGTTATTGATGTTGAATCAATCAATCATGAATCAATTGAACAAGAATTGGACTCTTCTTCTTTAGATTTTGTGAAAGCTATGTTTAAAGAACAAAGAGCAATTAATGAGCAACTTATGGAGAATAACAAGCTATTGGTTGAAGAGATAAAAGAAATCAAACAAAGTTATAAAGAGGGCGAAAGTAAAAGAGAACAAAGGGATCTAGCTTTGATGGAAATCGTGCGATCGATGCAAGAAACAAAAAAATCAATCGCTGCCTCAGAAGAAAAAAAGAAGTGGTGGGAGTTTTGGAAGTAATGTAATTTCATGGGGAATAATGTCGGGAATTTACGATTAAACATGTAGCATACATATAGATAAGACCGCCTTATACACTTATAGATAATGGGCGGTCTTTGTTATGCGTATTCTCTAATTTCGATCGGTTGTCTAATTACATAAACAAGGTGTAGGCGTATTAGTGAAACTGAAAAATACAGGATAAACATAAAGCTTATGATTGGCAATTCCTAAGGAAGAGGGGATATTTTTGTCTAGTGATGAAAAAAGAGGGATAACAACAGGAATTGGAATATGTCTAGGGTTGGCGCTTGGGGCTATTTTTGGTTTGCTTTTTAATAATCTCGCTTTAGGCCTTGGAATAGGTGGTGCAGTAGGATTAGCAATTGGGTTGGGTAAGTGAACAAAAGGGTTTTATAAGGAATAAGAGTACTATATTCCGCGATTGTCAATGGTAAGCGGACCGTAGGGAGCATTAAGGAATTGACAATCTCTCCATACTAAGACCCTCTTGGCACTCAAACAAACGCGTTTGTTTGACGCCAACCGGCGAGGGAGCCCCCTCAAAAAGGTGAG
>NZ_JBBOUA010000009.1:0-8965 GCF_038005845.1 Priestia sp. FSL P4-0332
GCTTTCTCATTTCCAAAATTCCCACCACTTTTTTTCTTGAGAAGCTGCTATCATTTTTTTTGTATCTTGAACTTCACGAATCAGTGATAAAAGATTTTCATCTCTTTTGCTTGAACTTGTTTCAACAGTTGTTTTTAATTCATCGTTTTGATCCTGTAAAATTTTATTTTGGACTTTAATATCCTTAAGCTCTTTTTCCATCGAATTTAATCTATCAGATATCTCATCAAGATATTCTAATTTATCGATAAGAAGAGAAATTTGAGTATTCTCTTCTTGTTCTTTAGATGTAGTTTCGGAAGAAATCACCTTGTTCTCGTCGAGAACAGCACCTGTTCTCTCTTCTTCTGGAAGCATTGATAATACTACATTTACAGCCGTTTCCATAGTCATACCTTTGTCTTGTACTAGATCTTTCATTCTTTGTAGCAAGACAAGATCTTTACTTCTAAATGCTCTAGAGTTATTAGATCCTCTGATGAACTTGTAGTCTTTATTTTCTAAAGCAATACAATATTTTGTAAGAGAACTACGAGCTATTCCTAATGATTTTGTTACTTCGCCACCTAAATAGACCATTTCATTTACTTGTTGAGACATATGTTCACCACCTATTCTTAACATAAACAATTATTTAGTATATAGGCTATTTTAACAGTGTTTTCGATTTAGAATAATATTCTCCTCCTTATTCTTTAAATAACATATGAAATTAGCATGAGGATAGCTATTAAGCAATGGCGGCCATACAGTATTTTTTGGCTTGTTCTCATCAAGAACAGCACTTGTTCTCCATTTTGTTAAAAACTTTTAAACACCTTTATGGGGATTTTTCAGACTTTTTATTTCTCTAACGAGAAAAAGATAAAAACTCAAATTAAACTATTAACCCATATAAACCAAAAAAAGAAAGCTCCATTACGATGGAGCTTTCTTTTTTTGGTTTATATTACTATTTTCCATTGAATTATCAGATTACTAGAAGGTATAATAGAATTAACAAAAATGGACGGAATAGAAAAAAGACTTCAACGTGTTTAAGGAGTGTTAGCTGCACCCTTAGACCGTTCCCCCTAAACCACCTAGGGAAAACACCTGTCGAAGTCTCTTGTTAATAGTTTCATTATCGATAAGATAAAACTTATGGTTTTATTTTATACGAAATTGACATCTATTTCAAGGGCTTAGTTCATCACAAAAAAAGACATTGTTTTCCTTGTTAAGGGAGACAATGTCTTTTTTTGTTCCTAAAAGGAGAAGATGAACCAATGACAATTAGCCGCATACTTACTACGGAAGAGTTTAACCACATGCAAGCCTACGAAAGCTATACAGAAAATCGCCCTCAACATCAATCTATGAAACGAAAATTACTCAAAGAAATTATTCATCTCTATGGTGATAAATACTATCGTCTACATGATGGAACAAGAAAAGCTTTAGATCGGCTATGCTGGTTAGGTGCAGAGAAAGGCTTTTGCTTTCCTGGCAGTACATATTTAGGTAAAACCTATGAAAAATCCAAAGGAACCATTGACCGTCACATAAAAGAGTTACGAGAACAAGGGCAAATTGTAACTGTCTATCGACGTTGCCCTCGTAATAACGGCAAAGGGAATCCTGTACACTTATTTGTTAACCACCCTTACTTCGAGTACTGGGTAAACTTTTTACAGCTCGATTTGACTTCTCATGTTGAAGCAGATGTTGAAGCAGAAAATGATGAAACCCCTTGTGAGAGTAAGGATGAAGAGGCAAAAAAAATCCCTACCTATAATTTAACTTTAAAAGATTTAAATAAATACATACGTAAAGACATAGATATAAAGCTTTCAACGGATTATCTACCGTCTTTTATTCCAACACCATTTAAAGAAGCCGTACAGCCGTTTTTTAACTATGCAGATGATATTTATCACTTATGGGGGAAAGTACGCTTAGCACACAAAATAAGCCGTCTAGAGAAGCCTATTGAGGAATTAGTATCAATTGCTGTTCAAGCATTTAAAGAAACGGTCTTTGCTTATAAAAGAAATCGAATAAAAACAACCTTTGAAGCCTATTTTTTCGGGACTTTAAGAGGTTTATTTGCTGCTGAACGTAGAAGAGAAGTTCAAAAGAATAAATCTAATCCGTTATTCTATAATTTTTTAGATTTAGACGCGTAATCAGTCTAACTTGTATGCTGTTTTTTATGCTGTTTTTGTCTATAGACTGTAGATTATTAAGAAAGTAGCTTGTCATAATTAGATAGATTAATAGTGATATGATTCTATCCAATTATGACAAGAAAAGCCGGAAGAGTTGAATGAAAAGGAACAGGGTAATAGAAAGGAAAGAAATCAGGAATTTTTAAAATGATTTTGCTACTATAATCCTATAGAAAAAGAGAGAAATAAACGGAAAGAGGGGTAATAGGATGGAACAAAAGCATGATGCTATTAAAGGGTACAAAGAGGACTATCTAACCTTACAAAAGACATGGCGAAAGGAAAGTGAAGAATTATTTTTAGTTGGTAAGTTAGCGTATTGGACATATTGGCTAAGTTACTATGCTGCAAATAAGAGCGAAGAAAAGCGAGAAGAATTGTTTGCGATTAAAAGGAAAGGTATGCAGCTTTTATCTCAAAGTCAATATACACAATTACGAAAATACATCCCCGGTTTCTCCAATAAGCTATGCTATCGCCATTACGGCATGATGAAACGAAAAAACGTAAATGTGCACCATTTTCTAAACCGAAATCAGGAATTTTTGCAAGCATGTGAAAACTGTAAAAAAAGAGAAGAACATTTTTATACGCTGTATTCATTAGCTGTATTAGATCAATACGGTGAGAAAGATAAACGTCCTTTATTTATCATGTATATACCATATGACCTTATGAAAGGTATCTTCCCAGCACTCGAAACATTAGAATCTGTTAAAGTTTATAAGAAGCGTGAATTCGGAAAAATTCGTGTTGATGGGAAACAAAATTGGAACTTAGAGCCTGTTTTTTCAATCAAGCTCATAAAGAAAAAGTTTGAACAAAGCTACGAAGCATTACAGAACTACTTTGAGCATGCTGAAAATAGAGTAAGAGAAACGGCCAACTAAAAGTTAGTTGGCCGCCATTATACCTTCGCTATAACGAAAAAACCTTTAATGTTCGATCAATCATGTCATCATCGACACCAATATAACGCAGCGTAACAGATGGTACCGAGTGGCCAAAGATCTGTTGCAAGTTGGCTACATCCCTCGTGGGTTAGTAAAAATGATAGTCAAATGTTTGCGCTAGGAACCTATACGTTTTTCTATTTCTTTTTATGTAAAATGTAACAAAGACAAACCATTTATTCTTTTGTCGATGCTACTTCCTTGGATGCGTTGTTTTTCTGTGTAACAACCACATCATGATGCAAAATCTTATCTTTATTTTTCCCTACATAAGATTGCAAAGCTTTGGCAATCTTTTCTGCTTCTTCTTCACTCTGAATTTCAAAGTATTTCTCAAAAATCGCGCCGACTTGAATCAGTCGTCTTGTTCTCTCTTTTCTCTCTTTTTCTTTTTTACGCGCTTCAACTTGTTGTTTCTTCGCTTTCATCTTCTCAATTTTCTCTTCTAGCTCCTGAAGAATTTCTTCATCTGTTCGCTTCTTTGACACCCAATCCCATCTCCTTTTTCTGTTCTCTAATGTTTGTTTTGATTATATCAAAAATTGAGATAAATTGGTATCCTTAGCATAGATTCTCTCACCAGGATATGGTATAATTCCCTTAGATCGAAGAGAAAAGGGCGCACTTATACATCGTACCGATGTGTGCGGTTCCTTCGGAACGAAAAGACAAAACCAAAGACCCATTCGCCTAGATGGCGAATTTCATAAAACCTGTTTGCCTATCGGCAAAGATGAAACCACCATCTGACACCTTTGGTGTTCATGATGCTGATTTCATCTAAAGCGTTGATTAGCGCACCTTGTGCTCTCATCAACTTATTCCAAAAACACAAACCCATTCTCAAGAAAGGAGGAAAGAATCATGGCAATTTACCATCTATCGATGCAAATCATCAGCCGTTCAAAAGGCCAATCGGCTGTTGCTGCAGCTGCTTATCGCAGTGGCGAAAAACTACATGATGAACGCACAGACGAGCAAAAATTTTATGCTCGTAATGTCCAACCAGAAAACATGATTCTGACTCCTTCTAATGCACCAGAGTGGATGAAAGATCGGAACCGTTTATGGAATGAGGTTGAAAAAGTGGAAAAGCGCAAAGACTCACAACTTGCACGCGAATTAAATATTGCTTTGCCAATTGAACTGAATCATGACCAGCAAAAAGAACTCATTCAATCTTTTGTTCAAAACGAGTTTGTTCAAAAAGGAATGATTGCTGATATCGCTATTCATCGCGATGATGCAAATAACCCTCATGCCCACATCATGTTAACTATGAGAAATCTTAATGAAAATGGTTTCGGTAAGAAGAATCGTGACTGGAACGCTGATTTTGCCAATACAAAAGAAAACAATCGTGGGTACGTCAAAAATAGCGAAGGCTGTTTATCCATTCGTGAACAGTGGGCAAACTATGCCAACGAAGCGTTAGAACAAGCCCAAAGCAATGAACGTATTACGCACCTTTCTCATGAGAATCGTGGTCTTGAAGTTCTTCCAACGATTCATTTAGGCCATGTCGCTCACGACATGGAGAAGAAAGGAAAGCAAAGCGAGCGTGGCCAAGTTAACCGAGAGCGTCAAGAATACAACCAAGTTGTTATCGACTTACAAACCTACCGTCGTCAAAAAGAAGCTCATCTACAAAGAATGAAAGAAAAAGAGAAGCAGTTTAGCTTCTCTACAGCTGTTGAGAAAACACAGATTCAAAAGGCTGCATCTCTTTTAAATCAACAAATCGTTTCCTTAGACGATATCTACAAACGCCATGAAGAACTACGCAAAATGAGCGATCGTCACGACCCAATTGAACGTCATTTCCATGTTCAACAACAACAGTTCCTTAACGTCAGCAATTACTATGACCGTGTGAGGGCTTTAGAGCGTGAAATTAAGCAGAATGAAGAGAAAGTAGATGAACTCAAGGGATCACTTAATCCGTTTAAACTGAAAGAAAATAATATGATGAAACGTCGTTATCTTGATAAAATCTCTGATTTAGAAAGCAATAAAGCAAACTATGAAAGCAGCATCAAAGAATATAAAGAATCCCTTCGTTTTTCAAACGAAGAAGAATTCTATCAACGCTATCAAGAGTTCTCTCAACAAAAAGAGAACCGTCTGCATCAAATCAAATATGAGAAGCAACAGATTCGAGTAGAAACAAAAACTTTGTTACAAACAGAAGAAGCCATTAAAATGGCTAAAATTCGTGAAGTAAGCTCACATTATCCTGATTTAAAAACAGCCGGAAAATACTTGAGCTATGACAATGCCTTAAAACTAGAAAAACATATAGATATGGCCAAAAAGACGCCAGTAACATTAGAAGTCATTGAAAAAGCGATTGAAAATCAAAAAGATGAGTTGTACAAACTAAAGAAAAATATAAAAATTTTCGAAACAGAAAAAGATTATTTAGATACGATGAAGAATCAAGTTACAAGCCTTGAAAAAACGGAAAAAGAACTTGATGAACTAAATAATAACCCTGGTGAAGCAGCTAAACGCTTGGTTTCAAAGAAAGCACGTCAGCATTATGAAGAATTACAGCATGAAGCGAATCATTATAGAGAGAACCTTAAGGAAAAAGGATACAAAGGACCAGATGATTTAGAGAAGCGACAAGGCGAAATTAAAGAACTCGAGAAAGATGTAATACCATCTATAGAAAAGCAGATAAACACCAAGGAAAAAGTCATAGGAACGATCTCAGGCATCTTTGATGCTATTCAGCAAGCTACTCGTAGCGAAGAGCAAGCGCAGCAAAGGCAGCAACAACAGCTTAGAAGATTTAGAAGCAGCACTATAAATAGATCCAAAGATCAAGGTCACGACTTTTCTCGTTAAACAGAACCCTAATTGCCTTAAGGCAATTTAAGTCAACTTAAAGTTGAGCGATTATTGCTTTTAAATATGCATTGAAATCCTATAGTTAGCGCAAAATATCTAACGTGTCTTGTACGCCCTGAGACACTGATAAGCAGAAGCCAATTGCATAACATCCAAGAAGCAACAAAGAATACTGTCCCTAACAGTATTCTTTGTTGCTTCTTAGCCTTTGTAAGATAAATAAAAAAGCTAGCATAATGCTAACTTTTAAAAAGTAAAATGATTTTTAGTTATTAGCAACTTCCACCGAAACAAGAAGCGCCGATAATGATTAATAAAAATTGATAGCTTAATTTCTTAATCTTTAATTGAATCGTACGAGTACTTACATCATACTGATCAGCTAATTCTTTAATGGTGATTTCTTTCAACATAATTGCATTTAACATCTTTTTTACCAGCATCATAATAGCCTCCATTTTCGTTTTACGAGTATGGTACTAGTATTCAAATGCAAGATGATATTTCTTGCTATTTTGATACTGTATTTTTTCATCACTATTTTCTTCATTCCATCAGAAAGTTCATTTTATTTTTCTTAATTTTTTAAAATTTCAGAAAATATATTGCATATTTTGTAAAAAGAGTGGTAGTATTTAGTTATTCTTTAGCGCTGAAGTAAAATTTTTGTCTTATTTAGGAGGAAAAGTTCTTTTTATGAAGAAAATACTTTTAACTTCAATGGTATCTACTCTTTGTTTAGGCCTTGTTTCACCAGCTTTTGCTGCAGAGTCTAATCAGTCTAGACAATCAGTTTCCTCACAACTAGATCAAGAAAATACAGAACCTGAATATACTTATACTTATAATGGAATTGAGTTTACTGGAAATTACGAATTAACGACAGATGAATTAAGAACACTTTATGTACAATCACTAGCTTTGGAAGCCAAGACTACAAGTCCTAGTGACGATGTTAGCGTAGAAGTTAATGATCCTGGAACAGGACAAGTTCAAGTAGTAAAACCATACTATAGAACTTATACAAACAAAACTCAAAAAGAAGTAGCAAATGCTATTACTTCATATCTTCTTAGTAAAATACCTTCCCCTGTAAAAGGAAATGTTGTTGGTATATGGGTTGTTGGTAAAATAACACAATGGACTAATGTTATTAAGCAAACATACGTAGGCTCATGGATAACAAGCTCTTATGTTACTTCTAAGAAAAAACGTGTTTATCATGCAACATTAGTTCATTACAAAAATAGTAATTACACTACACCAATTTCTGTACAATATTATGATGTAACTCAATGGTATGATTGATTAAAATCTAATGTAAAGTAGTGAGCTTAAATGACACAAATAGAAACCTCTACTCAAGAAGAGTATAATGAAAAGCTTAATAAACCTTATGAAACGTTTATATATTTTGTAGCTTTCACTATAGTTACAAAATTATTTCCTTACATAGAAAACCTTACAGATCATACAATTTTAAAGTTTATTCTTGGGCTAGCTTTTGCTTGTATAGTTGCTCAGATTTTAAAATTAGGAAATAAGCTTCCTCATTATTTGAGACATTTTTGTGATCGCTTAAAATTGAAACCTTTCGTTTTATATTTAGCTTACATACTTCTTTACATTCTATTTGCTTACATTCTCTTTTAATAAAAAAGCATCTATCTATGATATAAGATAGATGCTTTTTAGTTAACATAAAATATTTTCTAGGTACTATTATAAAAATATTAACGTTTATTTTCCTACATTGTTCGATAAGGCATAAACGTTCCACCAAAAAAATAACTTACTACAACGAGAAGTACAGCAAATAAAATGAACAAGAACCAACCTCTGGCATATGTGTTTGATTCTTGTTTGTTTTGTATTTTTTCTTTGTATTTTTTTTGGACAACATGATGTTTCGATATTTTTTTCATTAATATCCCCCTCTTGAATATTAAACAAACAATTGGAGCCCAGTGTTAAGTAAGGATTGTTTAACTTTATTTATTTTTTAAAGTAATCTCTTCTTTTTTATCATTCCATTTCAAAATTATTATAGGCTTATCCGATTTTAACGTTTCTCTATTGACTATTGCTTTAGTTTTTTCTTCAAATTTCCCCTCTTTATCTAACTCTATAATTGAAACACCCCATTGTCCGTTTGGTGCTTCTAATTTAAAACTGAACTCTCCAACTGATTTCATATCTTTACCTGTATAAGTTAGTTTAATAGTCTTTGGTTCTCCTTTATCTTTGTCAGAGTTTGGCTTTACAATCTCTTTTACTGTCCAATTATCGCTTTTTCCTGTAAAAACTAAAGGTTCTTTGTCTTTAACTTGGCACCCGCACATTAGAAACAGTGTAAAAACAATAAAGAATATCCTTTTCATCTCTCTCCCCCTAAATAAAACTCCTTTTTATTACATTTTATCAAGTATATAGAATATGTTCACCCTGTATATGGTATACAAAGGTAGTTAACATAATCACTCTTTCCGGAACACATCCCAAAAAAGAACCCTCTTGGGAGAAGGGTTCTCGATAAGGCCTTGTTTCTTCTTTATGCAGCTTTTTATACATCCCTGATATGACTGCATTTATTGGATTCCCAAGTAGCAGACATATGTATAAAAAGCGTACCTTTTATACATATGCTTTAACCTCTAAATAATTGATTTTTTATCGGAATATGTTATAGTGACAGTCCGGCTGACTTTCCAGTTAACCTTTTATCTCAAACCGTAAACGTAAATAAAAAGCTGCCTCATTTTGTTGAGACAGCTTTTTATTTTGTTTACCTTTTGACTGGACAAATTACAATCTAATACGATACTTTAGATATGTACATGTATATATTTCACTTTTATCAACTATAAACACAGCTATGATCAACCACACATGTAAGAAAAGCCCTCAATTAATTTTGAGGGCTTTTCTTGTACTAGCATTTTGCTA
>NZ_JBBOUA010000010.1:0-8397 GCF_038005845.1 Priestia sp. FSL P4-0332
GATATACATGTACACATTTAAAATATCGTATTAGGTGTTAATTTGTCCAGTCAAAGGGCAAACAAACTAAAAAGCCACCTCTTGAGTGTGTGGTAAGAGAGGTGGCCTTTTAGTTACATTTACTAGGGTTAAATGAAATCCAACTTGGGAAATCAGCCGGACTGTCACTATAACATATCCATATAAAAAATCAATTATTTAGAGGTTGAAGCATATGTATAAAAGGTGCGCTTTTTATACATATTTCTGCTACTTGGGAATCCAATAAATGCAGTCATATCAGGGATGTATAAAAAGCTGCATAATTCATAAAGAGAACCCTTTTGAGAAGCCTTGTCTCCCAAGGTTTCTCTTTTTTGATGTGTACCGGAAAGAGGTATTATGTTAACTAACTTTGTATACAATATTCATTCCAAATTCACTCTTAATATGAGATAAAATAAAGATTTCTTATATAAGAAGTTGTTTTTATTGGAAATTTTACATAGCAAAGGTATCAATAAATAAAAAGATAATGCATTGAATGCATTATCTTTTTATTTATTTTGATCATTTATACACTGTAATTGATGGAGAATAGAAAGTTTTTCCTCCAGCAGTATAACGTACACGCACTTTGAATGAGTTAACATCTACATCTCTTCTAATTCCACTTAAAGAGAATTTTTTAGTACTTGTTTGCTTTGAAAATGACCCGTTAGCATATCCTGCTGCACCATATCCTGTATCTTCAGAATCAACAACTGTCATTTCATAATTCATAGTGTTACATTTACCGTTTGTTTTCATGTAACTGTCAATACTAGTTGCAGCTTTTTTGTACACAGTACTATCTGTATATCCTTGGACTTGGCATCCACTTCCGTGGCCGGATACACTATACCAACTTGTAGTTGCTGCTTCAGCTTTTGGAGTAATTACAGCTACAAAAGCAAGTGTTACGATAAATAAAGGAACGATCTTAAGTAATTTTTTCATATTTAGTAATAATCTCCTTAATATATTAAAAATGACATGTAATATAGTAACATTTTTATATATTATTATCAATATTTACTTTTAATAGAAATTAGTAAATGTATAATTTATATTTGAAATTAAAATTTCAAAATTTTTATTTCCTATAATATGGATTATGTTAATTAAGTTTTTATATCTTAACCACTAACAAAAAGAACCTACTGTTTTAATGTAGTAGGTCCTTTTTGTTAGTTATTTATTTTTTAATTTTTTAACAAGTTTAAAACCTAGGAATCCTATTAAGCCGATAATTATTAAGAATAATAGCAATCCTGTTGGACTAAATGTACCCATAATACCATCCTTAAAATTTCTATAAATTACAATGTTACCATATTTAGATGGTTTGCACATTTCTTCGATAAGATTTTTGGTTCCTGGAACGTGTTTTATGTTAACTAAAGTCATATATCTTATGCAGTATGATAGGGGGTGAAGAAAGTGGAAGATAAAAAAAAGCAATCTTTACTAGATGAAATTTCTAGTTTGAAGAAAGAGTTAGAAGAAGCAGATAAAACGAATGATATACTTCAACTTGAAAATGATGATTTAAGAACAGAGGTTATGAAGGCTGACCAACGTACTTATTTAGTAATTGAGGAAATAGGAGAGAAAATTAATCAAGTATTAGAAATAGGTTCAAAGGTTGACAGACTCTTAGAAATTTTAGACAAGGAAAATAAAGATTAACTTTAATAAGTTAGTCTTTTTTAGCTACATATAATTTAAACAACGATTACCTTATGCGAAGAGATTTTCGTTTCTAAAGAAGTAATAGCAGGAAATATCAACTTGCATTTGAATACTAGTACTATACTTTTAAAACGAAAATGGAGGCTAGTATGATGCTGGTGAAAAAGATGTTAAATGGAATTATGATGAAAGAAATCACCATTAAAGAATTAGCTGATCAGTATGGTGTAAGTACTCGTACCATTCAATCAAAGATTAAAAAATTAGGCTATGAATGGGACAGTAAAGAAAGTATTTATCGCTATATTGGAGAAGAATCAGAACCTTTAGATGTTGATTTCAGTACCCTTATTTCTAAAAACAGTAAAATGCCAGCAAAACAAAAGCTAGTCAATAACGAGGTAGCAGCTAGTATTAGCTATTTGAATGAAAGTGAAAGTGAAAGTACTAGTGCTAGTTCTTCAAAAGCTAGTACAAATGATAGCAAAGTAGATGCAATTGACCTCTTGCTGCAGCATCCAAAAGAACGTTCAAAAAGAGTGTATCGAGGTTTTTATTTTGACGATGATGTCTTAGGCATCATTGATCGTGTTCCAAAGAGTTATAAATCTGAATTAGTAAACGAAGCTCTAAGAAAAGTGTTTAAGGAAAAAGGATTATTAGATTAAATAAAAGCACTCACTTTTTATACAAGTGAGTGCTTTTATTTTTAGGTGCTTCTTATAAAATTCATTTTGTTAACAAAAAAGCTTTTGGGACAATACTCAAAAGCTTTTTTTATTACTTTCATTCATTGATAATTTATTTATGGAATTACAAGGGTTATTTTATATTTTTTGTTAATTTAATCATACATTTAAATAAATATATGATATTATCCATTTATTGATATTAATGCAGGAGGTACTTATGTTATCATTTGAAGCTTTTAATTATATTAAATACGTTTTTATTTTCTTTATCATTATTTTAGTTGGGCTATTCTTCATTATTAATTTTTCAAAATATAATAGTTTAACCAATCTATTCTCGGTTTGTTTTATATCAATGATCTGTATAGTTGTTTCAATTTTTAATATGATTTTCTTAGGATATGCTGCTGACGAACTAAATTATACAAGAAGTTATCCTTCAGATATGTTTATAATTATTGTAATTTTAAGCATTATTAATTTTATTTTTTCTTATAGAAAGAAACAAAAATAGAAATATTTAGAAAAAATGGATTTAGCCATTGACTTATAATCTCCTTATGTTAAAGTTTGTATGTTAATACAATAAAAGGAGATGCTGTAATGTTCTTGAAATTAAAACCTAGTAAAATTTTTCTACTTGCTTTAGTTCCAACCTTATTTATTAGTCAACCTTCCTTTTCACAAGCTAAACAAATTGATAATGAACAAACTAAATTAATAACAGAAGATGGAAACAAAATAGGGTTTCAAAAACCTTCTATAGCTTCTAAAAATTCTTATAGTATTTTAAGTTTAAATAACGACTTAAATACAGATGTACATAAAGATGAAGAACTATTAAAAGAAACTATCAGTATTAACCCTTCTCAATCAAATTCAACTATTAATATCCCTTTTAATATTGGAGACGATGAAAGAATTATTCTTGGAAAAGATGAAAATGGAAAAGCTGATGGTGCAGCAGCTATTTATAATGAAAAAGACGACACAATTGGTATCATATCTACACCTACTATAGAAGATGAAAATAAATTAGAAATATCATCTGTTAGTTTAAAAGATAAGAATACTTTACAATTAAAACTAGAATCTAAAGATGTTAACAATACTGAAGTTAACAACCTTTCAGTCGCTTTAGCTGCAACTTATTACTCAACTTATTTTTCTAGCGGTAAATGGATTACTAGAGATGGAGTAGTATCTCTTAGTTTAACGCACAAACCATATCTTTTTGGTGGTACAACCAATGAAAGGTCATTAAAAAGATCAGATTCATGGAACAAAGTAAAAGCTGTTCACTCTGGGAATTCTAAATGGAAAAACACAAGTGGATTATATGATCAATATGCTTGTCATCTCGGAACCATAGGTTCTAGGAAAAATCCATATAATTTAGAACCAGCAAGACCAGATGTAAGCTATGCAGAAACTCTTCGCTATGCATGTAACGTACCAATAAAATAAGCTTGTTATCAAATATAAGAATAAAGGAAAAAACCACTATTTAATTTAGTGGTTTTTTCCTTTATTTATTCATTTTCACCTAGTCTAGGCTATTTTTTATACAAGGTACGAGTAGTATTTTTTAAGAAAACCACTTAAAAATTCTCCACTCTTTTCTCCTTGTATAAAAAATTTCGGCAGGTTTGAATCTCCCGCCAAGCCGACATACCCAAAACGAAGGAATTAGGGGATCGGCTTGTTTAGAAAGTATACCTGCCGAATCGCCAGCTCGGCCGTCCAAAAGTGCTCATCTTACTCCAAGATGAGCAACACATTAAAAACATAAGAAGCCAGCCTCTACCCCAAAACAAAGGGGGAGATAAGCTGCGTTGTCAATGGTAAGCGGACCGTAGGGAGCATTAAGGAATTGACAACGTCACTACACCAAGACCCTCTTGGCACTCAAACAACCACGTTTGTTTGACGCCAACCGGCGAGGGAGCCCCCTCAAAGTTTTGAGGGGGTTGGGGGTGTTTGTAGAAGCCATTCCAAAGGAGCTTTCCTTTGGCAGGTGTGGACAGCGTCCGCGGTTTGGCTCCCCCTTGAAAAGGGGGCTGGGGGGATTGTTATGCAAAGCATAACCAAGCTCAATTGGGTACCAATTGTAGAGCTTGCCTTATTCTGACTGTTTGGTGTATTATGGAAGCATACAGCTGGAATTTTACACCAAGTTCACCACGTCCAGTAGGTGAACATAAGGAGGAATAAAGGGATGAGCGAGACGAAAGGCGAGCGTAGGAACGAGCCTAAACAGGTGAAGTTCCGTGTCACTGAAGAGGAATTTGAACGGCTATCGCTGATGGCGGATAACGTAGGAATGACGGTGCCTGCCTTTGTGAAAGCAAAGGCACAGGGTACCCGCGTACGACAGCCGAAGATCAATCGTGAGGGCGCCCTAGCCATCGCGAAGGAATTGCGAGCTGTGGGTACCAATGTGAACCAAATTGCGAAATGGTGCAATGCAAGGGACATCGAACAATTGGGTGAACAGGAGCTTGAGAGATTGGTATACAATCTCGACGAAATTAAAAGGGGATTGGCTGCAGCATGGCAACGATTAAGCTGAGTACGACGAAAAACGCCAATGCGTTACTGAAGTACGCTGAGAAGCGCGCTGAGGTGTCAAATTCGCTTGATTGCGATGTGGACTATGTTAGAAACCAATTTAAAGCTACAAGGGAAATATGGGGTAAGAGAGGCGGCATACAAGCGCATCATGTGATCCAGTCGTTTAAACCAGATGAAGTGGATCCCCAGCAAGCCAATGAGATTGGGTTACAACTAGCTGAGAGGTTGGCAAATGGCTATGAGGTGGCCGTCTATACGCACACTGACAAGGATCACATTCATAATCACATTGTCATTAATGCTGTGAATTATGAGGACGGTAGAAAGTTTCATGCGCACGGCCAAGAGGCTATTGACCATGTGCGCAAAATAAGTGATGAACTGTGCAAGGAACATGGGCTGTCCATTGTAGAAGAGCGCTCGTCTGATGTTCGCTACACATTAGCTGAACAGTCATTGCTTCAAAAAGGTGAGTCGAGTTGGAAAGATGAAATTCGGACGGCCGTCGACTCTTCAAAAGAACAAGCAACTAGTTTTGAAGACTTTCAGGAACGTTTAAAAGACCAAGGCGTCCAAGCAACGCTACGAGGTAAAAACATCACGTATGAGCATCTAGAATCGAATAAAAAGGTACGTGGCACTAAATTAGGGTGGGCGTATGAAAAGGAGACGATTTTACATGGCTTTGAAAGACAAGTTACAAGAGAAAGAAAAACAACAAGTTCAGCAACAACAGTCAACCGAGGACTTGAAGAGGATATACGAAGAGATGATTTTGCGTCTCAGAGCGACGGAGGGCTATCTCTCGACGTTTCTGAAAGAAAACATGAACAAAGAGATGATGATGCAACAAGAGCTCGAACAGATCAAACAAACGAGCCAAGACGTACAAGCGGAAATGAGATTGACCTCGCTGACATCGATCAACAAATTAGAGACCGCCATCTTAGAGCACAAGCAATATACGAACGAAACTTTGGCCGAGATGAAGACGGCCATCAGGGTATTGCACAGCGAGATGAAAAAGAATCAGGAGTTTCTGAACAACGAGTTCCAAACAAACAATCAAGTGATCAAGGACGAACTCGAGAAGATCAGCAACAACCTGGGGAGCAAGTTCGACATGTTGAGCGAGAAGGCGAAATCAGAACTCAGCGAAATCGAGAAAAACAGCAAGACTATGATATCGAACGCTAAGCTAGGTGTGGCGTTTAATGGCTGGCTAGATTGGGTGAAATATGGAGCTGGTGCAGCAGTCTTTATGGTACCTGTATTCTTCTTGTTTAAATGGTTCTTTGGGTTGTTTGGTATTAATCTAGTATAATGGTTTAGTCTTTTACAAAATTCGTTGAAAAACTGCGAAAAGAGTAGAAAAAGAGGGAAATTATTGATAGTGTTGAATGTAGTATAAATGAGAAAAACCGCCCTTGCTTTGGACGGCAGGCGGTTTCTCAAACAAGAAAGGGAATGGGTCCCTTATATACATATTGATGTACATATTCTATCATAAGGGACTGATTCCTGCCATATAAGGAGAGGAATTAGTTTGGAAAAAAACAAAGATAATATTGTAAATTTGCAAAAAAAGCTTGTTGAAGCGGAAAAAAAAGCAAGGTCAAGAGATTTAGAAGCTGAAAAAGAGAGAGCTAAAACAGATTATCATGGTGTAGATCAAGATAAAGTCAATCAAGCGATGGAAACGTTAAGTCAAGCTACTGGTAAAGATATTTTTATAGGAACAAAAAGGACTCCACAATCGAGAGTGAGGTTTGTACAAACTTTGCAGGAGAATCAAGGATACCTAAATAAAGAGAAATATTTTACTGGGAGAGAAAAAGTGTTTTTGCATGATATTATCCCATATATAGCTTTTTCAACTAATTGTATTGTTTTAGATATTAAAGCTAAAAATCCAGTACCTGCTAATATTTCAGAAATTGCAAAATTAATTAATAGCAACAGAACAAACACAAGTACTGTTATCAATTCATTAGTTAAAAAGGGCATCTTATTTAAGGGCGAATCAGGAGTTGAAGATAATAACGCGAAAGCTTATGCTATTTTTGTAAATCCACATATTATTTATGCAGGTGATAAAGATAACGTAAATCAAGCTTTGCAAGTTATGTTTCATAAAGCTATGAAAATGAAGATATTAAAAGATTTACCAGATAAATTATTTTAATTAAAAAAGAGCCTATTATAGGCTCTTTTTTTTACTTTTCGTGTGTTGCATTTTTGCAACGCAACTGTTGCATTTTTGCAACACACGAAAAGTGTTAAAAATGCTGATATAACAGCGTTCATAGCACTTTAAAAAGTTTCTCTCTTCTCACTCTTTATTTAAATAGCAATTCGCTGATAGAATTGCAAGGATCTTTTTATACTTTTTTTCGTTTGAAAACCTCAGTTAAAACACTAAATTTTTCGAGCGGCCACTATGAACTATTTTAATCTGATAAGTACTAAATACTCTTCTATAAATAAGACTCAAGGCTAATATACCGCCTCAAGGCGGCCAGGCATTTATAAATAAGATTTTTTGCGTGGTTGTTCATTGTTTAGATCGTGTTTAAATAGTTGTTCAGATCATTTTTAAAAATAATTAACTAAACAATGATCTGAACAAGAAAAGAGGTTAACCTATATGTAGCATGGAATTGTTTAAGTGTTTGAATGGTGTTTAGTTTAGATGTTTAGTTGAATTTGAAAGCGGTGATCTGAACAGTGAAGGCTTCTAAACAGTGGTTATCAGCTGAAGAGATGGCCAAACAAGTAAAAGTGTCGGCCATGACTATAAAGCGTAATTGCCAAACTTATAAGGATTTTATAAATGTTAAGCAAGGTGAAAAGAATAAGTACTTAATTGATTCATCTTCGTTACCTGTTTTTCTTTTTATAGCTAAGATGAGAAATAAACGAAGTCTCCAATCTGCTCAGATACTCAAACTTTTAGTAGAAGAAGGATTCCCTAAGATTTACGATACAGAGAATATAAACTCTTCTGAACAACAACCTAAACAATCCTTAGAGAATCAAGGGTTTGTTCCTGTTCAGGAGATAGAATCCATAGTGGCTAAAAGAGTCCAGGAAGAATTAAAAAAACATGAGGATTTTCTAAATGAATGGACACGAAAACAAGAAGAACAGCAGCGGAAATTTCAAGAAGTACTTATTAAAAGGTTAGATGATCGAGATCAAAAGTTAATGAGCTCTATAAGAGAATTACAGGAGTCTAAATTAGAGATAGCAGCATCTATTGAAGAGCCTAAAAAATCCTCCAATAAAAAGTGGTGGGAGTTTTGGAAATGAGAAAGATAGCAAAATGCTAGTACAAGAAAAGCCCTCAAAATTAATTGAGGGCTTTTCTTACATGTGTGGTTGATCATAGCTGTGTTTATAGTTGATAAAAGTGAAA